>NZ_PQSS01000017.1 GCF_002920535.1 Streptomyces sp. Ru71 | reverse complement strand
CGGAGGACCGGGGCGGGTGGGCTGCCGGTGTTGCACCGGCCACGGGGACCGGATCGACGGCGGCCGGTCCGCCTTCCGCCGGACCCGACCCCGCCGCGGCACCCGAGCGGGGCGGGTGGGCTACCGCTGTCGCGGCGGCGGGGGGTACGTCGCACGCGGGTCGTGCGTCGGCCGGCTTCTCCGGGTGCGTCGCCCGGGGTGAGTCCTCCGGCCCGGTGTCCAGGACGCGCAGGCAGGCCTCGGCGTCGCCCGCCGACCAGGCCGCGTCCAGGGCCGCCAAGGTCGCCTCGGCAGCGCGTCCCGGGTCCTGCGGTGCGAGCAGCGCGGCGGCGTGCAGGAGCGTCTCGCGGGCGTCGTCGACGGCGCCGTCCGCGAGCAGGGCCTTGCCGCGCAGCAGTTCGGCCCAGGGCGACTGCTGCGCGCAGTCGCGGGCACCGTCGAGCAGGTGGAGCGCGCGGCGGGGCTGCCCGGCGAGCAGTGCCTGCTCGGCGGCGGCGGTGTAGCGCCGGGCCCGCTCGGGGCCGCCCGGCGTGAGTTCCGCGGCGCGGATGTGCGCCGCGCAGCGCAGTGCCGGCGGTGCCGCCTGCGCCGGGTCGGCCGCGGCGGACGTCAGGGCGGCGGCGAGCGCGGGCTCGGGCGCCATGGCGGCCCGGCAGCGGTGCAGCAGCGCGAGCAGACCGCCGCCGTCCGCCAGTGCGCGGGCCAGCGCGAGGTGCGCGGCACGGCGGGACCCGTCCTCGGCACCGGCGTACACGGTCCGGCACAGCAGGGCGCTGCGGAAGCCGATCCGGCCGTCGGCCAGGTGAAGCAGCTCGGGCAGCGGGGGCGCGGGACGGTCGGACGGCTCCTGGCGCACCGTCGGCCCGGCGGGGCCCGGCCGCTCCCCGGGCCCGGCCGATGGCCACGGCGCCGGACGGCCGGGCACTGCGTCGCGGAGGCGGGCCGCCGCACGCAGGGCGTGGTCCGCTTCCGCGGCGGGCTCCCCCGACACGTGCACGGCGGCGGCCACCACCAGCAGCAGCTCCCGCTGCCGGGACGGCAGCCCGCTGAGGTGGACACCGGCCAGCGCGGCCAGTGTCCCGGCGTCGGCCAGGGGCCGCGGCAGGGGCGCACGGCCGCCCAGTTGAGCGGGCGTCAGGCCGCGCGGCAGCCGCAGCAGGAGCGCGGGGTTGCCCTCCGCGGCGAGGACCAGTTCGTCCCGCACACCGGGGTCGAGCACACCGTCGGCCGTGTCGTCCAGCACGGCCGCGGCTTCCGGTGGCGTGAGGGGGTCCAGGCGCAGCTCCGGCAGAGCGGCGAAGGCCGGGTCGAGGGGCCGGTGTCCGGCGGCGGTGAGGAGGAGGGCGATCCGGCCGGCGGCGGGCAGGCGGGCGGCGAGCAGGCCCAGGTCGTCACGGGAGGCGGCGTCCCACTGGTCGACGTCGTCCACGCAGACCAGGACGGTTCCCGGCCCGGCAGTCGCTGCCAGCGCGGTGAGGAGCTGCGCCGTGAGCGGGCCGGGGGCGCGCTCGGCCTCCGCGCCGGCCGCGGCACACAGGGTCCGCAGGCCGTCGTACGGCCGCGCGGACCCGGCGGGGACCGCCGGGACAGTAAGCATGGACCCGGCGGGGACCGCCGGCACGGCGAGAACGGACCCGGCGGGGACCGCCGGCACGGCGAGGACGGGCCCGGCGGCGAAGGAGCGGGCGGCGAGCGCCAGGAACGTCGAGCGGCCGCTTCCCGGTTCGCCGGTCACGACGCACGCTCCGCCGCCGCGCAGCCGCTCCAGCCAGGCGTCCAGCGCGTGCCGCCGCGAGCCGGGCACGTACCGCGGTGTCGCGGGTCCCAGAGGCGTCCGTCCGGTCATTCCCGCGACGTTACTGACACGTGACACGGCCCGGAAGCCGCACGTCCCTCCCGCTCGACGGCTTCACAGCGCCGCCACCTGCGATGTGTCGCCGAGGGGGTGCGGCCGTCCTTGTGACGCCGCCCAACCCGCACCGCCCGGCGCGGTGCACGCGCACAGCGCCGGGCGGCCAGCGGGTCAGGAGGTGTGCGGGCAGTTGCCCCGGTACTCCTCGATGGTCAGGCCGGGCCGTGGCAGCGGGCACAGGAACTGCTCGTAGCGGGTGTCGTCGTCGATGAACCGCTTCAGCCACGCGATGCTGTACTTGGCGATCGTGGTGTTCGAGGTGTTGGGCGTGAAGTGGGTCGCTCCGTTCAGCTCCAGGTAGGCCCGGTCGAGGGAGGCGGGCAGGCTGGTGTAGAAGGGCTCGGCGTGGGTGGCGACGGGGGCGATCGTGTCGCCGTCGGCGCCGAAGATCAGGGTGGGCGTGGCGACCTCCGGCCAGGTCTTGTCGAGGTTCCACGGGGTCAGGGGGATGGCCGCCTGCAGGGAGGGCCGGGACTTCGCGGCCTCCAGGCTGCCGCCGCCGCCCATCGAGTGGCCCATGACGCCCAGGCGTGTGCTGTCGATGCGGCCGCGCACGGAGCTCTTCTGGGTGAGGTAGTCGAGCGCGGCGAGCAACTGGCGTCCCCGGGAGTCCGGTTGGTCCAGCGTGGTGAGCGTGTCGATGGTGAAGACGACGAACCCCTGTGACGCCAGGCGTGGTCCGAGCCAGGCGATGGAGGACTGGGTGCCGGTGTAGCCGGGTGAGACGGCGATCGCCCCGAAGGTGCCGTCGGCGGTGCTGGTCGGGTAGTAGACGGTGCCCCCGCCGAAGCCGGTGACGGCCAGGGGGGAGACGGTCGTCTCGGAGACGGCGTACGGGCCGCGCGGCGCCTCGACGCTCGCTTCGGTCGGCGCGGGGCCGCGCTCGTAGGGGTTGTCCGCCCCGTGGGCCGTGGTGCCGCCGAGGGTGGTCAGCGCGACGGCGGCGGTGAGGGCGGCGGCGACGCCGGCGAGCCGGCCGCCGCGGCGGGTGGTGGTGGGGGCGGTGGGCGGCCGGTGGGCCGTGGTGCCGCCGAGGGTGGTCAGCGCGACGGCGGCGGTGAGGGCGGCGGCGACGCCGGCGAGCCGGCCGCCGCGGCGGGTGGTGGGGGCGGTGGGCGGCCGGTGGGCCGGGGTCGCGGTGCTGGTGCGCGGGTGCTGCACGGTGTGGGGTCCTCTCGGTCGTGGCAGCGCCCGCCCGGTCGCCGGGGCACGGCCGGGGTGCCGTGTCCGCCGCGGGCGCCGCCGTCGGGATGGCGGTGCCACTGTCGGCGGACAGCGGTGGTGAGGGGACCGGCAATGTCACCGGTCTCGTCGTCGCGTTGCGGAAGAAACGAGAGGGACATACGGTCCTTTTACGCACATTCAGCACACTTTTCGCAGCGCATCGCCACGGATTCTTCACCGGCTTCGAACGCATCAGCGGCTCGGCCCGGAGCACCCGTGTAGACATTCCTAGGGCCTAGGGGGTTGCCGTGGTCTGGGTCGCCGTACTGTTGCTGCCGTTGTTGTCCCTCCTGCTGCTGGTCCTGGACCGCGTGGAGGACCGCCTGTTCACCCCGGTGCCGTCGCGGCACCGCCACGCCGGTCACCGGCGTCATCTGCGTCTGATCCGCGGCCGGGCCGGTTCGTCGTCGCCGGCGGAGCCGACCGCTTCCCCCCGCGCGACGGACGCGGCACCCCGCCACGCCGCCTGAGCGCCTCCCCGGCCCGACGCGGGGTGTCCCACGGTCGCGGCGGTGTGCGAGGCTCGTGCCCGACCTCGCCGGACGACCGTGAAGAGGAGCGGCATGCGCATCGGACTGCTCGGAACCGGCCCCTGGGCCCACAGGGTGCACGCCCCGGCGCTCGCCGGACACGACGCGGTGGAACTGGCGGGTGTGTGGGGGCGGCGGCCCGAAGCGGCCAAGGAACTGGCCGGGGCACACGGCACCCGGGCCTACGACGACGTGGACGCCCTGCTCGGCGACGTGGACGCCGTCGCCGTGGCGCTGCCGCCGGACGTGCAGGCCGACCTCGCGGTGCGGGCCGCGCGGGCGGGACGGCATCTGCTGCTCGACAAGCCGCTGGCCACGTCCACCGCCGGCGCACGGGCGGTGGCCGACGCGGCGCGCGAGGCGCGGGTCGCCTCGGTCGTCTTCTTCACCACCCGCTTCCAGCCGGAGTCCGAGGCGTGGATCGCCGAACAGGCGGGCGTGGGCGGCTGGTTCACCGCACGGGCGCAGTGGCTGGGCGCGGCGTTCACCACGGACAGCCCCTACGCGGCCTCCCCCTGGCGCCGGGAGCGCGGCGCACTGTGGGACGTGGGTCCGCATGCGCTGTCCGTCCTCCTGCCCGTGCTGGGCGACGTACGGGACGTCGCGGCCGCGGCGCACGGCCCCGCGGACACCGTGCACCTGGTGCTGCGGCACACCGGCGGCGCCTCCAGCACGCTGGACCTGAGCCTGACGGCACCGCCCGCGGCGGCCGGCGCCGTCGTGGAACTGCGCGGAGAGGCGGGCGCGACCCGGCTCCCGGAACGGACCCAGGAGGCGCAGCGGTCCTACGCCCGGGCCGTCGACGCCCTGCTGGCCGCCGCCCGCAACGGCAGCTCCCACCCCTGTGGCGCCGCGTTCGGCCTGCGGGTCACGGAGATCCTCGCCGAGGCGGAGGCCCTGCTGGCGGCGTCGGCGGACTAGGGCCCCGCCGCCCTCCGGCAGACCGGGCCTGCCGCCAGAGGGTGGGCGGTATCGCCCCTGTGCCCGTCATCGCCCGCCACCGGCACGCCCGCACCCCGGGCCGGGCCCGGGGTGCGGGCGCCCAGGGGACGTAGGAGCGTGGGGGTGTGGCGAGGCTGCTGGGTTCGGTGGGGCGCCGGTATCACGACCGGCGCGGTTGGCTGCGCGGTGCGCCACCGCCCCGCTGGGTGCGGGTGCTGCCGGTGCTGCTGGTCGCCGGGGTGTGCGGGGCCGCGCTCATCACCCCCGAGGCCCAGGACATCGGCTTCCTGCTGGGCGCGATCCCGCCGCTGGCCGTCCTGTCCTACGGACCGCTGGCCACCGCGCTGCTGGGCGGAGCGGCCCTCGCCGTCCTCAACATCCCGGTCTTCCAGCTGAACCGGCCCGGCAACACCGATCTGCTCACCCTGACCTTCGTCTCCGTGCTGAGCGTCTTCGTCTCCTTCGTGCGCAGCCGCCGCGACGCCCAGCTGGACCTGGAGCGCACGGTCGCCGAGGCCGCGCAGCGCGCCCTCGTGCCGGACGTGCCGGAGCGGGTCGGACCGGTGCGCTGCGCGGGGCTGTACCGGGCGGCGCAGCGCGGCACGCTCGTCGGCGGCGACTTCTTCGACGTGCGCCCCGGGCCGCACGGTGTGCGGGCGGTCCTGGGCGATGTGCAGGGGCACGGGCTGGCTGCCGTCGCGACCGTGGCCTCCGTGCTGGGCGCCTTCCGGGAGGCGGTGCTCGACGAGCCGGACGTCGCGTCGGTCGCCGCCCGTCTGGACCGGCGGCTGGTGGTGGACTCGGCGCGCACGGAGCACGCGGAGCTGTTCGCGACGGCCGTGCTGCTGGAGTTCACCCCCAACGCGCGGGCGGTCCGCGTCGTCTCCTGCGGTCATCCGGCGCCCGTCCTGCTGCGCGGGCAGACGGTCACGGAGCTGGCGGTCAAGCCGTGGACGCCGCTCGGGCTCGGCCTGGCCGACACCTTTCCCGAGGCCGGGGCGGCGGTGCCCCTGCTGCCCGGTGACCGGCTGTTCGTGGCCTCGGACGGTGTGCTGGAGGCACGGGACGCGGCCGGGGAGTTCTATCCCCTGCAGGAACGGCTGCCCCGCTTCGCCGACGCCGGCCCGGACGCGCTGCCCGGCCTGGTCTGGGCCGACCTGGTGCGGTACAGCCCCGAGATCCGCGACGACGTCACGATGCTCGTCCTCGCCCTGACGCCGCCGGGCTCCCGCTGACGTCGGCCGGCTGTTCGGCCGACTCTCCCTCGGCGTCGATGTGCGGCAGGATCCGGTCCAGCCAGTGGGGTGTCCACCAGGCGTGGCTGCCCAGCAGGGTCATCACGGCCGGGACCATCAGCAGCCGTACGACGGTGGCGTCGATGAGGACACTGACGGCGAGGCCCAGGCCCAGCATCTTCACCACGATGTTGTCGCTGACGATGAACGCCGCGAACACGCTCACCATGATCAGGGCCGCGCAGGTGATCACCCGCGCGGTGATCTCCAGGGCGTGCGCGACCGAGGCCTTGGCGTCCCCGGTGCGTTTCCAGGCCTCGTGGACGCGGGAGAGCAGGAAGATCTCGTAGTCCATGCTGAGGCCGAAGATGATGGCGAACATCATCATCGGCACATAGCTCTCGATGGGCACCTTGCCCGAGACGCCGAGCGCCGGACCGCCCCAGCCCCACTGGAAGACGGCGACCACCACGCCGTAGGAGGCGGCGATGGACAGCACGTTGAGCACGGCGGCCTTGAGGGCGACGAGCAGCCCGCGGAAGACGGCGAGGATGATCAGGAACGCCAGGGCGACGACCACGCCGATGATCAGTGCCAGCCTGCTGGCGACGATGTCGCGGAAGTCGACCTGGGTGGCGGTGGTGCCGGTGACATAGCCCTTGGCGGTGGTGCCGGAGACCGAGTCGGGCAGGGTGTGGTCCACCAGGCGGTTGGTCAGGTCGGTGGTCTGGGCGTTCTGCGGCGAGTACTTGGAGTAGACGGTGGAGATCAGGACGTCCCCGTCCTTGGTGGCCGTCAGCGGGGTGACCGTGGCGGCGTCCGGTACGGCGTTGAGGTTCTTCTGGGCCGTGGAGGCGAGCGCGGAGCGCTGGCTGGACGGCACGGTGCTCTGATCGATGACGACGGTCAGCGGGCCGTTGGAACCCGGCCCGAACGCGTCGGTCATCAGGTCGTAGGCACGCCGGTCGGTGAACGAGGTCGGGTCGGCGCCGTCGCCGATGTGGCCCAGCTGGATGGAGAAGACCGGAATGGCGAGCACGACCACGGTCACCAGGCCCGCGGTCAGGTAGCGCCATGGTCTGCGTTCCACGCGCTGGGCGTACCGGTGCCAGGTGCCGTGCGGTGTCGCGCCCGGCTCGGCGTCCGTCTCGGCGACCGGGTGGCGCACCCGGTAGCGATCGATGCGTCTGCCGATCAGCCCGAGCAGCGCGGGCACGAGGGTGAGCGCTCCGACGACGGCGGTGACCACGGTGACGGCCGCGGCCAGCCCCAGCAGGCCGATGAAGTCGACGCCGGAGGCGAAGAGGCCGGCCAGTGCGATGATCACGGTGGTGCCGGAGACCAGCACGGCCCGTCCGCTCGTCGTGGCCGCCGCGCCCGCGGCGCGCACCGGATCGTCGCCGTCCATGAGGTGCTGGCGGTGACGGGTGGTCAGGAACAGGGCGTAGTCGATGCCGACGCCCAGGCCGATCATCGTGGCCAGGGTCGGGGAGACGGTGGCGAACGTGAACACCGCCGCGAGCAGGCCCAGGCAGGCGAGTCCGCAGATGACGCTGATCAGCGCGGTGACCAGGGGCAGACCGGCGGCGATGATGCTGCCGAAGCCGATCAGCAGGACGACGATGGCGACGGCGAAGCCGATCATCTCGCTGACCCGGTCGTCCGCGGCGGGCCGGGCGAGTTCGCCGAGCGGTCCGCCGTACTCGACCTGCGCGCCGGCCGAGCGCAGCGGCTGGACGGCGCTGTCCACGCCGTTGAGGTAGCTGTCGCCGAGGGTCGAGGGCTGCACGTCGAAGCGGACGGTGATGTAGGCGGTGCTTCCGTCGGAGGACAGCGGGCCGACGCTGCTCGGCGCCGGCTTGCCCTGGGTGGAGCCGGGGGCGGTGAGCGGGTTCTGCACCGACAGGACGTGCGGCAGTTTCTGCAGGTCGCCCACCGTCGTGGACATCTGCGAGCTCAGCGTGGTGAGCGACTTGCTGCTGTCGTGCAGCACGATCTGGCTGCCGTAGCCGCCGGCCGCCGGATCGTGCTGTTTGAGCACGGTCAGGCCCTGCTGGGACTGCACCCCGGGCAGGGAGAAGTTGTCGGAGTAGTCCCCGCCGAAGTTCCTGTTGAGGACCTGCAGGGCCGCCAGCGCGACGAGCCACACCACGATGACCACGACGCAGTGCCTGGCGCACCACTCCCCCAGTCCTCGCAGGCCCCCCGCCCCTGCGGCGCCCCCTGCCGCAGCGCTCCGGCGTCCCCCAGTGCGTTCTCGGGTGCGTGACATCGGCCCGGCCCTTCCTGGCTTGCGCCCGGCGGGGTGCTCCGACCCCTCCCATTAGACGCCGGGCACCGGGGCGCGGCATCTCGGAGCAGCGGGCACAGGGCCCCGCCGGGGGGACACGGACGGGCCGGACCGGCGGGTGCGCCCGGGATCGGCACGGGCGGCGGAGGGGTTACGCGGGCGGTGGCGCGGTACTCCGGCGGCACGAGAAAGCCGCTGCGGCCCGCGTGCCCGCGCCGTCCGGATGCAGGGTGCGCCGGATGGATGAATGGTGATAGTGGACCCGATGCGAGCACCGGGCCGTCGCAGCCATCCGGACCCAAGGAGCATCGCCATGCCGACTTCACAGCCTGAGGCGTCCCAGCCGTCCCAGGAGCGGGCCACTCCCGACCGCCTGCTGCACGCGCGTACCGGTACCGACGTCTCCCCCGAGGACGTCGTGCTGGCCGCGGGCCGCGACATCACTCCGCGCAACCTGGAGTGGGCCAAGCGCAAGCTGGCGCAGGAGGGCCCCGCCGCACTGGACAAGCTGCTGCCCTGAGGGCCGGACGCCTGGACCCCGGGAACCCGCGTGGGGCGGTCCCCTGAACGTTCAGGGGACCGCCCCACGCGGGTTGCGCGCGGTGCGCTACGACTCGGTCAGGTCGTCGTCGGAGACGACGTGCACCGCGGCCTCCTCCGCGCCGGCCGCGCCCCCGTCGATGCCCTCGTCCTCGGCGACGGCGTCCTTCTCGGTGTCGGCGCGCACGCCCTCGTCCGGAGCGACGAGACGCCCGGCGCGGTCCGCCCCGGCCTCGGGGTCGACGGGTTCGCCCTCACCGCCGGGCAGGTCGCCGACGCCGTCGCCCACCGGGGCCTGCACGTCGGGGCGCTCCTGGGCCAGCCGCTGGTCGAGGGTCTCGCCGTCGTGCTGCTCGGCGGCGGTCGTGCCGTGCTTGGTCACACCGAGCGGTTTCTCCGGGGGTGAGTAGCCCTCGTCGAGGGTGTCGTCGTAGGTCCGCTCGTCGACGGCGTCCTGCAGGTCCAGGGGTGCGGCGTCCTCCTGCTCCTCGTTGCTTCCGGTGGGCTGGTAGGCGTCGTCGGCCATCGGTTCCGGGCGGGTGCCCATGGCTGCCTCCCTCGGTTGCCGTGTCGCCTCGTTCGCGTACGTGGGTCCCGTTCCGCGTTTCCCGTTGAGCCGGGTCCAACCCCCTCGGCCGGGTGAACCGGGGCTCGGCTACCCTCGGCGCCACGCTGATGATCATTCTGCGATCCGGAGGCACCACGGCCGGATCGTCACCAGGGAGACGCCACGCATGAACACGCCACCATCGCCCTCCGGGGCCGAGCGAACTGACGGCTCGTCCGCCCGGATCGGCGTTCTCGTTCCGCTGACCCGGCCCGGCTGGACCGAGGCGGGGCGGCACCTGCTCGCCGGCCTCGAACTGGCCGCCGCCGAGGTCGGCGACGCCGGCGGGATCGCGGGAAGGCCGCTGGAACTGGTGGTCCGCGACACCGCGGCCGATCCGCACAAGGCCGCGGCGGCCGTCGACGAACTGGCCGGACTGGGCGTCGTCGCGGTGACGGGCGAGTACCACAGCGTCGTCGCGCGCGCCGCCGCCGCCCGGGCCGACGCCCTCGGCGTGCCGTTCCTGTGCTCGTCGGCGGTCATCGACGCGCTCACCGACGAGCCGACGCAGTGGGTCGCGCGCCTGCCCCCGGCGCAGTCCCGCGGCTGGCGGATCTTCGCGGACTTCCTCCTCGGCGCGGGCCACCGCCGGATCGCCGTGGCCGTCCAGCCGAGCGTCTACTGGGAGTCCGGGACCCGCGTTCTGCGGGACCACCTCGCTCCGCGCGGCGGCAGCGTCGTCGAGCTCGACATGCGCACGCTCACCCCGCGGACGGTGTGCGACGCGCTCGTCGACGAGGGCGCGACCGCGCTCCTGCTGCTGGTCGGTCACCCCGAGCCGGCCGTGCCGGTCGTCCGGTCCGTCCGCCGCGACCCGCGCCTGGGCGACCTCCTGATCGGTGCGCCGGCCGGGCAGCCCGAGTTCGCCACATGGGCGGCGCTGCTGGGCGACGACGGCGCCGCCGTCCCGTTCCTGCGCTACCTGCCGGAACACCTCACCCCGCTCGGCGAACGCGTCGGGAAGGCTTTGCGTGAGCGGCTGGGTGAGGCGCCGTCCTTCGTCGCCTTCGAGGGCTACGACGCGGTCACCGTCCTCGCCGATGCGCTGCGGGCGCGGGGCGCGGACCGGGCCGGCGTGGCCGCGGCCTGGCCGCACGTGGCGGTCGACGGCACCCGCGGGCGGATCGAGTTCTCCCGCGTCCCGGGCGTCAGCGTCTGGCAGTGGGCCGGGGCACCGGTCCAGGTCGTCGACCGGGACCCGGCGCAGCCGGACCGCTTCCGGGTCCTGCACGCCGGCTGATCCGCAGCCGGGCCCGGTTCGCGACGTAGATGCGCAGGCCGGCGAAGGGGTGCGGCTGCCAGGTGCGGGCGTAGGCGGCCGGGGCGCCGTCCCGGGTGGTCAGGTGCGCGGTGGGGACGCGGCGTGCGGTGGCGGTGATGCCGGCCTCGGTGGCGTTGGCGTTGGGGCCGGACGTGGCGGCCGAGGAGCAGCCGGCGTAGTAGCCGATCGGCAGGGCCTCGTGGCCGGTGAGCAGGCAGGGCGGGCGTACCCCGAGCCGGTGCAGTTCGGCGGCGGTGCGGGACCAGGCCCGGTGCTGCTCGGTGGTGCGGGCCACCGTGGCGCGCACCACGGCGTACTGCACCGCGAGGTGGCCGGCGAGCGCGACCGCGACCGCGGCGGCGAGCAGCGGGCGTCCGCGCGGGCCGGTCACCGGCCGCAGCAGGGCGTCCGCGACCGGCAGGGCCAGCAGGGCGTACGCCGGCAGCAGGAACCGCGGGGCGGCGTACTCGATGAGGAACAGGTACGGCACGGCGGCGGTGACCGCGCACGCCAGCGCCACCAGCGTGGGCACGGTGCGGCCGGCCCGCACGGCGACGGCCAGCCCGGCGGCGGCGAGCAGCGGCAGCGCGAACCACCACAGGGTCACCGCCGGATGCGGGGCCGGCACGTCGCACGGGCGGCACAGGGTGCGTCCGTCCAGGCTGCGCAGCTGGTCGTCGACGGCGAAGTGCAGACCCAGTCCGCCCTGGAGGCGGGAGCCGTCGGCGAGGCGGCGGCCGAGGCCGCCGTAGTCGGCGTACGCCTCGATCACCCACTCGGCGGCGCCGGCCGCGAGCCCGGCGGCCAGGAACGCGAGCGCTCGCCATCGCCGGGTCGCGGCCGCGAGCACGAGCAGCGGGGCCGTGGTCCAGACCGCGTCGGTGGGCCGCATCAGCGCCGTGAGGGCGGCCGAGCCCGCCATGCCCCACCACGCCCAGCGGTCGGCGGGGTCCGCCCTGGCCCGCAGGAAGCATCCGGCGCAGGCCAGACCCCCGGTCGCCACCCAGTAGTTGGGCATGGCCTGCGGGGCGTAGAACAGCGTCACCCACAGGCCGGCGAACAGGGCGCCCGCCGCGGCGAGCACCCGGACCGGGAACAGGCCGCGCCAGGCGCGCAGCGCCAGCCAGAGGGCCGCGCCCGAAAGGACGGCCAGGTAGACGCGCAGCAGCACGGTGGACGACGACCAGGAGGCGACGGGCGCCACCAGCAGGCTGACGCCACGCGCGCGTGGCGCGCTGAAGTACGACGCCGGCGCGTGGCCGGAGACCTGGCTGACGTACACGGTCTCGTCCCAGCCCAGGCCCATCGACGGGTGCACGAGCAGCAGCTGGGCCGTCGTGAACAGGGCGGCGACGAGGGCGAGCAGGCCGGTGCCGCCGCCCGGCGCGCAAGGGGTGGGCGCGCTCACCGGGCGCCGGGCGGGCTGGGCACCGGCGCGGGTGCTGTGCGCGCTGTCGGCCATGGGCCGGCCCCTCCCTGCGGTGGCTGGGGACCGCGTACGGAGGGCGCCGGCCGGCTCCGCGCGTGCGGTGATCAGCGCCAACGTAACCGGCGCCGCCGTCCGCGGCCCGGCGGGATGGGCCGAGCGGTCGACGCGCTCCTCCCCGGGCCCGCCGGGCGACCCGGGACCATCACACGGCCCAGGCTCTTCCCGGGCCACCGGGCGGCCCAGGCTCTTCCACGGCGCAGCGCACGGCCCCGTGCCCTCAGCGCGCGTTCGGGACCCGGTGCGGGGGCTGCTGCGGTTCCGGGCGCTGCGGGGCGGGCGGGACGGGGCGCACGGCGGGGGTGTCGGTGGTCAGGGTCACCTGCTCGCCGTGGTGGCGGAGCGTCAGCGGCGGTCCGGACAGCAGCGTGTAGACGGCCTTGTCCGGGCCGATCTCCACGCGCAGACAGCTCCCGCGCAGCCGCAGCCGGAAGGCGAGCCGGCTGAACCGCTCCGGCAGGCGGGGGGCGAAGCGCAGGCTGTCGCCGTCGCGCCGCATGCCGCCGAAGCCGGCGACCAGGGCCGTCCAGGTGCCGGCGAGGGAGGCGATGTGCAGCCCGTCGCGGGTGTTGTGCTCCAGGTCGGCCAGGTCCATCAGCGCGGCCTCGGCCGTGTAGTCGTAGGCGAGGCGCAGATGGCCGGCCCGCGCGGCGACGACGGCCTGCACGCACGCCGAGAGCGAGGAGTCCCGCACCGTCAGTGGCTCGTAGTAGGCGAAGTTGCGGGCGATGTGCTCCTCGTCGAAGAAGCTGTCGCAGGTGTACATGGCCAGCACCAGGTCCGCCTGCTTGATCACCTGCTTGCGGTACAGGTCGAAGTAGGGGAAGTGCAGCATCAGCGGGTACTGGTCGGCGCGGGTGCCGGCGAAGTCCCAGCGCTGGTAGCGGGTGAATCCCGCATGCTGCTCGTGCACCCCGAGCTCGGCGTTGTAGGGGATGTTCATGGCCGCGGCGGCGTCGCGCCAGGCGGCGGTCTCCTCGTCGTCCACGCCGAGGCGGGCGGCCTGCTCGGGGTGGCGTTCGGCGGCGTCGGCGGCCGTCAGCAGGTTCTGCCGGGCCATGAGGTTGGTGTAGGTGTTGTCGTCGCAGACCGCGCTGTACTCGTCGGGCCCGGTGACGCCGTCGATGTGGAAGGCGCCGGCGTGGTCGTGGTGGCCGAGGGAGCGCCACAGCCGGGCGGTCTCCACGAGGAGTTCGAGGCCGGTCTCGCGTTCGAAGGCGACGTCGCCGGTGGCCGCCACGTACCGCACGACGGCGTCCGCGATGTCGGCGTTGACGTGGAAGGCGGCGGTGCCGGCCGGCCAGTACGCGGAGCCCTCCTGGCCCTCGATGGTGCGCCAGGGGAACGCGGCGCCGCGCAGGCCGAGCTGGGCGGCGCGCTCGCGGGCCGCGTCCAGGGTGTTCTGCCGCCAGCGCAGCGCCTCGGAGACGGCGCCGGGCGCGGTGTAGGTCAGCAGCGGCAGCACGAACATCTCGGTGTCCCAGAAGGCGTGCCCGTCGTAGCCGGAGCCGGTCAGGCCCTTGGCGGGGATGGCGCGCTGCTCGGCGCGCGCGCCGGCCTCCAGGACGTGGAAGAGGGCGAAGCGGACGGCCTGCTGGATCTCCTCGTCGCCGTCGACCTCGACGTCGGCGACGTCCCAGAAGTCGTCGAGATAGGCCCGCTGGTCGTCCAGCAGGCCCTGCCAGCCGCTGTGGTCGGCGGCGGCGAGCGCGGCCTCCACCTGGTCGCTCATCGCCGGCCGGGAGCGGGCGCCGGACCAGCCGTGCGCGACGAGCTTCTCCACCCGCAGCCGCTGCCCCGGCTCCAGCACGGAGGTGACGGTGAAGCGGGCCACGTCGACGTTGGACTCGCTGCTGGTGACGGTGCGCTCGGGCCCCTCGACGCGGTGGTCGGCGGCCACCGCGACGCGCAGACCGCTGCGCCGGGTGCGGTGCACCAGCCGCAGCCGGGGGCCCACCGCCATGTCCTCCTCCGGCTCCAGCGGCGACTTCAGGGCGCGCGCGGCACGCGGGTCACCGTTCGGGTCGGGCAGGCTCTCGTTGGTGACCAGCTCCGACTGGATCACCACGCGGGCCCGGCTGCCCACCGGCTCGACCTCGTAGGCGACGGCGGCGACGGCCCGCTGGGTGAGGGAGACCAGCCGCGTGGAGCGCACCCGGACGGTGGTGCCGGCCGGGGAGGTCCATTCGCAGACGCGTTCCAGCACGCCCCGGCGCAGGTCCAGCTTCCGCTCGTGCGCGACGAGCCGGCCGTAGCGCAGGTCGAAGGGCTCGTCGTCGACGAGGAGGCGCAGCACCTTGCCGTTGGTGACGTTGATCGCCGTCTGCCCGGACTCCGGGTAGCCGTAGCCGGCCTCGGCGTACGGCAGCGGGTGCAGCTCGTACACGCCGTTGAGGTAGGCGCCGGGCAGGCCGTGCGGCTCGCCCTCGTCGAGGTTGCCGCGCCAGCCGACATGGCCGTTGGACAGGGCGAAGACGGACTCGCTCTGCGCGAGCAGGTCCAGGTCGAGGGAGGTCTCGCGGACGGCCCACGGTTCGACGGTGTACGACCGTTCGGTGATCACGCCTGCCCTCCCAGCTCCGCGAGGTCCTTGACGACCCGGTCCGCGCCGTGCGCGTACAGCGCGTCGGTCTGGCCGACGCGGTCGACACCGACGACGTAGCCGAACCTGCCCGCACGCCCGGCGTCCATGCCGGCCAGGGCGTCCTCGAAGACGGCGGCACGGCCCGCCTCGACGCCGAGGTCGGCGGCCGCGGCGAGGAAGGTGTCGGGGTGCGGCTTGCCCGGCAGGCCGCGCTCCGCGGCGACGACCCCGTCGATCCGTACGTCGAAGAGTTTCTCGGCGTCGATGGACTTCAGTACGTCCCGGGTGTTGGCGCTGGACGAGACGATGGCGGTGGCCAGGCCCCGCCCGCGTACCGCCTCGATGTAGCGCAGCGTGCCCTCGTACGCCTCGACGCCCTGGGTGCGGATCTTCTCAAGCAGCAGCTCGTTCTTGCGGTTGCCGAGGCCGTGCACGGTCGCCGCGTGCGGCGGGTCGTCCGGCCCGCCCTCCGGCAGCTGGATGCCCCGGGAGGCGAGGAAGGTGCGCACCCCGTCGGCGCGGGGCCGCCCGTCGACGTACTGGTCGTAGTCGTCGTCGCTGAACGGCTCGGCGTCCGCGCCCTGCCGCTGTCGCAGGAACGCGTCGAACGTCTCCTTCCAGGCGGCCGCGTGCACCACGGCCGTCTTGGTGACGACCCCGTCGAGGTCGAAGAGGCAGGCCTGGATGTCTTCGGGCAGACCGAGATCCGTCGTCATACCCTCACCGTTCCCCACTCGGCGGCTCCTACGGGGTGGCACACGCCACACGGCGCGATTTCGGCGAATGGCAGACTCGGCTGCGTGCCGACCTTCGACGAACTGCTGACACGTGCCCGGGCCCTGGTCCGCGCCTCCTCCACGCGCGCCGTCCTCGGCATCGCCGGCAGCCCCGGCTCGGGCAAGAGCACCCTCGCCGAGCACCTGGTACGGGCGCTGAACGGCGAGGGCGAGCCATGGGCCGTGCAGGTGCCCATGGACGGCTTCCACCTCGCCGACGCGGAACTGGACCGGCTCGGCCGCCGGGACCGCAAGGGCGCCCCCGACACCTTCGACGCGGCCGGGTACGCGGCCCTGCTGCGGCGGCTGCGGGAGGACACCGGGGACGTCGTGTACGCGCCGGGCTTCGAGCGCGTGCTGGAGCAGCCCCTCGCCGGTGCGATCCCCGTCCCGCCGGCCGCCCGCCTGGTGGTGACGGAGGGCAACTACCTGCTGCTGGACAGCGGCGCGTGGTCCCGGGTGCGGGCGGCGCTGGACGAGGTCTGGTTCTGCGAGCTGCCCGAGGCGGAGCGGGTACGGCGTCTGGTCGCCCGCCACGAGGAGTTCGGCAAGGGGCACGAGGAGGCGGTGGCATGGGTCCGGGGCACGGACCAGCGCAACGCCGACCTGGTGGCGACGACCCGGGGGCGGGCCGACCTCGTGGTGCCGGTGGTCTCCCTGGCCCTGCCGGACACGTCGGTGATCGCGCGCGGCTGACCACGGGTGAACCGGGGCCCGCCGCGGGCCGTACCCCTGGGCGTGGCGGAAGGTCTGGCGCAGCGGCGCCCGGTGGCGGGGCCTCGGAGCGTCCCGACGTGGTCGGTCGGGGCCCGGCGGCGGTGGGTGGTGCCGCTGCTCGTCGTGGTGCTGCTGGGGCAGATGGCCGTGGCCATGGTGACCGCCGCGGTGCAGCAGACGCCGACCGTCGACGAACCCGTCTACGTCGGTGCCGCGGCCGTGTACCTGCACGAGCACAGCCTGCGCGTCAATCCCGAGCATCCGCCGCTCGGCAAACTGGTGATCGCCACGGGGGTGGCCGCCGCCGGGCCCCGCTACGACGCCTCCTTCACGGGGAACCAGCAGCGGATCGGGCAGCACCTGCTGTACGGCTCGGGGAACGATCCGTGGCGGGTGATGTTCTGGGCGCGGCTGCCGGTGATCGTGCTGACGCTGCTGTTCGGACTGGTGGTGTGGGCCTTCGCCCGGGATCTCGCCGGGCCGGCGGCCGGGCTCGTGGCGCTCGCGCTGTACGCCTTCTCGCCGGACGTCATCGCCCACGGGTCCCTCGCCACGCTCGACGTGCCAGCGGCAGGTTTCCTGCTGACGTCGGTGTGGCTGCTGTGGCGGGCCCGGCTGCGGCCCACGCGCCACCTGCCGCTCGCCGGGGCGGCGCTGGGCGCTGCGCTGGCGACCAAGGCGGCCGCGCTGCCGGCCGTGCCGGTGCTGCTGGCGCTGGCGGCGGTGTCGGCCCGGCACGCGTGCGTGGCCGGGCGGCGGCGGGAACGGCTGCTGCGGGCGGCGGCCGGGGCGGGGGTCGTGGCCCTGGCCGCGGTGGCCGTCGTATGGGCGGCGTATCTGGTGGTCGATCCGCGGCTGCGGTGGGCGCCGGAGCAGCATGTGCCGGTGGTGCACGGGCTGCGGGGGCTGCTGGTGCGGCTGCTGCCGTTCCCGCTGGAGTACCGGGACGGGCTGCGCATGCAGTTCGCCTTCGAGAACCAGCCCTGGCAGGGGTTTTTGTTCGGGCGGCTGTACACCGGCTCGCTCTGGTACTACCTGCCGGCCGCCCTGCTGGTGAAGACCCCGCTCGGCATGCTCGCGCTGTGGGCCGTGGGCGCGGTCGCGCTGTGCGCCCGGCGGCGGCTGCGGCCCGCGGCGGCCTATCTGCTGGCGCCCACCGGCGTGCTGCTGGCGGCGGCCATGACGGGTTCCCGCGACCTCGGCACCCGGTACGCGCTGTTCGTGCCGGTGTTCCTGGCGGTCGCGGCGGGCTGCGCCCTCGCCGTCCGGTGGCGATGGCTGCCCACGGTGACCTGGCTGCTGGTGCTGTGGGTCGCCGTCAGCTCGCTGCGGACGTTCCCGTACTACCTGCCGTACTCCAACGAGGCGTTCGGCGGTCCGGCGCGCACCCATCTGCGGCTGCACGACTCCAACGTCGACTGGGGCCAGGACCTCGGCCGGCTCGCCCGGCGGCTGCGGGAGCGCCATCGCGGTGAGCGGGTGTGGCTGGTGTACAAGGGCAGCGGAGTGCCGTCGGCCTACGGCATCCACGCGCCGGACCCACGGCTGGTCCCGCCCGAACAGGTGCACGGCCTGCTGGTGGTCTCCGACTCCGCCCTGGCCAAGGCCCGTGGCCGACTGGCCGAACTGGTGGCCGACAGCCACCCGGTGGAGGAGGTCGGCCACTCCATCACGATCTTCCGCCGATAAGCTGCCCCGCGACCGGGGAGGCCGTGCGACCCGCCCGGTCCCACGGCCGCTTGTCACCGGCGGCCGGACGGGCCCAGGGGCGGCGCCCGCGCGCCTTCGCGCCGTAAGCGGTCCTCCACCGGCGCACGGCAGCCGGCGCCCCGCGCCGCCAGTCGACCGGCGCCTGCCGCACATCCCGCCACGCATCGACTGCCGGCCCACCGGCATGCCGCGTCGCCCGACGCTGCCGCCTCCGTCAGCTGGGAGGCGGGCAAGCCACCGCCAACGGGGCGTGGCGGCCAAGCGCGGCGGAGAGACGGTCCGCAGGCCGCCACTCGTCTCCGGCCCCCGGAAGCACGCCGACGCGGTCCCCGGCGGAACGCCTGGAACCGGCGGCCGGACGGGCCCAGGCGCGACGCCCCCCGCGCCTCGGTGCCGACAGCCCACCTCCACCGGCGCACCGCACCGGCGCCCCCGCCGACACACGCGCCGACGCCGGCGCGACGCGTCCCGCGCTCCGCGCCGAGCACCGGCCCCCCCACCGGCCCGCCGCATCCGGCGCCCCCGGCGCTAGCGGACCGCCTCGAAGGCCTCCGCGCTCACGTGGCGCATCACGGTGCTCGCGATGCGGTAGCGGCCGTTGGGCACCTCGTGGGAGCGGGTGATGTGCACGGTGAGAGGGCCCGCCCAGGCGTAGCCGTGGTGTTCCGCGTGCCGGATCAGGGTGTCGGTGAGGGCCTGGCCGATCCGGCTGCCGTGGCGGGTGAGCTCGTCGTGGACGGAGGCGTCGAGTTCGACGTCGTAGGCGTTGGGCACGACGACGAGACTCTCGCTGCACACCACGGCATGCTCGTCGCACTCGCGGCGCAGGGCCGCGAGGAGCTCGACCGGCTCGCGGCCGACGACGCGCTCCCACAGCGCCTCCCAGCGCTGCTCCAGGGCCCGTTCCAGCCCGGTGAGGGCTCCCATGGCTCGGCTCCCCCCCTCACTTCTCCTCGAAGTCGTCCGGCCGCACCTGGGCCTCCTCCAGGGCCTCCCGCAGGGTCCGCCCGCTCGCGCCCCGGTCCTTCGTCTCGTTCGGCTCCTTCGGCCCCTTCGCCTCCCGGGCGCCGCCCGCGGCCTTGAGGGTGTCGTCGGTGGTGCCGGTCCTCGCCCGGTTCTCCTCGGGGACGGTCATGCCGCACTGCTCCTGACGTGTCGTCGCGGATCTTGTCCCGCGCCGGGTTCCCGGCGGGCGCCGGGGTATCCATCCGCCCTGTTCGACACGGTGAGTGAGCTATGTTGAGGCCCTGTGGGAGACAAAGGAGGCGCACCGGTGCCATCGCCGCAGCAGGCACGCGCACAGGCGTCAGCGATCACCTCGGGCAAGACCGCCCCGGAGGCGGAGGCGTCCCCGACTTCCCAGCTCAGGACGCTCTTCGACAGACCCCGGCTGTCCCCGGGGCAGCGGCGCATCGCCCAGTACCTGATCGAGCACATCACCGAGGCCGCCTTTCTGTCGATCACCGACCTCGCCGACCGGGTCGGCGTCAGCCAGCCGTCGGTGACCCGGTTCGCCGGCGCCGTCGGCTTCAGCGGTTACCCCGCGCTACGGGAGCGGCTGCAGGCGATCGCGCTCGGCACGCTGGCCGGCGGTCCGGCCGAGGACAACCGCGCCAACGAGCTGCAGGCCGCCGTCGACGCCGAGATCGAGAACCTGGAGAACCTGCGGCGCGACTTCGCCGACCCCGACCAGGTGATCGAGGTCGGCCGCAGCCTGTCGGAGTCGACACCGCTGACGGTGCTGGGACTGCGCATCTCGGCCTCGCTCGCCGAGTACTTCGCCTACGCGGCCCGCCGGATCCACCCCGACGTACGACTGGTGACGCTGGGCGGCAGCGTCGCCTACGACGCGTTGCTGCAGTCCCGGGAGGCCGGCGGCACCTGGGTGCTGGCGTTCTCCATGCCCCGGCACGCGCAGGAGACGCTCACCGCCGTACGGGTCGCGCGGCGGGCCGGGCTGAAGGTGGCCCTGATCACCGACCTGGCGCTGGGCCCTGTCGTGGCCGAGGCCGACGTCACCTTCGCCACGGGGACCGGCTCCCGGCTGGTGTTCGACTCCTACGCGGCACCCGGCGTGATGGCCGCCGCGCTGCTGCAGGCCATGACGGACGCCGGCCCCGAGCGGACGCAGGCGCGGCTTGAGGAGTACGAGCAGGTCGCCGACGAGTACCAGTTCTTCCTGCGGGACTGACGGGACCGAGCGGGCCCGCGTCGCCCCCGCGCACAGCTCATAGCGGTGCACAGCGGGACCACCCGTAGGAAAGCGCGCATGAATGTTTTCATACGCCTTGCAAAGCGGACGGCATATATAAATACTGCTCCAGGTCGTACCCGCCCCCAGGCCGCCGTCCCCTACCCACGTCGGCGAACGGGCGGCGCGGCCGGGCGTCTCACCTGTGCGAGCGCGCCCGTGGTGGCCCCGGTCATCCCCTAGGCCGGGGCCGCCTCCCCTTCCCCGGAACACCGCACCCGACGCCGGAAGCGACGACCATGGCCCTGACGACGACGCGCATCAGCCCGGACTGGCCGTGCCAGGTGAAGACCCCCGGCTCCTACGACTGGGAGCGCTCGGCCGTGCGGTGGCTGCGCGAGCTGGTGCCGGCGCGCTACGCCAGCTACCCGGCCCTGATCCGGCACCCGGTGCTGCTCGCCCGCCATGCGCAGATCCAGGTCCAGCAGGAGATCCGCGTCGCCCGCACGGCCCTGCAGACCGCCCGCGCCGACCTGCCCCGGCTCGGCCTGCCGGAGTCGGTCATCGAGCACACGATCAAGATGTACGCGGCCGAGGTCATGCAGTTGCAGCACATCGCCCGCAGTGTCCGCGCGGTCGCCGAGGCGCTGACCCCGGCCGGCGCCCGCTGACCGCCACGCCCGCGAACCAGCGGGCCGACGACGCCGTCCGTCCGGCACCGCCTTCGCGCGCATGGCCCGCTCCTCCCGTGGGACACGGGAGGGGACATGAGTACCACCCACGAACGGCGCCCCGAACCCGTCACCACCGTGCTCACCTGGCGGGTGCGGCCCGGGCACGAGCACGAGTTCGAGGAGTGGACGCACGGCGTCTCCCGCTGCGCCCGCGAATTCCCCGGCAACCAGGGCGTCTCCTGGCTGCGGCCCGCCGACGGCGGCCACCGCTACCACGCCGTGCTGCGCTTCAGCGACGCCGACCGGCTCGGCGCCTGGCTGCGCTCCGAGGAGCGCGCCGGCTGGCACGAGCGGATCGAGGGCGTCGCGACCGAGGTCAGCAGCGAGCGGCAGTCCACCACCGGTCTGGAGACCTGGTTCAGCCTTCCCGGCACCAGCGTGCAGTCGCCGCCCCGCTGGAAGATGGTGCTCACCACGTTCCTCGGCGCCTATCCGTTCACGCTGCTGATCCAGTGGCTGGTGACCCCGCACACCACCGCGTGGCCCCTGCCGCTGCGCGCCGCCGTCTTTCCGGTGGTCCTGCTGCCGGTACTGACGTTTCTCATGATGCCCCTGCTCAGCAGGGTGCTGCGGCTGTGGCTGTATCCCCCGCCCGACCGGTGAGGCCGATCGTCTGTGCCGAGACCACGAGCGAGGAAGCACTCCTGTGCGATGCTCGTGGCGTGACGAGCGAACCGGCCGTTCCGGCGGAGTCCGGAGCCGTGCCCGACGTGGCCGCCCTGAGCCGGGTGGTGGCCCGGCAGCGCGCCGAGATGGACCGGCTGCACGACCTGGCCGCGACCTCGGCGGTGCTGGAGCGGGCCAAGGGCGCCGTGATGGCGCTGACCGGCTGCTCCCCGGAAGCGGCCTACGAGGAACTGCTGCACCGGGCCAAGACCGCCGACCGCACCCTGCTGGAGGAGTGCTGGATCACCCTGGGCACGCTGGCGGCACCGCAGCCCCGCCCCCCGCAGAAGCAGCGGCCGGCCGCCCGGACCGCCGTCGCCGCTCCCGGCCAGGAACAGCCGGCCGTCCCCGACGACGCCCCCACGCTGGCCCGGCTCGGCCACGCCCTGCTGCGCGTGCACAGCGCCCAGGGACTGGCCGCGGTGCTGCTGGAGCAGCTGGGGCCGCATGTGGACGCCACCGCGATCATGCTCTACCACCGGCTGCCCGCCGGCGGCCTGGAACTGATCGGCCACGCGGGCGTCGATGACCGGGTGGCCACCCAGTGGCACCACATCCCCCCGCTGAGCGGAGTGGCCGCACGTGACGCCCTGCAGGCCCAGGAGGAGCGCTGGCTGGAGGATCTCGCCGAGGCCCGCAAGAGCTACGTGCTCATCGGGGACCCGCCCGAGCGCTGGCCGTCCCGCGCCTGGCTTCCGGTGCCCGTCGGCGACCGGTCGGACGTCGTCCTCGGGGTGCTGCGCGGGCGGACCGGCCCGTTCACCGAGCGCGACCGCGAGCATCTGCGGGCCGTGGCCCGGCTCTGTGCCGGCCGGCTGCGGTCGCTGGACGCCCCCCGCGCCGCGTCCGCCGACACCACCGCCGATGTCGTCCAAGGTGTCTTCGACACCCTGCCCGGCGCCGCGCTGCTGCTCGCCCCGCTGTTCTCGGCCACGGGCGAGGTCGAGGACTTCCGCATCGACGCCGCGACCCCGCAGGCCGTCGACACCGTCGGCCGCACCGGACGCGAACTGGTCGGCCTGCGGCTGCTGGAGTTCCGGCCGAGCGTGACCGAGGAGCCGCTGTGGCAGGGCTGCCTGCGCGTCCTGGCCACCGGCGAGCCGTACGAGGGCGCCCCGCTCGCGCATCGCGTGGTGGCGGGCGGCGCCGCCGAACTGGTCACGTCCGCCCCGCGGGTGGCGCGGCTGGGCGGGAACCTGGTGGTGACCTGGGTCCGCCACGACCCCTCCGACCGGCAGGAGCAGCGGCTGGCGGACGTGCAGCGGCTGGGCAACCTGGGCTGGGCGAACTGGAACCTGGTCACGCACGAGGCGACCTGGTCCGCCCAGGCCTTCACGGTGCTCGGCCGGGACCCGGTGCGCGGTCCGGTGCGGCTGGCCGAACTGCCGTCGCTGGCCGTGCCCGAGGACATGCCCGCGCTGGCCGCCGCCGTCGGACAGCTGCTGCGGCACGGACAGCGTTTCGACGTCCCGTTCCGGGTGCGCACCCCCGACGGGATACGTCATCTGCGGGCGGTCGCCGAGGCCGTGACCGACAGCAGCGGCACCCCGGTCGAGGTGCACGGCTTCGTGCAGGACCACACCGCGCGGCGCAACACCGAGCTGGCCCTGATCGAGAGCGAGCGGGCGATGCTGACCCAGCACGGGGTGCTGCAGGCCGAGCGCGCCCTCGCCGTCCGGCTCCAGCACGCCCTGCTGCCCCTGCCGCGCGCGCCGCTCACCCTGGCCGGGCTGCGCGTCGAGGTCGCCTATCTGCCCGCGCAGCTGGGCCTGAGCGTCGGCGGGGACTGGTTCAGCGCGATCGAACTGCCCGGCGGCGACGCGCTGTTCGTCGTCGGTGACGTGGCCGGTCACGGCATCGACGCCGTGGCCACCATGGCGCAGCTCCGCTTCACCGCCAAGGGCATGATCAGCACCGGGTCGTCGCTGACCGGGGCGCTCGCCCGGCTCAACCGGCTGCTGCTGCACTCCCGCGACACGCACGGCACCGCCACCCTGATCCTCGCCCGGTACCGGTCGGAGGAACGCCGGCTGGAGTGGGCGCAGGCCGGGCATCCGCCGCCGATACTGCTGCGCGACGGCCGGGCGCGGCCCCTGGAGCGGCCCGCGGGCATGCTGCTGGGGGCCGGCGACGCCCCGCACTACGAGGAGGCCGATTGCCGGCTGCGGCCGGGCGACCGGCTGGTGCTGTACACCGACGGACTGATCGAGCGGCCCGGGGAGAGCATCGACCTGGGCCTGGAGCGGCTGGCGGCGGCTCTTGAGGTGCCGGTCGCCGACCCGTCCGGTGCGCTGGCGCCCCTGCTCACCGTGCTGCTGGACGACGAACGGCGCGACGACGTGTGCGTCGTCGACATCCGGCTGCCCGCCGACCCCGCCTGACCCCTCACCAGGCACGGCACTCAGTACCCCACCAGGAGGGAACTGAGTGCCAAGTCGATCCTCCGGATGTTACGTTCCGTGCATGAGCTCCAGCAGTGCGGCCTCCCGACGTGAGGAGAAGGCCGAGTCCACCCCCCGGCCGCCCATGCGGGACGCCCTGGTCTCGGCGGCCTTCCGGTTGTTCCTGGAGCGGGGTTACGAGCAGACCACCGTGGACGACATCGTGGCGCTGGCCGGGGTCGGACGGCGGTCGTTCTTCCGCTACTTCCCGTCCAAGGAGGACGTGGTCTTCCCCGACCACGAGCGCTGCCTGACCGACATGACCGCCTTCCTCGCGGCGAGCCGGGAGTCGGACGAGCCGGTGCGGCGGGTGTGCGACGCGGCCCGGCTGGTGCTGCTGATGTACGCCGAGAACCCCGCCTTCTCCGTGCAGCGCTACCGGCTCACCAAGAAGGTGCCGGGGCTGCGCGCCTACGAGCTGTCGGTGGTGTGGCGCTACGAGCGGGCCCTCGCGGAGTATCTGCGCGGCCGCTTCGCCGGCCGGCCGGACGGCACCCTGCGGGCCGATGTGATCGCCGCGGCCGTGGTGGCGGCGCACAACAACGCGCTGCGCTCGTGGCTGCGCTCCGACGGGCAGGGCGACGCGAGCGCCACGGTGGACCACGCGCTCGGCTGTGTGCAGGCGGCCTTCGGCGAACCGGCCCGGACGGCGCAGGGCGGGGAACGCGCCCGGCCCGCGGCCGTCGCCGAGCAGCCCGACGACGTGGTGGTCGTGGTCGCCCGGCGCGACGCCCCGCTGTGGCGGGTGGTCCAGGAGATCGAGTCCACCCTCGGACGCGGCTAGAGGCGGTCGTCCTCGGTTGAGCGACCCCTCGCTCATATTGGTGGTACGCAGTGCCTTTACGTGTGGCACTGAGTGCCATACGCTGTCCCCGTGCACGGTCGCACGGTGCACCGGGCATGCGTGCGCGGACCGGCCGTGCACGCCGGATTCCGGCCGAGAGCAGGGAGTTGAGCCGCGTGTACCACCACTCAGGAACCGCCGTTTCCCCGGCAGCCCGCTCCGCGGCGGGGGTCCTCGACCACCCGGCCGGTGGCCCCGGGACCGCCGAGCCCAGGGACGCACTGCTCTTCCAGCGCTGCACCTGGTGCGGCACCGCCATGTACCACCGGCTGCTGTGTCCCGTCTGCCGGGGCAGCGAGCTGCGCACCGAGCGCAGCGAGGGCGTCGGCACGGTCCGCCACTCCACGGTGGTGCACCGCAACTCCCCCGCCGCGCGCAACGTCTCCCTGATCGAGATGGCGGAGGGCTTCGTCGTACGGGGGCGGGTGATGGGCCCGCCCATCGGCATCCACAGCGGTGACCGCGTACGGCTGTCCACCACCAAGGACCCGGTGCGCGGGGAGCCGGTCTTCCAGCTGGTCGACGAGCCGTACCGGGCCTGGACCTGACGGCGGCTCACTCGGCGGCCGGCTCCGGCAGGATCTCCCCGGCCCCGACGGGAGCGGGACGGCGCGCTGGCGCTCGTCGTGGGGCTCGCCGCCAACCGGTACTTCGAGACGGGGCGGTGGCCGTGGGCAGGCCTGCCGTTCCGGCGGGCCCGAACAGCGCCTGAAGCATCCGGGGATCGCCCCCGCCGTCGGCCTCGTGCACGGCGTCCAGCGGCTCCTCCACCGGGGGCCGCCACAAGGGCCGCAGGGTGAGGCGGGCACCCCCCGGCGTGCTCGGCGGTGGCATCACCGTGCACCGCGCCGCCGCGGGAGACGACCGGGGTGGCGTGTGACCGCCGGCGGCTCTCCTCCACCTCCAGATCCAGCCGGCCGGCGCCGCCGTTGACCATCACCGCAGGTATCCGTCGTCGCCCTCCCACGGCGCCCTCGGCGAGCAGCGCGCGCACCGTCTTCTGGACGGGGTTGAAGCGGTAGTTGAAGGCGACGGTGAGGGAGTTCCCGGTCTCCCGCACGGTGTCGAGGATGCGCCGGCAGCGCGCGGCGTCGACGGTCATCGGCTTCTCGGTGACGACCCGGCAGCCGGCCCGGAGCGCCGGGACGATGAAGTCCTCCGGGTCCCACTGCGCGGCGGGGGGCGCACCTCGCTCCGGGCCGTCGTCGTCGGCACCGGCCATCGCGCCCGGACCGTCATCCGGGACCTTGCCACCCGCCCCGGCCACCGCGTCGTGGCGCTGTGCGACCCGAGCCCGACCCGGATGGCGTTCCACAACCGCCTGCTCGCCCAGGCGGGCTGGTGCGACTCATGCAGAAAGCCCTTTCCGCGCCGGCCCGTCACAATCCCGCCCAGACGTTCGAAGTTGACGCGATCCGATCCCTCGCACAGACAACCCACAGACGGCGCTCTCCGTCCTCCGATGCGCGAGGGGCCCCCGGGACCGACGGGGTGCCCGCGCACGGGGTTGTAAGGAGAGACCATTGTCACCTGCCCGGTTGCCACTGGCCCGGCGCATAGGCATCGCCGCCACGGCGGTGCTCGCGATGACGGGGGCATCGCCGCTGGCGGCACACGCCGCCGCACCCACTCGGGAGGCGCACGACACCTCGCTGCCGCCCGGCTGGCGGATCACCGACGAACCTGACGGACGCCGCCTCGTGTGGCGCTCCGCGTCCGAAGTACCCATGGGCGACGCCCGCGTGGAGTTCCACGCCGCGGGCCGGCTGCTCGGCGTGCCCGCACCGGAGCGCGACGGCCACACCTTCCGCCTGGACCTGGACACCGCACGCCCGGAGCGGCTGACGGACCTCCAGGTGTGGTCCGGCGGACGCCGTCTGGACGCGCCCGAGGGCAACGCGCACCCCGGTGGGCGCAGTCCGCTCGCCGCCGTACCGCCGGCCGCCCCGCTGCCCGCGGGCGCCGTGGATCCCGGAAGACCCGGCACCTACCGCACGGCCACCGGCGAGTACGACCTGCCGTCCGTGCGCCTGCCCGGCTTCAAGGCACCGGTGGAGATGCGCGCCGTGGTGGTGGCGCCGACCGCCGCCACGGGCCCGCGCCCCGTGGCGCTGTTCCTGCACGGCCGGCACGCCACCTGCTACAAGGGCCAGGAGGCGACCGGCGACTGGCCCTGCCCGGCCGGCACCAAGCCCATCCCCAGCTACCGCGGCTATCTGCGCGACCAGCAACTGCTCGCCTCCCAGGGCTATGTGACCGTGTCGATCTCCGCGAACGGCATCAACGGCCAGGACTGGGCGGCCGAGGACGGCGGCGCGCAGGCCCGCTCCTCGCTGGTCCGGCAGCACCTCGCCCGCTGGGCCGACTGGGCCGCGCACCCGGCCACCGCGCCGGCGGCGGTCCGCAAGGCCCCGAAGGCCGACCTGTCGAAGGTGCTGCTCGTCGGGCACTCACGCGGCGGCGAGGGCGTGAACCGCGCCGCGATGGACAGCCTCTACCCGCCGCCCGCCGCCCAGGACGGCTACCGCGGCCCGGTCCGCTGGCACGTGCGGGGCACGGTCCTGATCGGCCCGACGATCTTCGGCCAGAACCCGGTGCCGGACGTGCCGTCCGCGACGATCCTGCCGGGCTGCGACGGCGACGTGTCCGATCTGCAGGGCGAGGTGTACGTCGACGGCACCCGTGGGGTCAGCCGCGGCCGCGCGCTGCACAGCGCCGTGTACGTGACCGGCGCCAACCACAACTTCTTCAACTCCGAGTGGACGCCCGGCCAGGCCCAGGCGCCCGCCGAGGACGACTTCTGGGACGACGCCGACAACAAGGACCCGGTGTGCTCGCCGGGCACCCGCACCCGGCTGACGGCGGACCAGCAGCACCGGGCCGGGTCGACGTACATCGCCGCGGCCGCGCGGCTGTTCGTCGCCGGCGACGACCGGGTGCGTGACCTGCTCGACGGCACCGGCCGGCGGGCACCGTCCGCGGACCCGGCGCGGGTGCTGACCCACGCGGTGGGCGCGCAGCGCGGCGCCGGCTTCCTGCCGGACGGGAAGGTCACGGTGACCGGCGGCCGGCTGTGCTCGGCGGTGGACCCGAGGCCGGCCGTCGCCTGCCTGGGCGAGGCCGACCACGGCAGCTCGCCGCACTTCGCCCAGTGGGAGACCGGCCGAGAAGCCGGGCGCCGTGCGGTCGCCCTGCGCTGGTCGGCGCCGGGCACCCCGGTCCGGGTGCAGCCAGGGGCTCCGCTGTCCCTGTCCGGCGCCCGGTCGCTGGCGCTGCGTGTCATCGTGCCGCCGAACACCCGGGGCACCCTGCTCGACGTCGCCGTCACCGACAGCCACGGCCGGCGGGCCGTCCTCGGCCGGGTCACCGCCGACGGGCTGCCCGGCAGCGACCGCACCGCCTCCTACTGGGCGCGCGAGCTGCGGGTCCCGCTCACGGCCGCGACCCGCGCCGGTGTGGACCTGCGTCAGGTCAAGTCGCTGGAGCTGATCCCGCGTTCGCGCTCCGGGCGGGCCTGGCTGATGGACGCCTGGGCCTGGCGTCCGGGCACACCCGCGGTCGCGGAGGCCCCGCTCACCCGTGTGGACCTCGGCCGCCTGTCGGTCAAGGAGGGTGACTCCGGGGTGCACACCTACCGGGTCCCGGTCCGAGTGTCTGGGCACGGCAGCGGACAGGTGCGGGTGTACGTCGTCGACCCGGTCACCGGCGAGGCGAAGGACCGCCTGGTGACGGTTCGGCCGGGCGGCCATGACATCGACGTGGCCGTGCGGGTGGAGGGCAACAAGCGCTTCTCCTACGACGTGACGCACGACGTGCTCGTCAAGGCCGTGCACGGCACGGTCGTGGGAGCGCACCGCGGCGGCGTCACGGCCCTCAACGACGACCCGATGCCCAAGGTGTCGGTGACGCCGGTCGCGGACCGGGTGACCGAGGGCCGGCCGCTGCGCTGGAAGGTGACCCTGTCGGAGCCGGCCGACGCCGAGGTCGGCGCCTCCTTCGTGGTGGTGCCGGTGACGGGCGGGGCGGAGCTGTCCACCAAGGACGTCGACCCGGCCTGGCTGAGCGATGCCAGTGGCGCGGAACCGGACCCGGAGCGGCCGCTGTCCCAGGTCGAGTACTTGGGCGTGTGGGCGTCGGTCCCGGCGGGCACAACGAGCACGGAGGTGTCCGTGCCCACCGTCAAGGACACGGTGGCCGAACCCGCCGAGTCCGTGCGCTTCACGGCCACGGACGACTCGGGTGCGCCGCTGCCGGGCGGCCCGGTGCTGACCGGGACGGTCCTGGACGCGTCGTAGCCGACGACAGGCGCCCTGGCCGGCCGCGCGCGGTGCGGCCGGCCAGGGCTCACCCGGTGAGCCTCACGCGGATGCCCACGGTGCCGTCGAGGCCGCGCCGCAGCCGGCTGCCGAGCAGGGTGAGGCGGCCGAGGATGCCGTACTTGCGGGCGATCAGCCCGCGATAGCGGCCCACGGTCGCCGCGTCGGTGATCTCGGCGGTGCCCGGCACCTGCTCGCCCGTGGGGTTGCCGCGCGCGTCGCACGGGCCGACCAGGACGTCGGCGCGGGCCCTGATCCGCTTGACCTTCCACGAGTCGGCGGTGGTCCACACGCCCAGGGTGTCGCCGTCGCGCACCACCCACACCGGGGTGGAGACGGGCGTCCCGTTCCTGCGGTAGCTGGTCAGCAGCAGGTACTTTCCCGCACCGAGCCGGTCCAGGGGCGTGTCGTCGTCCATGCCGGGAAGTCTAGGCGCGGTTATTGCCGGGCGGCGGGGTGCGGTGATGCGCGATCCTGGAGGTGCGGCAAGGGACAGGGGGCGCGGCGTGACCTGGAACCGGGCGGACGGCCGGCGGGCGGACGAGGCACCGCTGGAGGTGGCGTGCGACGAGTCGGGCTCGGACGGCGAGAACCTCGTCGGCGGGAACACCGATGTCTTCGCGCACGCGGGCGTGGCGCTCCCCATCCGCGCGGCCGAGGTCTTCGTGCAGGAGATCCGGGACCGGATCCGCTCCCCCGCCGAGGAGTACAAGGCGAACCATCTGCTGCGGGAGAAGCACCGCGCGGTGCTGGAGTGGCTGCTCGCGCCCGCGGGCCCGCTGGCCGGGCGGGCCCGGGTGCATCTGACGCAGAAGGCGTACTTCGTGGTGGAGCAGGCGGTCCGGCTGCTGCTGGGCGACGGCGACCGGGCGGCGCGGGCCCTGTTCCGGGCGGGGCCGGGTGCCTTCGGTGACGCGTGCTGGCAGGAGTTCCTCGGCGCGGCGAACCGGCTGCTGCGGGTGCGGTACGACGGTGACCCGCGCACGCCCGTGGCCGAGTTCTACCGCGTGGTCGAGCGGATGCGGGAGGCGGAGGATGCGGCCGGCTCGCCGGACGTGCCGGCCCGTCTGGCGGAGACGCGTTCGCGGGCCGAGGCCTATCGGGACCGGCTGCTCGACGGCCCGCCGCTGGTGCCGGTGCTCAATCCGCTCCTGCCGGCGATCGTCCGCACGGCCGCCTCCTGGAGCGACGACGGCCGGCCGGTCCTGCTGGTGCACGACCGGCAGAACATGCTGACCGAGGACCGGATCGCCTGGATCGTGGCGGCCGCCCGCCGCCGCGGCGCCGGTCTGACGGGGCTGCGGCTGGTCGCCGCACGGCAGGACGCGCGGGTGCAGCTCGCCGACTTCCTCGCCGGTGTCGCCCGCAAGATCGCCTCGGACGAGCTGAACGGGCACGGGGACCCGGTACTGACCGCGCTGCTGCGCCCGTTCGTGGCCGCGGAGTCCGTCTGGGGCGACGAGGAGAGCTGGTCCCGGCTCGGCCCGGGCACCGAAATTCCCGGAGTGCCAGCGCGGCTGAATTTCGCCGTCTAGATTGCCTGCTGTCCCCGTATCGTCCCCTTTTCCTCCAGGAGCCGGCCGTGACCGACAGCCCGCGCGCCCGCATCGACACCTCCCAGCCGCACACGGCCCGCATCTGGAACTACTGGCTGGGCGGCGGTGACAACTACGAGGTCGACCGGGCGGCCGGGGACCAGATACGCCAACTGCACCCGGGCATCGGCGAGTACGCGCGGGAGGACCGGCTGTTCCTTGGCCGGGCGGTGCGGCATCTGGTCACCGAGGCGGGCATCCGGCAGTTCCTCGACATCGGCACCGGCCTGCCGTCCGCGGACAACACCCACGAGGTGGCGCAGCGGCACGCCCCGGACGCCCGGATCGTCTACGTCGACAACGACCCGCTGGTGCTGGCCCACGCGCGTGCGCTGCTCTCCAGCACGCCGGAGGGCGTCACCGACTACCTCGACGAGGACCTGCGCAACGTCGACGCGATCCTCGAACACGCCGCGAAGACACTGGACTTCACCCGGCCCATCGGGCTGATGCTGCTCGGCGTGGTCATCTTCGTCGGCGACGACGCGGACCCGTACGGCCTGGTGCGACGGCTGCTGGACGCGCTGCCCTCGGGCAGCCACCTGGTGCTGTCGCACACCGTCACCCACCCGGCGATGCCGGACGTGGACGAGGCGGTGAGGTTCTGGAACGAGCACGGCACGCCCAAGCTCACCCAGCGCAGCCCCGAGGCCGTGGCCCGCTTCTTCGACGGTCTTGAACTGCTGGAGCCGGGCGTGGTGTCGTGCTCGCGCTGGCGTCCCGACGCGACCGACGGGGCCGAGCCGGCGGAGGTGGCCATGTTCGGCGGAGTGGGCCGCAAGCGCTGAACACGGCCGGGCCCGGCGCCGTATGGACAGGGGGCGCGCGCCGACCGGAGCGCCCCGCGGCCGGGCGGCCGCGCGTTCGGGGTTCGGGAGCCAGGCATCATGAGGCACGCACGACGACGGATGGTGAGGCGAGCGGCACGGATGGCGGCCGTCGGCGGGCTCCTGCTGGGCGGGGTCATGGTGACGCGGGCCGTCGCCAGTGAACCGCCCGGCCCGGCCGCCGCCCCGCACACGCTCGCGCAGCCGGCCGGGGAACGGGGTGCCGGCCTGGTCCGCCGGCTCGGCACGGCGCGTACGGCGGGCAGTTGGGTCGGCGCCGACGGGCGGCCGGTCGTCGCCGTCACCGACGGGGGCGCGGCCGCCGAGGTGCGCCGGGCGGGCGTCGAGCCGAAGCTGGTGACGCGCAGCATGGACGAGCTGAAGTCGGCGACGCGCGCGCTGCGTTCGGCTCCCCGGGTGTCCGGCACCGCGTGGGCCGTCGACTACCGCACCAACGAGGTGGTGGTGCGCGGCGACCGGACCGTCTCGGCCGCCGACTGGTCGCGGCTGACGCGACTGGCGCACGGCATCGGCGGTTTCGTGCGGATGGAGCGCACGAACGGCACGTTCACGACGCGGCTGAACGGGGCGCAGCCCATCCTGTCGGCGGGCGGGCGCTGCTCGGCGGGGTTCAACGTGACCGACGGGCGGGCCGACTTCATCCTCACGGCCGGGCACTGCGGGCCGTCCGGTTCGCTGTGGTTCGCCGACAACCGGGCGGAGCGGCAGGTCGGGCAGACCGTCACCTCCGACTTCCCCGGCGCCGACTTCTCCCTGGTGCGCTACGCGAGCGGCCGGGCGGGCGAGGCCGCGGACGTCGTGGCGATCGGCGGCGGCACGGGGGTGCGGATCACGGGCGCGGCGGATCCCGTGGTGGGGCAGCGGGTGTTCCGCAGCGGCAGCACCAGCGGACTGCGCGAGGGGAAGGTGACCGGGCTGGACGCGACCGTCAACTACCCCGAGGGCACGGTCACCGGGCTGATCCAGACCGATGTGTGCGCCGAACCGGGCGACAGCGGCGGCCCGTTGTTCTCCGAGGGCATCGCGCTGGGGGTGACCTCCGGCGGCAGCGGGGACTGCGTCTCGGGCGGTACGACGTTCTTCCAGCCGGTGACGAAGGCGCTGCGGACGCTGGGCGTGCGGCTGATCGTGTCGGCGCAGGCCGCGCCGGGCGGCGGCCCCTCCCCCACGGCGCCTTCCTCGGCGCCCGGTGCGGCGTCGCCGGGCTCGGCGGCGCCGGTGGGCACTGGCGCCGAGGGCACGACGCTGCTGTCCAGGCTGACGGACACCCGCAATACGGGGCCGGGTCTGCTGGTCGTGGCGGGCAGCCTGATCGCGCTGGTGGCGACCCGCTATCTGCGGGCCGAGCAGGACCGCCGGGCGTTTCGCCGTCACTACTCGGCGATGTGGGGCTGACACCTCAGCCGAGGCTGAGCAGGACCGTGGCCAGGGCCGCGCCCAGCAGGCCCGTCACCTGCCTCGGGGTGACCCGTTCCTTGAGGACCGCGAGACCGAGGACGACGGGCACGGCCGGATAGAGGGAGGCGAGCACGACCGCGACCGCCAGCAACTGCCGCTGTGCGGCGAGCAGATAGAGGATCAGGCCGAGGGCCGCGCCGGCCCCGACGAGCAGCGCCTGGCAGGCGAGTGCGGGGCGCAGCCGCGGCGGATGCCGTACGGCGCCGGGCAGCAGCATCAGGACCGCGGCGAGGCGTCCGGCGGCCACCGGCCACAGCCCGCTGTCCGGACCGGCCTGCCCGAGGGCCAGGTACTGGACGGCGACGCCCGCGCTGGCGAGCAGTCCGTCGCGCACCCCCGTGCCGGGCGCCGCCGCTCCCCCGGCGACGAGCCACAGGGCCGGCACGGCGGCGGCGATGCCGAGCCAGGCGACGGGCCCCGGGCGGTCCCCGAGGAGCAGCACCCCGCACAGCACCGACAGCGCGACGGAGGTGACGGCGCTCACGGGCACGACGACGCTCATGGCGCCGCGGCTGAGCCCGCGGTTGAGGCAGAGCATGGCGGCGGCGCTGCCCATCCCGGACAGGGCGCCCCAGGCCAGGTCGGCGGGGGCGGTGGAGGTGGCGGACATCACCCATGCGGCCAGGCCGGCGAGCAGCAGCCCGCCGGCCTGGCCGAGGAAGGTCACGGCGCGGAACGAAGCGCGCCTGGAGAGGAGGCCGCCGGCGAAGTCGACGACTCCGTAGGTCAGGGCCGAGGTCAGAGCGAGAAGGGCACCCACCCGGTCAGGGGTGCCCCGTGAGGATGCCGGGATGCGCGGCGGGTGGCGGTCAGGCGGCGCTCAGGCCGCGTTCACCGGCCGGTGGGCCGCTGCGGCCCACTCCAGGACGAGGCGCTGGTACTCCTCGCGCTGCTCGCCGGTCAGTGTCCCGCCCGACCGGAGCCACAGGGCCCGGATCTCCTCGTTGACCTCCGCGGCCGATCGCTCGGAGGCGGGTTCAACAGTGGTGGACATGCTGTGAAGCATACGGCGCCGCAGGTGAAGGCGCTGTGAGTAAGGCCACGCAGTACGGACATATCGGACGTGTCAATGATCACGTCCATACGGGGCGACGAAAGGGGGCGGCCGTCTTCGCGCCGCCCCCGGTCGCTGCTGTCAGGTGCCGGGCTTGCGGCCGTAGACGAAGACGTCGTCGCCGTTCTTGAGCAGCGACCAGTACTTCTTGGCGTCGGTCTTCGTCATGTTGACGCAGCCGTGCGAGCCGGGCGGGTTCCACATGCTCACGCCGACCGAGTGGAAGGCCTGGCCGCCGTCGAAGAACTGGCTGTAGGGCATGGCCACGTGGTAGAGGCTGGAGACGTGGTCGATGTCCCGCCAGTAGATCTTCTTCAGACCGGTGCGGGTCTCGTAGCCGTCGCGGCCGGTGCGCACCGGGACCGGGCCGTAGACGAGCTTCTTGCCGTCCTGGATCCAGCTGAGCTGGAGGGTGAGGTCGACGCAGGCGATGCGGCCCTTGTTCACGGGGCACTTGCCCGCCTTGTTGGGGTTCTTCCCCACGGCCTTCTGCTTGTTCATCAGGTCCATCACGCCCCAGGTGACGGGCCCGGCGTAGCCGATGTTCGGCGTGATGCCGTGTCTGGTCTGGAAGGCCTGGATGGCCTTGCAGTCGGCGGACGACTGCTTGCCGTCCACCGGGCGGCCGAGGAACTTCTCGACCTGCTTCTGGTAGGGGCCGGTGCTGCTGGTGCAGCTCGGCGCGGCCTGCGCCGGCGCGGCGGCGCCGATCGCGAGTGTGAGCGGCGCCACCAGTCCGGCGACTCCGAGAGCGACGGCCCCCCGACGGCCTATGTCCCTCATATCCGGTATCTCCCTTGCGTGTCCTGCAATCTCTGCCAGGTAGACCGGCCGAGGGGGGAGTTGGTTGCAGGGACAGGTCAGGCTGTGACGAATCGGTGAACTTCCGGTCCGTCCAGCCGGCCGGCCGCGAGCCTGCGGCCGAAGGCGACGAGGAGCAGGTCCTGTGCGGCGCCGCGCAGCGGGGAGCCGCTGCCGACGAGTTCGCGGTCGGTGTGGGCGGCCACGTCGCGGTGGGCGCGTCGCGGTGGGCGAGCCGGTCGGTCGTACGGTGCAAGCTGCCGCGCGCGGCGAGCAGTTCGCGCAGGACGCGCGGGCGGGAGCGGCGGAAGCCCATCGGCTCGGCGTGGCCGTCGTACCGGGACTCCCGAAGGACGCGGGGCTGCGGGCGTGGCGGGTCGACGAGGTACGGGCGCGGGGGCGGGTGGCGCTGGTGTGGCGGTCCGAGGGACCGGTCTCACCGGTCGCGCGCTCACTGCTCGGCCGGTCCGGGCGGCGCTGGCGTAGCCGCCGGATCCACCGCGACGCGCCGGACCTGCCGCAGGCCGCCACACGCCACCCGTCACCCGGCCGGTCAGCGGTAGCCGGTGACGTCCGCCGGCTTGCCCGCGTCCTGCACCTCGACCAGGTAGCGCCAGGCGTCGGGGCGGCTGCCGTCGAGGTCGGTGAAGCCGTACTCCTGGGCCAGGCCGCCGCTGGAGAGCGAACGGCCGTTGAAGCGGGCCACGTCCGGGTCGGCGGCCAGCGCCGCGACCGCGCGGCCGACGTAGCGCGGGGACTCGGAGATCGCGAAGTGCGGGACGCGGTCGAGGGCGTCGCGCCAGTTGTCCTCGGTCACGCCGAAATGGTCGAGCATCATCTCCGAGCGCAGCCATCCCGGGGTGAGGGCGACGGCTGTGGCGCCGCGCGGGCCGAGTTCGTGGCCGAGGCAGAAGCCCATGCGCAGGACGGCGTTCTTGGCGAGGTCGTAGAACAGGTTGTTGCGGTAGTTGTCGCGGTTGTACTCGGCGGTCCCGTCGGTCATCTCCACGACCAGCCCGCCGGGGCGGCGCAGCAGCAGGGGCAGGGCGTGGTGGCTGGTGATCGCGTGGGTGTCCACCGCGAGCCGCAGCATCCGCAGCCCGTTGTCGAGGTCGTGCTCCCATACGGGTGCGTCGAACTCGAAGAGCTTCTCGCCGCCCCAGATGTCGTTGACGAGGACGTTGAGCCGGCCCCGCTCGTCGTCGATCCGGTCGACCACGGCGCGGACCTGGGCGGGGTCCAGATGGTCGGCGGGTACGGCGATGCCCTGGCCGCCGGCCTGTGTGACCAGGTCGGCGGTGTCCTCGATGGTCTCGGGACGGTCGTACTCGGAGCGCCGGGCGCGAGTGGTGCGGCCGGTGACGTACACGGTGGCGCCGGCCGCGCCGAGTTCCAGCGCGATCCCGCGCCCCGCGCCCCGCGTGGCCCCGGCGACCAGCGCCACCTTGCCGTCCAGCGGACGTGACATGTCCGGCCTCCTGTTTCCCTGGGTGAGGTGTCGTCCCCGAGGGTGCCGTGGAAGCCGGACATCTTCTGTCAGGATTCGCGGGCCGTCACTCGCTCAGCTTCTCCCGGAGCCGGGCGTCGTCGGCGAGGAACCAGATGTGGCCGCCCTGGTTGGTCTCGTGCACGAAGTCGCGCAGGGCGGTGCTCCCGGCGACGTGCCGGGAGATGTCGCCGACGACGGCGAGACGGATCCGGTAGGTGACGAACTTCTGCATGACCGCGCCCGCCAGCCCCGAGCGGAGCCGGAAGAACTCCTCCGGCACCCGTTCGACGGGCACCGCGACCAGCTGAGCGCCCTGCCCCATCGCGTCGCCGATCAGATCGAGCGCGGCACGCTCACCGTCGAGGAGGGGGCCTCGGGGGCGCAGCGCAGGACGCGTACGCCGTGCACGGTTTCCAGCGTGGTCATGGTCATGCGGGTGATCCTAGGAGCGGGGCGCGGGCAGGCGCCCGCCAATAACCGCCCCCCTCGCTCAGTGGCCCCGCTCGATCCACTCCTGCAGGTGGGGGGCCTCGGCGCCGATGGTGGTGGCGTCGCCGTGTCCGGTGAGCACCTTCGTCTCCGGCGGCAGCGTCAGCAGGCGGTCGCGCAGGGAGGTGATGATCGTCGGGAAATGCGAGTAGGAGCGCCCGGTCGCGCCCGGTCCGCCCTGGAAGAGGGTGTCGCCGGTGAAGACGGCGCCGAGGCCCGGGTCGTGCAGGCACACCGCGCCCGGTGCGTGCCCGGGGGTGTGCAGCACGGTGAGGTCGGTGCCGGCGGCCTCGATGACCTGCCCGTCGACCAGGTGCGCGTCGGGGTCGCGGTCGGGGTGGGTGAGCTTCCACAGCGGCAGGTCGTCGGGGTGCAGCCAGATCACGGCTCCGGTGCGGTCGGCGAGGGCCGGCGCGGCGTTCACATGGTCGTTGTGGGCGTGGGTGCACACGATCGCGGTGAGGCGGCGGTCGCCGACGGCCGCGGCGATGGCGTCGGCGTCGTGAGCGGCGTCGATGACGATCGCCTCGTGGTCGTCGCCGACGATCCACACGTTGTTGTCGACGTCCCAGGTGCCGCCGTCGAGCGTGAACCGCCCCGAGGTGACGAGGCGTTCGATGCGGGCGGCCATCACAGCACCACCACCGAGCGCAGCACGTCGCCGTGGTGCATCCGCTCGAACGCCTGCTCCACCTCGTCGAGCCGGATCGTCTCGGTGACGAACGTGTCCAGCGGCAGCCGCCCCTGCAGATGCAGGTCGATCAGCATCGGGAAGTCCCGGGAGGGCAGACAGTCGCCGTACCAGCTCGACTTCAGGGCTCCGCCACGGCCGAAGACGTCCAGCAGCGGCAGTTCGAGCTTCATCTCGGGCGTGGGGACCCCGACGAGGACGACGGTGCCGGCGAGGTCCCGGGCGTAGAAGGCCTGGGTGTACGTCTCGGGGCGGCCGACGGCCTCGATGACGACGTCGGCGCCGAAACCGCCGGTCAGCTCGCGGACGGCCGCGACCGGATCGGTCTCCTTGGAGTTCACGGTGTGGGTGGCGCCCAGGGTGCGGGCGGTGGCCAGCTTGCGGTCGTCGATGTCGACGGCGATGATCCGGCCGGCGCCTGCCAGGTGCGCCCCGGCGATCGCCGCGCCGCCGACGCCGCCGCACCCGATGACGGCGACCGAGTCGCCCCGGGTGACCCCGCCGGTGTTGATCGCCGCGCCGATCCCGGCCATCACGCCGCAGCCGAGCAGTCCGGCGACGGCCGGGGAGACCGACGGGTCGACCTTGGTGCACTGGCCGGCGGCGACGAGGGTCTTCTCGGCGAACGCGCCGATGCCGAGCGCCGGGGACAGCTCCCGGCCCGTGCCGGCGAGCGTCATCTTCTGCTCGGCGTTGTGGGTGTCGAAGCAGTACCAGGGCCGACCGCGCAGACACGCCCGGCACTGCCCGCACACCGCACGCCAGTTGAGGACCACGAAGTCGCCGGGTTCGACGTCGGTGACGCCCTCGCCGACGGACTCGACCACGCCGGCCGCCTCGTGCCCGAGCAGGAAGGGGAAGTCGTCGCTGATCCCGCCCTGCTTGTAGTGCAGGTCGGTGTGGCAGACCCCGCAGGCCTGGACGCGGACCACGGCCTCCCCGGGCCCGGGATCGGGCACGACGATCGTCTCGATGCGCACCGGCTCACCCTTGCCCGGCGCGATCACGCCGCGTACTTCCTGCGCCATGCTGCTCCATCCTTCCCTCGGCGGGGGCATTCGTGCCGGTTCACGACCCTACGCGTGATCAAGCGCCGTGGGGCCGAGGACGGGACAGGAAGAGGACGAGGACATGAAGAGGGGCGACATGATGAGAGGCCGCCCGTCGGGGCGGCCCCTCGTCGGGCGGTGCCGCGGTCTCAGCCGACGGCGGGGAGCAGACCGGTCACCGGGGCGACCAGGTCGGTGACCTGGTGCAGCTCGTTCAGCTTGTTGAGCTCGTTCGCCTGGTTCAGCGAAGCCAACTGCTGCGACACCCGGGGAATGTCGGCCTTGTGCTCGGCCGGGATCTCGCTGGTGGCGAGTGAGTCGAGCAGGGCGATCGGGTTCAGCTGTTCGGCGCCCAGGACGCCGGCGTTCGCCGAGGGGGCGGCGAGGCCGGCGATCCCGGCGGCGAGTGCGGCGGCGGCGACGATACGACGAGTGGAGATCATGCCTTCAGCAACGGCCGGAGGGGCCCGGTGGACACGGGCACGCCGGTCCGCTCACCCGTCAGGCGCAGCACCCGGGCTGCGCTTGCCGAGTCCGGCGGGGCGGAGGAGCCTTTTGCGTAGGCCCCGTGCGGCCCGTCCCCCTCTCGGGCCGCGGCCTGGCAAGGAGGTCACCATGGGCACCACGGCACAGTCCGCCTTCGACACGGACACTCTGCGCAGGGGCATCGAGGGCGACACCGCCGAGACGCTGCTGTCCCTCTACGCGGACGACGCGGAGATCCGCCTCGTGAACCGCAACGCTCAGCCCAGCAACCCGGCGGTGCTGCACGGCCGGGACGAGATCCGCGAGATGCTCGACGACGTCTACAGCCGTGACATGACGCACAAGCTGGAGCAGTGCGTGGTGCAGGGCGACCACGCGGCCTACTGCGAGTCCTGCCAGTACCCGGACGGCACCCGCGTGCTGTCGGAGTCGATGATCACCCTGCGGGACGGCAAGATCTCCCAGCAGATCATGATCGAGGCGTGGGACGAGTAACGAGGCGACGGGCGACGGTCCAGGTCAGCTCCCGGTTGACCTGGACCTTCTCGGCACGGGCGGGCCTCGGAGGCGGGGGCTCGGTCCGCCGGGACCCGGTCCGCGCCGGGGTGGTGCGGCTGCGGCTTCCCCCGCCGGTCGCCGCGGTGGGCCGGCGCGCGTCCGCCGTCGTGCTGCGCACGGTGGTCACCGCGCTCCGCCCCCGGCTGCGCCCCGCACCGGTGCGGGCCGTACGCCGCCGGCGCCCGGGGAGATGAGCGGCGCCGGACGGTGGCCGCAGGGCCGGGGCGGCCCCCGCACGGTCGGCCGGACGGGCTCGGTTACGCTGGTCGCGGGTCGTGACTGGCGCTGAGGTGGAGCACCACCGGGGAGCGGCCCCGCAGAGTCGATGCCGTGCGCCTGGGCGAACGTCGTATTCGCCCAGGAGTGCATCATGACCCAGGCCCGCCTCATGGACGGCACCGCCCTCGCCCGCCGGATCGTCGAGGAGACCGCCAAGCGCGCCGCCGACCTCACCGCGCGTACCGGGACGGCGCCCTGCCTCGCCACGGTGCTCGTCGGCGAGGACCCCGCCTCCGTCACCTATGTGCGGATGAAGCAGAACCGCTGCCGCACGGCCGGCATCGAGTCCCGGCACGTCGCGCTGCCCGCGAGCATCACGACCGAGGAGCTCGTCGGCACCCTGACGGCGCTGTCCGCCGATCCGGCCGTGCACGGCATCCTGCTCCAGCACCCCGTCGGCGAGCACATCGACGAGCGGGCCGCGTTCGAGGCGATCGCCCCGCAGAAGGACGTCGACGGTGTCACCTTCGCGTCGTTCGCGACGATGAGCTTCGGCCTGCCCGGCTTCGTCTCCTGCACCCCCGGCGGGATCGTCCGGCTGCTCGACGAGTACGGCGTCGACCCGGCGGGCAAGCGGGCCGTGGTCGTGGGCCGCAGCGCGATCCTGGGCAAGCCGGTCGGCATGCTGCTGCTCGCCCGCGACGCCACCGTCACCTACTGCCACTCGCGCACCGCGGACCTGTCGGCGGCCGTGCGGGAGGCGGACATCGTGGTCGCCGCCGTGGGCCGGCCCCGGCTGATCCGCGGCCAGGACATCAAGCCGGGCGCGGTGGTGATCGACGCCGGTTACAACGAGGGCAACGTCGGCGACGTCGACTTCGACTCCGCGGTGGAGCGGGCCTCGCTGATCACCCCGGTGCCGGGCGGTGTCGGCCCGATGACCATCGCCACGCTGCTGGAGCAGACCGTGGACGCGGCGGCCCGGCAGCTCGGCGTGTCGCTGTAGCGCCGCAGCGGTCGCGCGAAGTGGCCGTTTCCCGCGGGTCGTTCGTGCCGGCCCGCGGGATCGTCGCCATACTGCACAGCGTGCGCGTGGCGATCATGACGGCGGGTTCCCGGGGCGACGCGGCCCCCTTCACCGGGCTCGGGCACGCCCTGGCGCGGGCGGGTCATGACGTCACCCTGGTCACGCACGAGCGGTTCGCGCCGCTGGTGGCGGGCTCGGGGGTGGCCTTCCACCCGCTGCCGGTGGATCCGCGGGCCGAGCTGGAGTCGGCGCGGGGCCGGGGCCTGCACCGCAGCGCCACCGGGGTGGGCAAGCTGGTGCGGGTGGTGGCGCTGGCCCGGGCGCTGGCCGGCCGTATGACGGACGGGCTGCTGGCGGCGGCCGAGGGCGCCGACGTGCTGCTGCTCGCCGCCGCGCTCGCCCCGCTGGGGCACGCCGTCGCCGAGGGACTGGGCCGGCCGAGCCTGGGCGTGCATCTGCAACCCCTGGCCGCCACCCGGGAGTTCGCTCCTCCGCTGCTCGCCCCCGCCTCCTGGGGCGGCGCGGTGAACCGGGCCGCGGGCCTCGGGGTGAACCTCGCGGTGGAGCATGTCTTCGCCTCCGCCGTGCCGGCCGTCCGGGCCCGGCTGGGTCTGCCCGCCGTGCGTCCGGCGGCCGCGCTGCGCGCCCGGGAGCGGCAGGGCTGGCCGGTGCTGCACGGCTTCAGCCCGCTGGTGGTGCCCCGGCCCCGGGACTGGCGGCCGGGCCTTGAGGTGACCGGCTACTGGTGGCCGTACGAGCGGGAGCGCGAACTTCCGGGCAGGCTGCGGGAGTTCCTGGACGCCGGGCCGCCGCCGGTGTTCGTCGGGCTGGGCAGCGCCACCCTGCCCGACGCCGCCGGCTTCAGCGCGGCCGTCGCGGGCGCGCTGCGCCGTGCGGGCCTGCGCGGCGTGATCCAGCGCGGCTGGGGCGGGCTGACGGCCGACGGCGACGATCTGCTGCTGATCGACGAGGTGCCGCACGCGCTGCTGTTCCCGCGCATGGCGGCGGTGGTCCACCACTGCGGTGCGGGGACGACGGCGGCGGGGCTGCGGGCCGGGGTGCCGGCGGTGCCGGTGCCGATCCAGTTCGACGAACGCTTCTGGGCCGCCCGGCTGGTGGCGCTCGGGGTCGCCCCGCGCGCGCTGCCGCTGCGCCGCCTGACCCCTGACTCCCTGGCCTCGGCGCTCGTCGAGGCCGTCACCGAGCGGTCGTACGGGGAGCGGGCGCGGGCGCTGGGGGCGAGGATCCGCGCGGAGGACGGGGTGGCGCCGGTGCTGCGGGCGCTGGAACGCCTCGGAGGCTAGGCCGACGCCGCGAACGACGAGGCCTGCGCCCCCAGGGTTCGCCGAAGCGGTCGAGGGCGCCCGGTGCACCAGGGTGCGTCCACGGTCTTGCCGAGCAGGCCTCCCTTCCTTACTTTGCAGTAAGTACCTTGCGCATCACGTGTGTTCGGGTTCCACCCCACCCCGAGGAGCCGTCATGCCCGCCTTCAGACCCCGACTGCTGTGCCTGGCCGCCGCCCTCTCGCTCGCGGCCGGCGTGCCCGCGAGCGTCGCCCGCGCCGATGCCGGCGGCCTGCGGGAGGTCCTGTTCGTCGGCAACAACTGGGACGGCACCGCCGACATCATCGCCTCCACCGGCGACTTCGCCCGGATCGGCCGGATCGACGTCGTGCCGGACAAGGAGCAGCGGCTCGCGGAGATCAACGCCGACCCGGTCAAGTGGGTGTACTTCATGGCGATCCGCAACAGCGTCGGCGAGGGCCACGACCAGTTCGTCGACGACATGTACTCCACGCCCGACGGCCGGTCGGTGGTGGTCTCGCGGCCCAGCTTCGCCGACGTCGTGTCGATCGACCTGGCCACCGGGAAGCTCAACTGGCGCTTCCCGGTGTCCGGTTACCGCGCCGACCACATGGCCGTCTCCCCCGACGGCACCCGCGTCGCGGTCTCCGCGTCCACCTCCAACACCGTCCATGTCCTGGACATCGTCACCGGCCGGCAGCTCGGCTCCTTCGCCACCGGGGACAAGCCGCACGAGAACATTTTCACCAAGGACGGCAAGTACCTGTGGAACATGGCCATCGGTGACGTGAACACCGCGCTGGACGCGCCGTGGCTGGACTGGACGAAAGGCGACCGGCACATCACGGTCGTCGACGCGACGACGTACAAGCCGGTCAAGGTGATCGACATGCGGGAGCGGCTCGACGCGATCGGGCTGAAGGACTACTCCGACGCGGTGCGGCCGGCCGTCTTCTCCCCCGACGAGTCGAAGCTGTACTTCCAGGTGTCGTTCTTCAACGGCTTCTTCGAGTACGACGTCGCCACGGACCGGATCACCCGGACCAAGACCCTGCCGAAGAACCCCGCCACCGGCGACGACCGCACCACCTTCGTCAACGACTCGCGCCACCACGGCCTGTCGATGCGGCCCGACGGCGGCAAGCTGTGCGTGGCCGGCACGATGGACGACTACGCGACCGTCGTCGACCGCGCCACCCTCCAGGAGGGCCCGCTCGTGCCCGCGTCCAAGCCCTACTGGGCCACGGTCAGCGGCGACGGCCGGGACTGTGTGATCTCCGAGAGCGGCGCCGACCAGGTCACCGCCATCGACTTCGCCACCGGCCGCAAGCGGGTGTCGGTCCCGGTCGGCGACCATCCGCAGCGGGTGCGGCTCGGCCATGTGGCCGCCGACTGGACCGCGCCGGGCAGCTGAGCGTCATCCGGTACGCACCCGGTCGACGGCCTTGACCACGGCGCCGGCCCCGTCCTCGGCCGCGAGCCGCTCGGCGGCCCGTGCCGCGGCCACCGAGAACTCCGTCTCCCGGGTGACGGCGGTGAGCGCCTCGGCCAGGCGGGCCGCGGTCAGGGAGCGGAACGGGATCGGCGCGGCGGCGGCGCCGATCCCGGCGAGGCGGGCCGCCCAGAACGGCTGGTCCGCCGCCACCGGCACGGGCACGGCGGGCGCCCCGGCCCGCAGGGCGGCGTGTGCGGTGCCCGCGCCGGCGTGGTGCACGACCGCCGCCACGCGGGGGAACAGCAGCGCGTGCGGCACGTCCCCGACGGTCAGCACGTCGTCGCCCTCGGCGGCGAGCCCGGCGCTGCCGGACTGGAGGATGCCGCGCAGCCCGGCGCGGCGCAGCGCGGCGACGGCGAGTTCGCTCAGCCGCTCCCCGTGTCCGGCGGCCATGCTGCCGAAGCCGACGAACACCGGCCGTGGCCCGGCGCGCAGGAAGTCCTCCACCTCGGCGGGCAGCCGGCGCTCCGGGGCGACGTACGGCCACCAGGGGCCCACGATCTCCAGGCCGGGGTGCCAGTCGGCGGGGCGGGGCACCAGCGCCGCGCTGACGCCGTGCAGCACGGTACGGCGCTCCCGCCGCCGGCGGCGCGCGGCCGACGGGGTGAGGGTCGGCAGGCCGAGGCGCTCGCGCAGCGCGGCGACCGCCGGGGCGTAGACCCGGTCGGTCATGCGCAGGGCGAAGTGGCCCGCCGCGCGGTTGCCGAGCCGGCCCAGGGACCGGCCGCCGGTCACCGGAGGCGGGAACGCACCGGTCGGCGCGGTGGGCTGGAGGTGCACGTCCAGGTGGGGGATGCCGGTCGCCTCGGCGAGGTGCCGGCCGAGCGGGGCGGTGGTGGCCGACAGCAGGAGCAGATCGGTGCCGGGATCGACGGCGTCGGCGAAGCCGCGCCCCAGCTCGTCGGCGTACGCGGCCGCCGCGCGCATCAGCCGGCGCTTGCCGGCGACGTCACCGCGGGCCGGTGCGGGCAGCGGCCTGAAGCCCAGGCCCGCCTCGCGCACCAGGGGCTCGTAGGTCCGCGTGGCGGCGAGGACGACGTCGTGTCCGGCGGAGCTCAGGGCGGCACCGAGACCGGTGTAGGGGTCGACGTCACCGCGTGACCCGGCCGCCGCGATCAGGATTCTCATGGGGTCCCCTCGGATTCGGTCCGGCGCCGGGCGTTGGCGTGGACGGCGTCGCGCAGATAGGCGGCGAGGCCCGGGCGTTGCTGGGAGGGCGGCACGACCAGGGCGAAGGCCCTCGGATCGGCGTGGAAGTCGTCCGCGATGCGCCGGTGCATGTCGGGTGGGCAGGGCGTGAACCACCGGGTGATGTGCTGCCGGTGCTCCTCGGCGAGGCCCGCGGCCCGCTCGCCGTCGGCGGGCACGCCCGCGTCGAACGCCGCCAGCAGCCGCAGCCGCCAGTCGGCGGCCTCGGCCATCAGCCGGCGCCAGTCCTCCTTGCCGTGCGCCGCGGCCCGTGCCATGGCCTCCCGCTGTCCCGGCGACTGCCCGTGCTTCAGCTCGGCCTCGGTGGCGTAGCTGAGGTCGAAGGTGATCTCGCCGAAGATCTCGGCGCGCTCCTCGTGGCCCATCGGCACGCCGGTCTGCTGGATCTCGATGGCCCGCTCGGCGAGACCGGCCAGCCGCTCCAGGCGCGCGATCTCCTCGCGCAGCTCGCGGTGCCGGGCCCGCAGCTGCTCCAGCGCGGTGCCCTGCGGGTCGTCGAGGACGGCCGCGATGCGCTCCAGCGGGAAGCCGAGGGCGCGGTAGAAGAGGATCTGCTGCAGCCGCGCCAGGTCGGCGTCGTCGTAGAGCCGGTATCCGGCGTGGCTGCGGCCGCTGGGCGTGAGCAGTCCGGCGCGGTCGTAGTGGTGCAGCGTCCGCACCGTCACCCCGGCGAAGTCCGCGACCTGTCGCACGCTGTAGCTCATCCACCTGCCCTTTCGTCGGGGTTCAGCCTGAACCCTGACGTGAGGTGAGGGTCAAACGGCCCCGGGAAAATCGGTTGGCGTGCGGGGTGTGATACGGACATTTCGGGGTAGTCACGCCCTATACGGACGAGGCATGCACCGCATGCGTCGCCGCTACGGAGACCGTCGGATGAAGGAGGTCCGTGACAGCGCAATCCACTCGCAGCGCCCGGGCCGCTTCCACCGAGGTGAGGCGGCCCGGCCCGTGTCCGGGTCACGCCGAGGTCGGCGACAGGGTCAGCGTGGCGGCAGCCGGTGCAGGACCACGTCCGTGAGGCGGCCGTCGGCCGCGGTCGCGGTCAGGTAGGTGCAGTGGGGCTGGCGGCGCCGGTCGGTCGGGGAGCCGGGATTGAGCAGGCGCAGGCCGCCGGGTGCGGTGGTGTCCCAGGGAATGTGGCTGTGGCCGAAGACCAGGACGTCGAGGTCGGGGAAGCGGGCGGCGCAGCGGGCCTCCCGGCCCTGGGCGGGTCCGGTCTCGTGGATCACGCCGAAGCGCAGGCCACCCAGCTCGGCGCGGGCCACCTCGGGCAGTCGCGCGCGCAGCTCGGGCCCGTCGTTGTTGCCGTACACCGCGACGAGCCGTCGGCTGCGGCTCTCCAGCAGGTCGAGCGTGGCGGTGTCGACCCAGTCCCCGGCGTGCAGCACGACGTCGGCGTGCTCCAGCTCGTCGAGGAGCGGCGCCGGCAGCTCCTTGGCGCGCTTGGGGAGATGGGTGTCGGACATCAGCAGCAGGCGCACGAGCTCAGCGTACGGCGCCGGGGGGCCGGACACGCGCACCCTTCCTTCAGGTGAAACTGTTCAGTCTTAACTGAACAGCTTCAACTGGACAGTTTCACCTGAAGAAATTACCGTTCCCCCCATGGACCACCAGGACGCAGGCCGTTCCGCGCACATCTCCGCCGATGCCGCACGCGCGGCCCAGGAGCTGCGGGTCCTGATCAGCCGGCTGCGCCGCCGCGTCCGTGAGGTCGCCGGGGACGACGCGCTCACCCCGTCACAGGTGTCCGCGCTGACCCTGGTCGGCAAGCACGGCGCGGCGACGGCGAGCGCGCTCGCCGCGGCCGAGGGCGTGCGCCCGCAGTCCGTGGCCGCCACGCTGGCCGCGCTGGAGCAGCACGGGCTGATCCGGCGCAGCCCCGACCCCGCCGACGGGCGGCGCCAGCTGGTCACCCTGACCGAGGCCGGGCAGGAGCGCGTCGCCGGGGACCGGCAGGCCCGCGAGGAGTGGCTGGCCCGCGCCCTGCAGGACCGCTACACACAGGCCGAGCGGCGCACAGTGCTTCAGGCTCTGGCGCTGCTGGAGCGGCTGTCGCAGCCGTGACGGCCCGGCCGGCGCCGGGTCCCCCTTCCACCCCGAGCCCTTCACGCCCCGAAGAACCCGCCCGAGCACCGAAAGGCCCGCCCATGGCTGTCACCGCACTCGACCCGCGTACCGCTCTCGTCGTGATCGACCTTCAGGCGGGCATCGCCGCCGCGCCCGTGCAGCCGCACTCCGGTGCCGACGTCGTCGCCCGGTCGGCCCGGCTGGCCGACGCGTTCCGCGAGCGCGGCCTGCCGGTGGTGCTGGTGCGGGTGTCGTTCGCGGCCGACGGCGCGGACGCCGTGCCCGGACGCACCGAAACCCCCAGGGCGGGGGGTGCCCGCCCCGAGGGCTGGGACGTGATCGTGCCGGAGCTGTCCGGTCACGCGGGTGACATCGCCGTCACGAAGCACAACTGGGGTGCCTTCCACGGCACCGACCTGGATGTGCAGCTGCGCCGCCGCGGGGTGACGCAGATCGTGCTGACCGGGATCGCCACCAGCATGGGCGTGGAATCGACGGCCCGCGCCGCGCACGAGCACGGCTACCACGTCACCCTCGCCACGGACGCCATGAGCGACATGGACGCCGAAGCGCACACCCACAGTGTCCGGCGGATCTTCCCTCGGCTGGGCGAGACGGGCACGACCGACGAGATCCTGGAACTCCTCGCCAAGACGCACGCCTGACGAGCCGCGCGAAGGGCGCGGACCGGCGCCGGGCTCAGTCCTCGCCCCGGACGATGTTCCATTCGGCGCCGGTGTGCGCCGCGGGCGGTCCGGTCGGGTCCTCGACGGCGGGCAGCCAGGTGCGCAGCGCACGCTGGCGTCGCAGCCGGCGGGCCCTCGCCCAGCCGGTCTCGGGTCGGCGGACGGCGGTCTTCTCGGGTGACTGCGCGGTCGTCACGGCTTCTCATCTTCCTTCGGCTGCGTGCGCGTTCTTTCCTCGCACTACGTCGCCGGGTCCCCGGGACATACCGGATTCAAACAGACGTCCCAGCGGTGCACGGGGTATTCAGGAGCCACCGGGTCCGCCGCTGCCGAACGAGCCGCCGGAGCCGTCCTCCCAGCGCGGGCGCCGCTGGTCGCGGCCCAACCGGCCGCCGCCGGAGTGCAGTTCGTGCGGGGTGAGGCGCTCGCCGTCCTTCCAGGCGCGGGGCGTCTCGTCGGGTGCGCGGCGCTCGCTGACCTCGCGGACCGGGCCGGAGGGCGGCAGGGTCGGCTGCTCCTCGGGGCGGGGCGCGCGGTGTTCGCGCCGGCGGACCTTGATGCCGAGCCGGATCGCCCACACCAGGGCACCGGTGATGATGACGCCGGCCGCCAGCACGGCGACCACACCGACGACGCTGCCCGTCGCCGCAGCCAGGTTCGAAGAGGTGTCCATGAGCGGCGGGTACCCGGCCGGCGGCCACGGATACGCCGTAGGACGCACCTCGCCGCCCGGTCCCTGCGTGGCGCGGACGTCTGCCCGGAGTGCGGCGGTAGCGTCGCCGCGGTCCGGGGAGGAGAGCGATGACGGATCTGAGGGCACGGCACACACCGGACGGAGGGCCGAGACCGGCCGGGCGGGCGCTCGGCGCGGCTCTGCTGCGCTGGACCTCCACGACCGATCACAAGGTGATCGCGCATCTGTATCTGGTGACGGCGTTCTGCTTCTTCCTGCTGGCCGGTCTGCTGGCCATGGCCATGCGCGCGGAACTGGCGCGTCCAGGGCTGCAGGTGCTGAGCAAGGACGGCTACAACCAGTTCGTCACCATCCACGGCACCATCATGATGCTGCTGTTCGCGACGCCCATGTTCGCCGGGTTCGCCAACGCCGTGATGCCGCTGCAGATCGGCGCACCGGACGTGGCGTTCCCGCGGCTGAACGCGCTGTCGTACTGGATGTACCTGTTCGGCGGGCTGATGGTGGTCTCCGGGTTCCTGGTGCCCGGCGGGGCCGCCTCCTTCGGCTGGTTCGCCTACGCGCCGCTCAACAGCGCGATCCACACACCCGGGGCGGGCGGCGACCTGTGGGCGATGGGGCTGGTCGTGGCGGGTGTGTCGACGACGCTGGGCGCGGTGAACTTCATCGCCACGATCATGTGCCTGCGCGCCCCCGGCATGACCATGTTCCGGATGCCGCTGTTCACCTGGAACGTACTGTTCACCTCGATCCTGATCCTGCCCGCCTTCCCGGTGCTCACGGCCGCGCTGCTCGCCCTGGAGGCGGACCGCAAGTTCGGCGCGCACGTCTACGACCCGGCCAACGGCGGCGCCCTGCTGTGGCAGCACCTGTTCTGGTTCTTCGGGCACCCGGAGGTCTACATCGTCGCGCTGCCGTTCTTCGGGATCATCTCCGAGATCATCCCCGTCTTCAGCCGCAAGCCGCTGTGGGGCTATCTGCCGCTGATCGGCGCGACCGTCACCATCACGATGCTGTCGGCGGTGGTGTGGGCGCACCACATGTTCGCGACCGGGGCGGTGCTGCTGCCGTTCTTCTCGCTGATGTCGTTCCTGATCGCCGTGCCGACCGGCATCAAGTTCTTCGCCTGGATCGGCACGATGGTGCGCGGCTCCCTCTCCTTCGAGACGCCCATGCTGTGGTCGCTGGGCTTCCTGGTGACCTTCCTGCTGGGCGGGCTGAGCGGGGTGCTGATCGCCTCCCCGCCGCTGGACTTCCACCTCACCGACTCGTACTTCATCGTCGCGCACCTGCACTACGTGCTGTTCGGCACGGTGGTCTTCGCGATGTTCGCCGGCTTCTACTTCTGGTGGCCGAAGCTGACCGGCCGGATGCTCGACGAGCGGCTCGGCAAGGCGCACTTCTGGCTGCTCTTCCCCGGCTTCCAGCTGACGTTCCTGGTGCAGCACTGGCTGGGCGAGGAGGGCATGCCGCGCCGGTACGCCGACTACCTGCCCGCCGACGGCTTCACGCTGCTCAACACCCTGTCCACGGCGGGCGCGTTCCTGCTGGGCGTGTCCACGCTGCCGTTCCTGTACAACGTCTGGTACTCGGCCCGGCACGGCCGGGTGGTCACCGAGGACGACCCGTGGGGGTACGGACGCTCCCTGGAGTGGGCGACCTCCTGCCCGCCGCCGCGGCACAACTTCCACGCCCTGCCGCGCATCCGTTCCGAGTCCCCGGCCTTCGACCTGCACCATCCGTACGTGGCCCGGCGGTCGAAGGAGGTGGGGCAGCGGTGAGGACGGAGTCGGTGCTGTTCGGGGGCGTGGCGCTGTTCTTCGCGGGAGTCGCCGCGCTGTACGGCTTCTGGTCGCGCGAGCCGGCCGGCTCGGCGGTGCTCGTGGTGGCGTTCCTGATGGCCGCTCTGGTGTCCTTCTTCAGCGCCGTGCAGTACCGGCGCCGGGGCCGGCGCCCGCAGGACCGGAAGGACGCCGAGGTCGCGGACGCCGCCGGGCCGGTGGAGTTCTTCCCGGCGGCGAGCCGCTGGCCCGTGGTCACGGCGGCCGGGTTCGCGCTGTCGGCCACGGGTGTGGTCTACGGGCTGTGGCTGTTCCTCATCGGGATGGCGGTGCTGGCTCGGGGGGTTCTGGGGATGGCGTTCCAGTACGTTCACCGGGGCGAGGACCAGGAGTGAGCCGAGGCCGCGGGGCGCCGGGCCGCACGGTGGTGACGGGGCGGCGGCTCTCCTCGTAGCCGCCCTGAACGGTCTGCCGTACGTCCCCGGTCTCCACGCCCTCCTGAAGGTGCTCGCGCTCCTCGTCGGCCAGGGCGTGGCACAGCCAGCGGGTGAGGAAGAAGGCGGCGATCGGCGCGAGCACGAGCAGGACGCGCAGGGTCCAGGTCATGACGTTGACGGAGATGCGGAAGGTGGCGGCGGCCACGTCGTTGCCGCCGCCGATGAGCAGCACGGCGTAGAAGGTGACCCCGGCGGCGCCCAGGCCGGTGCGGACCGGCCGGTCGCGGGGCCGGTCGCACAGGTGCTGCTCGGTTCGCCACTCCCCCGTCAGCCGCTGCTCGACGAAGGGGTACAGGTACAGCACCAGGAACAGCAGGCCGGGCAGTACGACGGCGGGCAGGAGGACGTTCCACATCAGGGTGTGGCCGGCGACGTTCGTCTCCCACGGCGGTACCAGGCGCAGCGCGCCCTCCAGGAAGCCGACGTACCAGTCGGGCTGGGAGCCGGTGGAGGCCTGGTCGGGGCGGTAGGGGCCGTACACCCACACCGGGTTGATCTGGGCGACGGCGCCGAGCACGCAGAGCACGCCGAAGACCATCAGGGACAGCCCCGCCGAACCCGCCGTGAACTGCGGCACCATCGGCTTGCCGACGGCGTTGCGCTCAGTGCGGCCGGGGCCGCTCCACTGGGTGTGCTTGAGGTGGAACACCAGGAGCAGGTGCACGGTCACCAGGCCGATCAGGACACCGGGCAGCAGCAGGATGTGCAGCGGGTACAGCCGGGAAATGAAGTCGAGCCCGGGGAACTGGCCGCCGAAGGCGAAGAACGCCAGATACGTGCCGACCACGGGCACGGACAGCACGATGCCCTGGGCGATGCGCAGACCGGTGCCGGACAGCAGGTCGTCGGGCAGCGAGTAGCCGGCGAACCCCTCGGCCAGGGCGAGCATGAACAGGGTGACGCCGATGACCCAGTTCAGCTCGCGGGGGCGGCGGAAGGCGCCGGTGAAGAAGATCCGCAGCAGGTGCACGCCGATCGCGGCGGCGAACACCAGCGCCGCCCAGTGGTGGACCTGCCGCATCAGCAGACCGCCGCGCACGTCGAAGCTGATGCGCAGGGTGGACTCGTAGGCGGCCGACATCCGCACGCCGCTCAGCGGCAGGTACCGGCCGTGGTACACGACCTCGCGCATCTCGGGGTCGAAGAAGAAGGTCAGCCAGACGCCGGTGAGCACCAGCACCAGCAGGCTGTACAGGGCGATCTCGCCGAGCAGGAACGACCAGTGGTCGGGGAAGGCCTTGCGCAGCAGGCCACCGCCCTCGGTGACCGGCAGCCGCGCGTCGACGGCCGCGGCCAGCCGCTCGCCCCTGGTCCGCTCCGCCGTCGGCTCCGACCGGCTCTGCCGCTCCACGTCCGTCCGCCTCCTGTGCCACGGGACCCACGGTGGTGTCCCTCCCCCACGGGGGTGCGGCCCGCACACCAGGACGGGGGAAACACCCGCGGACCCCGCACACAGCACCCGTTCGGGTGCGCGGGGGGGGACGGGCGGGGGCGCGGTCACGTCCGGAAGCCGACGCGTGGCCACGGGCGGGCACGTCCACCGTTCCGGGCACCGCCGCAGCCACAGCCGGGTCCGGCCACGGACGGGCGCCCCGCGCACAGCACCCGTTCGGATGCGGGTGGGGACGGGCACGGGCGGGGAACGCGGCCCCGCCGGGGGCCGACGCGTGGCCACAAACGGGCGGGCGCGGTCACGGGTCCGGGCGCCGCCGCGCGGACACCGCCGGGCGCGGTTACGGGCGGCCGCCGCCGCACGGCCGGGCGCGGCCAGGGGGTCGCCGACGCGCCTACTCAGCCGCTGAACGCGGCGGCTCGCCGCGGGTCGTCAGGCGCGGGCACGGACACGGGCGGGCGGCGACGCGCGTCGGCCGGGCGGGCCCGATGACGCGCGCAGGCGGGCCTGACGGGCGCCGACGCGCGCGGGCCCAAGCGGGCCCGCAGACGCGCGGCAACGCCGGCAGGTCCGGGCATGGGCAGGCCCCACGCGGCGCAAGCGGACGCCAACAGGCCCGGCTACGGGCCAGCGAATCACGAGCGGCTCGTGTGGACGCCGGCAGGGCACGAGCGAGCCCACCCCACGCGCGGCACGAGCGGGCGTCGGCCGCCCCGGCCACGGGCGGTGGCGGCGGGGCCGGGGCGGTGGCAGGTGTAGGGGGCGTCAGGTGTTGGGGCGGGCCGCGCTGATGTCTCCGAGGGCGGAGTCCGGGTCGCGTTCCATCGCCAGGTCGCCCAGGGAGACGATGCCGACCGGGTGTCCGTGGTCGACGACCGGGACCCGGCGTACGGAGTGCTCGCGCATCACCTGGACCGCCACGTTCAGCTCGTCGTCGGGCCCGACGGTCACCAGGTCGTCGCTGCACGCGCGCGCGACCGTCGTCTGCTCCGGGTCGCCGCCCTCGGCGAGGGCCCGCACGACCAGGTCCCGGTCGGTGACCAGACCGCGCAGATCGTCGCCGTCGGTCACCAGGACGGCGCCGAGGTCCTGGTCCCGCATCAGCCGGGCCACGGACGTGACGGAGGCCTGCGGCTCCACGGTGACCGGGTCGGCGGTCATGATGTCGCGGACGTGCTGGGTCATGACGTACTCCTTCTGTCAGCGGTTGTGCGGGAGCCGGGTTACCCGCACACGGCCGATGACACAGGGATGCCGGAGGCGTTCAGCGCACGAGGGCGATCTCGCTCCACACCTGCTTGCCGCCGCTGACCGGCACCGTCCCCCAGGAGTCGGACACGGCCTCCACCAGGAGGATGCCGCGCCCGCCGGTGGCCTCCCAGCCGATGCTGGTCGGCTTGACGGGGGTCCGCGGCGAGGCATCGGTGACGGCGATGCGCAGCCGGTGGTTGACCAGGGTGAGGCCGAGCCGGACCTGTCCCTCGGTGTGCACCAGGGCGTTGGTGACGAGTTCGGAGACGACGAGGAGGGCGGCGTCGACGTCGTCGTGCGGGACGCCCCACGCGCGCATGGTGCGGCGGGCGAAGCGGCGGGCGTGGCCGACGGCCTGCGGGACCCGCCACACCGTCCAGCTCTCCCGCAGCGGACGCGAGGCCATGCCGTCGTAGCGCAGCAGGAGCAGGGCGACGTCGTCGCTGCGGTGGGCGCTGCCGAGGAGGGCGTCGGCGACCATGCCGAGGTGGGAGACGTCGCAGGCGGCCAGCTCGCGGGCGAGCCGGTTCATGCCGGTGTCGATGTCGGCGTCCACGGATTCCACCAGGCCGTCCGTGGTCAGCGCGAGAACCGTGCCGGGGCGCAGCGACAGCGGGCCGAGCGGGAACTCCGCCTGCGCGAGGACACCGAGCGGCGGGCCGCCCTCGGACTCGGGGATCTCGGTGGAGCCGTCGGGGTGGCGCAGCACGGGCGGCAGGTGCCCGGCCCGCACGCACCACGCGGAGCCGGACTCCAGGTCGAGGTCGACGTAGGCGCAGGTGACGAACAGGTCGGTCTCCAGATCGGCGAGCAGCCGGTTGGCGTGCGAGACGACGACGTCCGGCGGGTGTCCCTCGACGGCGTAGGCGCGCAGCGCGGTGCGCATCTGCCCCATGACGGTGGCGGCGGCGGTGCTGTGGCCCTGGACATCGCCGATGACGAGGGCGACGTGGTGGTCGGGCAGCGGGATCACGTCGTACCAGTCGCCGCCGACCTCCAGACCGGCCGTGGCGGGCAGGTAGCGGGCCACCGCGACCGCGCCGGGCAGCGTGGGCAGGCGGCGCGGCAGCAGCTGCCGCTGGAGCATCCCGACCAGTTCGTGCTCGGCGTCGAAGGCGTGGGCGCGCATCAGGGCCTGCCCGGCGAGGCCGGCGGAGGCGGTGAGCAGGGCACGCTCGTCGGGGCCGAAGTCGTGCGGGGTGTCCCAGCCGATGAGGCAGGCCCCGGCCATGCGGGTGCCGGCGGGCAGCGGCAGCACGGCCAGGCCGCCGGGGCCGACGTCGGCCAGGGCGGGTTCCAGGGCGGTGCCGGCGGGCCAGATCTGGGCGCGGCCCTCGCGCAGCGCGGCGGCGAGGGTGGGCATGGCGCGCACGGGCGCGTCGGGCCACTCGCTGCGCCACTCCAGCCGCCACAGCTCGGGCCACACCTCCGGCTCGGGCGGGTCGAGGACGGTGACGACGAGACGGTCGCCCTCCAGCTCGGCGAGCGCGATCCGGTCGGCGCGCAGCGGCCTGCGCAGGGCGGCCACGACGGCCTGGCTGACGTCCCGCACGGTGCCCGCGTTGGCGAGGATGGCGGCCAGGCGCTGCACCCGGGCCACGTCGGTGACGTCGGAGCGCAGCTCGGAGGTGTCGTCGACGGTGCCGACGAGCCGCAGCGGCCGGCCCTCGCCGCCGGGCAGCAGCCGGCCGCGCAGCCTGAGCCACTTGGGGGGTCCGGCCGGCTGGAGGATGCGGAACTCCAGTTCGCGGTCGCCGATCGACATGTGGTCGGCCTCGACGACGGACATCAGTGCGGGCAGGTCCTCGGGGACGGTGAGGCCGAGCAGCGTCTCGACGTTCCCGTCGAACTCGTCGCGGGCCAGCCCGAACAGGTGCAGGATGCCGTCGCCGACCGCGACGCGCCCGCTGTCCATGGCGAGGCTGAAGGCGTTGGCGGGCAGCTCCCCGGAATCGGCGGCCGCCGTCGGCAGGGGCGCGGCGACGGCATCGGCGACCAGCTCCAGGTAGCCGCGGGCGTCGCTGTCGAAGCCGTCGTCCTCCTCGCTGACGGCGAGCAGGCAGCCGGCGGCGCCGGGCAGGGGCAGCGCGGCCAGGTGGAAGTCCTGTGCGGTGACGCGCCGGGCCGGCGCCCGGGCGGCGAGTTCGCCGGGCCCGAGCCACACCGCCTGCCCGGTGCGGTGGGCCTCGGCGGCCGGGGAGCGCCCGGACATGGGGTAGGTGTCGCGCAGGCCGTACAGGGGCCTCGGCACGCCGGCCGACTCCACCAGGCACAGCAGGTCACCGTCCTCGCCCGGGGTGTACAGGGCGGCCAGATGGGCGCCGGCGAACACCAGTGCCTGTTCGAGCACCTGCCGCACCCGTTCGGGTGAGTCGGGAGCACGGGTGAGCGCCTTGAGGGCGTCCTCGGCACGCAGTGTCCGCGCTCTGCGTCCCGCAGCTCCCTCACTGACCACGTCCGTATTACAGCGCGTACCGGACGCCCGCGCAGCCCCTGCGACCGTTCCGCACGGGCCCGCACACCTGCTCGAAACGATCCGAACATGTGTTGACGCGTGCGTTCCGCACGGCGATCTCGTGACAGTCGTGACTGTCGGTGGCCGTCCGCGCACTGGAAGTCTCTGGGGCGGGCCACGGAAGGGGAGGCATGGACAAGCGGTACGAGGTGTACGCCCTCGCGGACCCTCACTTCTACGACACGCCCGACCGGCTGTCGGACGGCGGCGCGCAGACCGCACCGCTGTTCGCGGCGGCGCGTCGCGAGGTGCCCGCCGGATGGACGGCCGCGCGGGTCGGCGACTGGCTGACGCTGACCCCGCTCGCCGAGGACGGCCGCCCGCTGGCGGGGCCGGCCCAGGGCTGGAAGATCCACGCCTCGGCCACCCGGGCCAACGCCGAGCAGATCGCGGCGATCGTGTGGGACTACTGCGTGCCGCGCCGCATCCCGTTCAAGTTCGTGCCCGGCCCGCACCTGCTGCACCTGCGCAACGCCAAGTACGCGGGCCGCGACACCAGCGGCAAGTTCGTCACCGTCTACCCGGACGGCGAGGAGCGGCTGCACACGGTGCTGCGCGAGCTGGGCGCCCTGCTGGAGGGCTTCGAGGGCCCGTACATCCTCACCGACCTACGCTGGGGCGAGGGCCCGCTGTACGTCCGCTACGGCGCCTTCGCGCGGTCCTACGTCGTCGACGAGCGCGGCGCGCTGGTGCCCGCGGTGCGCGACGGGGAGGGCCGGCTGGTGCCCGACCGGCGGACGCCCTCCTTCCAGGTACCGGAGTGGGTGACGCTCCCCGAGTTCCTCCAGCCCCATCTGGCGGCGCGCAACACCACGACGGTGGGCGAGCTGCCGTACCGCATCGACAAGGCGCTGCACTTCTCCAACGGCGGCGGGGTGTACGCGGGCACCGACACCCGCACCGGCCGCAAGGTGGTGCTGAAGGAGGCCCGTCCGCACGCGGGGCTGGCCTCCGACGGGGCCGACGCGATCGCCCGGCTGGAGCGGGAGAAGGAGGCGCTGGAGCGGCTCTCGGGCACCGGCGTGGTGCCCGAGGTCCGGGACTGGTTCACGCTTGGTGACCACCGGTTCCTGGTGACAGACTTCGTCGAGGGGCGGCCGCTGAACGCGTTCTTCGCCGAACGGCATCCGCTGCTCGCCCCGGACCCGGACCCGGGGGAGGTCGCCGCCTACACGGCGTGGGCGGTGCGCATCCACCGGGCCGTGGAGCAGGCCGTGGAGAAGGTGCACGCGCGCGGGATCGTCTTCAACGACCTGCACGTGTTCAACATCATGGTCGCCCCCGACGAGGAGTCGGTGTGCCTGCTCGACTTCGAGGCGGCGGCCCCGGTCGAGGAGCACGGCCGCCAGGTCGTCGCGCACCCCGGCTTCTTCGCGCCGCCCGACCGGCGGGGCGCCGACGTCGACCGCTACGCGCTGGCCTGTCTGCGGCTCGCGCTGTTCCTGCCGGTGACCACGCTGTTCGTGGTGGACCGCGGCAAGGCGGCGCACCTCGCGCAGGTGATCGCCCGGGAGTTCCCGGAGGTGCCGGCCGGCTTCCTGGCGGAGGCGGTGGCCGAGATCACCCGGGAGGCGTCCGGCCGGCCGGCGGGATCCGTCCCGCTCGTGGATCCCGCCGACTGGCCGCACAGCCGGGACTCGATGGTCAAGGCGATCCTGGCCTCGGCGACGCCGGAGCGCGACGACCGGCTCTTCCCCGGCGACATCGCCCAGTTCTCCGACGGCGGCGGCCTCGGCCTCGCCCATGGCACGGCCGGCGTGCTGTACGCGCTCGCCGCGGTCGGCGCCGAGCGCTACGACGAGGGCGAGCGCTGGCTGCTGGAGCACACCGACCCGGCACCGGCGGGCACCCCGCTCGGCCTGTACGACGGTCTCGCGGGCGTCGCCCATGTGCTGGACCTGCTCGGCCACCGCCGGCGGGCCCTGGACCTGGTCGAGGGCATCCTCAAGGAGCGCTGGCAGCACCTCTCCTCCGACCTGCACGGCGGTCTGGCCGGTCTCGGCCTGGTCCTCGGGGCGCTCGCCGACGCCACCGGCGAGAGCGAACTGGGCGAGCGGGCCGCCGAGGCCGCGCACCTCCTGGTGGGACGCCTCACCGAACCGCCCGCGCCGAAGCGGCGGGCCGGGCTGCTGCGCGGGGCGAGCGGGCCGGCGCTGTTCCTGCTGCGGCAGTACGAGCGCACCGGCGAAGGCGAGTTACTGCAGGCGGCGGGGACGGCACTGCGCCGGGACCTGGAGCGCTGCGTGGTGCGGCCCGGCGGCTCGCTTGAGGTCGACGAGGGCTGGCGGACCCTGCCGTACCTCGGTGACGGAAGCGCCGGGATCGGCATGGTCCTGGACGACTACCTCGCCCATGTGCCGCACGCCGCCGAGGAGTTCGCGGCGGTCCGGGCCGGTGTGCTGACCGCCGCAACGTCCCGCTTCTACGCGCAGCCCGGGCTGTTCCAGGGCCGCGCCGGAATGATCCTGCACCTGAGCCGCACCGGGGCGGCGCCGGAGCGCCTGTCCGGCCAGATCGCCGGGCTCGGCTGGTACGCGATGGCCTACCAGGGCCAACTCGCCTTCCCCGGCCACCAGATGATGCGGCTGTCCATGGACCTCGCCACCGGAACGGCGGGCTGTCTGCTGGCGCTCGGCGCGGCCCTCGACGGCCCCGGCCCGGCCCACCTGCCGTTCCTCCCGCCGCTTTCGCGGCCCTGAAGACGCGGCCGCCCTCCGGCGGTCGTCGCACCACCCCTGTCCCCATCGAAGAAAGGACACGATCATGGCCCTGCTCGACCTGCAGACCCTGGAGTCCGAGGAGCACACCGACGGCGGCGGCGCCAGCACGGTGAGCCTGCTGTCCTGCATCAGCGCGGCGAGCGTCCTGCTCTGTCTGTGACGCCCGCCGCGTGACCACGGCTCCGGGCCGGCCGTCCTCCCACGAGGAGGGGCCGCCCGGGGCCCTCACTCTTCTTCGAACGCGTTCCCGGGGAGCAGGCAGCATGGCAGGTCCGCGGCAGCGAGACGACACGGTGACCCGCGAGAGCCGGGCGCTGCTGCGCTCGGCCGCCCGGCACAGCGCGACACGCCGCACGGCCCTGTCCCTGGCCGGCGTCGGCGCGGCCGGCGCGGGACTGCTGCTGCCGGCCGCGCTGGGCCGCACCTTGGACCTGCTGCTGGCGCGTGAGTCCGCCACGCGGTGGGTGCTGCTGTGTGCGGGACTGGTGCTGCTGACGGCCGTGCTGGACGCGGCCTCGACGGTGCTGCACGGCACGGTCGACGCCCGTACCACCGCCTGGCTGCGCCGCCGCACGACGGGCCATGTGCTCGCCCTCGGCCCCCGTGCCCAGGACCGCTTCGCAGCGGGTGAGCTGGTCGCCCGGCTGGTGGGCAACGCCGCGACGGCCGGCACGGCGCCCGCCGCGCGGGCCGGGCTGCCGGCCGCGATCGCGGTGCCGGCCGGCGGTGTGGTGGCGCTGGCGCTGATCGACCCCTGGCTGGCGGTCGTCCTGCTCGCCGGTGCGCCGCCGCTCGCGCTGTTGCTGCGGGCCCTGGCCCGGGACACCTCCGCCTGCGTCGCCGACTACCAGCGGGTGCAGGGGCGGATGGCGGCGGCGCTGGCCGAGGCCGTGGCCGGCCGGCGCACCATCCGTGCGGCCGGACTGCAGGAGCGGGAGACGGCCCGCATCCTGCGGCCGCTGCCCGAACTGTCGCGCGCCGGCCACCGGATGTGGCAGGTGCAGGGCCGGGCCGCCGCGCAAGCGGTGGCCGTCGCACCGCTGCTGCAACTCGCGGTGGTGGCGGTCGCCGGACTGCTGCTGGCGCGGCACCGGCTCACGGCCGGGGACCTGCTCGCGGCGTCCCGGTACGCGGTGCTCGCCACCGGCGTCGGCACGCTCCTCGGGCAGCTCACCGCCCTGGCGCGGGCCCGCGCGGCGGCGGGACGGCTGGGTGAGCTGCACGCCGTGCCCGCACCGGCGCACGGTCGGCGCCGCCTGCCCGAGGGCGGACCCGGACGCCTGGAGCTGCGCGGGGTGCGGGCGCGACGCGGCGAGCGCACGGTGCTCGACGGGGTCGATCTGATCGTGCCCGGCGGCACCACGCTGGCCGTCGTCGGCCGCTCCGGTTCGGGCAAGTCGCTGCTGGCCGCGCTGGCCGCGCGACTGGCCGACCCGGACGCCGGGGAGGTCCTGCTGGACGGAGTACCGCTGCACGAGCTGTCCCGCGAGGAGCTGCGCGGGGCGGTGGCCTGCGCCTTCGACCGCCCGGTCCTGCTCGGCGGCACCGTGCGGGACGCACTCGCCCTGGGCCTGCCGCACCCGTCCCCGGCCCGCGTCCGGGAAGCGGCCCGCACCGCGCACGCCGACGACTTCGTACGCCGGCTGCCCGCCGGGTACGCCACCCTCTGCGCCGACGCCCCGCGCTCCGGCGGCGAGTCCCAGCGTCTCGGTCTGGCGCGGGCCTTCGCCCGGGGCGGGCGGCTGCTCGTCCTGGACGACGCGCTGTCCAGCCTCGACACGGTCACCGAGCACCGCATCACCCAGGCCCTGACCGCCCCCGGCGCGCACGGCACCCGCCTGGTCGTCGCCCACCGCGCCGCCACGGCCGCCCGCGCGGACGCGGTGGCCTGGCTGGACGGCGGACGCGTCCGCGCGGTCGGACCGCACGCCACGCTGTGGCGGGATCCCGGCTACCGGGCGGTGTTCGGGGACGCGGACACGGACGGGGTACGGCGATGAGCCCCGGTCGCCCGGGGGCCGGGACCTGCGCGCGTGGGCTGCGCTTCCTGCGCGGACGGTGGCGGGTGCTGCTGCGGCTGGCCGGCTGGTCGGTGCTGGAGACCGGGCAGACCTTCCTGCTCGGCTACGCACTCGCCCGCGCCCTGGACGACGGGTTCCTGGCCGGGCGCTCCGGGGCCGGACTGGCCTGGCTCGCGGTGGCCGGCGTGGGTGTCCTGGCCGGCGCGTGGGGCACCGGGCGGGTGTACGGCGCCGTCGCCGCCCTCGTGGAACCGCTGCGGGACCTGCTGGTGACCCGGGTGGTGCGGCGCGGGGTGCGCGAGGCCGACGACGGGGCGCTGTCCGGGCTGACCCAGCAGGTGGAGATCGCGCGGGACACCTTCGCCGGGCTGGTGATGGTGGCGCGGTCGTTCGTGTTCACCGCTGTCGGCGCCGTCGCCGGACTGCTGTCCCTGGCCCCGCCGCTGCTGCTCGTCGTGGGGCCGCCGCTGGCCGCCGGCGTGGCCCTGTTCGCGGTGACACTGCGGCCGCTGGCCCGGCGGCAGGAGGCGTTCCTCGCCGCCGACGAGGCGCTCGCCGCGCGCCTGGGCGCCGTCTGCCCCGGGCTGCGGGACATCACGGCGGCCGGGGCGGAGGAGCGGATCGCGGCGGACGTCGGGGCCGGCGTCGAGGCCGAGCTGCGGGCGGCACGCTCCCTGGCCCGCTTCTCCGTGCTGCGCACGGCGGCCCTCGCCGTCGGCGGCCATCTGCCGGCCGTGCTGCTGCCGGCCGCGGCGCCCTGGCTGCTCGCCCGGGGCGTCACCCCCGGCGCCCTGGTCGGCGCCCTCGCCTACGTCACCCAGTCCCTGCTGCCCGCGCTGCGCACCCTGGTCCACGGCCTCGGCACGAGCGGCGCCCGTCTGACGGTGGTCCTGCGCCGGCTGGCCCCGCGGGAGCAGGCGGGTGGGTCCGGGGCGCCCGTGCCCCAAACCCGGCCCTCGGACAGCGCCGTGTCGGCGCCCGGTGACTCCGCGGCGCCCGTGCCGCACCCCCGCGGCTCGGGCAGGCCCGTCCCGGCGCCCCTCCCCGGCCCGACCCCACCTGCGGCCGAGGCCGCGCTCCAGCTGGACGGCGTCACCTTCTCCTACGGCCCCGGCGCCGCCCCCGTGGTCGACGGACTCGATCTCGCGCTGCCGCCGGGCGGCCATCTGGTCGTCGTCGGACCCAGCGGCATCGGCAAGTCCACGCTCACCGCGCTCGTCGCGGGCCTGCTCAAACCCGTGCGCGGCGGCATCCGCGTGTACGGCACGCCGGTGCCCTCGGCGCGGGCCGCCGCCCTGCGCGTGCTGGTCCCGCAGGAGGCGTACGTGCACAGCGGCACCCTCGCCGAGAACCTCGGCCTGCTGCGGCCGGACCGGGTGCGCGAGGCCGAGCTGCTCGCGGCGGCCGACGCGGTCGGGCTCACTGAGCTGCTGGAGCGGCTGGGCGGCCCGCAGGCGCCGGTGGACCCGGCGGCGCTGTCGGCGGGCGAGCGGCAGCTGATCGCGCTGGCCCGGGCCCATCTGTCGTACGCGCCGCTCGTCCTGCTGGACGAGGCGACCTGCCATCTGGACCCGCAGGCCGAGGAGCGCGCGGAGCGGGCCTTCGCCGGGCGCGCGGACGGGACGCTGGTCGTCGTCGCCCACCGCATCAGCTCGGCGCGGCGGGCCGACCGGGTACTGGTGCTGGACGGCCCGCGCACCGCGTACGGCACGCACGCCGAGCTGCTGGCCGGCTCGCCGCTGTACCGCGAGCTGGCCGGTCACTGGGCCGCCGGCTCACAGCCAGCCCTGGCCCTGGGAGATGCGGATGGCGTCGATGCGGTTACGGGCGCCGGTCTTGCGGGTGATGGCCGCCATGTAGTTGCGCACCGTCCCGTGGGACAGGTGCAGGCTCCCGGCGATCTCCGCGACGGAGGCGCCGCCGGCGGCGAGGGATAACACGCTCAGCTCGCGCCGGGTCAGCGGCATCTCGGCGGCCTCCAGGAAGCCGAAGCCGAGCGTGTCGTCGACGAAACGTTCCCCCTCGGCGACCCGCCGGATGCCCTCGACCAGGCGCTCGGGCGGGCCCTCCTTGCCGACGTAGCCCAGCGCCCCCGCCTCGCGGGCTCTTCTGAGCAGCCCCGGCCGGTGCGCGTCGGCCAGCACGAGCAGCCGGGGTGCCGTCCGCTCCGCGCCCCGCCCGCACAGCTCCGTGAGCGGCGGGACACCGGGGGTGTCGGAGCACTCCAGGTCCGCCGCGCACACATCGGGCCGCACCGCGCGCACCCGGCCCGGCGCGGCCCGCCACGGAGTGTCGTAGACGCGCAGATCGTCCTCGCGGCGCAGCCAGTCCGCGAGGACCGACCGCACCAAAGACGCGTCATGGACCAGAAGTACCCGGATCACTGCTGCCCCTTCAGCTCGTTGCGCCCGAGACGTGGTGGTGAACGCGTGCCCCATTGTTGGCGTTCGTGACGTCCGCCGGTGGCGGAGAACCGGCCATCACGGTGCGCGGGGGCGCACACGCCTGGCTCGTGCACCACCCACGCTTCGACTGCCGGGGCATGATCACGGGGCGGAAGGGTATGCGTGGCCGCCCGCCCGGCCGGAACCAGCCCGCACGCCCCACCCTCCGCCGGAACCAGCCCGCACGCCCCGCCCACCGCCGGGCCCGGCGAGGACGCCGCCCGTCGCCGGGACCCCCACCGGCGTGACGCCCGCCAGGGCGGTCCCCCGGCGTTCGCCGTGCGGGGGCGGGCCCGGCGAGGCAGATTTGATCCCTGGGGCTTTGCCGGGGCCGTGGTGCGCCCCGGGCATTTTCCGGAACGCCGGTTGTGCGGCCCACTCGGGCGAGGAGGTGGTCGGCGTGTCCGACGGGCAGCCGCCCGGGCAGGCTGCGCCGGCAGCCCGCGCGGAGCCGGACGGCGAGCCGCTGCTGTCCCTGGCGCTGACGGCGATGCTGGACGCCGTCCAGGCGCACTCCGGTGCGGTGTACCTGCTCACCCCCGGCGAGCCGGTGCTGGAGATGGCCGTGATGGCGGGGATGCCCCGGGCGTTCGCGGCCCCCTGGGAGCGGGTCGGGCTCAACGCCCCGATCCCGGTCGCGGAGGCGGCCCGCGAGCGGCACATGGTCTGGGTGGGCGGCGAGGAGGAGATGGCCCGCCGCTATCCCCGGATCGCGGTGGTGCTCCCCTACCCCTTCGCGCTGGCCGCGCTGCCGCTGGCCACGGACGACGCGCTGTACGGGGCGGTGTTCGTCACCTGGCCCGGCGCCCGCTCGGCCGAGCCCCCGGAGCAGGTCCGCCGGCGGCTGACCGAGGCCTGCGACCGGCTCGCCCGGCAGCTGGAGCGGGCCGCCCGGCGGGGCCGTCCGCTGGGCCCCGAGCCCGACGTGCTCGGCACCCCGGCTCCGGAGGCCCTGACCGGCGCGCTGGGCGCCTCGGAGGCGGCCCGGATGGTGGCGCGGCTGCCGTACGGACTGTGCTCGCTGGATCTGAACGGCCGGATCCGGTTCGTCAACGCGGCGGCCGGTGAGCTGCTGGGCGCCGACGTCGGCACCCTGCTCGGCGCTCAGCCGTGGTCGGTGCTGCCCTGGCTGCGCGACCCGATGTACGAGGACCGCTACCGGGCGGCGCTGATCAGCCAGCACGTCACGTCGTTCGTGGCGATGCGGCCGCCCGGCACCTGGCTGTCGTTCCGCCTGTATCCGAGCACGACCGGGCTGAGCGTGCGCATCTCCCGGGCCCGGGCCGTCTCGGAACTGCACCGGGCCGGTCCCCAGCCCGGGGACGCCCCGTCCCGGCTGGTGACCATCTCGCAGGTGCTGAGCCTGGCCGGGGCGCTGACCGAGGCGGTGGGGGTGCAGGACGTGGTGCAGCTGGTCGCGGACGAGCTCGCGCCGGCCATCGGCAGCCAGGCCGTGGTGCTACTGGGCTCGCGGGCGGGGCGGCTGCACGTGCTCGGGCACCGCGGCTATCCGGACCCGCACGTCGTCGAGCGGTTCGACGGCACCCCGCTGACCGAGGCGACACCGGGTGTCCAGGCCCTGACCACCGGGGTGCCCGCGTTCTTCGCCTCACAGCGGGAACTGGAGCGCCTCTACCCGTCCCGCAACACCACCCCGGACGGCTTCGCCTCGTGGGCGTATCTTCCGCTGATCGCCTCCGGGCGCCCGGTGGGCACATGCGTCCTCGCCTACGCCGAGCCGCATCCCTTCCCGGCCGACGAGCGCGCGGTGCTGACGAGCCTGGGCGGACTGATCGCCCAGGCCCTGGAGCGCGCGCTGCTGTACGACGTCAAGCACCAGCTGGCGCACGGGCTGCAGGAGGCGCTGCTGCCGCACTCGCTGCCGTCGCTGCCCGGGATCGACGCGGCCGCCCGCTATCTGCCGGCGACGCGCGGCATGGAGATCGGCGGCGACTTCTACGACCTGGTGCCCTCCCCTCCGCTCGCGGCGGCGGTGATCGGGGACGTGCAGGGGCACAACGTGACGGCGGCGGGTCTGATGGGGCAGATCCGGACCGCCGTACGCGCGTACACGGCGGTCGGGCACAGCCCGGGCGAGGTCATGGGCGCCACCAACCGGCTGCTGATCGACCTCGGCTCGGAGTTGTTCGCGTCCTGTCTGTATCTGCGGCTCGACCCGGGGCGGGGGCGCGCGGTGATGGCGCGGGCCGGGCATCCGCCGCCGCTGCTGCGCCGGCCGGACGGGCGGGTGAAGGTGCTGGACCGGGCCGGCGGTCCGCTGCTCGGCATCGACCCGGCCGCCGTGTACGCGACGACCGAGGTCGAGCTGGGGCCGGGCGCACTGCTCGTGCTGTACACCGACGGGCTGATCGAGTCCCCGGGCGTCGACATCGAGGACGCCCTCGCCGAGCTGTGCGAGCGCCTCGCCGGCTGGGGGCGGCTGCCGGTGGACGAACTCGCGGACCGACTGATCGGGCACTACGCCGCCGGGGAGCAACGCATCGACGACGTCGCCCTGCTGCTGCTCCGGGCCAGGTGAGCCGGGGCGTGGCGTGAGGGGTCCGGCCCTCCCGCCGGAGGGCCGGACCCTCTCCCCTGCCGGCCGGGAACCGCGGGTGGACCGGTCAGGGGGTCCGGGGTGGGCCGGGGTCAGTTCGTCCCCGTGAGCGAGGAACCGCCCTCCGCTCCGGCGCCCTGCTGTGCGGCGGAACCGTCACCGGCGCCCGCGCCACTGCCGTCGCCGGCGCCGGTTCCGTCGCCCGCACCGCTGCCGTCACCGGCGCCGCTGCCGGACTGGTCACCACCGGCCTGCTGGTCACCACCGGCCTGCTGGTCACCGCCCGCCTGCTGGTCCCCCGCGCCCTGGCCCGCGTCCCCGGCACCCGCGCCGCCCGCGCCCAGCGTCGCCCCCGTGGCCTGCAGGGCCGTCGTGACCGGCTGGAAGAACGTCTCGCCGCCGGAGGTGCAATCGCCGCTGCCGCCGGAGGTGAGGCCCACCGCGAGCCCGTCCTGGGTGAAGAGCGACCCCCCGCTGTCGCCGGGTTCGGCGCACACGTCGGTCTGGATGAGCCCGGTGACCGTGCCCTCGGGGTAGTTGACCGTGGCGTCGAGCCCGAGGACCTGACCGTCGTGCAGACCCGTGGTGCTGCCCATCCGGAACACCTGCTGGCCGACGGTCGCCTCCGCCGCCTGGCTGATCTGCACGGTCTGCCCGCCGGCGTTCACCTCGCTGGGCGCCTGCGTGTTCGGGTCGTCGTACTTCACGAGGGAGAAGTCGCCGTTGCCGGGGAAGACGGCCTGGTCGACGGTGGCGATCGGCTGCCCGTTCTGGGAGTCGGACCACTGCTTGGCCGCGACCCCGCAGTGACCGGCCGTCAGGAAGGCGGGCGAGCCGTCGGATGCGGTGACGTTGAAGCCGAGCGAGCAGCGCGCCCCGCCGCCGAAGATGGCGTCGCCGCCCGAGACGAAGGTCTTGAAGGTGCCGGCGGACTTCTTCAGCGTGGCCATGCCGGAGCCGAGACTCCGTACCGTCGACTGGAGCCGGTCCCACTGCGCGCCGGCCACCGTGCGGTCGGCGGTGACCAGGAGCTTGTTCGTGCGCGGGTCGATCGCCCAGGCGGTGCCGGGTATGGAGGCCTGCGCCCTGAGCGTGCGCGCGCCCGACTTCAGCTCCGCCAGGCTGTTGGCGACCTCGCGGACGGCCGCGCCCGCCTTCTTGGCCTGGACGACGACGTTGTTGTTGTCGCCGGGCACGACGTTCACGACGAGCTGGCGCTTGTCCGCGTCGTAGTAGGAGCCGGCGAAGGAGTCGCCGAGCAGGCCGGCGAGTTGTGCGGCCAGGCCCTGGGCGTCGGCCGACTTCAGCGTCCTCGGGGCCGCGGTGTCCGAAGCGCCGTCCTGCGAGGCGTTGGCCTGCGGCAGCAGGATCGCCGCCGCGCCGAGCGCCGCGACGCCACCCGCCGCCATCGCGGCCTTGCGCTTCGGGATTCGCTTGTGACTCAACCTTCTCGCCCTCCTGGGGGTTGGGGTCGGGACTGCCGTGCGGCAGCCCGGTCAGCGGCGCCTGGATGGCCGTTGGTACGCAGGAGGCGCGTGGGGTGTTCAACGCCGGGCGGCAACCGCCCCCGCACGGGCGGCGATTCGGCCAGGACGCGGGCGCGGCGGGCGCGGGCCGGGAACAATCCCCGTCATGACGATGACGACGACCGAAGCGGACAAGATCCTCGCCGACAACTTCGCCCCCTGGGTGCTGGATCTGGGGCTGTCCGTGCAGGAGATCCACGCGGACCGGGCGGTGCTGCGGCTGCCCTGGTCGGACCGGCTGGCCCGGGAGGGCGGGGCCATGTCGGGCCAGGCGCTGATGGCCGCCGCCGACACCGCCACCGTGCTCGCCGTGTCGGCGGCGCGCGGCGGCTATGTCCCGATGACGACCGTTCAGCAGTCCACGTCCTTCCAGCGCGCGGTGACCGGCGCGGACGTGCTGATCACGGCGGTGCTGACCAAGGTGGGCCGCCGGATGGCCTTCGCGGACGTCACCCTCGCCGACGCGGACTCCGGCGAGCTGGCCGCGCACGCGAGCGCGGTGTACGCGCTGCTCGGCTGACACGATCGGTATCGGTCCGGCGACGGTCGGTTGCGGACACGGAACGGAATTTCTGCTTCAGGGAATCTGCACATCGAATGCTCAACCAGGTCACCGGGCGCCGCGGATCTGCACAATCGCGCGGCGCCCGGACCGCATTTGGCGACAAGTGCCCGATTCGGTCCGGACACGGCAAGCGGGGGTGTGCACCGATGCGGTGCGGGGTGTGAAGAAGTCGCCGACACGGCGTGCGCACTCCTGCACCTTTGGCTTCCCGAGGGGGGCAAGTGCCCAGGTGGGAGGGGTCGTTGATTGGAAGCGCGCGGTCGCCGCGTGCTTTCATCCATCGCACCGCGGGATCCCGCGTGACCCCCGGTGCCCCCCTTGTGAAATATCCATATGAAGGGAAGTTCCATCATGAACTCCACCCCCCAGGTCCAGACCGCTGAGATCTCCGACGCCGACCTCGACAACGTCTCGGGCGGTCTGTCCGTCAACACCCTGAACGCCGCCACCGGTGCCCTGAACGGCATCGCCCCGGTCTCCGGCGTGGTGAACACGGTCGTCGGCACGGTCGAGGGCGTCACCGGCCTGAACACCGCCCCGCTCACCGGCCTGGTCGCCGGTCTCTGATCGCACCCTTTCGTGCCCCCGGGTCCCGGAAGCCGCCCCCCGGCTCCGGGACCCACGGGTGTGCCGTCGGTGCCGTTCCCGATGTAGGTGACCGTGCAGTTCCGCCAACAGGCTCTCACCAAGCTCCAGTCGCCGGAGGAGCTCGACCTCCCGGTGCGTCTCGCCCGCCCGCAGGGCTGGCTCGTGCTGTCGGTGACCGTGGCCGCGATCGTGGCCGCCTCGGTGTGGGCGGTGACCGGCTCGGTGGCCTCCACGGTCAGCGCGCCCGCCGTCCTCACCCACGGGGAGGGCAGTTACGTCCTGCAGAGCCCCGTCGCCGGGCAGGTGACGGCGGTCCTCGCCCAGGAGGGCACCCGGCTGCCCGCGAACGCCCCGGTGCTCAAGGTCCGTACGGCCGAGGGCGAGACGACCGTGCGTACCGTCGCGGCGGGCCGGATCACGGCGATGGCCGCGACCATCGGGCAGATCATCTCCACCGGTGCGAACGTGGCGGCCGTCGAGAAGGTCGCGCACGCCGACGACCCGCTGTACGCGACGGTGTACGTGCCGGCCGAGAACGCCTCGACCATCCCCGCGCACGCCGCCGTGGACCTGACCGTGCAGACGGTGCCGGCCCAGCAGTACGGCGTGCTGCGCGGCCATGTGAAGTCCGTGGACCGCACCGCCCAGTCGGCGCAGGCGATCGGCGCGTTCCTCGGGGACAGCCAGCTCGGTGAGCAGTTCACCAGGAAGGGCCGCCCGGTGGCCGTCACGGTGGAGCTGGACACGTCCTCGCGCACGAAGAGCGGCTACCGCTGGTCGTCCGCGGACGGGCCGCCGTACGCCCTCACCTCCATGACCCTGGCCACGGGCTCGATCCGGCTGGCCGACCAGCGTCCCCTCGATTGGCTGCTGCCGTGACCACCGCCGCCCCCGAGACCCGGGGCCGCCGCCGCGCCGCCCCGCCCAAGCGCTCCGTGCCCAAGCCGCGCGCGAAGACCGTGCGTACCCCGACGGTGCTGCAGATGGAGGCCGTGGAGTGCGGTGCCGCCTCCCTGGCGATGGTGCTCGGCCACTACGGCCGGCACGTCCCGCTGGAGGAGCTGCGCATCGCCTGCGGTGTCTCCCGCGACGGCTCACGCGCCTCCAACCTGCTGAAGGCGGCGCGCAGTTACGGTCTGACGGCCAAGGGCATGCAGATGGACCTGGCCGCGCTGGCCGAGGTCAAGGCGCCCGCGATCCTGTTCTGGGAGTTCAACCACTACGTCGTCTACGACGGCATGGGCCGCCGCTTCGGCCGCCGCGGGGTGTTCGTCAACGACCCCGCCAAGGGCCGCCGGTTCGTGCCGATGGAGGACTTCGACGGCAGCTTCACCGGTGTGGTGCTGGTGATGGAGCCGGGCGAGAACTTCACCCGGGGCGGTCGCCGGCCCGGCGTGTGGGGGGCGATGCCCGCCCGGCTGAAGGGCACCGCGGGCACCCTGCCGGCCGCCGTGCTGGCGAGCCTGCTGCTGGTGCTGGTCGGCGCCGCCGTGCCCGCGCTGAGCCGCACCTACATCGACATGTTCCTGATCGGCGGCCAGACCTCGCTGCTGGGCGTGCTGTTCACGTCCATGGCGGCGTGCGTCGCGCTGACGGTCGCGCTGACCTGGCTGCAGCAGGCGAACCTGCACCACGGCCGGATCATCTCCTCCACCCTCTCCAGCGCCCGCTTCCTGCGCCATCTGCTGCGGCTGCCGGTGACCTTCTTCTCCCAGCGCAGCCCGGCCGACCTGGTGCAGCGGCTGCAGTCCAACGACCAGGTCGCCGAGACGCTGGCCCGCGACCTCGCCGCGGCCGGCGTGGACGCCGTCGTCGTCGTGCTGTACGCGCTCCTGCTGTACACCTACGACCCGCAGCTGACGTTCGTCGGCATCGGCGTGGCCCTGCTGAACGTCGTCGCCATGCGGGTGGTCGTCCGGCTGCGCGCGACGCGCACGGCGAAGCTGCGCGCGGACAACGCGCGGCTGACCAACACCGCCTACACCGGCCTGCAGCTGATCGAGACGATGAAGGCGACCGGCGGCGAGGACGGCTACTTCCGCAAGTGGGCCGGGCAGCACGCCACCACCCTGGAGGAGCAGCAGCGGCTCGGCGTGCCGAGCGCCTGGCTGGGCGTGGTCGCGCCGACGCTCGCCACGCTGAACAGCGCCCTGATCCTGTGGATCGGCGGCATGCGGGCGATCGAGGGACACATCTCGGTCGGTCTGCTGGTGGCCTTCCAGGCGCTGGTGGCCCGGTTCACCGCTCCGCTGACCCGGCTCAACGGCGTCGCGGGCCGCATCCAGGACTTCGCCGCCGACGTGGCCCGGCTCAAGGACGTCGAGAACTTCCGGGCGGACCCGCTCTACGGCCGCAAGGGCGGCGCGGACTCCACCCGCCGGCTGCACGGCCATGTCGAGCTGCAGAACATCACCTTCGGCTACAGCCCGCTGGACAAGCCGCTGCTGACCGGCTTCGACCTGACCGTCGGACCGGGGCAGCAGGTGGCCCTGGTCGGCGGCTCGGGCAGCGGCAAGTCGACGGTGTCCCGGCTGATCGCGGGCCTGTACACACCGTGGGAGGGCGTGATCCGCATCGACGGGCAGCGCCTGGAGGACATCCCGCGCGGCGCGCTCGCCGCCTCGGTGTCCTTCGTCGACCAGGACGTGTTCCTCTTCGAGGGCACCGTCCGGGACAACGTGGCGCTGTGGGACCCGTCGATCCCCGACGACGCGGTGCTGGAGGCGCTGCGCGACGCGGCGCTGTACGACGTGGTGATGCGCCGGCCCGGCGGCATCCACAGCCGCGTCGAGCAGGACGGCCGCAACTTCTCCGGCGGGCAGCGCCAGCGCCTGGAGATCGCGCGGGCGCTGGTGCGCCGGCCGAGCATCCTCGTCCTGGACGAGGTGACCAGCGCCCTGGACGCCGAGACGGAACTGGTCGTGATGGACAACCTGCGCCGCCGGGGCTGCGCCTGCGTGGTGATCGCGCACCGGCTGAGCACCGTGCGCGACAGCGACGAGATCGTCGTGCTCCAGCACGGCGAGATCGTGGAGCGCGGGCGGCACGAGGAGCTGGTGGCGCGCGGCGGCGCGTACGCGGCGCTGGTCAGGGAGCGGTGAGATGACGGCCGTACACGAAGGCGACCTGGTGCTGGGCGCGTTCGGGCAGCTGGGCACGCCGCTGCACTGCGCGGGCCTGGGCCGTATCGACCTGGAGGGTCCGCAGGTGCTGTGGCTGGTGGCGGCCGGGGCGCTGGACCTGTTCGCGGTGGACGCCGCCCAGCAGGGCCACTGGCACCACCTGGGCCGGCTGGAGGCGGGCTCGCTGCTGCTCGGCCCGGTCGCCGGGCCGCAGCACACGCTGGTCGCCCGCCCGGTGCGCGACTGCGTGGTGCACCGCATCGCGCTGCGCGAGCTGTACCAGCCCGCGCAGACCCAGACGTGGAGTTACGACGAGTACGGCAACCCGCAGTACGTGCCGCCGACGACGAGCCCGCTGGAGTACGCGCTCGCGCTCGGCGTCGGCCGCGGCCTGTCGATCCTGTTCCAGGCGCCGATGGCCGACGAGCGGCCGGCGGAGGTCACGGACGACGATGTCTTCTGGATGCAGGTGCCGCCCGGCAGCGTCCAGTACGGCTCGCTGTACGGCCAGGAGGCGGCCGCCGATCTGCTGATGGACCCGGCGGTGTGGCAGGGGATGGTCGATCAGCAGTACCGGCTGCTGGCCACCCTGGACCGCTGGATCGAGCAGCTGGAGCGCACCCACGAGACGCGGACGGCCGCCGGCATCAAGGCCGGTGAGGCGGTGCGCGCCCAGGCCGACCGGACGCTGCTGGCCTCCATCGGGCGCACCTCGGCCCAGCGGACCACGGCCGCCGACGCGGACGCCACCTACGCGGCCTGCAAGCTGGTCGCCGAGGCCGCCGGGATCTCGCTGACCGCGCCGCCGCAGTCCGGCACGGGTGACGACCGCCTCGACCCGGTCGAGCGGGTCGCGCTCGCCTCGCGGCTGCGCACCCGGGCGGTACGCCTCGACGGGCGCTGGTGGCGGGAGAACGCGGGACCGCTGGTCGGTCACCGGGCGCTGTCCGGGGCGCCGGTGGCGCTGCTGTGGCGGCGTGGCGGCTATGTCGCCGTGCACCCGGCGACCGGCCGGGAGACGCCGGTGGAGAAGGCCAACGCCGGGGAGTTCGAGCCGCGTGCGGTGATGTTCTACCGGCCGCTGCCCGAGCGGGGGCTCGGGCCGCTGGGGCTGCTGCGGTTCACGCTGCGCGGCACCGGCTCGGATCTGACGTGGCTGCTGCTGGCCGGGCTGGTGACGGTGGCGATCGGCGCGCTGGTGCCGGTGGCGACGGGCCGGGTGCTCGGCGAGTACGTGCCCCGGGCGCAGTCCGGGCTGATCGTGCAGGTGTGCCTGGCGGTGATGGTCTCCAGTGTGGTGGCGGCGGCGTTCATGCTGCTGCAGAACCTCACCATCCTGCGCCTGGAGGGGCGGATCGAGGCCACGCTCCAACCGGCCGTGTGGGACCGGCTGCTGCGGCTGCCGACGAAGTTCTTCGCGCAGCGCTCCACGGGTGAGCTGGCGAGCGCGGCGATGGGCATCAGCGCGATCCGCCGGCTGCTGGCCGGTGTCGGCCCGTCGGTGGCGCAGGCGGTCACGGTCGGTGCGATGAACCTGGGGCTGCTGCTGTGGTACAGCGTGCCGATGGCGATGGCCGCGATCGGGATGCTGGTGGTCATCGCGGGTGTGTTCACGGCGCTGGGGCTGTGGCAGGTGCGCTGGCAGCGGAAGCTGGTCGTGCTCACCAACAAGCTGAACAACCAGGCGTTCCAGACCCTGCGGGGGCTGCCCAAGCTGCGAGTGGCCGCCGCCGAGAACTACGCCTACGCGGCGTGGGCGTCTCAGTTCGCGCACAGCCGTGAGCTGCAGCAGCGGCTGGGCCGGATCAAGAACCTGAACTCGGTGCTGGGCGCGGTGTATCTGCCGGTGTGCTCGCTGCTGATGTTCATGCTGCTGGCCGGACCGGCGCGCGGCGCGCTGTCGGCGGCCGACTTCCTCACCTTCAACACGTCGGTGACGATGCTGCTGACCTCGGTCACCCAGCTGACCGGCGCGTTCGTCTCGGCGGTGGCCGCGCTGCCGCTGTTCGAGGAGATCAAGCCGGTGCTGGACGCCGCGCCGGAGGTGCGCGGGGCGAGCACCCGGCCGGGTCCGCTGACCGGGGCGATCGAGGCGCGCAGGCTGTCCTTCCGCTACTCCGACGACGGCCCGCTCGTCCTGGACGACGTCTCCTTCGAGGTGCGGCCGGGCGAGTTCGTGGCGGTCGTCGGCCCGAGCGGCTGCGGCAAGTCGACGCTGTTGCGCCTGCTCATCGGCTTCGACCCGCCCGTCTCCGGCAGTGTCCTGTACGACGGTCAGGACCTGGCCGCGCTCGACCAGTCGGCGGTGCGGCGGCAGTGCGGGGTGGTGCTGCAGCACGCGCAGCCGTTCACCGGGTCGATCCTGGACGTCATCTGCGGCACCGAGCCGTACACGCCCGAGGAGGCGATGGCGGCGGCCGAGATGGCGGGGCTGGCCGAGGACATCAAGCGGATGCCGATGGGCCTGCACACGATCGTCGCCGGCAACGGGGCGATCTCGGGCGGGCAGCGGCAGCGGCTGATGATCGCGCAGGCGCTGATCCGGCGCCCGCGCATCCTGTTCTTCGACGAGGCGACCAGCGCCCTGGACAACGAGACGCAGCGCACGGTCATCCAGTCCACGAAGGCACTGAACGCCACCCGGATCGTCATCGCGCACCGCCTGTCGACGGTGCTGGACGCCGACCGGGTCATCGTGATGGAGAACGGCAAGGTCGCCCAGCAGGGGCCGCCCGCGCAGCTGCTCGCCGACACGGGCGGGCGGTTGCACGAGCTGGTGCGGCGGCAGCTGGCGTAGGACGGACTCGGGGGTCCGCCGACCGGGTGCGCGGCATGATCCCACCGACCTGGGTACTCGCCGGGCCATGCGCATCAGTGTGGTGGACGTCGGATCGAACACGGTCCGGCTGGTGGTGGCGGACACGGAGGGCGGGGTGCCGCTGCCGGTGCACACCGCCAAGTGGCGGCTGAGGCTGTCGGAGCGGGTCCGGCCCGGGGACGCGATCCCGGAGGAGTCCGTGGACCGGCTCGCCGAGGCGGTCGCCGAGGCGAGCCGGACGGCGGCGAAGTGGGGCGCGGCGGGACCGCTGGCGTTCGCGACCGCGGTCGTACGGGCCGCGCCGAACCGGATCGACGTGCTGCGGGAAGTACGGATCCGCACCGGCGTGGAGCTGTGCACGCTGCCGGGTGAGCTGGAGGCCGAGCTGACCTTTCTCGCGGCGCGGCGCTGGATGGGCTGGCGGTCGGGACCGCTGGCGCTGCTGGACATCGGCGGCGGCTCCCTGGAGGTCGCCTTCGGCCGCGGCCGGCTGCCGGACTTCGTGGCCTCCCTGCCGCTGGGGGCGGCGCGGCTGACCCATGAGTTCTTCGACGGCGGCCAGGACCCGCCGGCCCCCGAGCAGGTCAGGGCGCTGCGCCGCCGGGTGCGTCACCAGCTGCGGGACGTGGCGGCGCGGATCCGCTGGGAGGGGCCGCGCACCGCGGCCGCCACCTCGCGCACGTTCCAGCAGCTGGGGCGGATGTGCGGGGCGGCGCCGGGCCGGCACGGGCCGTTCGTGGAACGGGAGCTGCACCGCGCGGCGCTGCGCCAAGCCGTCGCCCGGCTGGCCGAGCTGCCGGCCGTGGAACGGGCCGCACTGCCCGGGATCTCCGCGCCGCGGGCCGCGCAGAGCCTGGCCGGTGCGGTGGTCGGGCACACGGCGATGAAGCTGACCGGGCTGCGCACGGTCGCGGTCTGCCCGTGGGCGATCCGCGAGGGCGTCATGCTGCGGCACGTCGAGGACGGGCCGTCCTGGTGGGCACAGGTCTGCCGGCGCTCCGAGGAGACGGCTCCGCCGGACCCGGTGCCGTTGCGGATCGCGACGGTGACGAAGTGAACGCTACGAACGAGGAGGACGACCAGATGTCCGAGGACAGCAGCCGCCGCCCCGAGACGGCGCTGGAGGAGATCCTGCGCGAGGTGGAGGAGGCGCAGAGCCGGGTCACGGACGACGAGCGCGACGAGCGCCGTCCCCGGGGCGAGGCGGCGGAGGCCATCACCCCGAACGCCCGCGCGGAGGAGGAGTCTCAGGGCGACTGAGCAGGCACCGGCGACACGGCCCCTCCGCGCAAGCCTGCTCCGCGCCGCGCCCGCCCGGGCGGCCACGCGTGCCTCGACCAGGCACGGGTACCCCAGGGGGCATGGCACACGATCTCGAAGGACCTCGGCTGCCGTCGGCGCGCGGCCCCCTGTCGGGGGCCGTGCTGGACCATCTGCTCGGCACCGGGCCGCTGCCCGCCTCCGAGGCGGTCGCCGGCGCGGACCCGTACGGTGACGATCTCCAGCTCGCCCTGTACCTCTGCTACGAGCTGCACTACCGGGGTTTCGCCGGGGTGCCCGCGGACCGGGAGTGGGATCCCGACCTGCTGCGCGCCCGGGCCGCGCTGGAGCACCGCTTCCTCGCCGCGCTGCGCGCGGACACGCCGCTGCACGACAGTGTCGAGGACGCCGTAGGCGAGCTCCTGGTGGAGCCGGCCGACGGCACCGGCGTCAGCCACCACCTGTGCGAGAAGGGCGAGCTGTGGCAGCTGCGCGAATACGCGGCGCACCGCTCCCTGTACCACCTGAAGGAGGCCGACCCGCACGCCTGGGTGCTGCCCCGGCTGACGGGACGGGCCAAGGCGGCCATGGCGGCCGTGGAGTTCGACGAGTTCGGCGGCGGCCGCGCCGACCGCGTGCACGCCCGCCTGTTCGCCGATCTGATGACGGACCTCGGCCTGGACCCCGCCTACGGCCGCTACCTGGACGCGGGCTGCGCGCAGGCCCTGGCGGTCGTGAACATGATGTCGCTGTTCGGGCTGCACCGTGAGCTGCGCGGCGCCCTGGTGGGCCACTTCGCGGCGGTGGAGATCACCTCCTCCCCCGCCTCGCGCCGGCTCGCGGAGGCGATGCGCCGCGCGGGCGCCGGTCCGGCCGCCGCGTTCTTCTACGACGAGCATGTGGAGGCGGACGCGGTGCACGAGCAGGTCGTCCGGCACGAGGTGATCGGCGGTCTGCTGGCCGACGAGCCGCATCTCGCTCCCGACGTGGTGTTCGGCATCGACGCGACCGAACATCTGGAGGGCCGTCTCGCCGAGCGTCTGCTGGACGCCTGGCACGCGGGCACCTCGTCCCTGCGGACGCCGCTGGACGCCCCGGTGGCCACAGAAGTCCCTCATATTTCCTGATCGAGGGGGAACCCGGCGCCCGTGACTCCTCTGGTGCTTCCGGGCGTGTACGCCCCTCAGGACGACACCCGGCTGCTGGCCGGGGCCCTGTGCGACGAGCCGCTGCCCCCGGGCGCGGCCGTCCTGGACGTCGGAACGGGCAGCGGTGCGCTGGCCCTTCAGGCCGCGCGGCGCGGCATGCGGGTGACAGCCGTCGACGTGTCGCGGCGGGCGGTGTGGAGCGCGCGGCTGAACGCCTGGCGGTCCGGAGTGCGGCTGCGCATCCGGCGCGGGAACCTCTTCGAGCCGGTGCGCGGACAGACCTTCGACCTCATCGTGGCCAATCCGCCCTACGTGCCGGCCCCGGACGGCCCCCGGGCGGCCCGTGGCGCCGCACGCGCCTGGGACGCGGGAGGCGACGGCCGGCTGGTGCTGGACCGGATCTGCCGGGAGGTGCCGGGCCTGCTGCGTCCCGGAGGGGTCCTGCTGGTCGTCCACTCGGCGCTGTGCGATCCCGACCTGACCCTGACGTGCCTGCGGGCGGCCGGGCTGAAGGCATCGGTGATCCGGCGCAGCCGGATCGGCTTCGGACCGGTGCTGCGCCGGCGGCAGGGCTGGCTGCGGGAGCGGGGGCTGCTGTCGGCCGAGGACACGAACGAGGAGCTGGTGGTGGTCCGTGCCGAACGACCCGTCTGACCCGCCGCGCAGGATCAAGGTCCAGCGCCCCGGACCGCTGCTGGTGGAGGGCCCGGTGGAGGTGGAACTGGAGGACGGCACGACCGTCCGCTCCGACCGCTTCCGGGTCGCCCTGTGCACCTGCCGCCGCAGCCGCCGCTACCCGTGGTGCGACACCAGCCACCGCAGGACGGCCCGGCCGGAGCCGCCCTCCCGGGACGCCTAGGCCGGCGCCCTTGCGTCGAGGGAGGGCGGCAAACACGATGCCGGGGGTCGGCGGGCGGCCCCACTCCGCCCTGCCGACCCCCGGCGCGGGATCACCCGGTGCCCCGCAAGAGGGGCTCGCACTCCCCACCTGCGAGCCTCGCGCGGCGTTTCACGGGGTCCGTGCGATCCCGGTCCCTCAGAACGCGAAGACGGTCGGCCCGTAGGCGGTCTTCACGCACTCGTTGGCGAAGGTCTTCTCGTAGCTGACGCGCCGGCCCTGCCAGACGCCGTCCACGGTGACGACGACGGGGTCGTACTGCTTGGTGCACAGCGGCTCGGTGCCGGTGCCCAGGGCGTCGAGGTCGCCGCCGGCACGGCGCAGTTCGGCGCAGGCCGAGGCCGGGTCCGGGTGGGTGCCGGTGGCCGTCGGCGCGCAGGAGAGGGTGACCGCCCGGGCCGCCGAGGCGGTGGCGGCGCTGTCGCCGTGACCGACGGTCAGCACGAGGGCCGAGGGCGCGTAGAGCGACGACGGGGCGGCGTGGGCGGCACCGGTCAGGGTGCCGCAGACGGCGGTGGCCGTCAGGGTCAGAGCCGCTGCCCAGCGCGCGGGGTTCCGCATTGTGTGCATCCTTCCGCTTCGATTCGGGGGTGTGCCGCCGGACCCTCGGTGGGGGCCGCGACGGCGTGCGCCACTCTGCCGAGTCCGCCGCCGAAACACACATCGACCCCATGGGTTTCAGTAACATTGCGTATTGAATCAGTGGCGTGAAGTGACGTAATTCGAACGTTCCAACGCCGATTCCAAGCGCTTTCGATCAAGAGAACCGGTCAAATGGCGCGATTCACTCCGCCAGTTAATCGTCCGGAAACATTCCGCTTCCGCGTCCCGCAGACCCCGGAACGACCCGTTCAGTTCACTTGGCGGCGACCTGGACCTGCCCTGACCTGCGTACTGGTCGGTATGGTCTGGGCATCACGGTCCCTGTGACGAGAGGCGGATCCCGCATGGCCAAGCACTGGGCGGACTTCCAGTACGAGATCTACCTGAACGGGATGACGGGCGCGGTGCCCCGCCTGCCCACCGATCTGACCCGGCTGGAGGAACTCACCGAACAGCGGCTCGGCCCCGGCCCGGTCGGCTATGTGGCGGGCAGCGCGGGCGACGGCAGCACCGCCCGCGCCAACCGCGCCGCCCTGGACCGCCGCCGGATCGTGCCCCGCATGCTGCGCGACGTGCACGAGCGGGACCTGTCGGTCGAGGTGCTGGGCCGCCCGCTGCCCGCGCCGCTCGCCCTGGCGCCGGTCGGCGTGCTGTCGATCATGCACCCGGACGCGGAGCCGGCCGCCGCCCGGGCCGCCGCCGCACAGGGCGTGCCGTACATCCTGTCCTCCGCCTCCAGCACGCCGATGGAACAGGTCGCCGAGGCGATGGGGGACGCCGAGCGCTGGTTCCAGCTGTACTGGCCGAAGGACCCGGAGGTGGCCCGCAGCTTCCTCGGCCGGGCGAAGGCGAGCGGGTTCAGCGTGCTCGTCGTCACGCTCGACACACCAATGCTGGCGTGGCGGCCGCGCGACCTCGACCAGGCGTATCTGCCGTTCCTGCACGGCGTGGGCACCGCCAACTACTTCTCCGACCCCGCGTTCCAGGCGGGCCTCGCCAAACCGGTGCACGAGGACCCGGACGCGGCCGTGCGGCACTTCGTCGGCATGTTCTCCGACCCGGGCAAGACCTGGCCCGACCTGGAACTCCTGCGCGAGCTCTGGGACGGCCCCATCGTGCTCAAGGGCATCCTGCACCCGGACGACGCGCGCCGCGCGGCCAGCGCCGGGATGGACGGCGTGGTGGTGTCCAACCACGGCGGCCGCCAGGTCGCGGGCTCCGTCGCCGCGGCGGACGCCCTGCCCCGGGTGGCGGAAGCGGTCGGCGACCGGCTCACGGTGCTGTTCGACAGCGGGGTGCGCAGCGGTGCCGATGTCTTCAAGGCGCTCGCGCTCGGCGCGCGGGCGGTACTGCTGGGGCGGCCGTACGTCTACGGTCTCGGCCTGGACGGGCAGGCGGGCGTGGAGCACGTGATCCGCTGTCTGCTGGCCGAACTGGACCTCACCCTCGCCCTGTCCGGGCACGCCGGCCCCGCCACCGTGGGAGCGGACGACCTCGCCGAGGAGAGCGCGTGAGCGCCCGCCGCACCGTCCTCGCCGTCGTCCCGCCGCACGTCGGCGGCCGCGCCTCCGGTACCGGACTCGCCTCCGTCTTCCCCGGCGACGCGCACGTCACCGTCGTGGAGAGCGTCGACGAGGACCCCGGCGCGCTGCGCACGGCACAGGTCATCGTCACCGCGCTCGCCCCGGTGACGGCCCGTCACATGGCCGCCGCCGAGCGGCTGGAGCTGGTGCAGTGCGCGAGCCACGGCTACGACTACGTGGACGTGCCGGCCGCCCGCGCCCGGGGCGTCACCGTGTGCACGATCGGCTCCACCGGCGCGGAGGCGCAGAACGTCGCCGAGCAGACCTTCGCCCTCATGCTGGCGCTCGCCAAGCAACTCGTGCCCGCGCACACCGCGTTGACGGCGGCCGACTGGACGCTGCCCCGCCTCACCCGGTCCATCACGGAGCTGTCCCGCAAGACCCTCGGCATCGTCGGCCTCGGCCGGATCGGGCAGCAGGTCGCCCGCCGGGCCGCCGCGTTCGACATGACGGTGCTCTACACCGCGCGCCACCGGGTGCCCGCGGAGACCGAGGCCCGCCTCACGGCACGTCACCTCCCCCTCGACGAACTCCTCTCCGCCTCCGACTACGTCACCCTGCACACGCCGCTCACCGAGGAGACCCGGCACCTGCTCGACGCGCGCCGGCTCGCCCTGCTGAAGCCGACGGCGTTCGTGGTCAACACCGCCCGCGGCGCCCTGATCGACCAGGAGGCCCTCGCGGACGCCCTGGAGCGGGGCGCCCTGGCCGGCGCGGGCCTGGACGTCTTCGACCCCGAGCCCCCGACGCCGTCCCTGCGTCTGCTGAAGGCGCCGAACGTGGTGCTCTCCCCGCACGTCGGCGGCGTCACCCGGGAGACGGTCGTCCGGATCGGCCTGGCGGCGGTGCGCAACGCGGCGGACTTCCTGGCGGGCGAGACGCCTCGGGACGTCGTGACGTAGCCCGGCCGGCTGAACGGCCCGTGCGCCACCGCCGACCGGGCCGGAGCGGCGGTTACGCTCACGCCGCTCCACGGGTTTGCGGGTCAGGGAGGGCAGGACGGCGAGGATCGACCGCGAGCGTCTGCTCAGGACGTTGACGTTCTGGCTGCGTCCTGCCTTCGCGCTGCGCGTGCTCACCCGGTTCCAGAACGTGGTCGGCTTCGACCGCTCGATGGCTCTGGCGTCGAGCGCGTTCACCGCGCTGGTGCCGCTGGCCGTCCTGGCCGGTGCGGTGCTGGGCAGCATCGTCCACCTCGACGCGGCGGAGCGGATCATCCGCCGCTACGACCTCAACGGCGCCGGCGCCGAAGCGGTGAACTTCCTCTTCTCCCCCGAGCAGAGCGCGAGCGCGAGCACCGGCGTCTTCGGTCTGCTCTTCCTGACCATCTCGGTGCTGAGCTTCGCACGCGCCGCGCAGCGGCTCTTCGAGCAGACCTGGGAGCTGAGGCCGCTCAGCGTGCGCAACTCCCGCAACGGCCTGTGGTGGATCCTCACCCTCGGCGTCTACGCCCTGGTCAGCGGATGGATCTCCGCATGGCTCGGCGACAGCGCGGGCGGTGTGCCGGCCACCCTGTGCGAGGCGGCGCTGACCGCGGTGTTCCTGGTGTGGACCGGCTGGCTGCTGTCGGCGAAGCGGATCCCCTGGAGGGACCTGATCCCCTTCGGCCTCACGGGGGCGGTGCTCACCGCCCTCTGCTCCTGGGGCGCCGCGCTGTACATGCCCCGTCTGTTCAACTCCTACGCCGACCGCTACGGCGTGGTCGGTGCCGTCTTCGCGATGCTCTCGGCCCTGTTCGCCGCCATGTTCGTCCTCGTCGTCTCGGCCGCGGTGGGCCGCGAGGTGGCGGACGAGCTGGGCCGGATCCGGCAGGGCCGGCGCCCCTCCGAGCACGAGGTCCGCCAGGAGTGGGAGAGCCTGCGGGAGCAGACCCGTTCGCGTTGGCGCAGGGTCCGGGGGGACGTCGGCCGCCGCAGGAGGGACTCCGGCCGGTAAGGCGCCCCGCAGTGCGGGGCCGGGCCCTCGCGGTCGTCACCCGCCGCGGGTGAGGCGGGGCCGCGCCACAGGTCGGGGACTTCCGGCCCTGTGCGGCGAGCGGGTGAGCGGGAACGATGTGAAGGTGAAGAGGAGGGGGGCCGCGACCGGACGGTGGTGAGAGTGGTGACACCCGGTGACCAGGCCTCTCATGACGCCGCCGCTGCCGGCGTCGATCCACTGGGCGATCCGTTCCTGCAGACCCGGTTCGCACTGCCGACGAGACCCGTCACGTTCCTGCGCCGGGACAGGCTCGTCCATCACCTCGACGAGGCGATGGGGGCGCCGCTGGTGATGGTCAACGGTTCGGCCGGCGCGGGCAAGACGCTGCTCGTCGCCGACTGGGCCCGCGGCCTCGGACAGCCGGTCGCCTGGCTCACCCTGGACGCGGCGGTCAAGGAGCCGGCCATGTTCTGGGCCCATCTGCTGCGCTCCCTGCGCGCGAGCGGGGCGGCCCCGCCCGGTGACATCGGCTCCGCCCCGGGGGCGAGCGGGGCGGACCGGTCCCTGCTGAGCCGACTCGCCGCGCACCTCAGCGCCGGCCCACGCCCGGTCATCGTGGTGCTCGACGAGTACGAGCTGGCCACACCGGAGGTCTCGGAACAACTGGCGTTCGTCCTGCGCCACGCCGGGGCGGCACTGCGCCTGGTCCTGGTCACCCGCAACGAGCCCCTGCTGCCGCTGCACCGGTACCGGGCGGCCGGGGAGCTGACCGAGATCCGGGACGCCGAACTCGCCTTCACCGCCGAGGAGGCCGTCGCGCTGCTGGAGCTGCACGGACTGCACCTCCCCCTGCCCGCGGCGCGTGCCCTGGTCGAGCGCACCCGGGGCTGGGCGGCCGGCCTACGGCTGTGCGCCCTGGCCGCGCGGCAGAGCCCGGACCCGGAGACGTATCTGAAGGAGTTCGAGGCCGGGCACAGCACCGTCGCCGACTTCCTGCTGGCCGAGGTGCTCAAACGGCAGCCGGCCCCCACCCAGGACCTGCTGCTGCGCGTCAGCGTCCTGGAGCGGTTCAACGCCGATCTGGTGAACGCGCTGACCGGGCGGCCCGACGGGGCGTCCATCCTGGCCGACCTGCACCGCCAGAACGCGTTCGTCGAGGATCTCGGGCACGCCTGGTACCGCCTGCATCCACTGTTCCGGGAGATCCTGCGCGTGCATCTGCGCGAGCGCCTGCCCGGCCTGGAACCCGAACTGCACCGGCGGGCCGCGCACTGGCTGCGCGCCAACGGGGCGCTGCCCGAGATGCTCGCCCACGGCGCCGCCGCCGGTGACTGGGAGTTCACCGCCCGCGCCCTGGTCGACGACCTGGCGATCGGCCAGCTCCTCACCGGTCCCGGCTCCGACCGCCTGACCGACCTGATCGCCGGCATGGAGCCGGCCCCGGGGAGCCCCGAGACGGAGCTGGTCCGCGCGGCCCGCGAACTCTCCCAGCACGACCTCCACCACGGTCTGGCGCACCTGCACCACGCCGAGGACCAGCTCACCCGCGGCGAGGAGGACGATCCCGCCGCCGCACGGCTGAGCTGCGCTCTGCTCAACGCCCTGGCCGCCCGGCTGTCCGGAGCGCCCGGCCGCGCGGAGCAGGCGGCGCGGGCGGCCCGCCGGCTCGAACGGGAGGTCCCGGCCGGGCTGCTCGGCCGGCACCCGGAACTGCCCGCCCTGCTGCTCACCCATGTGGGTTCGGCACGGGTGTGGGCCGGACGCTTCGACGAGGCGCGGGACGCCCTGACGACGGTCGCCGACGGCCATGACGGTGTCTCCACCGCGGTCGCGCGGCAGGAGTCCCTGGAGCACCTGGCACTGATCGACTACCTCGACGGCTGGCCGGGCCGGGCCGAGCGCCATGCCGCCGCCGCGGAGACCGAGTCGGAACGGTTCGGGCCGCCCCAGCACGACGGCTGCGGCCTCGGGCGGCTGGTCCTGGCCGCGGTGGCCGTCGACCGCGACGAGCTGAGCCGCGCCCAGCACCTGATCGACCAGATCCCCGAGGGGGCCGCCAAGGACCCGGTGACGGCGGCCGGACGGTCCATCGCCACGGCCCGGCTGCTGCTGGCCCGGGGCAAGGCGCGCGCCGCCGTGGCGGCCGCGGAGACGGCCGTGCCGGCCGATGTCGCCTCGCCCTCGCCGTGGGCCGAACGGCACGCCGCGCTGGTCACGTCGGCCGCCCACCTCGCCGAGGGCCGCCCCGAGGAGGCCGCGCAGGTGCTGCGGGACGTGGCCGACGACGAGCCGGCCTGCGCCGTGAGCATGGCGTGGGCGTGTCTGGAGGCCGGGGACCGGGAGACGGCCCTCGCCGTGCTGGACGGCGTGCCGGGCGGGGGGCGGGTCGGCCCCGCGGTGCGGGTCCGCGCCACGCTGGCGCGGGCACGGGTCGCGTACACGGACGGCCGTCCGGCCGCCGCCCGCCGGCTGGTGGCCGACGCCCTGGCGAACGCCCGCCGCGACCGGCTGCGCCGTCCCTTCCTGGAGGCCGGCCCGTGGATCGAACCGCTGCTGACGTCCGACCCGCTGCGGCGGCTGGCCGCCGGGTGGCTCACACCGGGTGACCCGGCCCCCGACGCCGAGACCGGGGCCGCGCCCGTGCTGGTCGAGCAGCTGAGCGCGCGGGAGCGCGATGTGCTGGCGCGGCTCGCCCAGATGATGTCGACCGAGGAGATCGCCGCCGACCTGTACGTGTCCGTGAACACGGTGAAGACCCACGTCAAGAGCGTCTACCGCAAGCTCGCGGTGAACCGCAGGTCCGAGGCCGTGCGGCGGGCCCGCGAACTGCAGTTGCTGTGAGCGGCGCAGGGCCGTGCCCCCTCCCCCGCCCGGGGTGAGGTGCGCGGCGGGCGCTTCGGGTGCGATGGGTCTGGCGGCCGGCTTGCCCGCCGCCGCCCGGGGAGCGGGCGCCGCGCCCCGGGCCGACCCGGCGAGGTGGACACCGTGGCACGCTGGTGGGCTCTGATCGTGCTGGGCACGGCCCAGTTCCTGATGGTCCTGGACACCTCGGTCATGAACGTGTCCATCAGTCAGCTCGTGGAGGACTTCGACACGGAGGTCACCGCGATCCAGGCGGTCATCACGCTGTACGCCTTGGTGATGGCCGCGTTCATGGTCATCGGCGGCCGCCTCGGGGACATCCTGGGGCGCCGGCGCCTGTTCCTGATCGGGATGGCGGTCTACGGCACGGGGTCTGCCCTGACCGCCGCGGCCCCGAAGCTGTGGGTGCTGGCCGTGGGCTGGTCGGTGATCGAGGGGCTGGGTGCCGCCATGGTGCTGCCGTCCATGGCGGCCCTGGTCGCGGAGGCGTATCACGGGCGTGACCGGGCCGTCGCCTACGGCGTCATCGGCGGCCTCGCGGGCGCGGGCATCGCCGTCGGCCCGCTGCTCGGCGGCTGGGTGACGACGTATCTGACCTGGCGGCTGGTCTTCGCCGGCGAGGTCGTGCTCGTCCTCGCCGTCCTGGCCTGCCGCCGGGTGATCAAGGAGGCGCCCCGCAGCGGGCCGCGGCCCGGTCTCGACACGGTCGGCGCCGTCCTCTCGGCGTCCGGCCTCGCACTCGGTGTCCTCGGCGTGCTGCAGAGCAGCACCTGGGGCTGGGTGCAGCCGCGCAACCCTCCGTTCACCGTGTTCGGCTTCGCGCCGACGCTGTTCGTCATCGGCGCCGGCGCCGCGGTCCTCGCCCTCTTCGTGTGGTGGCAGCACCGGCGGGAGGCGGGGGGCGCCGAGCCCCTGGTGCATCTCGGCCTGCTGCACCGGCCGGCGCTGCGGTCGGGTCTGATGGCACTGCTGAGCCAGAACCTCATCCTGCTGGGCCTGTTCTTCGCCATTCCGCTGTACCTGCAGGTGGTGCAGGGCTTCGACGCGTTCGAGACGGGCCTGCGGCTGCTGCCGGTGTCCGCGACGATGCTCGTGGCCTCCCTGGCCGGTTCCCGGCTGGGGCGGGCGGCCGGACCCCGCCGGATCGTCCGGTTCGCCCTGGTGACGCTGCTCGCGGCGATCGTGTGGCTGCTGGCCACCATCGACCCGGTCATCGACGACGCCCAGTTCGCCGGGGCCATGGCCGTGCTGGGGCTGGGCATGGGGCTGCTCGCCTCCCAGCTCGGCAACGTCGTGCAGTCCAGCGTCGGCGAGGAGGAGCGCAGCGAGGTGGGCGGCCTGCAGTTCACGGCCCAGAACCTGGGGTCCGCCCTGGGCACCGCGCTCATCGGTTCCCTGCTCATCGGCGCCCTGGCGCACGCCTTCACCACGCAGGTGGAGAACAACCCGGCGCTGTCGCAGGAGACGCGCCGGCAGACCGGTGTGGCGCTGGAGGCCGGCATCTCCTTCGTCTCCACCGACCAGGTGCAGGCGGCGGCCGAGCGGGCGGGGCTGCCGCCGTCCGAGGCCGACGCCGTCACGGACTCCTACGCCACCGCCCAGCTCGGCGGCCTCAAGGCGGCGATCCTCGCCACCGGCGGCATCACCCTCGCCAGTTTCCTCGTCACCCCGCACCTGCCGACGGGTGAGGCCCGGCGCTCCGGGCGGGCACAGGCCGGCCTCCTCGGACACGTGAGCTGACCGGTGAGGTGTGCGATGACGGCACTGGACCGCCCGAGCGCCCGGGAGCGCCGCAAGGAGCGACGGGCCCACGCCGACTACACCGGCGGCGTCTACGGCTCCATGCTGGCCGCCACCGTGGTGATCGGCGCCGGCACGCTGGGGTCCTTTCCCCGTCTGGAGCTGGTCCTGCTGCTGCTCCTGAGCGGTCTGGCGTTCTGGGTGGCGCATGTGCACGCCCAGCTCTTCGGCGCCCGTCTGGCCCAGCACGGCCTGGATCGCCGCACCGTGCTGCATGTGTGCCGTGACGAGTGGCCGATCGTCAAGGCGGCCGTGCCGCCCGCGGTGGCCGTGGCCGTCAGTCCGCTCCTCGGCCTGGACGTGGCGGGGACCCTGTGGCTGGCGGTCTCGGTGGCCGTGGCGGGTCAGGTGGGTTGGTCGGTGGCCGCGGCACGGCGGGCCGGGGCCACCGGGCGTCAGACGGTCCTGACCGCGTCGGTCAACCTGCTCCTCGGCCTGGTGATCATCTCCTTCAAGCTGTTCCTGAAGCACTGACGGGGCCGGCGTCGGGGCAGGTCACCTGTGCCGGGTGAGGCCGCGCGGGATCGGCGGACCGGACCATGGGAGGTAGGAAGCGCCGTGCAGCGGCCATCGGGTGTCGGCGGGAAAGAGCGGCAGATGCGCTACGAGATCCGCGTCGAGGGACATGTGTCGGAGACCCTGGCCAAGGTCTTCCCGGAGCTGGACCACGTCATGATCTCCGGCCAGACGGTGCTGTACGGCCCCGTCGTCGACGAGGCTCATCTGTACGGGCTGCTGGCCCGGTTCCAGTCGCTGGGGCTGCGGGTGGTGGAGATGCGGCAGCTGCCCGAGTGACCCCGCGGCGGCGCCCCTCACGGACCTCACGGTCCGGCCGCCCCGGGCGTCACACGCCGCTCCGCGGCCTCACAGGTCGGCCGCGCGGACCCGGCCCGAGCGGACGGCTTCGGCCAGCGCCTCGGCGTCCCGCTCGTTCTGGTCCGCGTAGGCCTGTGCGAAGAGGGCCAGTGCGCGGTCGAAGCGGTCGCCGCCGCCCAGGTAGGCCGCGATGGCGACGGGGTCTCCGGAGCGGGCGTGCGCCCGTGCCAGGCAGGCCCCGCACAGGTGGGCGAACAGCTTCAGCAGGGCCGGGTCCATGGTGTCCGGCTGTGCGATGCCCTTCCAGTCCCGCAGCTGGCGGACGTAGAAGTCGCGGCCGACGCCGTCGAGGCCCACCGCGTGCGTCCAGCCGAGGAAGATGTCGCTGGTCGTCTGGATCAGACGCTGTCCGGACACCACACGGCGCCCCTGGTTGTCGTAGGCGGGGCCGCCGGTGTGGGCGGCCAGCACCGACTCCTGGGCCTCCTTGGCCTGCAGCAGCAGGGGATCGTCGTCGCCCTTGCCGAGCAGGAGCACGATCCAGCAGCGGGTGCCGACGCTGCCGACGCCCACCACCTTGCGGGCGAGGTCCACCAGCCGGAAGCGGCGCAGCAGGAACCGGCGCTCCGGCGGCAGGGTGCGCGCGTATCCCTCCAGCACGGCCCGCAGCTCCTTCTCCTGCCGGTCGTCGGACGGGTCGCTCAGCAGGTCCCGCAGCGGGGTGATGAGCGGGGGGTCGGGCGCGATCCGCCGCCCCTCGGCCGTGACCCGGGTGAGCTTGTCGAAGGCCTGGAGCTGGGTGCGGGTGCGGGCTCGCGCCGTCGCCTCGGCGGTACGGCGCCGGGCCTCCTTGGTCATCGAGGAGGCCATCAGGGCCCGCATCCGGTCGGCGTCGTCCTGCGCGTACCAGACGTCCAGGGTGGGCATCGCGGCGAACTCCCGCATGCGGGTGCGGTAGGAGCGCACGCACTCCAGTACGGCGCGGTCCTGGTCGGCGGTGGAGAACCCGTTGTGCCGGCCGGCGATCGCAAAGGAGGCCGCGAGCCGTTTGACGTCCCATTCGAACGGGCCGGGGAGGGTCTCGTCGAAGTCGTTGATGTCGAAGACCAGATGGCGCTCCGGCGAGGCCAGCAGCCGGAAGTTCAGCAGATGGGCGTCTCCGCACAGCTGCACCGTCAGGCCCGTGCTCGGCAGCTCCGCGAGGTCCATGGCCATGAGGGCCGCGGCGCCCCGGTAGAAGCGGAAGGGGGATTCGAGCATGCGGGCGTAGCGGATCGGCACCAGCTCCGGCACGCGGGTGGCCGACTGCGCCTGCAGGACCTCGACCGCGTCGCGCCGCTCCCGTCCCGCCTCGAACCAGCCCTGGCAGGAGCGTGAGGCGCGTTTGCGGGCGTCCCTGCCGTATGCGGCGCGTTCGGCCGGCGGGGCGGCGGGGTTCGGGGTGATCGTCGTCGTCATGGTGGTCCTTCCCTTTCTCCCCCGCCCTCGCCCCGGCCCGCGGCCTGCTCGACCTTGCGGCGCAGTCCTGCCTGCACGGCCTCCGCGAGGATGCGCGCGGCGACGCCGAAGAGCAGCAGCCCGCCGACCATCTGAAGCATCGTCACCACACGCCCGGCCTGTGAGCGGGCGGCGATGTCCCCGTACCCGACGGTGGTGAAGGTGGTCAGCGTGAAGTACAGGGCGTCGGTCCGGGTCAGCGGTTCGCTGAAGGAGCCCGCCGCGTGGTGCTCCAGCAGGTAGTAGGCGCACGAGAACAGGACGAGGAACAGCACGACGGTGGTGGCCAGCGCTTCGACGGCCTTCAGACGGGGGTACGGCGACCGGACGATGGTCCGCACCTCCCAGGCGAAGACGGCGGTCACGGCGAGCAGTCCCCCCGCGAGCACCAGGCTGGTGAGGACCGTGCCGGTCCGGTCCAGCGGCAGCAGGTAGTAGGCGGTGAGCAGGGCGGTCGCGATGAGGGCGGGCCGGGCCAGGGCGACGATCGCCGCGAGCCGCCCCGGACGCGCGGGTGCGTCGGGGCCCGAGGGCGCTTCCCCGGGGGCGTGAGCCTCAGTCCTGGCGGCGGCTGGATCACTCATGGCTCGCTGTTTCGTCCCTCCGCGACCGGTGGCCGTGTCCACGGTCCAGCCCACCGTCTCGGCCGCGGCCGCGGATCACCCACCGGGGGTGACCCGGCCTGCGTCGGCGGGCGGAACGCTGAGGGGGTGCGGGCACCCGCACACCGTCCCGTCGGCGGTCCGGTGGTGGTTGACCGCGTCACGCGAGGAGGAGCCATGACCGTGTCGCGTGGTCCGGCGCCGCATCCCGGATCCGAACCTCTGACCGACGGGACGCCGCACGCCCCGGACGGGGACGCCGCGGCTCGGACCGACGCGGCGGGGCTCGCCCGGGGCGCCGGCCCCGAAGAGCAGCTGGCGCTGCTCGGCGGCTCCTGGACCTGGTTGCTGGGCTCGGCGGTGACCACGCTGGTGCCCGGCATCCTGATCCTGGTCTGGCCGGACGAGACCCTGCACGTGCTGGCCGTGCTCATCGGGCTGTACCTGCTCGTGACGGGTGGCTTCCGCTTCGTCGCCGCCTTCGCCCGGGAGCGCGGCGACCGGCACACCGGCCTGCTGGTCGCGGTGCTGTACGTGCTGGCCGGGGTGCTGTGCCTGCGGCATCCGCTGCAGACGATCGCCGCGCTCTCGCTGATCACGGGCGCCGTCTGGCTGGTCACCGGGCTGCTGACCGCCTGGGCGGCACTGGCCGCCAAGGGCCTGCCGCACCGCGGCTTCGTCCTCGGCGCCGCGGCCCTCGGTGTGGTGGCCGGCGTGGTGGTGCTGGCCCTGCCCTCCGAGTCCGCCGTCGCGCTGACGCGGCTGCTCGGCCTGTGGCTGGTGCTGCTCGGCGTCGCCGAACTCGGGCTCGCCCTGGCTCTGCGGGCCGCCCTGCGCAAGGAGCGTTCCGGATCCGGGTCCGGCCCGCCGACGGCGTGAGGCCCGACACCGAGGAGTCCCCATGGCTTCGAAAACGTCCCCCCCGGCCCCGGAACCCGGCCGCGACACCGGCGGCGAGGTGGTGCTGAGCGCCGAGGAGCACGCCCACTATCGTCGGCTGCACCGGGCCGCCACGGTCCGCCACCGCAAGACGCGCTACGCGGGCGCCTCGCTGCTGCTCGTCATCACGCTGCTGCTCGCCCCGCTGGCCGTGGTCGCGGCCTGGGTGGACAACACGGTCACCGACACCGACCGGTACGTGCAGACCGTCGCCCCGCTGGCGAAGGAACCGGCCGTCCAGTCGGTGGTGACCGACCGGCTCACCACCCATGTCGTGTCGAACGTGAACGTCGAAGCCGTGACGGCGTCGCTGAGCAAGGCGCTGGCGGACGCCGGGGCACCTCCGGCGGTCGTGAGCCAGTCCGCGGCGCTGGCCGGTCCGCTGCGCAGCGCCCTGACGAGCGCCGTGCACGGCATCGTGAACCGCGTGGTCACCAGCGACGTCTTCCAGCAGGCGTGGGTGGGCGCCAACCGGCGTGCCCAGTCGGCGGTCGTGGGCATGCTCACCGGGGACAACAGCAAGGCCGTGCAGGCTCAGGGCGACAAGATCACGCTGGACCTCGGCACCGTGGTCGACCAGGTCAAGCAGCGCCTCGTCGACCAGGGCTTCGAGAAGGCGTCCGCCATCCCCACGCCCGACAAGCAGATCACCCTGTTCGAGACCGCCAAGCTCTCCAAGGCGCAGGACGCCGTGCGGCTGCTGGACATCATGGGGGCCTGGCTGCCCGTGCTGACGGTCGTGCTCGCGGCGCTCGCCGTGTGGATCGCGCCCGCGCACCGCATGATGCTGCTGATCACGGCCTCGGGCATCGGTGTGATGATGATCGTCCTGCTGGTCGGGCTGGCCGTCGTGCGCCGTGTCTACCTCGACTCCGTGCCGCCCGCCGCGCTGCCGCCCGACGCCGCCGCGGTGATCTACGACACCTTCATCCGCTTCCTGCGCAACAGCACCCGCACGCTGCTGGTGGTCGCCGTGGTCACGGCCCTGGCCGCGTTCCTGTACGGCCCGAGCCGGGTGGCCCGTGGCGTGCGTTCGCTGGCCGGGCGCGGTACGGGTGCCGCGGGCCGTGCGCTGAGCGGCGCCGGGGTGAACACCGGCACCACCGGCCGCTGGCTGGACGGCCACCGCTCGTGGACGACCGGCGTCGTCATCGGGCTCGGGGCCCTGGCCCTGGTGCTGTGGAACTACCCCACGGTCGGCGCCGTGGCGCTGGTCGTCGGCCTGGTCGTCGTGGTCCTCGTCCTGCTCGGCGTCCTGGCCGCGGCGGCGGGGCGGGACGGTGCGGCGGCCGAACCGGGCCGGGCGGGCCCCTGAGCGGGGGCCGGGTTCACCCGCGCCGGGTGAGGCCCGCCGGCGCCGGCGTGGGCACGCTGAGATCAGCCGGGGACGGCGGCAGGACGCCCGCCCGGACCGAGAAGAGAGATGAGTACCCCATGGAACTCGCCTACGACTACCCGCTGCTGAGCATGTTCTGGACCATGCTGTGGTTCTTCCTGTGGATCATGTGGTTCGTCCTGCTCTTCCGGATCATCGGCGACATCTTCCGCGACGACGAGCTGAGCGGCTGGGGCAAGACCGGCTGGATGATCTTCGTCATCGTGCTGCCCTTCCTCGGTGTCTTCGTCTACGTCATCGCCCGCGGCAAGAGCATGGGCCACCGGGAGATCGCCCACGCCCGGGCGCAGCAGGCGGAGTTCGACGCGTACATCAAGAAGACCGCCGGCGAGGGCGGCCGCCCGACGAGCGCCGACGAACTCGCCAAGCTGTCCGACATGCGCGCCCGCGGAGACATCACCGACGAGGAGTTCCGCCGGGCCAAGCAGGTCGTCCTGAGCGAGACCGGCACCCCGGCCGGCTCCGGCGCCACGGCCGCGTCCGCACCCCGCTGAGTACCGACAAGGAAACGAGGCACGAAGATGACCGCCACCCACGCGCCCCGGGCGGCGCACTCGACGAAGTTCGCATGGGCCGCGGGCCTGATGACCTTCGCCGCCGTCATGCTCACGCTGGTGGGCATCCTGGACATCTTCCGCGGCATCATGGCGATCGCCGAGGACGACGTGTTCCTCACCACGCGCAACTACGTCTTCGAGTTCGACCTCACCGGCTGGGGCTGGATCCACCTCGCCCTGGGCGTCGTCGCGGTGGTCATCAGCATCGGGCTGTACCAGGCGGCGACGTGGGCGCGGGTCCTCGGCGTGGGGATCGCCGGGCTCGTCATCATCGCCAACTTCCTCTCGCTGCCTTACTACCCGGTGTGGTCCGTCATCATGATCACAATGTCGGGGTTCATCATCTGGGCCCTGTGCGTCGCCCGGAAGGAGGACTTCGGCGACTCCTTCGACACCACCGTGCCGCGCGGCGACCGGTGAGCCGCGAACCGGTGCGCCGGTCCCCCTGACGGTGACGGCAGGAAAGGACATCCGGTGGAGCGCCCCACCCGATGGGCCAGGCCGAAGAGCCCGGCCCATCGTGCGACTCCGTCCGCCGGCGCCGACCGCGCCGGCGCGTGGTGGGCCCGCGTCGCGCTGCTCGCACTGCTCGGCGGCATCCTGGTCCCGCTCGTCGCCGCCGGGCTGCGCAGCGCGCTGTGGCTCCTGCTCGGCATGGCCGGGCTGGCGCTGGCGTCGGTCGGGGTGTGGTGGACGCTGGCCCACACGGGAGTCGTGCGCGGCCTGGGCATGGCGGTGGCGGTGGCCGCGCCCCTCACCGTCCTGGGTCTGTACGCCGCCCACGACATGCTCGGTCCGGCCGCGCTCTCCGCCGCGCTGCTGCTGTTCGCCTGCGCGGCGGCCCGCAACGCCCTGACCCCCCGTCCGGTCAGCGCGCCGGACGAGATGGCGCCGGCGCCGGTGGCCGAGCACCCCTGGATCCTGATGAACCCGCGCTCCGGCGGCGGCAAGGTCGACCGCTTCCACCTGGTCGAGCGGGCCCGTGCGGCGGGTGCCCGGGTGACCCTGCTCGGGCCGGGCCAGCAGGACGCGGCCGGCCTGGCCCGGCGAGCCGTCCTGGAGGGAGCCGACCTGCTCGCGGTGGCGGGCGGGGACGGCACCCAGGCGCTGGTGGCGGAGGTGGCCCACGAGCACGACCTGCCCTTCGTGGTGATTCCCGCGGGCACGCGCAACCACTTCGCCCTGGACCTCGGTCTCGACCGCGACGACCCGGCCGCCGCGCTTCAGGCGCTGACCGACGGCGTCGAACGCCGGGTCGACCTCGGTTTCGCCGCCGACCGGGTCTTCGTCAACAACGCGTCCTTCGGTACGTACGCGGCCGTGGTGGGCAACTCCGCGTACCGGGGCGCCCAGTTGCGTACGGCGCTGCACGACCTGCCGGAGCTGCTCACGGGCGAGGACGCGCCCCGCTTGCGCATGCGGTCCGGGGACCGTCACGCCGAGGGGTTGCAGGCGGTGCTGGTCAGCAACAACCCCTACCGGTACGCCGTCGGGCCGCGGCGCAGCCACAGGGAGAGCCTGGACTCGGGACTGCTCGGCGTGCTGTGCGTGCACGTCGACAACAGCGCGGGGGCGGCCCGGGCCGTCGGGGGCGGAGCCGGCTTCACCCGGCTGACCGCGAGCGGGGTGGTCGTCGACGCGGACACCGTGACCGTCGCGGCCGGCATCGACGGCGAACACGTCCTGCTGCCCGCGCCTGTCGTGTGCCGCATCGTCCCGGGAGCGCTACGGGTACGCCTTCCCCGCCACGCGGCGACCACCCACAGCCGCCCCACCCTCGACTGGCCGAGGGTGCTACGCCTCGCCCGGGGCAACCGGAACTGACCCCGGCACGCAGACTCTGCCAATGTGCCGGGTGCGACGTCGGCCCTGGCGGGCGGCGGAGTCGGGTATTCGGTCGTCACGGTGGGGCGGGGCTCGGCCGTGGCGAGGCGGTGGGCCACGGTGGTGGTCCGGGGGCCCGAGTGGTCGTCCCCTCAGACCCACCGCAAGCGCTCTCCCCCACCGGCGAACAAACCGCCGGGGCCGCCGGCCCACGGGCCATCAGCAAACGGGACGGGCAAGACCACCGGGCCCACCAGCCCACCGGGGCCCCAGCCCACTAGCACTGCGCCCCCGGCACCACCGGCCGGCCAAGACCACTGGCTCGCCGAGGCGCGCAGACCACCGGATCGCCGGGACCGCCGGCCTCAGCCCGACGCAAGCGACGTCCCACCCCGGCGAACGAGACGGGCAGGGCCACCGAACCACCGCCCCTCACACCCACCGGCCTGCCGGCCCACCGGCGAGCGGACCGCCGGGGCCGCCGGCCCACGGGCCATCAGCCCAATCCAGGGCCGTCGCCCTGCCCCTGGCGCACCAGACCGCCGAAGCGGTCCGGCGGGCCGGGGCGGTGGGGTCGTTCAGGCTCGGTTCGTCAGGTCCACCGGGCGGGCCGGGTGGGTGGCCGGGGCCGCGTTCGGCGCGGAGCCGGGGGGCGGGGAGTCCGTGTGCCAGCGGCGGGCGGCGGAGCCGTCGCGGACCTCGACCACGATGTAGCCGTCCATGTCCTGGGACGTCGCGGCCAGGGCCAGCGTCTCGTCCCAGCGGGGCAGCAGTTCGCCCCGGACGGTGAGGTCGTAGCGCACGTCGTCGGCCCGCCGGTCACCGCGGGGTGCGCAGGGGCCGAGGATGACGACCCCCGCGTCGGCGTGCGAGTCCAGGCACAGCTGGGGCGCGGCCACGCTGCGCAGCAGCCCGTCGTCCTCGTACGACCACTGCTGGGTGGACGCCGAGGAGCACACGGCGAGCTGCAGCTGGGCACCCGCCGTGGCACGGCCACGGATGTCCAGGCACAGATCGGCGGCGACGTTGCGCAGCCGGGTGCGCCGCGGCTTGGTGGGCAGTTGGGCCGTTCCGGGCGGGGCGGTGGAGGCGGCCGGCGGCAGCGGGGCGGTGGCGGCGGGGGCACCGCCGACCGTGGTGGCCGAGGCGGCCTGGCCGGGACCGGGACCGTCGTCGGACCACCCCCCGGAGGCGAGCAGCAGCGTCAGCACCCCGGCGGAGGCGAGCCCCGCCCCGGTCAGCACGGCGCGCGGGGAGCGGGGGCCGAAGGGCAGCAGCCTGCGTCCGGGCCGGCCGCCGCGGTGCCGGGCGGCGCCCCGGCCGTGGCCGCCCGCCCGGCCCCGGCGGCCGGGGCGGGAGTCGAGATAGCGGCGGGCGCCCCAGCCGAGCACCGCCTCGGCGAGCAGCGGGCCCAACGCGGACTCGAATCGCCTCAGTTGCTCGGCCGCGGCGCGGCAGTGGCGGCACTGCGCGAGATGCCGGCGCACCTCGGGCAGCAGGCCCGAGCCGCGGCGCAGGGGAATGTCGAGGAGACGGTTGTGGTGACGGCACTCCGGGCTCGGCGCGAGTTCCCGATGGGCGCGCACACAGCCCTCGCGGAGTTTATCCCGGGCCTCCTGGTAAGCGGCCGTGGCGGCTTCCTCGGTCATGCCCAGCAGACCGGCGGGAACGGTTATCGGCTCGGCCTCGACGTCGATGTGCCACAGCAGGCACTGGGCAGGGGCGGGAAGCGCGTGGAATGACAGCTCGGTCAGCCGGCGGTTTTCCGGTGTCATGTCCTTGGCGACCCGCATACCGCGCCCCCCTGCGGGTTTGCGCAACTGCGGCAGTACCCCGGCTATTCGCTCGGCGGCGGCCCACTGCCGCACCGTGCCCCGCACGGCGAGCAGCAGGCGCGGGCGCAGCGCGGCGGCGGGCTCCCCCAGCGTGAGCCGGTCGAGCACCTGATGGAACGCGGCCGCCGTGACCATCGCCGCGACCTGCGCGGACGAGGCCAGGCAGATGACGGCGTAGTCGTGCACCGGCTGCCAGTGCCGGGCCATCAGCAGAGCCGTGGCCTGGGCGACATCGTCGTCGGGCCCGCCGCGGGCCCGGACGGCGAGCGCCTCGTCGGATTCCTCCAGGGAGCCGCCGGAGGGCGGACGGTGCGGACGAGGGGGGTGGGGGGTGGGCACGGTGAGCGGATTCCTTCCCACGCGCTGGAGCTGTACAGGATCGCCGCGCGCCGCAAAAGGGGCGCGAAACCGGGCCTGCCTTTTCCGGCGTGTGCGGGAAGCGCTCAGCCTTGCATACCTGACTTGGACGCAACAAGCCGCTCGGAAGCCGTCCTCGCCATTGACAGAAAGTCAGAAAGCCGCAGGCCAACTGGCGCTTCCAGTAAGCGTTTTCGAACAATTCCGCGCCCCGTGTGAAACGCGCGCACACTTCCGTGCCACGCGCACGCTCCCGGGCCGTCACGGCTCGTAGTGCACTGGTGACGGCCCTTCCTCGGAGGCCCCGCGCAGGACGGCGGCTCTCCTGCGCGAAACGGCCGCCGGCCTTGTTCCTCCCGCCCTCGGCCGGCGGTCCGGAGGGGACGTGCGCGACGCCCGGCTCAGATCTGCCAGGCGCGCAGCCGGTCGGCGGCGCGGTACACGTCCGCCTTGCCGGACATCAGATCGCGGGCGAGGTCGACCAGGGCGCCGTAGGGCGGGTCGATGCCGACGCCGCTGACGAACATGTAGGCCACCGCCGTGGCACAGGCGAAGCGGGCGTTGGCCGAGGGCAGCGGCTTGAGCACGGCGAGCGTGTGCAACAGGGCCGCGGCCCGCCAGGCGGGGTCGGAGTTCACGCCGAGCCGCGGCGGGTCGACCCGGTGCCGGGCGACGGCGGCGACGAGCGCGGAGAAGTCGTTGATGGTGGGCTGCTCCGGCAGGACCTCCTCGTGCCGCTGCAGCAGCCAGGGGACGTCGATGTGGACGACGGAAGCCATCGCTCAGGCGACCCGCCCCTCGCCGCTGCCCGGTGGCTCGTCGTCCGGGAAGGCCGCCGCGAACTCCTCGGCGTGGCCCGTGAAGAAGCGCCGGAAGGCCTCCGCGCCCTCCTTCAGCGCCCGGTGCCGAGCGATGTCGGCGGCGGCCGCCTCCCGCACGAGCGCTTTCATCGACGTACCCCGCTCCTTGGCGATCTGCCGCAGGTCCTCTAGCTCGCGCTCGCTGAACTCCACATTCAGAGCTGGCATGCCCTCACGGTACCGCCCCGGTACTCAGGCGTAAATATGACCAGCTCAGCGGGGTGGCGATGGGGTACCGGAGGCCGCTATGCCTGGTCCGCCACGAACGACGCCAGCCGGGCCAGCGCCGCGTTCCAGTTGATCGCGGTCTCGTTGGTCGACCACGACTGGATGTCGTCGATGTAGCAGAACTGGCCGACACAGCCCGTCAGTTTCGACTGGGCGTAGGGGTCCTGGATGGAGGAGTTGGGCCCGCCCGCCAGGGTGCCGGCCGGCGGGCCGGGCAGGGCCGGGTCGAGCTCGTGCGCGTACCAGCGACTGTGCTGGTTGTGGGCGCTGACCTCGCCGTAGCCGGTGACGTAGGAGATGTTCAGCGCGTTGCGGCCGAGGACGTAGTCCATCGACTGCACGGCCGCGTCACGGTAGCGGTCCGCTCCGGTGAGGTCGTAGGCGGTGGCGAGGACGACGGCGTTGTTCAGGACCTGGTGGTTGGAGCCCCAGTCGTAGAGGTTGTCCGGCGGCGCGTACGGCATGCCGTACGGCTGTGTCCTGAGCGCGGCCAGGTAGGTGTCGGCGCCCCGGACGACGGACCGGCGCACCTGGTCGCGGCCCGGGAGCCGGTTCGGCACGGTCGCCAGGTCCAGACGGGCCGCCGCGGCGGTGCGCGCCCAGTCCAGGCCGAGGGGGCCGAAGACGTCGGCGGTGTGCACCGGGGAGGTGAGCACGTACGTCTGGAACCGGCCTTCCCCGGTGGTCAGGTACAGCTCGGCGGCCGCCCAGTAGAACTCGTCACGCACGTCGGTGTCGGGGTAGGCGCCGCCCCCGGTGGCGTCGGCCGGGTCGGCCAGGACGTCCGGGTGGGCGAGCGCGGCGGTCCAGGCCTTGCGTGCAGCGGTGAGCGCCCGCGCGGCGAACGCCGGATCGTAGGGCCGGTACAGCCGGGCCGCCTGGGCGGCGGTGGCGGCGAGGTTCAGGGTCGCCGCGGTCGTCGGCGGGTGCAGCTCGCGCTTCTGCGGGTCCTCGCTGGGCAGCAGCGGCAGTCCGGTCCACTGTTCGTCGTGCACCTTGTGGTGCGCCATGCCGGCCAGCGGCTGCCCGTCGGGCACCTGCATCCGGAGCAGGAATTCGAGCTCCCAGCGAGCCTCGTCGAGGATGTCCGGCACCCCGTTGCCGCTCTCGGGCAGGCCGAGGGTGCCGTCGCGCAGCGCGTGCGCCCTCCCGGTGCGGGCGAGGGTCTCGCGCTCGTAGGTGCTCAGCAGCTCCCAGGTGGTGATGCCGCCGTTCACCACGTACTTGCCGTGGTCGCCGGCGTCGTACCAGCCGCCGGTGACGTCGAGCCGGTAGTCGCACACACCCGGCTGGCAGGGCACGTTGGCGTCGCCCTGGTTGGGCGGGGTGTTCAGGTGGCCCGCCGCCCGGCCGTAGCCGGGGCGCAGGTCGTCGCGGATCGCCACGCCGCTGCGCTGGGTGTAGTAGTACTTCAGCGCGTCCAGCCGCAGCCGTTCGTAGGCGTCCGCGCCGAGGGCGAAGGGGCGGCTGGTCTCCCCGTCGGCGACCAGGGTGAAGCCCCCGCCGCGGCCCCGGTAGGCGCCGAAGTCGATCGAGTGCACGTTCTGCCCGGACGAGGCGTCGGTGCCGCGCGGCACCGTCCAGCCGTGGGCGACGGTGCGCCCGGCGGCGTCCCGGAGCAGCCAGGGCAGCCTGGTCGCGGCGTCGGTGACGAGCGTGGCGTTCTTCGGCCCGGCGGGCAGATAGGCGACCTGGTTCACCCGCACCCGCGGCCCGGTGTCCGGCTCGTACGGCACCGGCGGCACCCCGCCGAGCAGCGACACGTCGTCCAGGCAGAACCGCCACGGCTCGGCGCTCCCGCCCACCTGGAACGCCACCTGCGCCTGGGCGGTGTCGACGGGCGAGGTGAAGGTGTAGCTGTAGGTGCCGGCGTCCGGGCCCGGCTGCGGGCTCACCTCGAACCAGGTGTCGTACGGCGCCGTCTGGAGCCCCACGAGCGCCCGCACCGCGTACCCGCCGGGCACGCCGGACGCGGCGAAGGAGAAGCGGTAGGTCTCGCCCTTGGCCAGGGCGATGTCGTTCTGGCCGACTGCGGCGTCCCAGCGCTCGGCGGTGCCACCGGGCACGTCGGCGCACAGCCTGCCGTCGGCGAGGGCCGTGGTGACGTTGCTGGTGGACCACCAGGGGTCGGTGCCGGTGTCGAAGCTGCCGTTGCGGACCTGCTCGCTCTCGCCGGCCCCGGCGGGCTGGGCGGGCAGCGCGGTGAGCGCCGCCGCCAGCACGGCGGTCAGTGCCGCCAGGGCGGTTCTGCGTCGTTTCACCTCGGGCTCCTCGGTCATGGGCGCCCCTCATGGGAGCGCTCCCAAAGACTGGACGCCGCCATGCTTGTTCCAGACATGACACCCCGTCAACGGTCCGGGCGGGACTCTTTGTCGACCTGATTCCCCCTTGACCTCACCCGGCCGAAGCGGGAGGGGCGCCGGGGGTTCCCGGTCGCCCGGAGCGGGGACGCACTACTCTGGAACCGAGTGACACACCGTTCACTGTGAGTGTGCGCAATGGAGTGGCGAGGATGAGCCCGGACTACCCGTTCGACGATGCCGCGACGGCTCGGGCTGTCATCTCCGACGAAGGCACGGTGACGAGGTGGAACGCCGGAGCGGAACGGCTGCTGGGGTGGACCGCGGCGGACGTGGTGGGCCGGCCCGCCGCCAGGCTGCTGGTCACCGCGGCCGGTGACAGTCCGCTACCGGCGGGGACGCGCCGGGACGGGACGGTGACGTTGCGCCACCGGGACGGCCGTACGGTCGAGGTGTGGGTGCTCGCCCACCGTCTGCGGCCGCGCGAGGGCGAGCCGGGGCACTGGCTGGTGGTCACCCCGCTGGACCCGGCCGGGCCCCGCTCCCCCGACGACCCGCTGGACGCGGCCGCGCTCGTGCAGTCCCCCTGCGCCCTCGCCCTCTACGACGAGCGGCTGCGGCTGCACCGGATGAACGATGCCATGGCCGATCTCGTCGGTCTGCCGGAAGAGCGGGTGCGCGGCCTCAGACTGGCCGAGATCGGGGGGAACCGGGAGAGCGAGGACCTCGAACGCCATCTCGTCCAGGTCCTCACCACGGGCCGGTCGCTGGACGTCCACACCCGGCTGCGGGTCAGCGGTCAGAGCCGTCCCCGGGTCTGGCTCGCCCGGATGGCCCCGGTCACCGACGACGACGGCGAGGTGCGCGGCGTGTGCGTCACCGCGCACGACTTCTCCGACCAGTACCAGGCACGCGAACGGCTGCAACTGGTCAATGAGGCCAGCGTGCGCATCGGCACCACGCTCGACGTCTCCCGCACCGCTCAGGAACTGGCGGCCGTGTGCGTGCCCGTGCTCGCCGACTTCGTCAGCGTCGACCTGCTCGACCCGGAGCAGTACGGCGGGGAGGCACCGGGCCGGCTGGTCCCGCCGGTCCTGCTGCGCCGGGCCGCCCACCACTCGGTGAACCCCGGCACCCCCGGGGCGGTGACCATGCCGGGCGAGACCCAGGAGTACCCGGTGCCCTCACCGCAGGCCGCGGCGCTGCTGGCGGGCCAGGCGATCGTCGTCTCCGCCCCTTCGGGCGACCTGGAGCGCTGGCTGTCCTGGGACGAACGCCGCCACGAGATGTTCAAGCAGTACGGCGTCCACTCCACCATGGCCGTCCCGCTGCAGGCCCGCGGCTCCACGCTCGGCGTCGCCGTCTTCCACCGCTTCCGCCACCCCGACCCCTTCACCGAGGACGACGCGCTGCTGGCGGAGGAGATCACCGCCCGGGCCGCCGTCTGCATCGACAACGCCCGCCGCTACTCCCGCGAGCGGGAGACCGCCCTGGCCCTGCAGCGCAGCCTGCTGCCGCGCTCGCTGCCGCGCAGTGCCGCCGTCTCGGCCGCCTCCCGCTATCTGCCGGCGGCCCGCTCCGGCGTGGGCGGCGACTGGTTCGACGTCATCCCGCTGTCGGGGCTGCGGGTGGCGCTGGTCGTCGGGGACGTCGTCGGGCACGGGGTGCAGGCCTCCGCCACCATGGGCCGGCTGCGCACCGCCGTGCGCACGCTCGCCGACATCGACCTGCCGCCGGACGAGCTGCTCACCCACCTCGACGACCTCGTGCTGAGGCTGTCGGAGGAGGCGGGCGGCGAGGGCAGCCCCGGGGAGGTCGGCGCGACCTGTCTGTACGCGGTCTACGACCCGGTGTCGCGGCGCTGCACGCTGGCCCGGGCCGGGCATCCGCCGCCCGTGCTGCTCCCGCCGGGCGGCTCCGCCCACCGGGTCCACCTGCCCTCCGGTCCGCCGCTGGGCGTCGGCGGGCTGCCGTTCGAGTCCACCGAGCTGGAGGTCGCCGAGGGCAGCGTGCTGGCCTTCTACACGGACGGCCTGATCGAGTCGCGGGAGCGGGACGTCGACGCCGGCCACCGCATGCTGTGCGAGGCGCTGGAGGCCGACGCGGACTCCCTCGACGAGACCTGCGACCACGTCCTGCACACGCTGCTGCCGCCGGGCGGGGCGGCGGACGACGTGGCGCTGCTGCTGGCCCGCGCCAAGGGGCTGCCGGCCTCCCAGGTGGCGACCTGGGACATCCCCGCCGATCCGTCCCTGGTCGCGCCGATCCGCAAGCAGGTCGTCGACCAGCTCGCCGCCTGGTCGCTGAGCGACGCCACGTTCACCGCCGAGCTGGTGGTGAGCGAACTGGTCACCAACGCCATCCGCTACGGCGCCCCGCCGATCCGGCTGCGGCTCATCCACGACGACACCACCCTCATCTGCGAGGTGTCCGACACCAACCACAGCGCCCCGCATCTGCGCCGGGCCAAGACCTGGGACGAGGGCGGGCGCGGGCTGCTGCTGGTCGCCCAGCTCACCCAGCGCTGGGGCAGCCGGCACCTGACCGAAGGCAAGACCATCTGGGCGGAGTTGGCGCTGCTGGAGGAGCCGGAGGCGGGCGACGCGGCCGAGTGAAGCCGCGCGCCGGGCATTGTGGGCGCGTACCGGGGGCAGACGTCCAGCATGGCCCTGTACCCGCGTTTTCCTCTTCGGTTGGTGAGCGCGCTCGCCGCGCTGGGCGCGCTGACCGCCTGCGGCGGCGGTGACGGCGGCGGCACGGCCGCCAGCACCACGCGGCAGCCGCCGGCGGCGACCGCCACCGGCTCCGCGCAGCCCGACACGACGACCCCGCCGGGGGCCACGGAGCCCGCCGGTACGGGCACCCCGGGCGGCGCACGGCCCACCGAGGCGCCCGCCGCGTCCGGGGCGACGAAACCGGCCTCCTCCCGCTGCCGCACCGGCGAGCTGCGCGCCTCGGTCGGCCGCAACAACCCGGGCGCCGGTCAGGAGAACTTCCCCGTCGTGCTGACCAACACCTCGGCCCGCAGCTGCACGGTGTACGGCTTCCCGGGCGCCGCGTTCGTGGACGGCTCCGGCCGGCAGCTCGGCGCCGACCCGCGGCGCGAGAGCGGCTCCGCCCCGGCGAGGGTGACGCTGGCGCCGGGACGCAGCGCCTGGGCCGGGCTGACCTTCTCCAACCCGGAGATCAGCGAGGCCCGTACGGCGACCCCGGCCGCGCTGCTGGTCACCCCGCCCGACGAGCGCGAGCCGCTCAAGGTCCCGTGGCAGGGCGGCCCGGTCCCCGTGGGCGGCAACGCCTCCACGGTGTTCCTGACCGCGCTCGCCCCGGGCACGGGCGCCTGAGCCGTCCCGGCCCGGCGCCGGTCGTCCACGGCTCAGGGCTCAGTGGCCGGCGACCGGGTGCGGTACGTACGGCCGCTGGAGCTCCTCGATCTCCTTGTCCGTGAGCTCCAGTTCGACGGCGGCGACCGCGTCCTGGAGGTGCTGCGGCTTGGAGGCGCCGACGATCGGCGCGGTCACCGTGTCCTGGTGGAGCAGCCAGGCCAGGGCGACCTGGGCGCGCGGGACGCCTCGCTCCTCGGCGATACGGGTGACGGCCTCGACGACGGCGCGGTCGCCCTCCTGGTAGAGGGTGCTGCCGAAGTTGTCCGTCTCGCTGCGCCCGGTGACGGTGCCCCAGTCGCGGGTGAGCCGGCCGCGGGCGAGCGGGCTCCACGGCAGGACACCCACGCCCTGGTCGGCGCAGAGCGGCAGCATCTCGCGCTCTTCCTCGCGGTAGATGAGGTTGTAGTGGTTCTGCATCGACACGAACCTGGTCCAGCCGTGCAGTTCGGCCGTGTACTGCGCCTTGGAGAACTGCCAGGCGTACATCGAACTGGCCCCGATGTAGCGCGCCTTGCCCGCCTTGACGACGTCGTGCAGCGCCTCCATCGTCTCCTCGATCGGCGTGTACGGGTCCCAGCGGTGGATCTGGTAGAGGTCGACGTAGTCGGTGCCGAGGCGGGTGAGGCTGTGGTCGATCTCGGTCATGATCGCCTTGCGGGACAGCCCGCCGCCGTTCGGGCCGGGCCGCATCCGGCCGTGCACCTTGGTGGCCAGCACGATCTCGTCGCGGCGGGCGAAGTCCTTCAGCGCCCGGCCGACGATCTCCTCGCTGGTGCCGTCGGAGTAGACGTTGGCGGTGTCGAAGAAGGTGATCCCGGCGTCCAGGGCCTGACGGATCAGCGGCCGGGAGGCCTCCTCGTCCAGCGTCCACTCGTGCGTGCCCCGGTCGGGAACCCCGTAGGTCATGCAGCCCAGGCAGATCCGGGAGACGTCCAGACCTGTCGAACCGAGCTTCACGTACTGCATCGTTGCTGCTCCTGCCTTCGTCAGCGGCTGACAGGGCGAGCCTAAGTGCTGGTGCGCACTCCAACCCGGGGGCTAGCGCAGCGGGAAGGTGCGGCCCCGCTCGCCGTCCGGGCGCGGGCCGTGGATGCGGCGCTCGTGCTCCTCGATCGGTACGTCGTTGATGCTCGCCTCGCGCCGGGTCATCAGGCCGTGCTCGTCGAACTCCCACAGCTCGTTGCCGTAGGAGCGCCACCACTGGCCGTCGGCGTCGTGGCACTCGTACTGGAAGCGGACGGCGATGCGGTTGCCGTCGAAGGCCCACAGGTCCTTGCGCAGGGCGTAGTCCAGCTCGCGGGCCCACTTGGCGGTGAGGAAGTCGACGATCTCGGCGCGGCCGGTGAGGAAGGTGTCGCGGTTGCGCCAGACGGAGTCCTCGGAGTAGGCGAGCGCGACCTTGTGCGGGTCCCTGGTGTTCCAGGCGTCCTCGGCGGCCTGCACCTTCTGTGCGGCGCTCTCGCGGGTGAACGGCGGCAGGGGCGGGCGGTCGGCCATGGTCTCCTCCTCGGCGGCACGGCACCGGAGAACGGTCGTTCTCCGCATGATCGGCTAACGTAGAGAACGATCGTTCTCGCGTCAACGTCCCCTGTTCTCCGCCGTGTCGAGGAGTGGTGCACCGTGCCCTTGGACAGCGCGACCGCCCGTGCGCGGGCCCTGGACGCCGCGGAGGAGCTGTTCTACCGGCGCGGTGTGCACCGTGTCGGCATGGACGACATCCGCACCGCGTCGGGCGTCTCGCTCAAACGGCTCTACCAGCTCTTCCCGGCCAAGGAGCAGCTGGTGGAGGCGTATCTGGAGCGGCGCGACGCGCACTGGCGGGGCCGGCTCGCCGCGTACGTGGTGCGGCACGAGGACCCGCGGGAGCGCGTCCTGGCCGTGTTCGACTGGCTGCGCGGCTGGTTCGCCGAGGAGGGCTTCCGCGGCTGCGCCTGGATCAACGCCCACGGTGAACTCGGCGCCACCTCCGAGGCCGTGGCGCGTCAGGTGCGGGCGCACAAGGCGGCGTTCCGCGCGTATCTCGCCGGTCTGGTGGCGGAGGCCGGGCTGCCGCCGGAGCTGGCCGGGCAGCTGTTCCTGCTGGCCGAGGGCGCCATGGTCACGGCGGGCGTCACCGGCGGCACCGAACCGGCCGACGAGGCCCGCGAGGCGGCGCGGACACTCGTCGGGGCGCGGTGAGCGCGGGGCGCACATTGGTCGGGCGCGGTCAGCGCGGCGCGGACACTCGTCGGGGCGCGGTCAGCGCGGGGCGGGTACTGGTCGCGGTGCGGTGAGCGCGGTGCCGCGACGTCACACGTGGGTGTCGCGCTGCTCCACCCTGATCGCACCGACCGGGCACGCTCGGGCCGCCTCGCGGGTCATCGGGTCGGTGGTCTCGTGGCCGGCCAGCAGGGTGCTGTAGCCGTCGTCGTCCTGGGTGAAGACGCCCGGCGCGGCGAGGGCGCACTGGCCGGCGCCGATGCAGACGTCCCTGTCGATGTGAACGCGCATGGGTGGGCCCGCCTCTCACCAGGTCACGGGTAGTTCGAGCATCCCCTGGATGGTGTCGCCCGGCTTGAAGGGGATCTCCTCGGCGGGAGCCGCGAGCCGCAGGCCGGGCAGCCGTTCGAAGAGCGTGCGCAGCGCGATCTCCAGCTCGGCGCGGGCCAGGTTCTGGCCCAGGCACTGGTGGATGCCGAAGCCGAAGGCGATGTGGTGGCGGGCGGTGCGGCGCAGGTCGAGGCGGTCGGGGTCGGCATAGACCGTCTCGTCGCGGTTGATGACCGAGGTCGAGAACAGCACGCCCTCGCCGGCCCGGACGGCCGTCCCCGCCACCTCGATGTCCTGCGTGGCCACCCGCAGCAGGCCGTCCGCGATCGACAGCATCCGCATCAGCTCCTCCACCGCCGAGGGCACCAGCCCCGGGTCGGAGCGCAGCTCGGCGAGCCGTTCGGGGTGGCGCAGCAGGGTGTAGGTGCCCAGGGAGATCATGTTGGCGGTGGTCTCGTGGCCCGCGACCAGCAGGATGACGGCCAGCGCGACGAGGTCGGCCCGGTCCACCTCCCCGGTGCGCAGCCGCTGGTGGACCAGCTCGTCGAGGACGCCGTCGCCGGGCCGGGTCTCCCTCGCCTTGCGGTCGATCAGGTCGCCGAGGTACTCCTCCAGCCGGTCGCGCGCCCGCAGGACGTCCTCGGCCGCCGGTCCGCGCAGCAGCCGGCGGGACTGCTCCTCGAAGAACTCGTGGTCGGCGTAGGGCACGCCGAGCAGGGCGCAGATCACCATGGAGGGCACGGGCAGCGCGAAGGCGTTCACGAGCTCGGCGGGCGGCCCCTGGGCGATCATGGCGTCCAGCAGTCCGTCCACGATCCGCTGGATGTCCGGCCGCAGCTCGTTCGCCCGCTTGAGCGTGAACCGGGGCACCAGCATGCGCCGCTGGACACGGTGCTCGGGGTCGTCGACGCCCAGCAGGGCCGTCCTGCGGTAGCGGCCCGCCTCGAAGCGGGGCGTGAGCGCGGGGAAGCCGGGGCGGGTGCGGTCGGTGGACAGACGCGGGTCGGCCAGGAGCTCGCGGGCCACGGCGTGCCCGGTCACCAGCCATGCGGTGGTGCCGTCGTAGAGGGTGACGCGGTGCAGCGGGGGCCCGTCGCCCAGGGAGCGGTAGGCGGCGGGCGGGTGGTAGGGGCAGGCGCGGTCCTGCGGGAAGGCGAAGAGCTCCGGCCGTTCCGTCAAGTCCGTCATGGAAGACCTCGCAGAGGAAGGGTGCGGCGTTCCGATCTTCATTAGATGCCTCGGGCACCTATGCGGCGACGCGAAGTTCGGCCAGATCGACGAAGGGGGCGATCTGGCCGGAACCCTTTGCTCCGGACCCGCCACCGGGCCGGGCCTTTGCACATGACGGTCCGTGAGGTCACCGGCGCGCGGCAGGCGAGGGTGCGCCGGACCGGGCGGAGAAAAATCCGCGCGCCGCGCGCATGGACCGGCGCGGGGCGGGCACGTGAGTGTCAGGCCCCGCCGCGCTCCCCCGTCGCGGCGGGGCTCTCATGTGACTCGCGGGCCGCGCGGTCGGTGACGTCGAGGAAGATCTGCGCCGCCTCCGGCACGGCGTCGGCGATGGACCGCTTGATGCGGACGGCGACCTCCTCCACCCGCTCGCTGTCCAGCCCCGGCACCAGGTCGATCCGTGCCGCCACCAGCGCCGAGTCCAGCCCGGTCTTCATGCTGAACAGCGCCTCCACGCTGTCGATCTCCGGCTGCCGGGCCAGCAGCCGGCGGATGCGGTCGCTCGCCTCGGGGTCGGCGGCCTCCCCGATCAGCTGGTCGCGGGCCTCGCGGCCGAGGTGGTAGGCGACGCAGACGAGCAGCGCGCCGATGGCGATGGACGCGGCGGCCTCGTAGCCGACCTGCCCGGTGGCCATGTGCAGCGCCATGCCGGCCAGGGCCAGGGTCACGCCGAGCACCGCGGTGCCGTCCTCGGCGACGACCGTGCGCAGCGCCGGGTCGCGCAGGCCGGCGGTGCCGCCCTGGCGCCGCACCTGGTGCACCGCCCGCAGCAGCGAGGCGCCCTCGGCCAGCAGGGCGACGCCGAGGACGATCAGACCGGCGACGTAGCCGCTGAACTTCTCCTCCGTGCCGCTGTGCAGGGCCTCGAAGCCCTGGAAGAAGGAGAAGCAGCCGCCCATCACGAAGATGCCGACGGCCGCGAGCAGCGACCAGAAGAAGCGTTCCTTGCCGTAGCCGAACGGGTGCCGCCGGTCGGCGGGCCGTCGGCTGCGGCGCAGCGCTGCCAGCAGGAAGACCTCGTTGAGACTGTCGGCGACGGAGTGCGCCGCCTCCGACAGCAGTGCGGGCGAGCCCGCGAGCAGGCCGCCGACCGCCTTGGCGACGGCGATGACGAGGTTGGCCGCGAGCGCCACGAGGACGGTGACCCGCGTCCTGCGGTCCGCCTTGCGCTCCGTGTCACGTTGCGTCGGTGTACCGCTCACACAGGGCCGACTGCCCCGGTCGTGGGGGATCACACCGTGCCGGTGGGACGTTTCGGGGAACCCGGGAAAGCCTGGAGGACGACAGCGCGCGGAAGGAGCGGACCATGGGGCGGGACGGCGACGGCAACGAGGCGTACGGCAGGACGGCCTTCCGCCGGTCGCGGAGCCATTTCACGGACCGGATCACCGCCGACGGCCGCGACGGCTGGCCGGTGGAGGCGGGCCGCTACCGTCTGGTGGTCAGCCGTGCCTGCCCGTGGGCGAGCCGGGCGGTGATCTCCCGGCGGCTGCTCGGGCTGGAGGACGCGCTGTCGATGGCGATCGCCGACCCGATCCAGGACGACCGCAGCTGGCGCTTCACGCTGGATCCGGACGGCCGCGATCCGGTGCTCGGCATCCGCTACCTCCACGAGGCCTACGACCGGCGCGAGAGCGACTACCCGGGCGGGGTGAGCGTGCCGGCGGTCGTGGACGTGCCCAGCGGGCGGCTGGTCACCAACGACTACCAGCAGCTCACCCTGGACCTGGCCACCGAGTGGCGGGCCCTGCACCGGCCCGGGGCACCCGATCTGTACCCGCGCGAGCTGCGGCGCGAGATCGACACCGTGATGGCGGAGGTGTACGCGGACGTCAACAACGGCGTCTACCGGGCCGGTTTCGCCACCGGGCAGGAGGAGTACGAGGCGGCCTGCACCGGTGTCTTCCAGCGGCTGGAGAAGCTGGCGGCCCGGCTGGAGCAGCAGCGGTACCTGGTCGGGGAGACGATCACCGAGGCCGACATCCGGCTGTTCACCACGCTGGTGCGTTTCGACGCCGTCTATCACGGTCACTTCAAGTGCAACCGCTTCAAGCTGGCCGAGAACGAGGTGCTGTGGGCCTACGCCCGGGACCTGTTCCAGACCCCCGGCTTCGGCGACACCGTGGACTTCGACCACATCAAGCGGCACTACTACCAGGTGCACACCGGCATCAACCCGACCCGCATCGTGCCCCTCGGGCCGGACCTCGACGGCTGGCTGACGCCCCATCACCGACAGCGGCTGGGTGGACGGCCGTTCGGGGACGGCACCGCGCCGGGGCCGGTGCGGCCCGGCGAGGAGGTGCCGGCGCGCGGCCGCCCCTGACCGTTCCCGTCCGCTCATGACGCGTCCCATCGAAGGAGACCCCGTGGCCAAGAAGAAGAAAAAGACGCTTCCCCTCGCCTACAAGCCCGTCGGCTTCGTGCTCGGCTGGACCGGCGGCGCGCTGGCCGGGATCGCGTTCCGCAAGACGTGGAAGCTGATCCGGCACGAGGACGACGCGCCGGACGCGCTGGACCCGGACCGCGGCTGGGGCGAGATCCTGCTGGCCGCCGCCGTCCAGGGAGCGATCTTCGCCGTGGTACGCAGCGCCGTGGACCGCACGGGCGCGAAGGCCATCGCCCGCTCCACAGGGGTCTGGCCGACCCAGGACAAGTCCGGCCGTGACTGACCCGCTCGGGCGGCCGGCCCCGGGTTCCGCGCGGGCGGCCCGGGGCCGGCTGCACGTTCTCACGACCCCACCCCGGGCCCGGTCACGGCAGTGAGGCGGCGTTCCGCACGCCGGGCCCTGTCCCGCCGTCCCGCCCGGACGGGCCTGCGGTGTCAGCCCTGTTTCGGGGCCGTGGGGGCGGTGCGGTGGAGGGTGAAGGAGTGGCCGGACGGGTCGGCGTAGCCGCGTTCCTCGTGCGGGCCCGCGGCCGCCTTGGTGTCCAGGGGGCGGCCGCCGAGGCCGACGATCCGGCGCTCCGCCTCGTCGAGGTCCTCGACCCGGAAGTCGAGGTGCACCTGGAGGGAGTTCTCGGGACGCGGCCAGCTCGGCGGGGTGGCGTTCATGTCGCGGCGGAAGGCGAGCCGGATGCCCTCCGGCGCCCGGATCTCCACCCGGTTGGCACTCGCCTCCACCTGCTCGGCGTCCAGCAACGTCGTGTAGAACTCGGCGAGTTTCTCCGGTTCGGCGCAGTCGAGCACCACGACGCCGGCCGTGAACAGGGCCATGTCTCCTCCGATGATCCGCTCGGCGGGACGGCGGGGGCCGCCCTCACCCCCTGCGGATACCCCGGTTTCAGTCCGTCACCAGCCACCGGCCGTCCCGCATCAGCTCCCGGCCGTCGAGCTCGTCCGACTCGCGCCAGGCCTGGATGCGGTGCGGCAGGACGCGGAAGTACAGGTAGGGCGTGTCCAGTTCACGCGGGTCGAAGCCGGTCTTGGCCGCGAAGATCTCGGCGTCCTCCTCGGGCAGGTCGTACGGCTCCACGGCCGCGACGGTGCCCTCGACGAGGACGACGTCCCGGGTCGGCCCGATGCCGAGGCGCGCGGTCCCCGTGGCGACGAGGTTGCGGCCGGTACGGCTGGCGGCGGGTGTGGCGAGCAGCAGGGTGGCGCCGTCCCACACGTACGACAGCGGGACCAGATACGGCGCCGCACCGTCCTCGGCGGCCGTGGCGACCCAGGCGTCCACGTCGTGTTCCAGGCGGTGCAGGGTGTCGTGCTTGCGCTGCTGTGCGGTGCGTACGGCTGCTCGGCTCATGTCACCAGTGTGGCCGTCACTCCCCCGCCCGCACCCGCACCTGCTCCAGGCGTGCCGCGGCCGCGCTCAGCAGCAGGTCCAGCGCGGCCGGGTAGGAGCTGTGCCGCATCGTCGCCATGAGATGGCCGGCGGTCGCCGCGATGTTCGGGTGGGTGTCCGCCGGCAGCCGGGCGTAGGTGGCCCGCCAGACCTCCGCCTCCGCCTCCCGCGCGGCCGGGGGCAGGGCGGCGCCCGCCGAGTCCAGGGCGCCGAAGGCGAGGGCCTGGTCGACGAAGGCGTGGTAGACCCGCACGGCCTCGCGGTCGGGGAAACCGGCGCCGCGCAGCACCCCGAGCATGGCCTCCACCGCGGCGATCTCGTGCACCCGCCCGGTGACGCGGTGGGCGCTGAGCACGGCCGCCCTGGGGTGGGCGAGGGCGCCGGCGTGCATGCGCAGGCCCAGCTCGCGCAGGTCGGCCCGCCAGTCGCCGGTGGGCCGCCAGGTGCGCAGGGTGCTGCCGATCAGCTCGTCGGCGACGGCGAGCATCAGGTCGTCGGTGTGCCGGAAGTAGCGGTACAGGGAGCTGGGGTCGGCGCCCAGGGCGCGGCCGAGCCGGCGTACCGACAGGGCGTCGGCGCCGTGCTCCTCGATCAGCCGCAGCGCGGTGGCGACGATCAGCTCCTCGGAGAGCACGACGCCCTGTTTCGTGGGCCGCCTGCGCAGGCGGGCGCCGGGCGGGACGACACGGTCGGTCATGGGGACGCCTCCAGGGTGCCGCGGTGTCTGCCTCGGTGAGCCCGGACCTTATGACAACACCGTTGACCTGTGAAGTGGCGCGGCAGTTTCATGTCGGCTCACCGGGGCCCGTCCGGGCCCCCTGGTGCGAGGAGAGTGCCGGCATGTCGAACCAGCCACCAGCGCTGCGCAGATCCCTCGGTGTGCTCGACGGCGTCGCCATCGCCGCGTCCAGTACGGCGGCCACGACCAGCATCGGCATCGGGCTGGGCGTCACGGCCGGCGTGGTCGGGCTGCACCTGCCGGCGATCATGCTGCTGGCGTTCCTGCCGGTGCTGGGCATCGCGGGCGCCTACGCGCGGTTGAACCGCGTGGAGCCGAACGCGGGCAACGCCTATGTGTGGGTGGGGCGTTCGCTCTCCCCCTGGCTCGGTTTCCTGGTGGGGTGGGTGAACATCGTCGCGACGGTGGCCTTCCTCGCCTACACCACGGCCGTCACCGGTTCGGCGCTGCTGCAGCTGGCCGGGGACGCCGGAGTGCACCGGGTCGGCGGGCTCGGCCTGGACCCGGGCTCGACCGCCCAGACCACCGCGGTCGGCGCCGTCGTCCTGGCGGCCGTCACGCTGACCGCGGTGACCGGCGCGCGCACCGCGGCCCGGCTGCAGACCTGGCTGCTGGTGTTCGAGTACGCGGTCCTGCTGGGCTTTTGCGGATACGGCCTCGTCGCCGGCCCGCACCCCTTCCGCTGGGAGTGGTTCGACCCGTTCGCCCTGCCCTCGGCGCAGGCGCTCGCGCAGGGGCTGCTGCTGTCGGTGTTCTGCTACTGGGGGTTCGAGTCCGCGTTCAGCGTGAACGAGGAGGTGCGCGAGCCGCGCGACGCCGCACGGGCCGGGTTCATCACGCTGGCGACGATGCTGGCGCTGTTCCTGCTCGGTTCCGTCGCCTTCCAGCGCGTCCTGAGCGATCGGGAGCTGGTGGGGCACGGCGCGGAGGGGCTGGCCTTCTTCGGCGACCGGCTCGCCGACCGCCCGCTGGCCGTGCTGCCGCTGGTGGCGCTGATGTTCTCGGCGGTCGCCTCGCTGCAGGCCGGGGTGATCCCGACGGCCCGGGCGATGTTCGCCATGGGCCGGGACCGCACGCTGGGCCCGGTGTGGGCCCGGGTCAGCCCCCGCTACGGCACCCCGGCGGCCGGGACGCTGCTGATCGGGGCGCTGGCGGTGGCGGTGGCCGCGCTGTCGCTGGTGATCCCGCGCCTGGCGGACATGATCATGGCGACCGTGAACGCCGTCGGGATCGTCGTCGCCCTCTCCTACGCGCTCACCGCGCTCGCCGCCGCCGCACGCTTCCGCGCACTGCTGCGCACCGACCCCCGGCAGGGCGTGCGGGCGGTGGTGCTGCCCGCGCTGAGCGCCGCCGCGCTGCTCGGGCTCGGCGGCTACCTCGGCTGGACCTTCCTCACCTCCACCGACCACTTCGCGCTGCGCGCGGACAACGGCTGGTTCCTGCTGACGATGCCCCTGCTGATGGTCGCCTCCGGATGCGTGGCCGCGGCATGGGCGAAGTGGAGGCGCGGATCGCCGTACTTCCGCACCGGCGAGGGCACCGACGCCGACGCGCCCGAACTCCTCACCGCCACCCAGTGATGCACGCTCTTCCAGGAAAGGAACCCATGCACGCCGACCTGCTCTTCCTCAACGGCCCCGTCCTCACACCGGAGGGCCGCACCGCCACCGCCGTGGCCGTCACCGGTGAACGGATCACCGCGGTCGGCGGTGACGAGCTGCGCGAACTGGCCGGGCCGCGCACGGAGGTCGTCGACCTCGCCGGGCGGCTGCTGCTGCCCGGCTTCCAGGACGCGCATGTGCATCCGCTGTCGGCCGGCCTGGAGCTGACCCAGTGCGACCTGACCGGCACCAGGACGGCCGAGGAGAGCGTCGCGGCCGTCCGCGCGTACGCGGCCGCCCGTCCGGAGCGGGAGTGGATCACCGGCGGCGGCTGGTCGATGGAGGCCTTCGCGGGCGGTACGCCGACGAAGGAGCTGCTGGACGCCGTCGTCCCGGACCGGCCGGTGTACCTGCCCAACCGCGACCACCACGGCGCGTGGGTGAACAGCCTCGCGCTGAAGCTCGCGGGCATCACCCGGGACACGCCCGACCCGGCCGACGGGCGGATCGAGCGGGACGCCTCCGGCGAGCCGAGCGGGACGCTCCAGGAGGGGGCGATGCAGCTGGTCGCCCGGCTCACCCCGGCGCCCACGCCCGCCGACCTCAGGGCGGCGCTGCTGCACGCGCAGGCCACCCTGCACGCGCTCGGGATCACCGCCTGGCAGGACGCCCTCGTCGGGAACTTCCTCGGCATGCCCGACCCGTCCGAGGCGTACCGCGCCGCCGCCCGGGACGGATCACTCACCGCACGAGTGCGCGGCGCCCTGTGGTGGGACCGGGAGCGCGGAGCCGAGCAGATTCCCGAACTCGTCGAGCGGCGGCGGGAGTTGAGCACCGGCCGGTTCCGGGCCGGCAGCGTGAAGCTGATGCTGGACGGCGTCGCGGAGAACGGCACGGCGGCGCTGCTGGAGCCGTATCTGGACGCGTGCGGGTGCGCCACCGCCAACCGGGGCAAGAGCTTCGTGGACGCGGCACGGCTGCCGCAGTACGTCACCGAGCTGGACGCGCTCGGCTTCCAGTGCCACTTCCACGCGCTCGGCGACCGGGCCGTACGCGACGCGCTGGACGCCGTCGAGGCGGCGCGGGCGGCGAGCGGGCCGAGCGACACGCGCCCGCATCTGGCGCATCTTCAGGTCGTGCACCCCGACGACGTGCCCCGGTTCGCGCGCCTCGGGGCCACGGCGAACATCCAGCCGCTGTGGGCGGCGCACGAGCCGCAGATGGACGAGCTGACGATCCCGTTCCTCGGCCCCGAACGCGCGGCGTGGCAGTACCCGTTCGGCTCGCTGCTGCGTTCCGGGGCACGCCTGGCAGCGGGCAGCGACTGGCCGGTCAGCAGCCCCGACCCGCTGCAGGGCGTCCACGTCGCCGTCAACCGGGTGGAGCCGGGCGGGGACGCCCCGGTCTTCCTCCCCGGCGAACGCCTGTCCCTGTCCGCGGCCCTCACCGCGTACACCGCGGGCTCGGCCCATGTGAACCACCTGGACGACACCGGCGAGATCCGCCCGGGCGCCCTCGCCGACCTCGTCATGCTGGACCGCGACCCGTTCGCGCTCCCGCCCCGGGAACTCGCCGAGACCCGGGTGGCCCACACGTACGTCGGCGGTGAGCGCGTGTACGCCGCCCCGGACGCCTGACGGTTCAGCGGGCCGCCTGGAACGTGCGCCGGTAGGTCCGCGGTGAGACGCCGATAGCGGCCTGCAGATGCTGGCGCAGGGAGGCGCCGGTGGCGAAGCCGACCTGGCCGGCGATCTGGTCCACGGACAGGTCGCTGGTCTCCAGCAGGTGCTGGGCCCGGGCCACGCGCTGCTGGATCAGCCAGCGGCCCGGGCTGACACCGACCTCGTCGTTGAAGCGGCGGGCGAAGGTGCGCAGGCTCATCCGGGCGTGCCCGGCGAGATCGCTCAGGGTGAGCGGCTCGCCGAGGCGCTCCAGGGCCCACGCCCGGGTGGCGGCCGTGCTCGCGGCGGCGGTGTCGGGCACCGGCTGCTGGATGTACTGGGCCTGCCCGCCGTCCCGGAACGGCGGCACCACGCAGCACCGGGCGATGGCGTTGGCGAGGGCGCTGCCGTGGTCCTTGCGCAGGATGTGCAGCAACAGGTCGACGCCGGCCGCGGCGCCGGCGGAGGTCAGGACCCGGCCGTCGTCGACGAACAGCACGTCCGGGTCGAGCGCGATGTGCGGGAACATACGGCGGAAGTCGTCGGCGAGCAGCCAGTGCGTGGTGGCCTTGTGCCCGTCCAGCAGCCCGGCCGCGGCCAGCACGAAGGCGCCGGTGCAGATGGAGACCAGCCGGGCGCCGGGGCGGATCCGGGCGAGCGCGGCCCGCACCTGATCCGGCGGCTCGGCGGTGATGCGGGCGGGGTCGACGGGCGCGACGACGACCGTGTCGGCGGTCTCCAGGACCTCGGGCCCGTGGTCCACGGCGATGGCGAAGTCGGTGGTCGTGCGCACCGGGCGTCCGTC
>NZ_PQSS01000016.1 GCF_002920535.1 Streptomyces sp. Ru71 | reverse complement strand
GGACGGCGACCCGGGCCTGGGTCGCCAAGCAGCTGCCCCAGGAGCGCATGGTCACCGGCGCGCGCCTGCTGCGCGGCGGCTGGAGTTCCCAGATGCGCCGGCTGACCCTCGACGACGGCGGCGCCCTGGTGCTGCGCAGCTTCGTCAAGCCCTTCTACCGCCGCCACGCCCGGGGACTGCTGACCCGGGAGGCGTCCGTGCTCGCGCTGCTCGCCGGCGAGGACGGCATCCCCGTTCCCGAACCGGTCGCCGTGGACGCGGGCGCCGAGCACTGCGACCACCCGTCGCTGCTGATGACGCTGCTGCCGGGCCGGGTCCGCATCGACGCCGGCGACGAGGAGGAGCTCGACCGGCGCCTGGACCTGCTGGCCGCGCAGCTGGTGCGCATCCACCGGGTGGTGCCGGCCGAGCGGCCCCGCCGCTGGGAGCCGTGGACGTCGGCCGATCGGGTGCGCACCGCGCCGGGCGCGCTGTGGGAGCGGGCGGTGGACGTGCTGCGCCGGGAGCCGCCGGCCTACGAGGGCTGCTTTCTGCACCGGGACTTCCATCCCGGGAACGTGCTGTTCAGCGGCTCGGGCGCGGACCTGCGGATCAGCGGGGTGGTGGACTGGGTGGAGACGTCGTGGGGTCCGGCCGACCTGGACGTGGCGCACTGCTCCACCGCGCTGGCGCTGCTGCACGGCCCGGAGCACGGGCTCGGCTTCCGGCAGCGGTACGAGGCCCACGGCGGGCGCCGGCTGGCCGACGGCGCCGACCACCTGTACTGGCGGCTGCTGGACGCCCTGGCCTACGCGCCGGACGCGGCGAAGCTCGCCGGCCCGTGGCGTGAGCTGGGCCGCGCGGACCTGACGCCCGAGGTGCTGGGCGGGCGGCTGGAGGCGTATGCCGAGGGGCTGTTGGAGCGCTACGGCTGACGGCGCCGTCCGTGCGCGGTGCCGTTCGGGAGCCGTTGTCAGTGGGGTCCTGGAAGATGGATCAGGAGCACCCGGTGGGGACGGACGGAGGCGACATGGGCGGGCAGGCACGGCACATCGGCGTGGCGGAGCGGCGGGCGCGGCTCGCGGTGCGGCACCGGCTGGCGGGGGCGGCGCGCGCCGGTGGGCCGCAGGAGGTGGCCGACGCGCTGGTCGCACTGCACGGCACGGACCCGGCGACGGTGTATCTCGCGGTGGGCGCCCGGCTGGCGGATCCGGCGGTCACGGTGGCGGAGACGGACCGGGCGCTGTACGAGGAACGGTCGCTGGTGCGGATGCACGGGATGCGGCACACCGTGTTCGTGTTCCCGACGGCGCTGACGGCCGTCGTGCACGCCTCGACCGGTCTGGCGGTGGCCGCCCGGGAGCGGGCCTCGCTGCTGAAGGCCATGGCGGCGGCGGGCGCCCCGGACGCGGCGTGGCTGAAGGAGGTCGAGGAGTCGACGCTGGCCGCGCTGGCCCGGCGGGGCCAGGCCACGGCGACCGAGCTCGCCGAGGACGAGCCGCGGCTGAGAGAGCAGTTCGTCTACGCGCCCGGCAAGAGCTACGAGGGGGTCCACACGGTCTCCTCCCGCCTGCTGCGGGTGCTGGGTGTGGAGGGCAAGGTGGTCCGGGGCCGGCCGCTCGGCTCCTGGACGTCGAGCCAGTTCCGCTGGGCCCCGGCCCCCGAGCATCCCGAGCTCGACGTCGCCGGGGCGCAGGCGGAGCTGCTGCGCCGCTGGCTGGCGGCGTGCGGCCCGGCCACGGAGGCCGACCTGAAGTGGTGGACGGGCTGGCGGGTGACGGAGGTGCGGCGGGCGCTCGCCGCGATCGGGGCGCGGGAGGTGGCCCTGGACGAGGGCGGCGGGTACGTCGTCGACGGCGACGAGGAGCCGTTCGGCGAGGGCCCGGTGGAGCCGTGGGCGGCCCTGCTGCCGGCGCTGGACCCGACGGCGATGGGGTGGCAGCAGCGGGACTGGTATCTCTCGCCCGGTCTGCGCCCGGCGCTGTTCGACCGCAGCGGCAATGTCGGGCCGACGGTGTGGTGGGACGGCCGGGTGGTGGGCGGCTGGGCCCAGCGGCCGGACGGGGAGATCGTGTGGCGGCTGCTGGAGAAGGACGGCGTGGGCCGCGAGGCGGAGGCGGCGATCGCGGCGGAGGCGCAGCGGCTGCGGGGCTGGGTCGGCACGACCCGGGTGACGCCGAGATTCCGCACGCCCCTGGAGCGGGAGTTGGCCGCGTAGCCGACGACGCCGGGCACCGCCCTCGGGGGCGGCACCCGGCGTCGGTCACTGGCGCACCGGATCGGTCTGCGTCACCGGCGCACCGGCGCGGTCGGTCTCACCGGCAGTAGCGCATGAGCGCGCGCACCATGTGGCACGTCGTGTCGGACGGCGGGTGGACGCCGATCGTCTCCGCCATGCCGCGTATCGTCCCGTCGCGGGCCTGGCCCGGCACATGGACACCGGAGTCCAGCAGGGCGATGGCCAGGCGCATCGCCTTCAGGCGCCGGTTGTGCGTGATGTACCACTCGCGCGGACGGCCGGGCGGCAGCGGACGCTTCGTCATGGGCGCGTAGGGCGAGTCGAACAGCACGGGGTGCTGCGCGGTGGACTGGGTCGGCAACGGCTTGCGGGCGGGCTTCGGGTGGAGTGCGGCAGCGGGCACAGGCATCCTCCTGTCGCGGTCAGGGCGTCCCCGGGGGTTCCGGCGATTCCCTCGAACACTGCGTCAATTCTACTGCCCGCCACTGACAATCGCCGGGTCCGTGCGAGCCCAGAAAGCCCCAGGTGAGCAAGGGAATTGCCGCCGCGTCACCCCCGGGTCGACAGAGGCGTGTGAGACGGCGGAAATTCGAACAGAACCTGCCCGGGGTCAGCGCCCCAGCGCACTCAGCACGGCGTCCGCCATGGCCCGCTCCCCCGTGGCGCTACCGGCTGCGCCGGGTAGCGTGGGCGCCATGGAAATCTGGATCAACCCGGCCTGCTCCAAGTGCCGCAGCGCCATCAGCCTGCTCGACGCCGAGGGCGCCGAGTACACCGTCCGCCGCTACCTGGAGGACGTGCCGAGCGAGGACGAGATCAGGGCCGTACTGGAGCGGCTGAACCTGGAGCCGTGGGACATCACCCGCACCGGGGAGGCGGAGGCCAAGGAGCTCGGCCTGAAGGACTGGCCGAAGGACGACTCCGCCCGGGACCGCTGGATCAAGGCCCTGTCCGAGTACCCGAAGCTGATCCAGCGCCCCATTATCACGGCGGACGACGGCACGGCCGTGGTGGGCCGCACGGAGGACGCCGTACGGGACGCGCTGTCCCGGTGAGGCGGCCCAAGTCCAGTGTGACGCAGGCCACTTCACCGGACTCCGTGACTGCTGAGTAACTCCGTTCGGTATCTCGTACATAGCGGCGTACGCTCCCCTACCTCTTCAGGAGGCGCGCATGTCGCGCAGGAGAACGCTCAGCACGAAGAAGAAGCTCGCACTGCTGGTCAGTGCCGCGGCGGTGGCCGGCGGCGGTGCCTTCGCCATGGCGAGCACCTCGAACGCCTCCCCGCCGCCGCGGGCCCTGTCCGCCGACTCGGGCGTCTGTCAGGGGCTCGCCACCGCCCTCGGCAACAACCAGAAGTTCATCGACGGCCAACGGGCCAACCCCGACGCCCAGTCGGAGGCGCGGATCGCCAACCGCCAGGCGGTCATCGAGGAGATCAAGCGCAAGCAGGCGGCGTCCGGGTGCACGGTCGGGGAGTCGGCTCAGGACTCCCAAGCCGGGCAGAACGGACAGCAGGCCGGGCAGCAGGGCCAGGACGGGCAGCAGGCGGGACAGCAGTCGGCGTCGCCCTCGCAGGCCGCCGGCGCGGGAAACGACGCCGGCGGTGCCGCGGCCTCGGGTCAGCAGGTGTGCAAGGGCTCGACCGTGACGCTCTCCGGCGAGGGCGGTGCCCCGGCCGCGTCCAGCAACCAGTTCCCGGCGGGGACGAAGCTGAAGGTCACCAACCTGGACAACAACAAGTCCACGACGGTCGAGGTGACCTCGGTCTCCGGCAGCTGCGTCCTGCTGAACAACGCGGCCTTCGAACAGGTGCGTGAGCCCGGCAAGTTCCTGATCCGCCGGGCCGTGATCGAGAAGGTGGGGTGAGGCCGTAGAACCGACCCGTCGCTTCAGTCGCTCAGGAACCCGCTGAGGCGGCGGCCCAGGTGCGGGGGCGCGGCATGCGGCAGCGCGTGGTGGGAGACATCCGGTACGACCTCCACGTCCGCCCGCGGCAGCAGCGCCGCCGCCCGGGCCGCCACCTCGGCCGGGTCATGGGTCCCGCTGTTCGCGGCCACGAGCAGCAGGACCGGCATGTCCAGGCCCCGCAGCGCCTCGGGCGCCGGGCGGGGGCTGGTCACCGGCTTGACGGAGGGGAAGCCGGTGGCCGCCTCCTGCAACCTCAGCCAGTCCGGGTCCAGGGCGGCCCCCCGGGTCTCCCACGCCAGGAAGGCCCGGGTGCGGCGGGGCGCGGGACGCAGCAGCATCGGCAGCGCGTGCAGCAGGTACGCCGCCTTGTACCCGGCGAAGCACTGGGTCGGGTCCAGGAGGAACAGGCGGCGCACCCGGTGGGGCGCGCGCAGGGCGAAGTGGACGGCGATCCAGGCGCCGTAGGAGTGGGCGCCGAGGTCGACCGAAGCGGGCGCACCGAGGCCGTCCAGCAGCGCCTGGAGCCAGTCGCAGAGGTCGGCGGCCGTGCGGGGGCGGCGGCCGGAGGGCACCTCGCTGCGGCCGGGGGCGCCGGGCAGGTCGACGGCGTACACGCGCCGGGTCCGGGCCAGCTCGGCGGTCTGGGCGTACCAGGAGGCCGAGGTCGCGCCCCCGCCGCCGGGCAGGAGCAGCAGCGGGGGCGCGTCGCGCGGGCCGCAGACGTTGACGTAGGCCGTGCCGTACGGGGTGGGCACCAGGGCCGTCTCCCGGTCGGCCGGCCACTTCGCCATGACCGTGTCGTACGCCGCCCGGAATCCCTCGGAGTCGAACCGTGCGCTCGTCACCGTGTCTTTCCCCCTTCGCTATTATCTCGCTCAGCGAGATTCTTGCCGAGCGAGACGATAGCGGAGGCCGGCCGAGATGTCCCAGGGACCCGAGATGGAGATCGTCCATCTGCTGCGCGCGGTGGCCGTCGAGCTGGGGCTGCACAGCGCCCGCTTCGCCCAGCTGCACGGCATGCACACCACCGACGTGCGCGCGCTGATCGCGCTGCTGGACGCCGCGCGGGCGGGCGAGGAGATGACGGCCGGACGCCTGGGCAGCGCTCTCGGGCTCAACTCGGCCGGGACCACGGCCCTGCTCGACCGGCTGGAGCGGGGCGGGCATGTGCGCCGCACCCGGGGGCGCGACGACCGGCGCCGCGTGGTCGTCGAGGTGGACGAGCGGGCCGTGGAGCTGGGCCAGGCCTTCTTCGGACCGCTCATCGCCCGGACCGTGGAGCTGCTGCGCGGCTACGACGAGGGCGAGCGGGCGGCGATCCGCGGCTTCCTCACGGGCGTGCGGGACGCGGCGGCCGGCACCGGCTAACCGGCCCAACCGCATCGCATACGAGACACGGCACGGACGGCTCCGCCCCGCCACGGCGGCCGCTCTCCGCGCCGGGCCCCGCCCTCACCACGTGAGACGCGCCACACCACCCCCAGGTAACACGGGGTTCACATTCGAGCAATCGACGGGAAATCGCCTGTTGACAGGCTGCCGACATCAACCGCGGCGCCCCAGTGCCGCAGCGCCGCAGCACCCGCAGTGCGCCTGACCCACCCCGAAGGATGTGGCCCCGATGACCTTCAAGGCTGAGTACATCTGGATCGACGGCACCGAGCCGACGGCCAAGCTCCGTTCCAAGACGAAGATCATCCCGGGCTCCCCGGCCGGCCTGGACGCGCTGCCGATCTGGGGCTTCGACGGCTCCTCCACCAACCAGGCCAAGGGCCACTCCTCGGACCGTGTGCTCAAGCCGGTCTTCACCTGCCCGGACCCGATCCGCGGCGGCGACGACATCCTCGTGCTGTGCGAGGTCCTGAACATCGACATGACGCCGCACGAGTCCAACACCCGTGCCGCGCTGGCCGAGGTCGCGGAGCGGTTCGCGGCGCAGGAGCCGATCTTCGGCATCGAGCAGGAGTACACCTTCTTCAAGGACGGCTACCCGCTCGGCTTCCCCAAGGGCGGCTTCCCGGCCCCGCAGGGCGGCTACTACTGCGGTGTCGGCGCCGACGAGATCTTCGGCCGTGACGTCGTCGAGGCGCACCTGGACAACTGCCTGAAGGCGGGCCTGGGCATCTCCGGCATCAACGCCGAGGTCATGCCCGGCCAGTGGGAGTTCCAGGTCGGCCCGCTCGCCCCGCTGGAGGTCTCCGACCAGCTGTGGGTGGCCCGCTGGCTGCTGTACCGCACCGCCGAGGACTTCGACATCTCCGCCACCCTGGACCCCAAGCCGGTCAAGGGCGACTGGAACGGCGCCGGCGCGCACACCAACTTCTCCACCAAGGCGATGCGCGAGGGCTACGACGCGATCATCACCGCCTGCGAGGCGCTCGGTGAGGGCTCCAAGCCGCTCGACCACGTCAAGAACTACGGCGCCGGCATCGACGACCGCCTGACCGGCCTGCACGAGACCGCCCCGTGGGACAAGTACTCCTACGGCGTCTCCGACCGCGGCGCCTCGGTCCGCATCCCGTGGCAGGTCGAGAAGGACGGCAAGGGCTACATCGAGGACCGCCGTCCCAACGCCAACGTCGACCCGTACGTGGTGACGCGCCTGCTCGTCGACACCTGCTGCGCGGCGCTGGAGAAGGCCGGCCAGGTCTGATCCACCCCGTATGCGCCTCAGGGGCGTCCACCGTCGCGGTGGGCGCCCCTCGCGTTGTCAGTGGGGCATGTCATCGTGAGGACATGGAGATCGACGGGGACCTGGCCGTCAAGGCCGAGACGGAGTACGGCGACACACTTCTGCGGCCGTCCGCGGACGGGCTGCGCGACCTGGTGCACCGCGTCGGCGAGCCCGGTGACCGCTGGATCGTGGTGCAGCGGATACCGGACCTGCCACTGGAGTTCGCGCAGGTGTGGCACGAGACGGGCGGTGGCTGGCGGCTCGAACACCGGCGCGGGTGGGACGCGTTCTTCGGTGCGGACCTCACCGACCCCGAGCGGGTGGCCCGTCTGCTGACCGGCTGGGCCCGGCGGGAGCCCGGCTGGGACGCGGGCGTGGAGTGGGTGCCGATCGAGGTGGGACCGCGCGAGGAGGTCCCGCCGCTCGACCCGGAGGTCGCCGCGCGGGCGGAGGAGCATGTCCGGGAGATGCTCGCCGACGGGTATCTGGGCATCCAGCGCCTCGTCCAGGAGACCGTCTACCTGATGGAGGACGCCGTCTCCACGGCTCAGGCACAGCAGATCGTCGAGCGGCTGTGGCTGGAGCGGGTCGCCGAGCAGGAGGGCTGGAGCGGGCCCACCGACCCGGACCGCCTGACGGAGGCGTTCGCCGCGCTGGAGCGGGACGGCATCGTCGCCCGGGAGGACTTCACCTGCTGCCACAGCTGCGGCATGGCGGAGATCGGGGGCGAGGTGCGGGAGCCGGAGAAGACCCGGGGGTTCGTGTTCTTCCACCACCAGGGCACCCGCGCCGCCGCCGAGGGGCACGGACTGTCCCTGTACTACGGCGGGTTCGACGGTTCGGAGGAGACCACGGCGGCGATCGGCCGGGAGGTCGTCACGGCGCTTCAGGCGGCCGGGCTGTCCACCGACTGGGACGGCGACCCGGGCCGGGCCGTCGAGGTCACGCCGCTGCTATGGCGCAGACGCCTGGTGGGGTGAAAGACGCCGGGGTGTCTGCTTCAATGGGAGCATGGCAGGCTTGAGAACGTACGCAGCGACAGGTCGCGATGACCTGGAGCCGTTCTGGCCTTCCCGTCAGCACCACGACTTCGACCGGGTGTGTTGCCGCGCGGTGAACGCGCCGGCCCTCTAAAACCGTCCACGGCTTCGAACGCCCTGGTTCCCGGCCTTCGGCCCGCGCGCATCGAACGTCTTCCCTCGACGGACCTCTCGCGCGAAAGAGCTGACCTCTCATGGCGACCACTCGTTCCCTCAGCACCGCCACCCTGCCCGCCCCCTCCCCCGCCCCGGTCCCGGCCGCCCGCCACCGGCTGCGAGCCGTCGACCGGGACGAGGTCGTCGACGTCGCGGACTTCCTGCCGCCGGGCGCCACCTGGCTGCCGGCCCCGCAGCACGCCCTGCCCACGCTGCCCGGCCGGCCGCCGATGGTCGGCTACCTGGTGCTCGTCCCGGCCGACCAGCAGCCGCCGTTCCTGCCGGTGGCCGTCCCGGACCAGCCCGAGCAGCCGGAGCAGCAGGCCGGTCCCGACGCGGACGAGCCGCTGGTGCGGATCGACACCGTGCGGCGCACCGCCTGGGTCGAGGGGCGTGAACTCGACCTGACCTACCTGGAGTTCGAGCTGCTCGCGCATCTGGTGGCCAATCCGCACCGGGTGCACACCCGCGACCAGCTGGTCACCACGGTGTGGGGCTACGGCCACGTGGGCGACGGCCGTACCGTCGACGTCCACGTCGCCCGCCTGCGCCGCAAGCTGGGCGCCGAGCACCGCAAGGCGATCCAGACGGTGCGCCGCGTCGGCTACAAGTACGCGCCGCCCACCGGCCGCTGACCGTTCTGCCTCCGGCAGAGCGCGGTTCCGCCCCGCCTCCGCGTCCGGCACAGTCGGCGGTATGAGACTTCTGGTGCTGGGCGGTACGGAGTTCGTGGGGCGGGCCGTGGTCGAGGCGGCCCTCGGCCGGGGCTGGGAGGTGACCGTCTTCCACCGGGGCCGGCATACGGCCCCGGCCGGGGCGCGGTCCCTGCACGGCGACCGCACCTCCCCCGACGGCCTCGCCGCCCTGGCGGAGGCGGACGGCACCTGGGACGCCGTCGTCGACACCTGGTCGGCGGCGCCCCGGGCGGTGCGGGACGCGGCGCGGCTGCTGCGGGACCGCGTCCCGCGGTACGTGTACGTCTCCAGCTGCTCGGTGTACGCCTATCCACGGCCCGCCGGATACGGGGAGGACGCGACGCTCGTCGACGGCGCGTCCGCCGACGCCGGGCAGACCGACTACGCCCGCGACAAGCGGGGCGGTGAGCTGGCCGCCGCCGCGGAGTTCGGCGCGGACCGCTCGCTGCTGGTGCGCTGCGGTCTCATCCTCGGACCGTACGAGAACGTCGGCCGGCTGCCGTGGTGGCTGAACCGGATCGCCCGCGGCGGCCCGGTGCTCGCCCCCGGCCCCCGCGAGCTGCCCCTGCAGTACATCGACGTCCGCGACCTCGCCGAGTGGACGCTCGGGGCCGTGGAGCAGGAGCTGAGCGGACCGTACAACCTGATCAGCCCCCAAGGCCACGCCACCATGGCCACCTTGCTGGAGTCCTGTGTGCGGGCCACCTCGGGACCGGCCGAGCTGCGCTGGACCGACCCCGGCACGATCCTCGACGCGGGCATCGAGCCGTGGACCCAGCTGCCGGTGTGGGTGCCGCCGGACGGCGACCTGCACGACGCGCTGCACGCAGCGGACGTCTCCCGGGCCCTCGCCACGGGCCTGCGCTGCCGGCCGGTCGGGGAGACCGTCGCCGACACCTGGCGCTGGCTGCGCGATCTCGGCGGTGTGGCTCCCATGCGCCCGGACCGCACGGCCAAGGGGCTGGACCCGGAGGTCGAGGCGAAGGTGCTCGGCACCACGCACCCGGCCTGACCGGTAACTCCGCTGATTTCCCCGGGGCTTTGAACACATCCGCGGCCACTCGCGTATCAGAGGGCGCCGTTTTCACCCTTCGGGCGCCTCGCTGCCGCCCCGCAAGCCCCGCAAGGAAGTCAGAGGAGTTCCATGGGACGCAACACACGAAAACGCCGTTCGTCGATGGCCACCAAGGCCGTGGCCGCTTCGGCGGCCCTAGCGCTCGGCGGGGGCGGGCTGCTGTGGGCGAACTTCTACGCGTCGGCCCACGAGTCGCACGACTCCTGGCAGAGCCGCACGAAGTCCGCCTCCGCCCAGGTGGCGACGATCTCCTGTCCGGACGTCGGCCAGCAGCTCACGGACGTGCCGGGCCAGGCGCGCACCGAGGTGGACGGTGAACTGGCGAACCTGGACCGCCAGATCACCGACGCCTACCAGCGGCTGGCGACCACGCGGGACGCGCAGGCCCAGGACGCGAGCTTCGTGCAGAACTCGATCCTGCAGCCGCTCAAGGACCGGCGGCAGGCGATCATCGACCGCATCCAGCTGGAGATCAACCGGGTCGGCGGCAACGCCCCCGACCGCCTGGACGACCTCGCCGGCTGCACCGCCAGCCCCGCCGACCAGCCGCAGACCACCGACGGCCAGAACGGCGACGGCCAGAACGGAGACGGCCAGCAGCAGAACGGGCAGAACGGAGACGGCCAGCAGCAGGGCGGCCAGGACAACGGCGGTCAGCAGCAGGGCGGCCAGAACAACCAGGGCCAGGCCGGCAACGGCCCCTCCGCCGCCGACTTCGTCGACATCACCACGGTCCAGCCGAACGTCCCCGCCAAGCCGCGCAACGGCCGCAACGCCTCCACCGGCGTCTTCGTCACCCGCTGCGGTGTGAACGCCAACGGCAACCACAACACCGACAACGTCATCGTGGCCCCGGGCGTCAAGAACGGCGCCCACCACCTGCACGACTACGTCGGCAACCAGTCGAACGACGCCTTCGCCAACAACGACACCTTCGCCGGGGCCGAGACGACCTGCCAGAACCAGCAGGACAAGTCGTCGTACTACTGGCCGGTGGTGCGGGTGCAGGACGGCACCCAGGACTTCGACCAGAACAACGACGGCGGCGGCAAGGAGGGCAACGTCGGCAAGATCCTGGTGGCCCGGCAGGCGCAGATCAAGTTCGTCGGCAACCCGACCAGCAAGGTCGTCGCGATGCCGCAGTTCCTGCGGATCATCACCGGTGACGCCAAGGCCTTCACCAACGGCCCCGGCAACGCCAACGCGCACTGGAGCTGCACCGGCTTCGAGAACAAGGTGCAGCTGACCGACAAGTACCCGATCTGCCCCGACGGCAGCAGCGTGGTGCGCACCTTCGCCTTCCAGTCCTGCTGGGACGGCCAGAACATCGACAGCGCCAACCACCGCACCCATGTCGCCTTCGCCGACGCGAACGGCCGCTGCCAGAACGGCTTCAAGGCGATCCCGCAGCTGACCATGCGCCTGGTGTACGACGTGCCGGCGCCGGTGATCGAGAACGGGCAGGTGAAGAACGCCTACGCGGTCGACGGCTTCCCGGAGCAGCTGCACAAGGCGATCACGGACCACGACGACTTCATCAACGTGATGTCGGCCGGCCTGAACAGCAAGATCGCCAGCTGCCTCAACCGGGGCCAGAAGTGCCAGTGACCTGCTGAACCCCCCACATGCGAAAGCCGGCGGTGCCCCTCCCCCACCGCCGGCTTTCGTATGCCGCGCGTCCGGTCAGTGGTGACCGGAGTGCGCTCCCCCGTGCTGCTTGCCCTGTTCGACGGTTCCGCCCAGCGTGGAGCGCAGCGCGCTGACCACGCCGTCGTCGCCGACGGCGACCCACTTGCGGCCGACGAGATAGTGACCGCCGTAGTCCTTGGCCTCGTTGATCCACTCCCGCTGGCCGCGGTCGGTGGCGAAGGTGGCCAGCACGAACTTCCCGTCGCCGGTCGTGCAGATGGCCTGGCGGATCTCGTCGGCGTCGGTCTGCATGTCCGGGCGGCACTTGGCCTCGGCGGCCAGCTGCTCCAGGCTGCCGGTCGCGGTGGGCGGTACGGCGTCGTCCTGGCCGCCGCCGGTGCCGCAGCCCGCGAGCGCCAGCGCGGCCAGGGCACCGCTCACGGCGAGCATCGGTCGGGTCACCCTCATGTGTCTCCTCCGGGTCCGGACGGGGTGCGGGAACGCCGGTGGATACGGCTGCCGGGCGCCCGGCGCTCAAATCCGGTGCCGTCCGCCGCCACTCCGTGCGACAGTGTGCCGGTGAACCAGGACTGGGAGAACCGCGTGGCCGCCGTCTGGGCCGCCTTCGAGGACCACCCCGAGGACGGGGCGGCCGAGTTGCGCGCCGCGATCGACGCGCTCGTCGCCGAGCTGCCCGGTGACAGCCCGCGCGGCCCCTTCGAGCGGGCCTGCGCCTTCGACTCGACCGGCCACTCCGACAAGGCCGTACCGCTGTACCGGGAGGCGCTGGCGCGCGGCCTGGACGGATACCTGGGGCGGCGGGCGAAGATCCAGCTGTCCAGTTCCCTGCGCAACCTCGGGCAGCCGGAGGAGGGCGTCAAGCTGCTGACGCCCGAACTGGACGCCCCTTCGGACGAGTTGGACGACGCGGTGCGGGCCACGCTCGCGCTGTGCCTGTCCAGCCTGGGCCGTGACCGCGAGGGGCTGTCGCTGGTGCTGGGCGCGCTCGCGCCGCATCTGCCGCGCTACCAGCGGTCGATGGCCAACTACGCCCGCGCGCTGGTCGAGTCCGGGGACTGAGGCACCCGGGCGGCGGGTGACCATCCACCGATTCGCTCGTTCTGCTGAACGTGCAGTCACAGGATGTCGCCCCGCGCCCCTCATCGTCCCCCGCCGGCCCGGTCGTCGACGTCGAGCAGGCCGAGGCCGCGCTCGTCGAGCACTACCCGCGACTGGTCCGGCTGGCCTATCTGGTGCTCCCGCCGAGCCTCGGCCGCAGCCGGCGCGTCCTGACCGCCCACGCCCTCACCCAGCGCGCGCTGCCGCGCGGCAAGTCGGCCACCCCGGTGATCCCGGCCCAGTCGGCGGGCCGGGACGGCGACCCGGGCTACACCTTCGTCCGCCAGCAGGTGCTGCGCGCCGCGCTGGAGGCGGGGCTGCCGCTCGGGCGCCGCGGCCGGCTCAGGCGGGCCCAGCTGCCGCCGCTGCTGCCGCAGGTGTGGGGCCTGCGGCTGTTCCCGCGCTCGGGCGGCGCCGACGAACTCGCCCTGGACCAGCGGCTGTCGGCCCTGTCGGGCCCGGCGCGCGCCGTCTACGCGCTGCGCGGACTGGAGCAGCTGCCCGACGGGGAGGTGCACCGCATCCTGACGGCGGCCGGGGTCGCCGACGTGGACGCGGCGCTGCGGGAGGCCGACGACGTGCCCGCGCAGTACGGACTGCTGGCGTCCCCCGAGTTCGACCCGTGCTCGCTGCAGGCCCGGCCGACCGATCTGATGCGCCGGCGCCAGCACACCAAGGCCGCGCTCGCCGCCGCCGCGGCCATCGCGGTGTGCGGTGCGCTGGTCGCGCTGCCGGGCGGCGGCTGGGGGCCGGACGGCGCGGCCGCCCCGGTGTACGCGCAGAACCCGGCGGCCGAGGCGGCCCTGGACCCGGGCCGGCTGCTGAAGGTCGCGCCGAGCGCCTGGAAGACGGCGTCCCGCACCGACTTCTCGGTCTGGCCGGCGCGCGGCGACCTCACCGGGGACACGGCTCTGCTGCGCCGCGCGCTCGCCGTGTGGGCGCGTCCCGGCGAGACGGTCCGGGTCTCGGCGACGCTCGGCACCCCCTCCGGCGGCCCGGCCGGCCCGCCGCAGCTGCTGTACGCGGGGACCGTCGACAACGCGCGCGTGGTGATCCTCTACGACGGTCTGCGCATCACCCGGTACGCCGAGCCGAAGGACGGCACCCAGGGCGCGGCGCTGGACTTCGCCCGCGCGGACGGCGCGAGCGGCACCGAGGCGGACGCGGTGGTGCTGGGCCGGGCCGACGGCAACGTCCGCTATCTCACCGCCCCGTGGGTGACCCAGGTCGCCGAGCGGGACCTGATGAAGCCGGCCGCCGGCGCGATGGACCTGACCGTGACCGACAGCGTCACCTCCCCGATGGCCAGCCCGGCGACGAAGGCCGGCCCCTGTACGTCGTGGAACGCCCTGCAGGTCACCGACGACACCGGCACGCACGTCCTGACCGACCTCGGTGAGCTGGTCCCGGCCCGGCTGACCGTGGGGCATCCCGGCAAGGAGCGCGAGGTGTCCGGGGCTCAGGCGCTGCACGCATGGGCGCCGTACGCCTGCTCGCTGGGCGCGGTGCGCTCGCAGGGCGTGCGGTCGGTGAACGCCTGGGAGTACGCCGAGCAGCAGCTGCCGGGCACGGGCGGCACCGCGGACTGGGTGTGCACCCGGGCGGAGACCTGGCGGGGCGGCGGGGCGCGGGTGCTGGCGCAGTTCCACACGCCGGGCGGCACCTACGGGGCGGTCGCGGCGAAGGCGGAGGACGTGCCGGCGTGCGGTCCGCGCGATCCGCAGGTGCTGGCCGGGGTGCTGTGGAAGTCGCAGGGCGGGACCTGGTACCTGCTGGCCGCGGGCGGCAAGGACACCGCGTCGATCCGTGCCACGGGCGGTCTGACGGCCGACGCGGACGGCCAGGTGCTCGCGGTGCGGGCCAGGCAGGGGCTGCGGGCTCAGCTCAAGGGCACCCTGGACGACGGCCGGACGATCGGCGGCCTGCACTGAGCCCCGGGGCTTGCTGACAGCTGCGTCAACAAGGTGGGGTACGAGGGGTTCCCCCTCGGCCTACCCATCAGTACATTGACGCCATGTCTAACAAGCAGTCCGCTCGGGCACCCCAGCCGGTCGAGGCCGAGCGGGTGCCGCTCAAGGCCCGGAAGGTGTCCTTCTCCTGGGAGCGCACGCCGCTGCACTGGGTGCCCGGGGATCCGTTCACCACGCACACCATCAATGTGCTGCATCTGCTGCTGCCGGCCGGCGAGCGCTGGTTCGTGCACGTCTACAAGCAGGTGCTGCCCTACATCCGGGACGAGCGGCTGCGCGAGGACGTCATCGGGTTCATCGGGCAGGAGGCGATGCACTCCCAGGCCCATGACGAGGTGCTGCCGCACCTGCGCGAGCAGGGGCTCGACCCGACGCCGTACACCGCGCAGGTCGACTGGTTCTTCGAGAAGCTGCTCGGCGACCGCACCCTGCCGCCCGGCCGGGCGAGCCGCTGGTGGCTGATGGAGCGGGTCGCGCTGATCGCGGCGATCGAGCACTACACCGCCTTCCTCGGCGACTGGGTGCTCAACGCCGAGGAGCTGGACCGGCGCGGCGCCGACCCGACGATGCTGGACCTGCTGCGCTGGCATGGAGCCGAGGAGGTCGAGCACCGCTCGGTCGCCTTCGACCTGTTCCTGCACGTCGACGGCAGCTACCGGCGGCGGGCGCGCACCTGGGCGACCGCGTTCACGGCGCTGGTGTTCCTGTGGCAGCGCGGGGTGCGGTTCTTCATGGCGAACGACCCGACCCTGCTGGACGGCAAGCCCACCCTGCGCGACTTCCACGTGCGCGGCCGGCGCGGTGTGCTGCCGACCACCGAGGACATGCTCAGGTCCATCCCGCGCTATCTGAGCCGCGACTACCACCCGTCCCAGGAGGGCTCCACCGAGCAGGCCGTCGCCTACCTCGCCTCCTCCCCCGCAGCCCTCGCGGCAGAGAAGAGGACCGCCTGATGCCGAAGCTGCGGACCGTCGTGGTCGTCGCGGGTGCCGCGCTGCTCGCCCGGCGGGCGCTGCGCCGCCGGGTGCAGGGCTCGCCGCTGTGGCCGATGCCCGCGCTGCCGACGCCGATCAGCGGGCAGCCGCGGTCGCGGGCGCTGACGCTGCTGGTGACCGGGCACGAGCAGGTCGCCGACGGGGTCGTGCAGCTCCGCCTGGAGGGGCACGACCTGCCGCGCTGGGAGCCCGGGGCGCATCTGGACCTGGTGCTGCCGTCGGGCCTGGTGCGCCAGTACTCGCTGTGCGGCGACCCCGAGGACACCTCCTCCTACACCGTGGCCACGCGGCTGGTGGAGGACGGGCGGGGCGGCTCGCGCGAGGTGCACGAGCAGGTGCGCGAGGGCATGGAGCTGGAGGTTCGCGGCCCGCGCAACCGGTTCCCGCTGACGAAGGCGCCGCGCCACGTGTTCGTCGCCGGCGGCATCGGCATCACCCCGATCCTGCCGATGCTGCGCGCGCTCACCGCGCAGGACGCCGACTGGCGGCTGCTGTACGGCGGCCGCAGCCGGGCCTCGATGCCGTTCCTGGAGGAGATCGAGAAACTGGGCGGCATGGGGGTCCCCCCTGTTCGAGCGGAGTCGAGAACTTGGGGGAGGGTCACCGTGGTGGCCGAGGACGAGGCCGGGCGGCCGGACCTCGACGCCTTTCTCGGTGAACTGCCCGAGGGCACGGCCGTGTACTGCTGCGGGCCGGAAGGGCTGATGGCGGCCGTGGCGGAGCGGGTGCCGGACGTCCACATGGAAAGGTTCACGCCAAAGGCGGCGTCCGGCGGTGCCTTCGAGGTCGAACTCCGGCGCAGCGGACGGGTGGTGAGCGTCCCCGCCGACTCCACCGTGCTGGCCGCCGTCCGCGCCGAACTGCCCGACACCGTCTACTCCTGCGAGCAGGGTTTCTGCGGGACCTGCCAGCAGCGGGTGCTGGAGGGCGAGATCGACCACCGTGACGAGCTGCTCACGGACGCGGAGCGCGACGACTCGATGCTGATCTGTGTCTCCCGCGCCCGCGGTGACCGACTCGTGCTCGATATGTGAACATCCACGTCCGATCGGGTCCGTGGGCGGCCGGATCCGATCGGTAAGGTGTGCGCATGACTACCGGGGTACGCCGCAGAATGGGCGTGGAGGAGCGTCGGCAGCAGCTGATCGGCGTCGCCCTCGATCTGTTCAGCCGCCGCTCGCCCGACGAGGTCTCCATCGACGAGATAGCCTCGGCCGCGGGCATCTCGCGGCCGCTCGTCTACCACTACTTCCCCGGCAAACTCAGCCTGTACGAGGCCGCGTTGCAGCGCGCCTCGGACGAACTGGCCGCCCGTTTCGTGGAGCCGCACGAGGGCCCGCTGGGTGCCCGGCTGCTGCGGGTGATGGCCCGGTTCTTCGACTTCGTCGACGACCACGGCCCCGGTTTCTCCGCGCTGATGCGCGGCGGCCCGGCCGTCGGCTCGTCCACCACGAACGCCCTCATCGACTCCGTACGGCAGGCCGCCTACGTCCAGATCCTGGCGCACCTGGGGGTCGAGGAGCCGCCCGCCCGCCTGGAGCTGGTGATCCGCTCCTGGATCTCGCTCGCCGAGTCCACCGCGCTGATCTGGCTGGACGGCCGGCGCATCCCGCGCGAGGAGCTGCAGACCCAGCTCGTGCACGACTTCGCCGCGCTGCTCGCGGTGAGCGCGGCGTTCGACGCGGAGATGGGGGCGCTGCTGCGCCGCGTCCTCAAGGACGAGCCGGGCGACGGTCCCTTCGCGGACCTGATCGCCCGGCTCATCACCCTGGCCTCCTAGGAATCCCTAGGCGTCGTACTTGCGGTAGGACGCGTCGAGGTCGCGCACCTCGGCCGAGGCGTGCAGCGCGAGGCCCTCGGTGGGCTTCACGTGCTGCCGCAGCAGCTCCAGCACCTGCTCGGCCAGCCGCGCCTTGGTCTCCTCGGTGCGGCCGGCCAGCAGGCCGATCGTGACGTGCACGATGGCGTGGCCCTCGGTGTCCGGACCGACGACGGTGTCCTCGGTCCGGCGGAACTGCGTCTTGCACGCCGGCGGCTTGGCTGCCGCGATCTCGACCGTGGCCTCGTGCAGCGCACGGGCGAAACCGGGCCGGTCGAAGGCGTCGGCGAGGCGCTCGGAGTAGTCGACGGTGATCTGCGGCATGGGCACTCCTGTTCTACGGCGTCGCCGTCAGCCTAGGTGACGGAAGACGGCGACCGTCCGCGCCGGAACGGTGAAGGTGCCGGTCGCCGACTGGTAGGACGAGCCCTTGACAACCGGGTCGGCCCCCCATGCCTGCACCGGGTGCAGCCCGTAGGCCGTCCCGGCGAGGGCGCCGACGCGCTGCTCCTGCCGCTCGGGCGTGGCGTTGAAGACGACGACCAGATCGCCGAGCTCCATCGTGATCACGCCGGGCGTCTCATCCGCCCCGGACAGCGGGAAGGAGAGCCGGGACTGCACCTGCTCGGCCGTGGCGAGGGAGAAATCGCTCTCCGTCGTACGGATCCTCAGCAGGTCCCGGTACGCGGCGGACGCGCCGTCGATCTGCGGGCAGCCGACCTGGACCTGGCCCAGCAGCGGCTCGGCGTACGGCCACTTGGACGCGTTGTCGGCGGCCGGCGGCAGCCCGCGCCCGAAGCCGTTGCCGTCGGCGCAGTTCCAGTGGATGGCGTTGAACCAGTCGCCGCTGTCGAAGGAGTTGCGGTCCAGCGACTTGGAGCGCAGCAGGTCGGTGCCGGCCTGGGAGAGCGCCGGGCCCTGCGACAGGGTGGCCGTGGCCATCGCCAGGACCTGCATCCGGGCCCGGTCGGCGGCGCTCGTCGAGGCGGGCAGCTTGTAGGCGAGCGCGTCGAAGAGGGCCTCGTTGTCGTGCGCGTCGGCGTAGGCGAGGGCGTCGCCGGGGGCGGCCGCGTAGCCTGCGGGCTGGCCGTTGTAGTCGATCTCGGCGCCGGTGACCTCCTTGCCGGCGCTGTCGGTGAAGTGGTACTTCGCGAGGTTCCCGGACAGGCCGACCTTGATCAGGTCCTGGTCGTGCAGCAGGCGGGCCTTCTGCTCGGCCGGGGTGCCGTTGGCGGTGGAGGGGTTCGGGTCGGTGTACAGCCCGCTGGCGAAGCCCTGCACGCCGGGGTCGGCGTCGAAGGGGCTGCCGCCGCGCACGGCGTCGCGGGCCCGGTCGGAGAAGGTGGCGATGCCGGTGCCGGCCATGTTGGCCTGCGTGGCCTGCACGAAGCGGGCGTCGTTCGCGACCTCGCCGAAGTTCCAGCCCTCGCCGTACAGGATGATCCTCTTGCCGTCGACACCGTCCTTGGCGAGGGTCAGCGCGTCCAGGGCCTTGCGGACGGCGAGGATGTTGGCCTTCGGGTGGTGGCCCATGAGGTCGAAGCGGAACCCGTCGACCTTGTACTCCTTGGCCCAGGTGACGATCGAGTCGACGACGAGCTTGCCCATCATCGTGTTCTCGGGCGCGGTGTTGGCGCAGCAGGTGCTGGTGGCCACCGAGCCGTCGGCCATGAGCCGCTGGTAGTAGCCGGGCACGACCTGGTCCAGGACCGAGGTGTCCGCCTGGCCGGCGGCAGCGGTGTGGTTGTAGACGACGTCCATGACCACGCGCAGCCCGTCCCGGTTGAGCGCCTGGACCATCTGCCGGAACTGCACCGTGCGGGCGGTGCCGTCCGGGTCGGTGGCGTAGGAGCCCTCGGGGACCGTGTAGTGGTAGGGGTCGTAGCCCCAGTTGTAGGCGTCCTTGGCGGCGGTCTTCGTCACGCACTCCTGCTGCCGGTCGGAGTCGGCGGGCAGGGCGGCCAGGTCGCAGTCCGGGGTGGCCTGGTCGGCCTTCTTCTCGGGGATCGTGGCGATGTCGAACGCGGGCAGCAGATGGACGTAGGAGGTGCCGGCCTCCGCCAGTTCCCGCAGATGCTTCGAGCCCTCGCTGCCGGTGTCCGTGAAGGCCCGGTAGGTGCCCCGGTCCCCGGCGGGGACGGTCGGGTCCTCGACCGAGAAGTCCCGGATGTGCAGCTCCTGGATCTGCGCGTCCCGCAGCGGCACGGCCTTCGGCTTGGCCAGCGCCGACCAGCCCTTCGGCGCCAGGGACTTGTCGTCGAGGTCGACGACGAGGCTGCGCTGGGAGTTCGCGGTCAGGGCGACGGAGTACGGGTCGGTGACCTTGTTGGTGACGACCTTGCGGACGCTGGGCGCCCAGACCTTCACCACGTACCGGTACGGCTTGTTCTTCCAGGAGGCCGGGCCGGTGACCGACCAGACCCCGGTGGCGGCGTCACGGTGCATGGCCTTGAGCGAGCCGTCCAGCTCCAGTGACACGCTCTGCGCGGTCGGCGCCCACACGGCCAGCGTCGGCCGCCCGCCCCGGAACGTCGGCCCCAGCCGGGCCTCGGTCGCACCCGGGTACAGGTCGTCCAGGACGCCGGCGATCTGCACGCCGGTCGCGGCCAGTACGGCGCCGTTGGCCGCACGCTGCGAGACGACGAGCTGGCCCTGGAGCGCCCCGCGCACCCGGTCGCGGTCCCGCGGGTCGACGGACCAGGCGGTGTAGTCCTTCAGGTGCGGGAACCTCGCCTTCTGCGCGCCCGTCAGCGTGCTCCTGGACAGCCGGATCCAGCGCTCGTCGTCGCTGGTCAGGGCCCCGTCCTTGACGGTGATCGAGCCGTCGCGGGAGGACAGCAGCTGGGTGGAGGCGGCCGCGTCGGAGCCGTTGAAGGCGACGGTGTCCCGGTCGATCCAGACCGCCTTGGACGTGCTCAGGTCGAGCGCGGCGGAGGAGCCCTGCGGCTGCGGCAGCAGGTACTTCTCCTGCCCGGCCAGCAGCCACACCTCGTGGCCGGTGGCCTTCAGGTCCAGGGACTGGTCGGTGGGCAGGTCCTTGTCGTCGCCCTTGTGGAGGATGTAGCTGAGGCTGCTCGCCCCGGCGGCCAGCGGCACCTCGAACACGGCGCCGTAGGCGTCGGTGCGCACCGGCTGCAGCGGCTTGGACCAGTCGGTGGGGTTCGCGGCACCGGTCCACACGTGCAGACCCCAGCCGTCGTAGTTCCCGTCGGCGCGGTGGTAGTGCAGGACGGCCTTGGTGGTGTCCTGGGCCGGGTGGTCGGGCCGCTCGGTCAGCACGTCGGGCTTGCCCTGCTCGATCCACACCTCACCGGTCCTGGTGACGTCGATCGAGCGGTCCGCGGAGACGTCCTTGTCGCCGTCCTTGTCGATGACCAGGAAACCGACGTTCGAGGCGCCGGGCTTCAGCTTGACGTAGGCGAAGGCGCCATAGGAGTCCCGGCCGGCGAAGGGGTGGCTGGCGGGCCAGTTCGTCGCCTCACCGTCGGCCAGGTCGCCCCAGGCGTACAGGCCCCAGTTCGCGTAGTCGCCGTCGGCGCGCTTGTAGTGCACGATCGCGTAGTCGCGGGAGGAGGCGGTGGGGACCTCCGGCGCGGGCGGGGTGCCCGTGGTGCTGCTCGCCGTGGCGCTCGCGGTGTGCCCGGCGGAGTCGACCACGACGGCCTTGTAGCGCAGGGCGGTACCGGCCGGAACGTCCTTGCCGAGGGTCTGGGTGACCTTGTAGGGGGCGTGGTCGGCGGAACCGAGGACCTGCCACGGGGCGTTGCCGACCTGGGCAGCGAAGACGACGCGGTCGAGCGCGCCGCCGGAGACGTCGGCGGTGACGTCCACCGTCCCCATGGCGCCGGTGGCCGGGGCCGTCAGGGTGAGCGACGGCCGGGTGGCCGGGGCGGCGAGCTTGCCGGCCGCCTTGTAGACGACGGCGGAACCGGCCGGGACGGTGAGGGTGAGCTTGCGGTCCGCGTCAGTGGTGAGGGTCCCGTCGGCGCCGTGGATCCCCTGGTAGGCCATGTCGGCGGACCCGGTCGCGAAGGTCGCCGTCTGCGGGGAGCCGGCGTTGTTGAAGGCGACGACGTACTCCTGGCCCGTCCGGGCGTCGGTACGGCTGAAGGCGTAGATCCCGGGCCCGTCGGCCGCGTACCGCTCCTGCTGCACCCCGTCGGCCAGGGCGGGGTTGGCCCTGCGCAGCGCGGCCAGGGCGCTGATCTGCCGGTAGAGCGGGGCGGAGGTGTCGTAGGCGTCGCTCGCGTGGGTGCGGTCGGTGCCGATCTGGTCGTCGTCGAGGTAGTCGGCGACCTTCGAGGCGAACATCGTCTGGCGGGCGTCCTTGTCGCCGCCCGCGCCGGTGAAGCCCTGCTCGTCGCCGTAGTAGACGACCGGGTTGCCGCGGCTGAGGAACATCAGCTCGTTGGCGAGCCTGTCCTTGGCGAGGAGTTCGGCGTCGTCCGCCTTCGGGTTGTCCTGCTTCAGGAAGGTCCCGATGCGGCCCATGTCGTGGTTGCCGAGGAAGGTGACCTGCTCGTACGCGTTGGCCTTGTCGGTCGTGTACTTGTAGTCGTCGGCGAAGACCTTAGCGAGCTTCTGCGCGCTGCCGCCCTGCGAGGCGTAGGAGCGAGCCGCGTCCTGGAAGGGGAAGTCGAGGGTCGCGTCCAGCCGGCCCTGGGTGACGTACGGCGAAGTGACGGACGTGTCGGCGGAGTAGACCTCGCCGAACATGAAGAAGTCCTCACGGCCGTGCCGGGCGGCGTACTTGTCGAGTGCCGTCGCCCACTGGGTCCAGAACTCCATGTTCACGTGCTTGACGGTGTCGATACGGAAACCGTCGACGGCGAAGTCCTTCACCCACCGCTCGTAGATCTTCTCCATGCCGCGCACGACCTCGGGGCGCTCGGTCCACAGGTCGTCCAGGCCGGAGAAGTCGCCGTAGGTGGTGGACTCGCCGGCGTAGGTGGAGTCGCCCCGGTTGTGGTACATCGCCGGGTCGTTGAGCCAGGCCGGGACCTTCGCGCCGCTCGTGACCGCCGGGGTGCGCGGGAAGGAGCCGGCGTCCACGGCGGGGAAGCCCTTGCCGCCGGCCGCGTAGTCGGCGTCGTCGAAGGGGCGGCCGTCCTTGGTGAGGTAGGGGAAGGCGCCCTTGGAGAGGTACTCGTAGGACTTGGGCTCGTAGTCGACGACGTCGGCGGTGTGGTTGGTGATGACGTCGAAGTAGACCTTCATGCCCTTGGCATGGGCCCGGGCGATGAGGGTCTTCAGGTCCTGGTTGGTGCCGAAGTGCGGGTCGACCTGGGTGAAGTCGGTGATCCAGTAACCGTGGTAGCCGGCCGAGGCGTTGGCACCGCTGCCCTGCACGGGCCGGTTCTTGAAGATGGGGGCCATCCAGATGGCGGTGGTGCCCAGGCCCTTGATGTAGTCGAGGCGCCGGGTCAGGCCCTTGAGGTCGCCGCCCTGGTAGAAGCCCTTGTCGGTGGGGTCGTAGCCGGTGGCCAGGCGCGAACCGGTCAGTCCGCCGCGGTCGTTGGCGCCGTCGCCGTTGGCGAAGCGGTCCGGCAGCACGAAGTAGAACTGCTCGCGGGTGGCGTCGTGCCGGGTGGGCTGTGCGGCGAGGGCCTTGTCCGACGGCGGCGGGGGCGGGGTGTCGGCGTGGGCGGCGAGCGGCTGCACCAGCGCTGCCGCGAGGGTGGCGGCGGTGACGGCCGCGACCCGCCTTCCCCGTGCACTGCGGCGCGTCCCGGGCGCCGGCCATCTCGGTATCACAGGCGGAAACTCCTTGTGCTTGCGGCTCATTCGGGTCCGACCCCGGCGTCCTGGCGCGGGCTGCGCTGCGGGCGCCCGCGGGGGACCGTATCGCCGACGAAAGACTTACAGCAAGAGGTCTGAAACACCCAGCAAGAACTTTCACCAGGGACTTCGCGCGACGTTGCGGAGTACCCCGGATGGGGGAAGAGTGGCTGGTGTGGCGCAAACCGTGCGCGAACCCCCCTCTGGATCCGTCATGACCAGAACCACACGGCGACACATCCTCCCTCTGACCGGCGCATCCGCCGTGGTCACAGCGCTGGCGCTGACCATGGGCCCGGTGGCCCCGGGGGCCGCGGCTCCCGGCGGGGCCGGGACGGACCGGCTGCCCTCCTCGGTGCGGGCCGACTCCACGCCTCCCGCCCCAGAGCCCCCCTCGGACAATCCCGGGACGACGACAGCGCCCGTCCCGTCGACACCGGACACGCCGACCGCCTCCTCGTCGTCCTCGTCGTCACAGCCGGAGGACACCAGGACCACGGCACCGAGCACCGCGACGTCGTCCGGTTCGGACGACGGCGGCACCGCGGCCACCGCCGCCCTGAAACAGCAGCAGGACGAGGCCGGCACCCTGGCGGCGGACCTGGAGGACAAGAAGGCCGACGTCCCCGAGGAGCTGGTGCCGAGCGTGGACCAGCTGACCGACGTACTGCAGGCCGTGAGCGACACGCAGACCCCGCCGCAGGAGCGGGACGGTGCCGTCCGCAGCGCACAGCAGGTGGAATCCGCGCTGGAGGTGATCGCCGACCCGGGCACACCCGCCGCGGTACGCGACCGGCTGACCGGGCTGGTGCAGCAGGTGGCCGCCGCCCTGAGTGAGGCGAACGGGGCGCAGACACCGCAGGTGAGCGGCACGCTCGGGGTGGTCGTGGCCAGGTCGGCATCCGTGCTGGGGGTCGTCGCCCGCCAGGACGTGCCGCCGGACGTGGAGAACGACCTCGTCGGGGCCGCGGACAACCTGTTCTCGTCCGTGCAGGAGGGCACGGCGAACGAGGACGAGGGCACCGGTGCCGGCGGCGCCGGCGGTCAGCTGGCGTGGCACATGCTGACGGCGACCGCGGTGGAGACCGGGGGCGACCCGAACACTGCCGACGACAAGCGGAAAGGGATCGCGCAAGGCGCGCACGAGAACAGCCGGACCCGGCCCGGCGACCCGGGAGCAGCGGACAAGAAGCGCCGGCTGGAGCAGGACCTGAAGGCGGCGATCGCCGATCAGGGCCTGCCGGACGAACCGCTCGGCAAGGCGGCCGAGGTCTGCACCAACGCCGTCTTCGAATCCGTCCCGGACACCACCCTCGCCGAGGATCTGCAGAACCTGACTCCCGACACCTGGAACAGCGAGGGCGTGCAGGACTTCTGGAAGTCCAGGGAATCGGAGAACGAATCCCTGGACGTGTTCGCCCAGTTGCGGAACGACAAGGTCGACAACACCGCGCTGGCCATCAAGCAGATGATTCCCCAGCTGGCAGACTCGCTCCCGGCGAAGGACATCTTCTCGTCGCTCGGCGTGCACGCGCTCGACTGCCTGCAGGCTGCTGTGCGGCTCGACGCGGAAGCGGGCGTCCAGTCGGGCAGCTGGCTCAGCGCGGCGCAGCAGGTATGAACCTCAGCAACTCCGCGACGGACACCTCGGCATCGGCGTACCGGGTCGCGATGCCGAATTTCCTCAGTTCCCTCTTCTCCGCAGCGTAATCTATCCAGCCGCCCGTGAAGTGGAAAGAGGAGATGGAGTACACCGGCGGAGCGTCCGGAGACCAGAACGCCGTCACATAGAGCGGTGCACGGGTCACGTTGACGAGGTTGTTGTCGTGCCGCACCCGGCCGACGTAGGTGAGGGTGTCCGCGGCGCACTCGGCGGCGCGGCAGGCGTACCGGGGATGCCGCCACGACTGGAACGGCTTGCGGTAGTGCTCCACGTCGATCCGGCCCCGGTCCTTCCTCATGTAGGTGATCTGCAGGTCCACGTGGATCACGTCGTACGGCACGTCCCTGGGTATCTGGAAGACGTGCACGCGGGTGTCCTCCTGCCCCGCCTCCAGCACGTCCCCGGGCTGGTACAGGCGTCCGCTGCTCAGCCGCTCGTAGGAGAGCCGGTCGACGTGCCGTTCCGCCTCCTCCTCGGCACCGAAGCTCTCCTTCCAGGCCTCGGCCGACGAATCCCCCGACTCGGAATACTTGGCGGTCCTGCCGTACACGGTGAAGTCGTTGACGATGACGTACACCGACACCTCCCCCGTGTTCTTCACGGAGAGTTTCAGCGGAACCTGGACGAAAGGGAGGGAACGATCCTGGCGGGCCCTCCCGAATTCCGCAGTGAGGGAGAAACGCAGGGGAGCCGTCGCGGGCTGGTACAGGGTGGAGTACGCGAGGCTGACCGCGGACAGCAGAGCGGTCGCATAGAATCCCGCGACGAATTTGTTGGGCTGGGGCAGCCCTTTCCAGGCTTTTTCCCTGATCAGCACGGTGAACGCCCACACCGCCCAGCACCACAGCGGTATGAAGGCGAACAGGTAGGGCGTGATCTCCTTCTCCTCCAGCCACAGCAGGAAGAGAAGACTGTTCGTGGCCAGCGCGATGAAGGCGCCGAGCAGGACGATCGCGCGGGAGGCCCGGAACTCCCGCCGGCCCCAGTGGTCGGCCACCAGGACCGCCCCGACGCCCTGGACCACGCCGGACACCACCAGCGCGGCCCCGGTGATGCGCTGGGCGAATGTCAGGGCGCCGGAGGCGTCCGGCCAGCCGATCACCACGTTGAGGATCCCGGAGGCGAGCAGCCCGGCCGCCATGACGGCCATGGTCGCGCGCCGCCTGACGGGCCGGTCGGGCCAGGTGCCGCTGTCGCCTCCGCGCCAGCACACCGAGGCGGGGTCCTCCATGTCGACGTCCGGGTAACCCAGACGGTCCAGCAGTCTGCGCAGCTCGCGCAGCGACCAGACGCTGCCCGCGGCACTGCCCCCCACCGTGACCCGGCGAAGGCCGCGCTCGTCTGGCGCCTCGACGACGACCCACGGACGGATGCTCATGACGCCAGCCTCCGGCCTGGGCCGGGGGCCCGCATGCGCTGTTGCTCCGCTCGGAAGCGCCCGCGGCGCCTTCCGCCGGGCCCACGGCGGCCGTGCACGGGGCCGCGGGCCCGGCGGGCCCGGGGGGCGGGTCAGCAGCCGGTCTTGCCCGCGTAGACGGCGAGGGCGGTGTTGGCCCCGAGGGTGGCGGTGAGCTGGCCGGAGCTGTTCACCGAGACCGTCGTGTTGTTCTGGACGTTGCAGTACGTCCCGGCCGGCAGGGACGTCTGGTAGGTGCGGCTCAGGCTGTACGACTCGTGGTTGATGGCCACGAAGCCCTTGGAGCCGCGTCCGAAGGCGATGGCGTCGCCGCCGTTGTCCCACCAGTTGGTGACGGCCTCGCCCCGGGTGGCGTTGCGGAAGCCGACCATGCGGATGATCTCCGGCCACTTGTGCTGGCACTTCCAGCCGTCCTGCCAGCAGGCGTTGACCGTGCCGCCGTTGGGCGGGCCCGCGTCGGTGTCCGACCACTCGTAGCCGGAGTTGATGTCGGGGGCGCCGTAGGGCCAGGCCAGCATGAAGACGTTGGCGAGGGTGTAGTTGGCGCCGTCCTTGTAGTTCAGGGTGGAGCCGTTGCGCTCGGTGTCGTGGTTGTCGACGAAGACACCGGCGACCGAGCTGTTCAGGTAGCCCCAGCCCTCGCCGTAGTTCTTCAGGTAGGCGAGGTTCTCGTTGTTGAAGACGCGCTTGAGGTCGTAGGCGTAGCGGAACTCCTGGACGTCGCCGTTGCCGGTGTACTCGGTGGGCTGGACGGCCTCGCCGGCGCCGTAGATGACCTCCTGCTTCCAGTAGACGGACGGGTTGGTCAGCCGGGACTTGATGTTCGCCAGGTCTGCGGTGTCGATGTGCTTGGCCGCGTCGATGCGGAAGCCGTCGACGCCGAGGGTGAGCAGGTCGTTCATGTACCCGGCGATCGCGCCGCGGACGTAGGACTCGCCGGTGTCCAGGTCGGCGAGGCCGACCAGCTCGCAGTGCTGGACGTTCCAGCGGTCCTGGTAGTTGCCGACCTGGCTGGTGCAGTCGTCGAAGTCGTACGACGAGTACAGCCCGGGGTAGGTGTACTTCGTGTACGACGAGCCGCCGGTGCCGGTGCCGCTGCCGGCCGACATGTGGTTGATGACGGTGTCGACGACGACCTTCACCCCGGCCGCGTGGCAGGTGTTCACCATGTTCTTGAAGGCGGTCCGGTCGCCGAGCCGACCCGCGATCTTGTACGACACCGGCTGGTACGAGGTCCACCACTGGGAGCCCTGTATGTGCTCGGCGGGCGGCGAGACCTGGACGTAGCCGTAGCCGGCGGGGCCGAGGGTGCTGGTGCACTCCTTCGCCACCGAGTCGTACTTCCACTCGAAGAGGACGGCCGTGACGTCCTTGGCGCCGGGCGGGGAGGCGTGCGCCACGGACGGGGTCATGACAAGGGAGGCGGCCGCGAGGACCAGCGCCCCCGAGAGGGATCTGCGTGCCATGTGGGGTTCCTTCTTCGTCGAAGGCATGTGGGGATGGCCCGCAAGTACTTGCTGAAATATTTCAGCAAACTTGCGGTGACGCAGATGTTAAAGGCCCGCCGCCTGAAAAGGCAGCGGGCCGGAGTGAAGTTGTTGAAGATTCTTGCGGAGCCCCCGCAAGGCGCCCGTCAGGCGGTCGTGAACCACACCGTGGTGTCGGCCGGCACCTTCGCCTCGCCGCCGGCCTCGGTCACCTCACCGCTGGCGAGCAGGACCCGGCCGTACGCCGGGGTCGTCACCGACTCCCCCGTCGTGTTGGCGACGCAGACGAAGTCACCGCGGCGGAAGGCGAGGACGCCCTCGGGTGCGCGCAGCCACTCCACGCTGTCGCCCGCGCCGAGGTCCGGGTGCTCACGGCGGGCGGCGAGCGCGGCCCGGTACAGCTCCAGCGTGGAGCCGGGAGCACCGGTCTGCGCCTCGACGCTCAGCTCGCCCCAGCTCGCGGGCTGCGGCAGCCAGCTGCCACCGCTGCCGAAGCCGTACGACGAACCCTCGCGGGTCCACGGGATCGGCACCCGGCAGCCGTCACGGAAGCCGTCCTGGCCCTCGCCGCGGAAGTACGCCGGGTCCTGGCGCACCTCGTCGGGCAGGTCGACGACGTCCGGCAGGCCGAGTTCCTCGCCCTGGTAGACGTAGGCCGAACCGGGCAGCGCCAGCATCAGCAGGGAGGCGGCACGGGCCCGGCGCAGACCCAGCGCGCGGTCGCCGGCGAGGCGGATCTGGGTGCCGAGGCCGGGCGGGTTGGCGAAGCGGGTGGCGTGCCGGGTGACGTCGTGGTTCGACAGCACCCAGGTGGCGGGCGCTCCGACCGGGCGCATCGCGTCCAGGGTGCGGTCGATGACCTCGCGCAGCTCGGCGGCGTCCCAGGCGGTCGCCAGGTACTGGAAGTTGAACGCCTGGTGCAGCTCGTCGGGGCGGACGTAGTTCGCGGTGCGCTCGACGGTCGGGGTCCACGCCTCGGCGACGAAGATCCTTTCACCCGCGTACTCGTCGAGGATCGTGCGCCACTGCCGGTAGATGGCGTGCACGCCGTCCTGGTCGAAGAACGGCATGACATCGTTGCCCAGCAGTTTCAGCTGGTCGTGGGTTCCAAGGTCGGGAAGCCCGTCCGCCTTCACCAGGCCGTGTGCGACGTCGATGCGGAAGCCGTCGACGCCCATGTCGAGCCAGAAGCGCAGGATGGAGCGGAACTCGTCGCCGACGGCCGGGTGGTCCCAGTTGAAGTCGGGCTGCTCGGGCGCGAAGAGGTGCAGGTACCACTCGCCCGGCGTGCCGTCGGGCTCGGTGACCCGGGTCCAGGCCGGACCGCCGAAGATGGACTCCCAGTCGTTGGGCGGCAGTTCGCCGTTCTTCCCCTTGCCGGGGCGGAAGTGGTAGCGCTCGCGCAGCGGGGAGCCGGGGCCCTCGGCGACGGCGCGCTTGAACCACTCGTGCTGGTCGGAGGAGTGGTTGGGGACCAGGTCGACGATGATGCGCAGGCCCAGCTCGTGGGCGTCGCGGATCAGGGCGTCGGCGTCGAGGAGGTTGCCGAACATGGGGTCGACGGCCCGGTAGTCGGCGACGTCGTAGCCGGCGTCGGCCTGCGGGGAGGCGTAGAACGGGCTGAGCCAGACGGCGTCCACACCCAGGTCGCGCAGATACGGCAGGCGGGAGCGTACGCCCTCCAGGTCGCCCATGCCGTCGCCGTTGGCGTCGGCGAAGCTGCGCGGATAGACCTGGTAGATCACCGCGTCCCGCCACCAGTCGCGGCGCTGGGCGACGGTGGCGAGGGCCGAGTTCGGTGCCGAGGAGTGCTGGGTCATGGCTTCCTTGATGCGTAAGGAGAGTGCGGTCATCGGGTCTGTGGGTGACGGCGGCGGGGGTGTTGAGGCGGCCGCGGTGCAGCGGGGTCGGATGGGCACCGCGGCCGCCTGCCCGCGCGGCAAGGCGCGCGGGAGCCGTGGTCGGCTGACGGTGTGTCAGCCCTTGGTGCCGCCGGCGGTGAGGCCGGTCACCAGGTTCTTCTGCACGAGGTAGAAGAACGCGGACACGGGTATCGCGATCAGGACCGCGGTGGCGGCCATCAGATTGCGCTGGGCGTCGTGCTCGCTGATGAAGCTCTGCAGGCCGACGGCGAGGGTGTACTTGCTGTCGTCCAGCATGAAGGTGGTGGCGAAGGCGACCTCACCGAAGGCGGTGATGAAGCTGTAGAAGCCGGCCACCGCCAGGCCCGGCCGGGCCAGCGGCAGGATGAGGCGCGCGAACGTGCCGAACGGGGTCAGGCCGTCGACGCGTCCGGCCTCGTCGATCTCGAACGGGATGGTGTCGAAGTAGCCCTTGAGCAGCCAGGCGCAGTACGGCACCGCGGTCGAGCAGTAGATGAGGATCAGACCGAGGTAGTTGTCGATCAGCTGCAGCTCGGACAGGATCTGGTACATCGGCACCATCAGCACGGCCACCGGGAACATCTGGGTGACCAGCAGGATCCACATGAACTTCCTGTAGCCCGGGAAGCGCATGCGGGAGACGGCGTAGCCGGTGGTGGCGGCGACGAGCACGCCTATGACGGTGGTGCCGAGCGAGACGATCAGCGAGCTCTTCAGCCAGTCGAAGAAGCTGGTGTGCTGCAGGACGAACGAGTAGTTGTCCAGCGTCATCTTCCCCCAGATCTTGCCGGGGTGCAGATAGTCGTCCTTGTCCGGGCCGAGGGAGAGGAACACCAGCCAGGCCACCGGGAACAGGGCGACGAGGCTCGCGAGGAGCAGCAGGCCGTGCGAGGCGAGGGTGGCGGCCAGGGAGCGCTCGCCGCGGCCGCGCGCCTTGCGGGGCGTGCCCGTGGAGGACTTCTCGGTCACCGCGGCGGAGGACTCGACAGTGGTCGTGGTCATGAGGGGAACTCCTGCCTCAGATCGCGAGCTGCTGGTCGTTGCGGTTGAGCCAGCGGCGGTAGAAGGAGGTGAAGACGATCAGGATGGCCAGCAGCAGCATGCCGTAGCTCGCGGACTGGGCGAAGTCACGCGGCTGCTGTCCGAAGCCGAGGTAGTAGGCCCAGGTGACGAGGATCTGGGCGTCCGGCGCGGAGGTCGAGCCGAACAGCAGGAAGATCACCGCGAACTGGTTGAAGGTCCAGATGATGCCGAGCAGCACCACGGTGGAGCTGACCGAGCGCAGTCCGGGCAGGGTGACGTAGCGGAACCGCTGCCAGGCGCTCGCGCCGTCCATCTCGGCGGCCTCGTACAGGGAGGCGTCGATGGACTGCAGGCCGCCGAGCAGGGAGACCATCATGAACGGCACACCGCACCAGGTGTTCACCATGATCGCGGCGAACCGCTGCCAGAAGGTGTCCTCCAGCCAGGCCGGCGAGGGCAGGTGCAGGGCGTCCAGGAAGGTGTTGATGACGCCGCCGTCGGAGAGCATGATCCGCCAGCCGAAGACGGTGACGAAGGTCGGCACGGCCCACGGGATGATCAGCATCAGCCGGTAGAAGGTGCGCCCGCGCAGCTTCTGGTTGAGCAGCAGCGCCAGGCCGAGGCCGATGGAGTAGTGCAGGGCGACGCACAGCGCGGTCCAGGCGATGGTCCAGATGAAGTGCGACCAGAAGCGGTCGTACGCCGTCGGGCCGAAGAGGATGTCCTGGTAGTTGTCCAGACCGATGAACTTGTAGGTGGCGTCGATGTGGTTGACGCCGATCGTGCGGGCGGTGTTGAGGCTGTTGGCGTCGGTGAGCGTGAGATAGAGGCCGTACACCAGCGGATAGAGGACGAGGACGCCGAGCACGACGGCCACGGGGGCGATCATGGCGTAGGCGTACCAGTGCTTCTGGTAGCTGTGCTTGAGACGTTGGGCCACTGTCATGGTTCTCGGCACCTTCGGAGACGATCAGGGAGTACGGCGCACAGGCCGGTGGCCGCCGGATCCCTCCCCCCGCTGCACGTGGGGGATCCGGCGGCCACGCGGGCTCACTTGCTGAAGTCCGGCACCAGCTTGGTGATGGCCAGCTCGGCGTTGCTCAGACCCTTGTCCAGGGACTCCTTGCCACCGGCGATCTTGGGCAGCTCGGTGTCCAGCGGGCCCCACAGGGAGCTGTACTCCGGCAGGGCCGGGCGGGGCTGGGCGGCGGGCAGGACCGTCTGGTAGCCGGCGATGCCCGGGTCGGCCTTGACCTCGGCGGTGTAGGCGTCGTCGCGCGTCGGCAGCGTGGAGTTCTTCAGCGCGATCTCGGTCTGCGACTTCGCGGAGGTCATGAAGTTGACGAACTTCAGCGCGGCCTTCTGGTGGGCGGCGTCGGAGCCGGCGTAGACCGAGAGGTTGTGGCCGCCGGTCGGGGCGCCCGCCTTGCCGGCGGAGCCGGCCGGGACGGTGGCGATGCCCAGGTTGGCCTTGTCCTTGAAGGCCGAGCCCTTGTAGAAGTTGGTGATCTCCCACGGGCCCTGGATGATCGCGGCCACCTTGCCGTTGACGAACGCGTCCTGGATGTGGGCGTAGGCGTCGGCGGTGGTGTCGGCCTTGTGCAGGCCCTTGCCGTCGAACAGGCTCAGCCAGGTGCTGTAGCCCTTCTTGGCGGCGGCGGAGGTGACGGTGATCTTCTTGCCGGCGGCGTCGACCGTGTCGGTGCCCTCGCCGTAGAGGTAGGGCTGGGCGTAGTAGGCCTGGGTGGAGCCCCAGTAGCCGTCGACGCCGGTCTTGTCCTTGACGGTGGCGGCGGCCTTCTTCAGGTCGTCCCAGGTCTTGGGCGCCTCGGTGATGCCGGCCTTGGCGAACAGCTGCTTGTTGTAGACGAGCGCCAGGGTGTCGGTGACCAGCGGCACGCCGTAGGTCTTGCCCTCGTACTGGGCCTGCTTGATCAGGCTGGGCTGGAACTTGGCCTGGTCGGCGAGGGCCTCGGTGCCGTCCAGCGGTAGGAAGTAGCCCTTCTTGGCGAAGGCCGGGGTCCAGCCGACCTCGGAGCGCAGCACGTCGGGGGCACCCTTGGAGCCGGCGGCGGTGTCGAACTTGTTCTGGGCCTGGTCGAACTGGACGTTGACGTAGTTGACCTTGATGTCCTTGTTCGCAGCCTCGAACTGCTTGATCAGGGCCTGGTACGTCGGCGCCTCGTTGGTGGCGTTGGAGGTGTCCCACCAGGTGATGGTGACCGGCCCGTCGGCCTTGTCGCCGCTGTCACTGCCGCCGCAGGCCGTCGCCGCCAGCGCGAGGGACGCCGCCAGCGCGGTGGCCGCTATGCCACGCCGCATGAGTTCTCCTTGAGGTGAAAGCCCGAGTGGTGCCGACCGCGTCTTTGCTTGCCGTCGGGCGACGAGAACGTAACAGCGATGTAAGCGTCACGAAAGACCTTGCAGCAAAAAAGTGCAAGGGATCTCCGAAGTTACCCGGGCGTGACCGGGCCTCGACCGACATGAGACCGCTGTGAGACTGTTGTTTACAGGGGTTGGGCAGGGCGGGGCCGCCTTGTGCAAGACTCTGCAAGCTCTTGCCACCGATTGCACGAGGGAGCGCGATGACGCAGCAGCCCACCGCGGGACGCCCGACGGCCCGCACCCGGCGCCCGGTCGGTGTGCAAGCCGGCATCCGGCCGGTACAGTCCAGTGCCGTGACCACACGGCTTGCCGACATCGCTGCGCAGGCGGGGGTGAGCGAAGCGACCGTCAGCCGCGTCCTCAACGGGAAGCCCGGCGTCGCCGCCACCACCCGTCAGTCCGTGCTGGCCGCACTCGACGTGCTCGGCTACGAACGCCCCGTCCGGCTGCGCCAGCGCAGCGCGGGCCTCGTCGGGCTGATCACCCCGGAGCTGGAGAACCCCATATTCCCGGCCCTGGCCCAGGTCATCGGCCAGGCGCTGACCCGCCAGGGCTACACCCCGGTGCTCGCCACCCAGACCCCCGGCGGCTCCACCGAGGACGAGCTGACCGAGATGCTCGTCGACCGCGGGGTGTCCGGCATCATCTACGTCTCCGGGCTGCACGCCGACACCACCGCCGACATGCAGCGCTACGAGCAGCTGCGCGCGCAGGGCGTGCCGTTCGTGCTCGTGGACGGCTTCTCGCCCAAGGTGGAGGCGCCGTTCATCTCCCCCGACGACCGTGCGGCGATGACCCTCGCGGTCACGCACCTGGCCTCGCTCGGCCACACCCGCATCGGCCTGGCGCTCGGCCCCAAGCGGTTCGTGCCGGTCCAGCGCAAGATCGAGGGCTTCGTACGGGCCATGCAGGAGCAGCTGGGCCTGGCACCGGACGTGATCGAGGCGGAGCTGGTCCAGCACTCCCTGTACACCCTGGAGGGCGGCCAGGCGGCGGCGACCGCGCTGATCGACCGCGCGTGCACGGCCGTGGTGTGCGCCAGCGACATGATGGCGCTCGGCGCCATACGGGCGGCCCGCCAGCGCGGCCTGGAGGTCCCGAAGGACATCTCGGTGGTCGGCTTCGACGACTCCCCGCTGATCGCCTTCACCGACCCGCCCCTGACGACGATCCGCAAGCCGGTCCCGGCCATGGGCCAGGCGGCCGTGCGCACGCTGCTGGAGGAGATCGGCGGCACGCCCGCCCCGCACAGCGAGTTCGTGTTCATGCCGGAGCTGGTGGTGCGCGGCTCGACCGCCTCCGCGCCCGGCGACCGCAACCGCCCGTAAGGGTCCACAGAGGGTGCAAATACTCCACAGGGTGTAGAAGGTGCGCTGTGGACCCGACCGGAGGATGATCGGTCGCAGAGGGCTTTTCTGGCAGAATTCGTGCTCATGGGTGACACGACCGTGACGACTCAGGAAGGCCGGGAAGCGGCCGTTCCGCAGGCCGTCGCGGCCACTTCGGGGCGGGGTCTGATCGGCCGGCTTCGCACCCCGCGGGCGCCGCGGCTGTGGTTCGAGATCCTTCTGATCGCGCTCAGTTACTGGACGTACTCCCTCATCCGCAACGCCGTGCCCGAGCAGCGCGGGCAGGCCCTGCGCAACGCGGACTGGATCTGGCATCTGGAGCACCAGTTCGGCCTGGCCGTCGAGCAGTCCGTGAACCATGCCGTGAACTCGGTGACTTGGCTGATCATCGGCATGAACTACTACTACGCCACGCTGCACTTCGTGGTGACGATCGGCGTACTGGTATGGCTCTACCGCGGCCATCCCGGCCGCTACGGTGCGGCCCGCCTGGTCCTGTTCGCCACGACCGGTGTCGCCCTGGTCGGTTACTACCTGTATCCGCTCGCACCGCCCCGGCTGATGACCGGCAGCCGCTTCATCGACACCGTCATGGTCCACCAGACGTGGGGCTCGATGGCCTCCGGCGACCTGAAGCACATGTCGAACCAGTACGCCGCCATGCCGTCCATGCACATCGGCTGGTCCCTGTGGTGCGGCCTGACGATCTTCGCGCTGGCCAAGGCGCCCTGGGCGCGCGTGCTGGGCCTGCTCTACCCGGCGGCGACCCTCCTGGTCATCGTCGCCACGGCCAACCACTTCTGGCTGGACGCGGTGGGCGGCGTGCTGTGCCTGACCTTCGGGTACGCGGTCGCGTGGCTCTGGTACGGCAGGCTGCCGTACGCGCTGCCGAGACAGGTGGCGGCGCGCACGGCCGACGAACCGCTCCCGGCGGCCGGCTAGCCCCCGTAGAACAGCTCCTCCACGACACCGCGCGCCCGCCGGGTCGTACGGCGGTAGGCGTCGAGCATGTCGCCCACGTGCCCGGGCCCGTATCCCAGATAGCGCCCGACGGCGGCCAGTTCGCGGCTCTCCGTGGGGAAGGTGTCCCCGGCCCGCCCGCGCACCAGCATGACCGCGTTGCGCACCCGGGTGGCCAGCACCCATGCCTCGTCCAGGATCTCCGCGTCCTCGGCGGACAGCAGCCCGGCCTCCCGGGCGGCGGCCAGCGCCTGCCGGGTCCGGGTGGTGCGCAGCCCCGGGACCTTCGCCGCGTGCCGCAGCTGCAGCACCTGCACCGTCCACTCGACGTCGGACAGCCCGCCCGGCCCGAGCTTGGTGTGCAGCTTGGGGTCGGCGCCGCGCGGCAGCCGCTCGGACTCCATGCGGGCCTTCAGCCGCCGGATCTCGCGCACCGCCTCCTCGTCGAGCCCGCCCGCCGGATACCGCAGCGGATCGATCAGCTCCACGAACCGGCGCCCCAGGTCCTCGTCCCCGGCGACCGGCTCGGCCCGCAGCAGCGCGTGCGACTCCCACACCAGGGACCAGCGGCGGTAGTAGGCCTCGTACGACTTCAGGGTGCGCACCAGCGGCCCCGACTTGCCCTCCGGGCGCAGATCGGCGTCGATCAGCAGCGGCGGGTCCAGGCTGGGGATCTGCAGCAGCCGGCGCATCTCGGCGACGACCTTGTTGGCGGCGTCCCCGGCCTCCCGCTCGTCGACGCCGTCCCGGGGCTCGTGGACGAACAGCACATCGGCGTCGGAGCCGTACCCGAGCTCGTGCCCGCCGAAGCGCCCCATGCCGATGACGGCGAACCGCGTGGGCAGCGTGTCCCCCCACCCCTCGCGCACGACGGCACGCAGCGTGCCGGCCAGGGTCGCGGCCGTCAGATCGGAGACGGCGGCGCCGACCCGGTCCACCAGGGCGCCCTGGTCGGCCTCGGCGGGCTGTGTCTCGGTGCCGTAGGACCCGACGATGTCCGCGGCGGCGGTCCGGAACAGCTCCCGGCGCCGCACGCCACGGGCCGCGGTGACACCCTGCTCGGCGTTCTCCGCGCGCCCCGCCGCCGCGAGGACCTCCTGCTCCAGATGGGCCCGGGAGCGCGGCGCGAGCCCGCCGCCGTCCCCGTCGCCGAGCAGCGCGACGGCCTCCGGGGCGCGCATCAGCAGGTCCGGGGCGAGCCGCCCGGCGGACAGCACCCGCGCCAGGTTCTCCGCGGCGGCCCCCTCGTCCCGCAGCAACCGCAGGTACCAGGGCGTCTTGCCCAGCGCGTCGGAGACCTTGCGGAAGTTGAGCAGCCCGGCGTCCGGATCGGCGGAGTCCGCGAACCAGCCCAGCAGCACCGGCAGCAGGGTGCGCTGGATGGCGGCCTTGCGGGTGACACCGGAGGCCAGCGCCTCCAGATGCCGCAGCGCGGCGGCGGGATCGGCGTACCCCAGGGCGATCAGCCGCTCGCGGGCCGCCTCCGGGCTCAGCCTCGCCTCTCCCGGCCCGAGCTGGGCGACGGCGTCGAGCAGCGGCCGGTAGAACAACTTCTCGTGCAGCCGGCGCACCACACCGGTGTGCCGCTTCCACTCACGCGTCAGCTCCGCCACCGGATCGGTGCGCAGGCCCAGCGAACGCCCGATGCGCCGCAGGTCGGCCTCGCCCTCCGGAACCAGGTGGGTGCGGCGCAGCCGGTACAGCTGGATGCGGTGCTCCATGGAGCGCAGGAACCGGTACGCCTCGTCGAGCTGCGTGGCGTCGGCCCGCCCGACATAGCCGCCGGCCGCGAGGGCCTGCAGGGCGGAGAGCGTCGTACCGCTGCGGAGCGACGCGTCGGCGCGGCCGTGCACGAGCTGCAGCAACTGCACGGCGAACTCGACGTCCCGCAGCCCCCCGGGCCCCAGCTTGAGCTCCCTCTCCACCTCGTCCGCGGGAATGTTCTCGACGACCCTCCGCCGCATCTTCTGCACGTCGGCGACGAAGTTCTCCCGCTCGGCGGCCTGCCAGACCAGCGGCTCCAGGGCCTCGACGTACGCCCGCCCCAGCTCGGCGTCCCCGGCGACCGGCCGGGCCTTGAGCAGCGCCTGGAACTCCCAGGTCTTGGCCCAGCGCTGGTAGTAGGCGAGATGGCTGGCCAGGGTCCGCACCAGCGGCCCGTTGCGCCCCTCGGGCCGCAGATTGGCGTCGACGGGCCAGATGGACCCCTCGACGGTGGACTCGGAGCAGATCCGCATCAGCTGCGAGGCGAGCCGCGTCGCGGACTTCAGCGCCTTGCCCTCCTCGGCCCCCTCGGCGGCCTCGGCGACGAAGATGACGTCCACGTCGGAGACGTAGTTCAGCTCGTGGCCGCCGCACTTGCCCATCGCGATCACGGCGAGCCGGCAGGCGGCGGCGTCCTCCGGCGCGGCCGCCTTGGCGATGGCCAGCGCCGCCCGCAGCGTCGCCGTCGCCAGGTCGGCCAGCTCGGCGGCGGTCTCGGCGACGTCCCGGGTACCGCAGACGTCACGGGCGGCGATGGACAGCAGGCAGCGCCGATAGGCGACGCGCAGCGACACGGGATCGACGGCCTCCCGCAGCCCGCGCTCGAACTCCACGAGCCCGGGGTGCAGGTCGGACGGCTCGTAGGTGACCAGGGCGTGCCAGTCCCTGGGGTGCCGGGCCAGATGGTCGGCCAGCGCGGCGGAGGCGCCGAGCACCCCCAGCAGCCGGTCCCGCAGCGGCTTGGCCGCTATGACCGTGTCCAGCAGCTCGCGCCGCGCCGTGGGGTCCGGCTGCGCCTCCAGCAGCCGCACCAGCCCGTGCAGGGCGAGATCGGGATCGGCGGTGGCCCCCAGCGCCTCCAGCAGCACCGGGTCACTGCGGACGGCGGCCAGCTCCGGGCCGTCCAGGAGGCGCTCGGCGGCGGACGGGTCGGTGAATCCGTGCCGCAGCAGCCGCGAAAAGGTACTGCTCCTGCGCCCCGGCACCGTCATCCCCGGCCTCCTTCACATCCAGGTGGTCCTATGGCCAGAGCCTATCCGCAGCCGCGAGGATGAGCCGGGTCCAGCAGCCAGGGTGCCGGGCTGCCGACGGGGGTTCCGGTTAAGCCACCCTGGCCTATGCACCCGGCGTTACGGCGGGCCACCCGCACCCGGCGCCGACTCGTACCCGGCACTGCAGCGGGCCGGGGGTGGGCAGCGCAGCTCGGCGCGACGAGGTGCCGCTGCGCCCACCCGTGCCGCCCCAGCGGCACGACTGCCCGCAGCTATGCGGATACGGGTGCCGCCCCGCGCGGCGGCCCGCGGCTAAGCCGACGACGGCCCGCAGTCGCCCACGGCGGGAAGGGGACGGGGTGGGGGGTGTCCGCCCGCAGCGGCCGGCACCGCCAACGGCACCCGTGTCGGGGACAGTGGGCCGGACCGAGGACGGATACCCCCCACCCCGGCCCCGACCCACCCACCGGACCGAAGGCGCTACACCAGCCGACCACCGGACAGTAACGGGCCGCCGCAGGCATTTCAGGGGCGCGGGGAACTGCGCGACCAGCCACAGCGCAACAGCAACGGGCCGCCGCAGGCACCCGCGAGCAACCACAACGCAACCCGCACAGGCCGCCGCAGGCACCCGCGAGCAACAGAACCCGGTGGCGAAGCCCCCCGATTTCCGGTTCGGTGGAGAGAAGCCGAAGGAGACCCCATGGACTTCACCCTCGAAGTGATCCCCCTCCCCGTCAGCGACATCGACCGAGCCCGCGACTTCTACCGCGACAAGGTCGGCTTCCACGTCGACATCGACACAGAGGTCATGCCCGGCATGCGGATCGTCCAGCTGACACCCCCCGGCTCCGGCTGCTCGATCGCCCTCGGCGACAGCATCTGGGAGATGACGAAGGGCCCCCGCCCGGCCCCGGGCTCCTACCAGGGCCTCCAGCTCTGCGTGGCCGACATCGAGGCCGCCCACGCCGAACTGGTGGAGCGCGGCCTGGACGTGTCCGACCCGGTGCGGTACGCCCCGGACGACGGCGCCACGTTCATGTACTTCACGGACCCCGACGGCAACGGCTGGGCCATCCAGGAGTACCGCCGCCGCGCCACGGAACCACTGCACCGCGTGCTGGCCGAGCTGGCCGCGCAGGCCACACAGCCCGCCACACAGTCAACGCACAGCCAGTAATTCACCAGCTCTTCACCCCCCGGGTTCAACAACGCGAGGCAAGGGAATGTTGACGCGTGCATGCTCTGTCCGCACCGCCAGCCCCGCCCGTCCCCACCTCGGAGGTTGATGTGTCCGGCAGTTCCGTGTACCGCCGCGCCCGTACCGCCCTCGCCTCGGCCACAGCCATGGCCGCCGCCGCGGTAGGCCTGTGGACCGGGCTCGGCGGTGAGTCCGCGCACGCCGCGGGCGCCGTGCCCACCCCGGACCACGTGGTCGTCGTGGTCTTCGAGAACCACTCCTACAGCCAGGTCATCGGCTCCTCCAGCGCCCCGTACATCAACTCGCTGAAGACCGGCGGCGCCAACCTCAGCCAGGCCTACGCCGAGACCCACCCGAGCCAGCCGAACTACTTCGCCCTGTTCTCCGGCTCCACCCAGGGCATCACCGACGACAGCTGCTACACCCCGGGCTTCTCCTCCGCCCCCAACCTCGCCTCCGAACTGCAGTCGGCCGGCAAGACCTGGGCCAGCTACAACGAGTCCCTGCCCAGCCAGGGCTCGACGACGTGCAGCAGCGGCAACTACGCCCGCAAGCACAACCCGTGGTTCGGCTTCAGCAACGTCCCCACCTCCACGGCGAAGACGTTCGGCCAGTTCCCGACCGACTACACCACCCTGCCCGACATCTCCTTCGTCGTCCCGAACCTGTGCAGCGACATGCACGACTGCTCGGTGTCCACCGGTGACACCTGGCTGAAGAACAACCTCGGCGCGTACGCGACCTGGGCCAAGACGCACAACAGCCTGCTCGTCGTCACCTTCGACGAGGACAACCGCCTGTCCGGCAACCGCATCCCGACGGTGTTCTACGGCCAGCCCGTCACCCCCGGCTCCTCCACGGCCACCACGTACAACCACTACGACCTGCTGCGCACCCTGGAGGACCTCAAGGGCCTGACCGCGCACGCGGGCAACGCGGCCTCCGCCAAGGACATCACCGGCATCTGGACCGCCTGACATGTACGTCGCGGACAGCCGCGCCGGCACCCCGGCGCCGGCGTCCGCGGACGGCGCCGCCCGGCCGACCGCCGGGCGGCGCCGTGCCGCGGTCGCCCCGACCGTCCTCGCGCTCGGCACGGTCAGCCTGATCACCGACGTGTCGTCGGAGATGGTGACCGCCGTCCTGCCGCTGTACCTGGTGGCGGGCCTCGGCCTGTCCCCGCTCGGCTTCGGGCTGCTGGACGGTGTCTACAACGGCTTCTCGGCGCTGATACGGCTTCTCGGCGGGCACTTCGCCGACCGCGGCGGGGGCCGGCACAAGTGGGTGGCGGGCCTCGGCTACGGCATCTCGGCGGCCTGCAAACCCCTTCTCCTCCTGGCGCACTCACTCACCCCCATCGGCCTGGTCCTGGCGGCCGACCGCACCGGCAAGGGCCTGCGGACCGCCCCGCGCGACGCGCTGATCTCGCTGTCCAGCACCCCCGAGACCCGTGGCCGCGCCTTCGGGGTGCACCGGGCGATGGACACCGCGGGCGCCCTGCTCGGCCCCCTCGTGGCGTTCTGGATCCTGCGGGCCACGGTGGACGGCTACGACGCGGTGTTCACGGTGAGCTTCTGCGTGGCGGCCGTGGGCGTGCTGGTACTCGTCCTGTTCGTCCCCGGCGGCCGTACGGCACCGGCCACACCCGACGAGACGCGCCCCACGCTGCGGGGCGCGGTCGGGCTCCTGCGCCAACGCGACCTGCGCCGCATCACGATCTGCGCCCTGATGCTGGGCCTGGCCACGGTCAGCGACTCCTTCGTCTATCTGCTGCTGCAGCGCCGCCTGGGCGTGTCCGACCGCTGGTTCGCGCTGCTGCCGCTGGGCACGGCGGCCGCGTTCCTGCTGCTGGCGGTGCCGGCGGGCCGGCTGGCGGACCGGGTGGGCCGCTGGCGGATGTTCCTGGCCGGACACGGCGCGCTGCTCACGGCGTACGCCCTGCTGCTGACGTCCTGGCACGGGAGCGCGCTGCCGTACGCGGTGCTGCTGCTGCACGGCGCCTTCTACGCGGCCACCGACGGGGTGCTGATGGCGGCGGCCTCGGACAGCGTGCCCGAGGCGCTGCGCTCCTCGGGGCTGGCGCTCGTGCAGACGGGCCAGGCGCTGGCCCGGTTCGCCTGCTCGCTGGCGTTCGGCGCGCTGTGGACGGTCTGGGGCGACCGCACGGCGCTGACGGCGTCGGCCCTCGCGCTGGCCCTGTGCGCAGCGTTCTCCTTCACCCTGCGCCCGACCACACCGCACCCGACCACAACGCTCCCGGACACCCAGCGCCCGAAAGGCACCGCATGACCGCCCGTACCCGCATCCTGGTCCTGCTCGCCGCCGTCGCCGTACTGGCGGGGGTCGGGGTCGCGTCGGTGCTGCACGCCTCGGCCCGGGCGGAGCGGCGGGACCAGGCCCAGCCCGGCGGGCCGAGGGTGAGCCGGGGCCCGCTCACGCTGAGCGACCGCCACCGCGTGATCTTCCGCAACATGGCATGGGGCCCGCACCGCGACGAGCTGACCGGCGTGCCGGCCGCCGACCCCACGGGCCCGCGCACCGCCTCCGGCGTGAAGTGCCTGCGCTTCCACGCCGCCGCCGGCACCGGTGTGTGTCTGCAGGCGGTGCACGGTCCGGTGTCCGACACCTACCGAGCCGTACTCCTCGACGCCCGCCTGAAGGAGACGCACCACTACGACGTCCCCGGCATCCCGTCCCGCGCCCGGGTGTCGCCGAGCGGGCACTTCGCGGCCTGGACGGCGTTCGTGGGCGGCGACTCCTACGCGGGGACGAACTTCTCCACGCGCGCGGCGATCGTGGACGTGCGCACGGGGACGCTGATCCCGTCGCTGGAGTCGTTCCGGATCGTCAAGGACGGCCACCGCTACCGCGCGGCGGACGTGAACTTCTGGGGGGTGACGTTCGCCGCCGACGACCGCACCTTCTACGCGACGCTGGCCACGAAGGGCCGGACCTACCTGGTGCGCGGCGACCTGAACGCCCGTACGGTCACCACGCTGCGCACGAACGTGGAGTGCCCGTCCCTGTCCCCCGACGGCACCCGGATCGCCTTCAAGAAGCGGGTGCCGGGCCTGCCGAAGGACGCCCCGTGGCGGCTGTACGTCCTGGACCTGCGCACGCTGCGCGAGACCCCGCTGGCCGAGTCGCGCAGCGTCGACGACCAGGCGGTCTGGCGCGACGACCACACCCTGGTCTACGCCCTGCCCGGCGACTACGGCGCCGACCTCTACCAGGTCCCGGCCGACGGCACGGGAAAGCCGCGGCGCCTCAGCACCGCGGCGGTGTCCCCGGCATTCCTCCCTTAAGGGTTCTGTCCGGGCGGGGCGTGGCCGGCGGGGTTCTGGTTCTCGGTGTTCTGCGTCAGCCCGCCGCCCGTACAGGTCGGCTGCTGGCCACCGGGTTCATTGCCTCCGTTGTTGGTGCAGGAGACGTCTTCCTGGTGAATCTTGGCGTCGGCGACGCCGGCGCTGCCGAGACCTAGGGCGACGACAGCGGCACCGGCTCCGATCGCTGTCGCGATCCGCCGCGCGGTGAGTCCGGCCGACATGGTGCTGGGCCTCCTGTCCTGCTCTGAGATGTGACGCGACCCACGCTTGTCACATCGAACCGGACAGTCAAGACATATGCCACTGGCATTTTCGAACAGTCCCGCGCACCACACCACGGCACACGGGACGGCTCAGCGACACAGCACCCGGAAACGGCTCACATCACAGCACCGGCAGGTTCTTCCGCAACTCGAACGCGGTGACCTCGCTGCGGTACTCCTCCCACTCCGAGCGCTTGTTGCGCAGGAAGAGACGTCGACCCTTAGCGACCTCGGACAATCAACGCCAGCACGGCGGCGACCTGCGATGGAACGCTACTCGTTGGTCGTCGTTGGTCACTGCGGGCTGCCCTTCGACGGCCCATGGACGGCCCCGACGGAGACTCGACACCGCAGACTCGCAGGCCCTCAGAAGTCCAAACGACCCGAGGCGCTCCTCAGCAGTTCTCGCGCGGCCTTCTCGGTCAAACTGCCGTCCCTGACCATGCGGAGCAGCCGGAAGAGCTGCACTGTATCTAGCAGCAGACCGTTGGCAGCCCCGAACGCATTCACGTCCTCATCTTTACCGTGCAGCGCTCGTTGACGAGTCGAAGGGTCCCGCTTGGCGAATTGGTTCACGATATACCAACACGCATCTGGATTACGTCCCGTCCTGGCGGTGTAACGCATGTTGAAGCGCAGAAACTGCGTCATCCCTTCGGTCTTGGCCCCTCGGGTGTAACCCTTAACCTCACCCAGCGCAATCCACGTCGGATGCTCAGGATCCTTGATGTGCAAATCTTCCAGGTGATCGTCTGGCGAGGCACTATCGTCGGCATCAATAACCGTAAATCCGAGTTCGCGCAGGACACGAATAACCACCTGCTTCAATTCATCAGACTGAGCAGTGAGCAGAGCGCGCTCATATCTGTCAGCAGACTCACGAGCCACGCCTAGACGACTACGCAGTTCGGCCTCGACCTTTTGGAGACGATCGAGTTGCTCGGCCCGCTCCCTTTCAACCTCTGCGATCTGCGCCTTAAGGGTTAGTTCTTCTTGTGTAAGCCAAGCGTCTCGCGACGACCAGTCTGGTACGCCCGGGAAGCGCTCGGGCGCCAAACCGTTCCATTCACCCAAAGCGGCTTGCACCCAAGCACAGAGGTCCGGAGTGTCGGGGGGCAGCAGCCAGGCTTCGGAAGAATGACTACGCGCATATCTTCCCGCGAGCGGGGCTTGGTCTGCCGTCGCAATGAACGGAGTGATATTGGGGGCAGGCTCACTAACTGGAGGCGATGCCCGCTGGTGCTCAAAAATCCAATGAGATGAACGTTGCACAATGACAGGCTCAAGCTTCTCATGGACCAAAGTCGCGATGCGTTCTGGCAGGTTTCGCATGCGCTGGATCTCTTGGCAGATCACGCCAGACCGTGCCGATATCGAGCTCACCCATCCAGGGCGCTGTTCTGCCGTAAATATGAAGACATCGGAGGGAGTGCGGTGCACTACAAAAAGATGCGGATCAACCCGAGTAACGCCGAGATACTGCTGACTTTCTTCACAGCCCTGATCCGTAACCAGTATGTCCCACTCAGCCTGCCGCACTTGCCTGAGGCTCTTAATATACCGAGACGTCGGGCAGAGTTTGAGAAGCTCCGCCACTAGCCCTTCCTCTTTCCAAAAACCCCAGACCAGCAATCTCGGACGAGGACTGGTGTTGACTACCGCCCCGCCTTCAACTTCCTGTACCACGATCCCACCCCAAGTTGCTCCCAGTGCCCCTTATTGTGCCGTCTCTCGGCGGCTTCCGCCGCCTGATTCTCGTGTGAGCCTCAGAGGGCCACACCAAGAGGGCTCCGCTCGCTCCGTCGCGGCGTCACGTCGCGGGAGCGCCTACCTCTCTCCTCACCGCCTCTGTACCTTGAGGTGGGCCCCTTCAACAGCAGGAGGCAGCACGCAATGCGTGGTCTCGGAGATCACCTGAGCACCGGCGAGCGGATCGCGTTCTACCGCAGGCGCCGGGGTTACACGCAAGAGGTACTGGCCGGCCTCGTCGGCCGAAGCGCCGATTGGCTGGCGAAGATTGAGACTGGGCGGAGGAAGCCGCCCCGCATCGACATGCTCGCGGATTTGGCGCGCATCTTGCGGGTGCCCCTCGGGGACCTGCTCGGCCAGACGGTGCTCATGGAGGACGAGCGACAGCAGGATGACGTTCCCGCCGTGCGCGACGCGCTCATGAGCCCCCGCCGACTGTCCGCCTGCTCTTCGGCCCTGAGGCCGAGGTGCAGCTGCCCACACCTGCGCCCGTGGCCGTGCGTGTGGAGCAAGCATGGAACGACTACCAGGGCGGGCGGCTCGGCAGCGTCATCGCCACACTCCCTGCGCTGCTACAGACTGCGCATTGCTCATGCCGGGTCAGGTTCTCGGCGAGCTTGCGCCGCTTGCGATGCCGAGCAGGACCAGGCCGCTGATGCCCATGCCCGCGCTGACGGCGTCCCCGCTGACCACCGACGAGACGCTGACCGCCGACTACGCCAAGGGACGCGCCCCGTGGGGGCAGGACCTGCGCGGGGACGCGGCGGCCCTGAGCCTGTATCAGCGGCACCTGCTCATCACCGGTCTGTCCAACCAGGGCAAGACCGCCGCCCTGCGGGCACTGGCCCTGTGGCTGGCCCTGGACCGGTCGGTGGAGTTCTGGATCGGTGACCTCAAGGGCCTGAAGGACTGGAAGATGTTCGACGGCATCGCCGGCGTCCTCATCATGGGCCCGACGGATGACCACGTCATCCAGGTGACCGAGATGGTGGAGAACGGCGTGGAGGAGATGAACCGCCGCCTCCAGGCGCCCGCCGGCACCGAGTTCCCGCCGCTGGTCATCATCGTCGACGAGGCGCAGGTGGCGTTCATGTGCCCGGCGGTCGACGAGGAGAAGCGCCCCTACGGCGGGCAGCGGTCGACCAGCCGCTACTTCAACGCCGCCCGCAAGATCCACAACCAGGGCCGTACGGTCAACGTCCTGCTGTGGCAAGGCACCCAGGACCCCACCGACCAGAACCTGCCCAAGCTGGTCCGCGAGGGCGCCCACACCCGCGCCGCGCTCGCCCTCGGCACGGAGTCCCAGGCGCGGATGGCGCTGGGGGACAAGGCCGTCAACAGCGGCGCCGCCCCGCACCTGCTGCGCCAGGGCCTGGACAAGGGCACCGTCGTGGTCGCCTCAGACGGCATCGCCATCCCGGCCGGCCAGTCCTCCATCACGGTGCGCACCCACTACATCGACGATGACGCCGCCGCCGAGATCGCCGAGCGCGCCAAGCGGCTGCGCGACGGCGTGACCACCCTGCGGGTCATCGACCGGAGCGAGGAGCGCGACCCGCTCGCCGACATCCACTCCGTGTTCGGCGAGACGCAGCGGCTGGTCACCCAGGACGTGCTCAAGCGACTGTCCGCGCTCAACCCGGACGCCTACGGCCGGTGGACGTTCACCGACCTGCGCCGCGTGCTGGAGGACACCGGCGCGGAGCCCTACAAGTCCGACGGCCGCATGGTCGTCGCCCGCGACCGCGTCACCCGCGCCCTCGCCAACCGCGACGCCGACGGTTCCGCTTCCGCCTCCTGACCCCAGGGAGGCGAACCCCGCCCGGGGCAGGGAGGCAGGGAGGCAGGGAGAACTCCCTAACCCCCTCCCTGACCCGCCTCCCTTGCCATGACCAGCACAAATAATCCATCAGGGAGTCAGGGAGGCACGCAGGTCACACCCCCGAAAACCCCCTCCGCACGCCACTGCGGCAGGGGGTGCCTCCGCCTCCCTGCCGCATCCTTCGAAGGGATTCCGCATGCACCCGGAACACCCCGGCCACGCGCCCGCCGAACGGGCGCTGAACGTCCACCACCCCACCCCCCTCACCCCTCCAGCCGTGCCCAACGTGGCGCCGCTCGTGCCGGTCCAGGCGGACAGCCTGCCGACCGTGGCCAGCGTCGTCCTGCCGGACGGGCGGGTCGTCACCGGCACGCCATCACCCCGGCCAAGCCCGAGCCGGTGACCGCCAAGCCGGCCGTCTCCCGCACGGCGGTGAACGTCGCCCTCGGGGGCGTCGGGTTCCTCGCCGTGTGCGGCGGGCTGCTGCTGCTCACCACGTTCATCGCCGCGCTCACCGCGTTCATCCAGCAGCTCATCATCCTCGCCGCCCTCATCTTCGGCGGATGGATCGCCGTGCAGGTCTTCGGCCACCGCCCCGGGGCCGGGACCACGGTCAACATCCGCAAGGCCGTCTTCAAGCGCAACCACTTCCATGGTTAGCATGCCGCATGGCATGAACTTTCTCGCCGGTTACCGCCGCAGCCTGCGCCTCTGGAGAAGGTAAGCAAGCCACTGCGTCCAGAAATGCGGTCGCAGCAACAGACGAACATTCGGGTCTCCACGCCTCAGCCTCTTGCGTCGGAAGACATCACCGGAACGTAGATCGCGAACCCACTGATAGCCATCAGCGTCGAAAAAGCGCACCGCAATAGGACGGTTTCGGACGCCACCTGCGTATCGAGGCACAAGGACGTCCACTTCCTCACCGGCATCAACCCTGACTGATTCGAACAGTTGCTCCTCCGGACCAGTGGTCACTACCTCCGGATACAAGACTGGACGATCCGCCGTGTTCAGGAGATGGACTCTAATAGCGTTCTCTTCCGCGTCCCCGTGAAAGTGCGTCACTACTTTCTGAGCCTCTTGCCGCTCCTCCTTCCTGCGATCTCGAAGCAGGATGAAAAAGCCAAGAAGAAGCGATCCGCTCGTGCCAATCGCACTGAACCAGGCGGGGACAGTTCCCCAATCAAGTCCGCTCACGCTCCACTTATACGACCTCTCCCGGCCTTCGAAACGGAACTTGAGCGCCTTCTGAGGCAGCACATGAGCAGGACGCACGAACCTCAAAGACACACGAGGCGACCCCCCTCACGGCAATGACGTGGGGTCGCCTCGGTCACCCAGCCCATCTCAGGATCTGGAGACACCAGGATGACTCATCCGACTGACGTCCGGCGAGACGTCATCCGACCGTTACTGCTGGACCTGTTCTCCTGCGCCGGCGGCGCCGCCATGGGATACGCCCGTGCCGGATTCGCCGTGCACGGCTGCGACATCGCCGACCGGCCCAACTACCCCTTCCTGTACCACCGGGGCGACGCGCTCGCCTACCTCGCCCGCCTGATCACCACCGGGGAGATCCGCCGGTACGCGTTCGTCCACGCCTCCCCGCCGTGCCAGGACCAGTGCTCCCTGACGGTGGGCACGAACCGGTCGCAGGGTTGGGGCGGCACGCACGTCGATCTCGTGGCGCCCACTCGTGAGCTGCTGGACGCCACCGGCCTCCCGTACGTGATCGAGCAGCCGAACGGCCGGGCGGAGATCCGTAAGGACCTGACCCTGTGTGGGGAGATGTTCGGGCTGGGGGTGATCCGGCACCGCAACTTCGAGTTGGGCGGCTGGAGCATCGACCGGCCCCCGCACGTGCCGCACCGGGGCCGCGTGCGTGGCTGGCGGCATGGCCGCTTCTACGACAGGCCCTACGTCGCCGCCTACGGCAACGGCGGCGGCAAGCCCACCGTCCCGGAGCTGCAAGCGGCCATGGACGTCGACTGGACCGACGTGCGCGAGGAACTGACGGAGGCCATCCCGCCCGCCTACAGCGAGCACATCGGCCGCGCCGCAATCGCAGCTCTCGCGCCCGCGTGGGAGGTGGCGGCATGACCACAGCCCCAGACCTTATGCAGACCGCGCTGAGCCTGGCGGCGTCCGGGGTGCCGGTGCTGCCCCTGCGCCGGGGCAAGGTGCCGTTCGGTAACTGCCCCTCGTGCGCGGACAACGCGTGCGGCGGCCGGCCGAACATGAAGATCCCCGGCCCCTGCCGGTGCCCCGGCGTCTGCCACGCCTGGGCCGCCGCCACCACCGACCCGGCCGTCATCGCCTCGCCCCCGTGGCTGGCGGCGTGGCGGCAGGCGGTGTGCGTCGGCTACCACCCGGGCGGCGCCGGGCTGACCGTCGTGGACCTGGACGACGCGGACGCCCTCGCCTGGGCCCGCACCGCCCTGGTCGCCACCCGGACGGTGGCGACGACGCGCGGTGAGCACTGGATCTACCGGGGCACCATGACCTCCCACAACGGGGCCCGGCCCGGCGTCGACATCAAGTCCACCATGGCCTACGCCCGCTACCTCGGCCCCGGCACCGGCGCCATGGCCGAGTTGCCGGACGCGGTCCGCGCTCTGGCCGTCAAGGCGCCCTCCCCGGCCCGGCCGGCACCGCCATCCGTCACCGTGCCCGCGCCGGCGGGGGGGCGGGGGGCGGGGCGTGCCCGCACCGGGCCCCCGCCTACCTGGAGCGGGGTATCGCCATGGCACAGCAGCGCATCACAGAGGCGCGCAGCGGAGTACACGCCACGGTGTACCGGACGTTCCTGGCTGTGTTGTCCAGGCACGGGCGGTGTGGCTGCCTCACCGACGCTCACATCGGGCGGCTGTTCACCGCCGCGCAGACCAAGGGCGAGACCCTGCGGCACTGCACCGAGGCGTGGGCAAACGCCCGTACGACGTTGGGACTGTGAGCATGACGGACGACGACAAGAACCCCGCCCGCCAGATCATCACCGACTACGCCCAATCCCACTTCCGGTACTTCCGGACCGCCGACGGCACCGTGTACGCGCAGAAGAACGGACACCCCGTGGCCCGCCCGATCCGCTCCCAGGGCACCACGGGAAGTCACCGCCAGGAACTCATGGTCGGCCTCTTCCGCGACGGAGTCGGCGTCTTCAACGGCACCGCCCTCAAAGAGGCATTGGACTTGATCGAAGCACTCGCGCTGACCGAGGACGTGCAGCCCGTGCACATCCGCGTCGCCCCCGGATTCGACGGGGGGACCTGGCTGGATCTGGGCCGAGACGACGGGCAGTCCGTCCGCATCCACCCCAGCGGCTGGGACATCGCCGTCCCCGACCCGCGTGAGGTGTGCTGGCGGCGTACCCAGCTCACCGGGGAGTTGCCGCTGCCGGCCAAGGACACCAACGGCAAGGGCATCGACCTCCTGCTCAGGCTGTGCAACTTCGCCACGGCGGAAACCGAGTGCCTGGCCATCGCCTGGCGCATCGGCTGCCTGGAGCCGTCCGTGCCCGTCCCCGCGCCGTTCCTCACCGGGCCGCAGGGCGCGGGAAAGTCCACCGGCGGCCGGATGCTCGTGCGCGTCGTCGAGGGCATGAGCGGGGACCTGCGCCGCGCTCCGAAGGATGAGGAGAACCTGATCGCGGCCGTTGCCGCCGGATGGGTCACCGCCCTGGACAACCTCTCCCACATGACCCCCGACCTGTCCGACGCCATGTGCTGCATCGTCACCGGCGCCGAGAACGTCAAGCGCGCCCTTTTCACCGACGGCGACGTCTTCCGCGCCCGCTACCGCCGCCCCCTGCTCCTCACGGGCATCGACGTGGGCGTGATCCGACCGGACCTGGCCGAACGGCTCCTGCCCCTGCGGCTGGAGCGGCCCAAGGTCCGGCGCACGGAGGCGGAACTGTGGGCCGAGTACGCCGAGGCGTTGCCGGTCATCCTCGGCTCCCTGCTCGACCTCACGGTCAAGGTCCGCGCAGCACAGGCGGACATCCCGACCGACCTGCGCATGGCCGACTTCGCCCACCTGTGCGCGCAACTCGACGCGGCCACCGGGTTCGGGTCGCTCGCCGCCTACCGGGCCAGCCTCGACGACCTCAACGACGACGTCATCGAAGGCGACCTGCTCGCACAGACCGTGCTGAAGCACGCCGCCGGCATCGATCCGGGCGCCGAGCAGCGGATGACCTCCGCCGAATGGCTGCACTGCCTCAGTAGCCTCTACAGCGGCGAGGAGTGCCGTCCCCTGCCCAAGGGCTGGCCGACCACCGGCAAGGTGCTCTCGGACCGCCTCAAGCGCCTTCAGCCCACCCTCGCCGCCCGGGGCGTCCTCATCGAGTGGGGGCGCACCAAGACGTCCCGCTTCATCGAGATCGCGCGATCGGCCGACGGGCCGCCCCCACCCGAGCAGGAAGCGGCTTTCTGACCGCGCGGCACTACGACCACCACACAAGCAAGAGGAGCACCCCGCCCCCGCGTGCTCCTCTTGCTGTTCGGCGGCGGAGCCGCCCAGCGATGGTCGCGCCGCGAAGCGGCCCGTTCTTCATTCTCTGAGCCGCGCAATACAACAGGCACCAGCCCCTTCTTGTCCGAAGTAGAGAGACGGTGCGTCACCTGCGTCACCCACACCCCGAAAACGGCTTGTGACCTGCTGAAAAGGTGGTGACGCAGACGGCTCATATCTGCGTCACCCCGCGTCACCTGCGTCACCCCGATGACGAAGGTCTGCGTCACTGATGACGCACCCTCCAGACTCTGCGTCACCTCCAAACCGCAGGTCAGGAGCGTGAATGACGCAGATGACGCGGGTGACGCAGTAATCCCCACCTCGGACAGACGCGGCCATGCCCTCCCCACTTGGAGTCCCTATGGCAACGCCGACAGATCCCGACCCCCGCGCCACCCTCCGAAACGGCCTCCCGGACCCGTATCTCACCCCCGACGACATTGCCTGAGATGTTCGAGGTACCCACTGGAGACCGTCTACCAGTGGCGCAAGAAGCGCACCGGCCCGCGCGGCTTCCGGATCGGCAGGCACCTGCGCTACGACCCCGCCGACGTGCGGGCCTACGTCGACCAGCGCAAGCAGGCCGAGATCGCCGCCTAAACGAACACCCACCACACGGCAGGGAGAGCCGCCCATGCGGCTCTCCCTGCCGCATGTCGAGAGGACTACTGCCTGATGGCAGGACACATCCAAGACCGGTGGTCCAAGACCGAACCCGACGCCGCCGGCAAGCCCCGCCGCGTCCGCACGGACCGATACGGCACCGGAATGCGCTACCGGGCCCGCTACATCGGCCCGGACGGAACCGAGAAGAGCAAGTCATTCCCCGACGGACAGAAGCGACTGGCCGATCAATGGCTCGCGCACATCGAGGCGGATATGTCTCGGGGGCAGTACGTAGACCCGGCCGCGAGCCGAGTGACCTTCCGGCAGTACGCCGAGAAGTGGCTGAACACACAGACCACCGATGTGACGACGCGCGAGTCTGTGGAGTCCGCAATTCGCGGCCACGCCATCCCCTACCTGGGACCGCGACCGCTCGGCTCGTTCAAGCCGGAACACATCCGTGATTGGCTCAGCGATCTGGAACGGGCCCTCCCCGCGTGTCGTACCGGCGCGTGATCTCCAACAACGTGTCGACGGTTCTCAACGCGGCAGTGGACGACGGGCACCTGTCGAAGAACCCGTGCCACGCACCATGGGTGCGTCCGCCTGCTGCGGGGAGTGGACGCGTTGTGCCGTGGACCGCGGAACGTGTCTTCGCCGTACGAGCGGCGCTACCGGAGCGCTACCGAGCCACGGTCGACCTCGGAGGCGGATGCGGACTCCGACAAGGGGAGATCTTCGGGTTGGCGGCCGATGAAATCGGCTTCGACTGCGGATGGCTGCACATCGCGAACCAGGTGAAGGTGACGAAGCAGGGTCTCGTCTTCGCCCTACCAAAGCGGAACAAGATCCGCGACGTACCCTTGCCGGACCGCGTGGCACATGTCCTCAAGCAGCACATGGAGGCATTCCCGCCCGTAGAGATCACCCTGCCCTGGCTTCGAGTGGACGGACCGCCTGTCACGAAACGGCTGCTGTTCACCCGCCTCGACGGCGCGGGCGCGGTTCGGCGTACCGACTTCAACGACCGCGCATGGAAGCCGGCACTCGTGGCCGCTAGGGTGATCCCAGCACCGATGCCGGGAGAGCGGCACCAGGCTGCCCGCGAACACGGCATGCATGCCCTCAGGCACTTTTACGCCTCGGTCCTCCTGGACGCCGGCGAGAACGTCAAGGCGCTGAGCACCTACCTCGGACACAGTGATCCGGGGTTCACGCTCCGGGTCTACACGCACCTCATGCCGAGCAGCGACGAACGAGCACGGAAGGCCGTGGACGGCCTGTATCAGGCGGCTGCCCCTTCTCTGACGGCGTAGAGACGGGAGGCGGAAAGCCCGGCTTCCGGGATAGCTAACACTATGGTGCAAGCTATCCCTGAGCTGGCACATTGAGCACGACTACCGCGAGCACGACTAGCAGATCGCTTTCGATGACTCAAATATATCCACGTCGAGAGTACCGTGATCTTCGAGGTGAGAATAGTCGGGTGGCCGAGTTTGTGTCAGGTTCTGCTGAAAGGAGCGCCAGTACTTCCCGGTGGAATCTTGGAAAGTCAGTGAAAGAACTCTACCTTTCAGCTTCCCCTGAGGGATCGTGGCCCAAGCGCGTTGACATGCCGCAATGATAGGCATTTCAATTCTCTGAATTATGGGGGAGTCTGGATCATTGCGACTGTATACATTGAAGGTGACGGACGTGATCGTTAGTGCCTCACGATTTTCGACGACCAGCTCGTCAGCACGCTTATCAGAATAAATCCTATGAAACCATGACACTCTGGGCAGCCCCAATCGCTGTTCCAATTGCTGCTGCTGCTCAGCAATTCTCACTTGACGCTCACCAATGTCATCTTGGGAGATATAAGAGCCTACGGATACACCGAGAGCTGCGAGAGAGACGAGGACAGAGGCGATCGCGACGCCTCTGCCCTGCCGCTTGCTGTTGCTCTCTTCGTCTGGGTCTCCCATGCCAGATCCAACCCGCAGAAATCCTTAAAAAACCGCACATTCGGACTGGTCGCCGCATACAGGTGACCGCGCGGCCCTATAAAAGGATCTCATTCGAAATGCATGTGCGCATCTTGTGGGCCAGCGGACGAGTGGCGACACAGTACGACTCGCTTAATCCGGCAGTACCGGTAGTTCGCTGATCGCGCGGAGCGGCGTACGGCCACGCGACCCTCGGCAGCTCGCGCCCGCGAGCGACGGCCTCCGGAAGGGGACACGCCACCGACGGAGGAACCTGACCAAGCATTACTAGCCAGGGTTGCCTCCCTGCAAAGGCAGGGACACCTTGAGGATTGAGGTCTCGGCGCTGCGACGGCCCAGAGACGGCCCAGAGACCCAGTGAGACACCATGGGGCCGACGGTTTGCAGCCGTCAGCCCCATGCACCGCATCAGCGGAGAACCCGCTCTGACCTGCCCCTACAGCACCGGCAGGTTCTTCCGCAGCTCGAACGCGGTGACCTCGGAGCGGTACTCCTCCCACTCCGAGCGCTTGTTGCGCAGGAAGAAGTCGAAGACGTGCTCGCCCAGGGTCTCGGCGACCAGGTCGCTGCTCTCCATGAGGGTCAGGGCCTCGCCGAGGTTCTGCGGGAGGGGTTCGATGCCCATCGCGCGGCGTTCGGCGTTGGACAGGGCCCAGACGTCGTCCTCGGCGCCCGGCGGGAGTTCGTAGCCCTCCTCGATGCCCTTGAGGCCGGCCGCCAGCAGGACGGCGTAGGCCAGGTAGGGGTTGGCGCCGGAGTCCAGGGAGCGGACCTCCACGCGCGCGGAGCCGGTCTTGCCGGGCTTGTACATCGGGACGCGGACCAGGGCCGAGCGGTTGTTGTGGCCCCAGCAGATGTAGGACGGGGCCTCGCCGCCGGCGCCGGCGGTGCGCTCGGAGCCGCCCCAGATGCGCTTGTAGGAGTTGACCCACTGGTTGGTGACGGCCGAGATCTCCGCCGCGTGCCGCAGCAGGCCCGCGATGAAGGAGCGGCCGACCTTGGAGAGCTGGAACTCGGCGCCCGACTCGTAGAACGCGTTGCGGTCGCCCTCGAAGAGGGACAGGTGGGTGTGCATGCCGCTGCCCGGGTGCTCGGAGAACGGCTTCGGCATGAACGTGGCCTGCACGCCCTGCTCCAGCGCCACCTGCTTCATCACCAGGCGGAACGTCATGACGTTGTCGGCGGTGGACAGCGCGTCGGCGTAGCGCAGGTCGATCTCCTGCTGGCCCGGGGCACCCTCGTGGTGGGAGAACTCCACCGAGATGCCCATCGACTCCAGCATGGTGATCGCCTGGCGGCGGAAGTCCATGCCGACGTTGGTCGGGGTGTGGTCGAAGTAGCCGGAGTTGTCGGCCGGGGTGGGGCGGCTGCCGTCGAGCGGCTTCTCCTTCAGCAGGAAGAACTCGATCTCGGGGTGCGTGTAGAAGGTGAAGCCGAGGTCGGAGGCGCGGGCCAGGGCGCGCTTGAGCACGTACCGGGGGTCGGCGAAGGAGGGGGAGCCGTCCGGCATGAGGATGTCGCAGAACATGCGCGCGGTGCCGGGGGCCTCGGCCCGCCAGGGCAGCACCTGGAAGGTGGACGGGTCCGGCTTGGCGATCATGTCGGACTCGTAGACGCGGGCGAAGCCCTCGATGGCGGAGCCGTCGAAGCCGATGCCCTCGTCGAAGGCCTGCTCCAGTTCGGCCGGGGCCACGGCAACGGACTTCAGGAAGCCCAGCACGTCCGTGAACCACAGGCGTACGAACCGGATGTCGCGCTCCTCCAACGTCCGGAGCACGAACTCCTGCTGCTTGTCCATCTTCCGCTTCCCCATCCTTGCTGGTCAGGCCGCCTGTCCCCGGCGAGGCGGGAGGCGGTCGGGCACCTGAGCAGCATCCCATCACACGACCGTTTCACGCGCGTTGCGGACCATGATCGGCCGGGCGGCCGCAGGCCGAACGGCCCGTGTCCCTGGGGTGTACTGCTCTGCCGCCCATCTTGCCTGTTCGGACCGGCATCCGTAATGGCCGGTTCGGTTCGGACGTGAGCGATCCCACGCCCCTTTAATTTGCATCTCAGATGCAACTTTTCATACCGTCCGATCAGTCGAGCCAGGAGGAGTCCTGATGCTGTCCGAGCAGTCCGCGGCAACCGTCCGCGCCACCCTGCCCGCCGTCGGCGGTGCCATCGGCGAGATCACCGAGCGCTTCTACGCCCGGCTCTTCGACGCCCACCCCGAGCTGCTGCGGGACCTGTTCAACCGCGGCAACCAGGCCTCCGGCGCCCAGAAGCAGGCCCTCGCGGGCTCCATCGCGGCCTTCGCCACGCATCTGCTGGACCACCCCGACCAGCGGCCCGACGCCATGCTCGGCCGGATCGCGCACAAGCACGCCTCCCTCGGCGTGACGCCCGAGCAGTACAAGGTCGTCCACGAGCACCTCTTCGCCGCCATCGTCGAGGTCCTCGGCGAGGCCGTCACCCCCGAGGTGGCCGCCGCCTGGGACGAGGTCTACTGGCTGATGGCCAACGCGCTCATCGCGATCGAGAAGCGGCTGTACGAGGAGAGCGCCGGGACAGGCCGGCGGACCTGGGAGGTCGTCGAGCGCATCGAGGAGACGGCGGACGTCGTCACCTTCCGGCTGCGCCCGGCCGACGGCGGCCCGGTGCGCGACTTCCGCGCCGGCCAGTACGTCTCCGTCCAGGTCGAGCTGGACGACGGCGCCCGGCAGATCCGGCAGTACAGCCTGTCCGGCGCCCCGGGCGAGAGCGTGCGCCAGTTCAGCGTCAAGCGCGTGAGCGGCGCCGACGCCACCCCGGACGGTGAGGTCTCGAACCACCTCCACGCGCGCGTGCACGTCGGCGACACCCTGCTGCTGTCCGAGCCGTACGGCGACCTGGTCCTGGACGACGCCCCCGAGGCGCCCGTGCTGCTGGCCTCCGCCGGCATCGGCGTCACCCCGATCATCGCGATGCTGGCCCAGCTCGCCGAGCAGGCGCACGCCGCCCCGGTCACCGTCGTGCACGGCGACCGCTCCCCCGCCGCCCACGCCCTGCGCGCCGAGCACGAGGCCTACGCCGGCAAGCTCGCCGACGCGTCCGTGCACTTCTTCTACGAGCAGGACGCGCCCGCCGGTGCCCGCACCGGCCTGGTCGACCTCGCCGACGTCACGGTGCCGGCCGGTACGCGCGCCTACCTGTGCGGTCCGCTGCCGTTCATGCGCGCCGTGCGTGAGCAGCTGCTGGCCAAGGGTGTCGCCGCCGCCGACATCCACTACGAGGTGTTCGGCCCCGACCTGTGGCTGGCCCAGGGCTGAGCCGGAGCCAGGGCCCCTTCGGCTTTCGACCGCGGGGGGCCCGCCCGGGCGCGCGGGTGCGGCGCCGCTCAGGGCGCCCTGGTGATTCCCAGCAGCAGCGGTCCCGTCGGATCGCCGACGATGTCCGCCACCGTGACCGGGTCCAGCGCGGCGTAGAACGCCTCCTGAGCCCGGCGCAGGGCGCCGCGCAGACGGCAGCCGGAGTTCAGGGGGCACGGCGTGGCGCCCTCGCAGTCGACGACGTCGCCGTCGCCCTCGAAGCTGCGCACCACCGCGCCGACGGAGGCGGTACGGCCCTTGCCGGTGAGCGCGAGTCCCCCGCCCCGGCCGCGGCGGGCGTCCACCAGGCCCAGGTGCTGCAGCTCGGCGACGACCTTGGCGGTGTGCGTGTACGGGACGTCCATGTCGGCGGCGACCTGCCGGGTCGTCGGCGTGGAGGCACCGGCGACCGCGAGCCGCATCAGGACGCGCAGCGCGAGGTCGGTGGAGCGCAGGAGCCGCATGCCGCCAGCGTAGTAATACGCATCTGGTATTCCAAATATCGTGCGCGCATCCACAACGTGCCGTGCGCGGACGGCGCACACGGCCGGTGTCTCCCTACACCGCACCCCGTCTCCCCCACTACGATCAGCGGGCCCCACCGTCCCCGTCCCTTTCGCCGAAGGACACATCCCATGGGATCCGCCCACACCGAGCAGCCCGACACCAGCGCCGCCCGCAAGGCCCACGTCGCCGAACTGCGCCGCGCCGAGCAGGCACGGCGGCGGCGCATGCGCGGCCTCACCGTCGCCGCGAGCGTGGCCGTGGCGGCCGGGCTCGTCGTCGGCGGCGCGTTCGTGGTGAAGGCGCGGTCCGGCGACGACGGCGGCAAGGCCGACACGGCCGCCGGCGCCAGTGCCGACGCCAAGAACGGTGACGTCGGCGCCAAGAGCGCGGCGGGCGGGCGGTTCGTCACTGGTGCGGACGGTGTGCGCACCTGGCAGGGCACCCTCAGCCGCAACCACGTCACCACGCCGGTCACGTACCCGATGCACCCGCCGGTCGGCGGTGACCACAACCCGGTGTGGGCGGACTGCAACGGCACCGTCTACACCGATCCGGTCAAGGACGAGATGGCCGTGCACTCCCTCGAACACGGTGCCGTCTGGGTGACGTACACCGACAAGGCGGCGAAGTCGGACGTGGCCGCGCTCGCCGAGCGCGTGAAGTCCACGCCGTACACGCTGATGAGCCCCTACGCGAACCAGTCCGCTCCCATCGTGCTGTCGGCCTGGGGCCACCAGCTGGGCGTGCGCAGCGCCGCCGATCCCGCCGTCGCCAAGTTCCTCTCCGCCTATGTGCAGGGCCCGCAGACGCCCGAGCCGGGCGCCTCCTGCTCCAGCGGGATGATGAAGTGAGGCACATCGGGCTGATCGCCGGCGCCGCCGCGGCCGCGCTCGTCGCGGCCGGTGCGATCACCTATGCCGTCGCCGAGGAGGAGGGGGCGGCGGCCCCGCGCACGCCGGGCACCGAGTCGGCCGACGCCGGGTTCGCCCGGGACATGGCCGTGCACCACCAGCAGGCCGTGGAGATGTCGTACATCGTGCGCGACCGCACCAAGGACGCCGAAGTGCGCGGGCTCGCCTACGACATCGCGCAGACGCAGGCCAACCAGCGCGGCATGCTGCTCGGCTGGCTCGACCTGTGGGAGCTGCCGAAAGTGTCGTCCGAGCCGCCGATGACCTGGATGGGCATGGGCGGTTCGGCCGCCGGCAAGGACGGGGCCCTGATGCCAGGGATGGCGACCAACACGGAGCTGAGGCGGCTTCAGGGGCTCAGCGGGCGGGAGGCCGAGGTCTTCTGGCTCCAGCTGATGACGGACCATCACAAGGGCGGCGTCCACATGGCGAAGGGATGCGTCCAGCGGTGCACGGTGGGGGCCGAGAAGCGGCTCGCCCGGGGCATGGTGGAGAGCCAGGAGTCCGAACTGCGGCTGATGGGCGAGATGTTGAAGGAGCGTGGGGCCGCACCGCGTTGAAACGCGTCGCGTGGAGCCGCGTCGCGTGGGGCGGCCGGCGCCGGCTGACGCCGGTCGCGGCCAAACTTTATTGGGCTCCTTTTGGCCTTCTTATTCCCCTGACATGAACGGTTCATCGAAAGAGTGTGCTCCGTCGAGTGATCCACTCGCCGAACCGCACAGGGGGTTCCATGAGATCCAACCGCGCCGTGCTGCGCGCCTCCGTGAGCCTGGCAGCCACCCTGCCCATGCTCGCGGGCGCGCTGGCGCTCGGTATACCCGCGGCCAGCGCCGCGGACAACCCGCACCGTGACACGCTGGCCGGGACCAAGCCGGCGTGGGCCACGGCCAAGGCGGACAAGGGCGCGACGGCGGACAGCGCCCAGGTGAGCGCGCGCGTCTACCTCGCCGGACGGGACGCGGCGGGGCTCGCCGCCTACGCCCGTGCCGTCTCCGACCCGTCCTCCCCGAGTTACGGCAAGTACCTGAACGGGCGGCAGGTCCAGGCCCGCTTCGGCGCGACGGCGGCTCAGGTGGCCGCGGTCAAGTCGTGGCTGACGTCGGCCGGTCTGAAGGTCACGTCCGTCACCGCGCACTACGTCGCCGTCAGCGGCGATGTGGCCGCCGCGGAGAAGGCGTTCGGGACGCAGCTGCACAACTACGCCAAGGGCTCCGCCACTTACCGCGCGCCCGCGTCGGCGGCGTCCGTGCCGGCCGGCGTGCGCGATGCCGTGCTGACCGTCACCGGTCTGGACAACGCGCCGCACAAGGCAAGCCACAAGGACCAGCTGCCGCCGCCGGACGCCGTGTTCCGCAACTCCGGGCCGTTCTCGTCGTACTACGGCTCCAACGTCGCCTCGACCCTGCCGGACGCGTACGGGCAGAAGATCCCGTACGCGGTGCGCGGGTACACCGGCAAGCAGCTGCGCTCCGCGTACGGCGCGGGCGGCTACACCGGCAAGGGCGTGCGGGTCGCCATCACCGACGCCTACGCCTCGCCGACGCTCGCGTACGACATCGCCACGTACGCGGGCAAGCACGGGGACGCGGCCTGGACCACCGGGCAGCTGCGGCAGGTGCTGCCCGGCAAGTACACCAAGACCAAGGAGTGCGGGGCCGCCGGCTGGTACGGCGAGGAGACCCTCGACGTCGAGGCCGTGCACGCGGTCGCGCCCGCGGCCCAGGTGACGTACGTCGGTGCGGCCTCCTGCTACGACGACGATCTGCTGGACTCGCTCAGCAAGATCGTGGACGGGCATCTGGCCGACATCGTCTCCAACTCCTGGGGCGACATCGAGGCCAACCAGACGCCGGACCTCGCCGCCGCGTACGACCAGGTCTTCCAGTTCGGTGCGGTGCAGGGCATCGGGTTCTACTTCTCCTCCGGTGACAACGGGGACGAGGTCGACAACACCGGCACCAAGCAGGTCGACACCCCGGCGAACTCGGCGTGGGTGACCGCGGTGGGCGGTACCTCGCTGGCCGTCGGCAAGGGCGACTCGTACCTGTGGGAGACCGGCTGGGGCACGCGGAAGGCCGTGCTGGCGGCTGACGGCAAGAGCTGGACGGACTTCCCCGGGGCGTTCACCTCCGGTGCGGGTGGCGGTACGAGCCGGACCGTGGCTCAGCCGTACTACCAGAAGGGGGTCGTGCCGGACGCGCTCGCCAAGGCCAACAGTGCCGACGGCAACCGGGTCGTGCCGGACATCGCGGCGATCGCGGACCCGAACACCGGGTTCCTGGTCGGGCAGACGCAGACCTTCCCTGACGGTTCGCAGCGCTACGCCGAGTACCGGATCGGCGGTACGTCGCTGGCGGCGCCGGTGATCGCCGGTGTGCAGGCGCTGGCGCAGGAGGCTCGGGGCGGGAAGGCGCTCGGGTTCGCCAACCCGGCGATCTATGCCCGGTACGGGTCGAAGGTGTACCACGACGTGACGGACAACCCGACGGGGTCGGAGCTGGCCGTGGCGCGGGTCGACTTCGTCAACGGGTACGACGCGAGTGGTGGACTGAGCACGTCGGTGCGGAGTCTGGGCAAGGACAGCTCGCTGAAGGCCGTGAAGGGGTACGACGATGTCACCGGCGTGGGGTCGCCGGGGGCGGGGTATGTGGCGTCGTATCGGCGCCGCTGAGGTTGTTCGGGCGGCGTCCGGTCCCTGCGGGGGGCGGGCGCCGCTCTTTTGTGCGGGTGTCGTCGCGGGTGCCTGCGGCGGCCCGTTGCGGTTGCGTCGTGGCTGGTCGCGCAGTTCCCCGCGCCCCTGAAATGCCTGCGGCGGCCCGTTGCCGTCCGGTGGTCGGCTGATGTAGCGCCTACGGCCGGTTCGTGAGTCGGGGCCGGGGTGGGGGGTATCCGTCCTCGGTCCGGCCCACTGTCCCCGACGCGGTGAGGGTCGGCGGTGCCGGCCGCTGCGGGCGGACACCCCCCACCCCGTCCCCTCCCCGCCGTGGGCGACTGCCGCGCCGTCATGGCGTGCGTCCGCCATCCCCACGAAGCTGCGGGCAGTCGTGCCTCCCCCAGTGCCTTAAGGGCCTGGGAGGTGCCCCCAGGGCGGCACGGGTGGGCGCTGGGGGTCCCCCCTGCTCGAAGAGCTTGGGGGAGGCACCCCGCCAGCGCCGGTGAGCGCACCCACCCCCGGCCAGCAACAACGCCGGGTGCGCTATCCAACCCCGGCCAGCCACAGCACCGGGGACCCCGTTTGGGGGGACATTGTGTCGGGGTGACGATTACACTGGGCGCGTGCCTCTACTTCGTCTCGCTCTGAATCAGATCGACTCTCGCGTCGGCGACCTCGCCGGAAACACCGAGACGATCGTCCGCTGGAGTCGGCACTCCGCCGAGCAGGGGGCGCATCTCGCTGTCTTCCCCGAGATGGCGCTGACCGGCTACCCCGTCGAGGACCTCGCCCTGCGCGCCTCCTTCGTCGAGGCCTCCCGCGCGGCCCTGCGCACGCTCGCGGCGCGGCTCGTCGAGGAGGGGCTCGGGGAGCTCCCCGTGCTCGTCGGGTACCTCGACCGCTGTGAGACCGCCCAGCCCAAGTACGGCCAGCCCGCCGGCGCCCCGCAGAACGCCGCCGCCGTACTGCACCGGGGTGAGGTGGTGCTGAACTTCGCCAAGCACCACCTGCCGAACTACGGCGTCTTCGACGAGTTCCGCTACTTCGTGCCCGGCGACTCCATGCCTGTCCTGCGGCTGCACGGCGTCGACGTGGCGCTGGCGATCTGTGAGGACCTCTGGCAGGACGGCGGGCGGGTGCCCGCGGCCCGTTCCGCGCGGGCGGGGCTGCTGGTCTCCGTCAACGCCTCGCCGTACGAGCGCAACAAGGACGACACCCGGCTGGAGCTGGTCCGCAAGCGGGCCCAGGAGGCCGGCTGCACCACCGCCTACCTGGCGATGATCGGCGGACAGGACGAGCTGGTGTTCGACGGCGACTCGATCGTCGTCGACCGCGACGGCGAGGTCGTCGCCCGGGCGCCGCAGTTCTCCGAGGGGTGCGTGGTGCTCGATCTGGAGCTGCCCGCCGCCGATCCCGAGGCTCCCGTGGGCGTCGTCGACGACGGGCTGCGGATCGATCGGGTCGTGCTGTCCGAGGAGCCGCTGCCCGCGTACGAGCCGGTGCACACCGGTGCCTACGCCGAGCGGCTCGACGACGAGGAGGAGGTCTACTCCGCCCTGGTCGTGGGCCTGCGCGCGTATGTGCGCAAGAACGGGTTCCGGTCCGTGCTCATCGGGCTGTCCGGCGGCATCGACTCGGCGCTGGTCGCGGCCATCGCCTGTGACGCCGTGGGCGCCGAGAACGTGTACGGCGTCTCCATGCCGTCGAAGTACTCCTCGGAGCACTCCCGCGACGACGCCGCCGAGCTGGCGCGGCGCACGGGGCTGAACTTCCGTACCGTGTCGATCGCCCCGATGTTCGACGCGTATATGGCTGCCGCCGAACTGACCGGGCTCGCGGAGGAGAACCTGCAGTCCCGGCTGCGCGGCACGCTGTTGATGGCCCTGTCCAACCAGGAGGGGCACATCGTCCTCGCCCCGGGGAACAAGTCCGAGCTGGCGGTCGGGTATTCGACGCTGTACGGCGACTCGGTGGGGGCCTACGGGCCCATCAAGGACGTCTACAAGACGTGGATCTGGCGGCTCGCCGAGTGGCGCAACCGGGCGGCGGTGGAGCGGGGGCAGACTCCGCCCATTCCGGAGAACTCCATCAGCAAGCCGCCGAGCGCCGAGCTGAGGCCGGGGCAGGTCGACACCGACTCGCTGCCCGACTATCCGGTGCTCGACGCGATCCTGGAGCTGTACGTCGACCGGGACCAGGGCGCCGACGCGATCGTGGCGGCCGGGTTCGACCACGAGCTGGTGACCCGGACCCTGCGGATGGTCGACACCGCCGAGTACAAGCGGCGGCAGTATCCGCCGGGGACGAAGATCTCGCCCAAGGGGTTCGGTAAGGACCGGCGGCTGCCCATCACCAATGGGTGGCGGGAGTCCGTCTGAGAGAAGGCGGGGGCGCCCTGTCTTCGGGCGCCCCCCTTTCGCGTCGTCAGTGGTGGAGCGTCGGCGTCTCGTGCGGGACGTGCGTGGCCACCACCCTGCCGGTGTGCGGGGCCCTGCGGTCCACCGCGTAGGCGACTCCCGCCACGGCCAGGCCGAGGACGGCCAGCAGGGCGCCGGCCAGGGCCGGGGAGGTCGTGCCGAAGCCCGCGGCCAGGGCCAGGCCGCCGATCCAGGCGCCGCCCGCGTTGGCGAGGTTGAAGGCCGCCTGGTTGGCGGAGGAGGCCAGCGAGGGGGCCGCCGCCGCCTTCTCCATCACCATCAGCTGCAGCGGGGAGCCCGTGACGAACGCCGCCGTGCCGAGGAGGGTGACGGCCAGGGCCGCGGAGGTCTGCGTGTGCATCAGGAGCGGGAACAGCAGCAGCACCGCCGCCAGGGACGCCAGGCCGCCGAAGAGGGTGCCGCGCATCGAGTGGTCCGCCAGGCGGCCGCCGAGCAGGTTGCCGATCGTCGCTCCCACGCCGAACAGGGCGAGCAGGAGGGTGACGCTCGCGTCGGCGTAGCCGGCCGCGTCGGTGAGCATCGGCGTGATGTAGCTGTAGGCCGCGAACAGGGCGCCGAAGCCGGCCACCGTGGTGCCGAGCGCCAGCCAGACCGGGACGGAGCGCAGGGCGGCCAGTTCGCCGCGCAGGCCGGTCGCGGTGGCGTGGGTGTGGTCGTGCGGGATCAGGGCGGCCAGGGACGCGATCGCCGCGAGGCCGATCACGCTGACGCCGAGGAAGGTGGCCCGCCAGCCGAGGTGCTGGCCGACGAGGGTGGCCACGGGGACGCCCGCGATGTTGGCGACGGTCAGGCCCAGGAACATCAGGGAGACGGAGCGGGCCTTGCGTTCCGGGGCGACCATGGTGGTGGCGACGACCGCGCCGACGCCGAAGAAGGCTCCGTGCGGCAGGCCGCTGAGGAAGCGGGCCGCCAGCAGGGTGGCGTCGGTGGGGGCGAACGCGGACAGGGCGTTGCCCACCACGAACAGGGCCATCAGGGCGATCAGGACCGTACGGCGGGACATGCGCGCGGTGAGCGCCGCGAGCAGCGGGGCGCCGATGACCACGCCCAGCGCGTACGCCGAGACCAGGTGGCCGGCGGCGGGGATCGAGATGTGCAGGTCGTCCGCGACGTCGGGCAGGAGCCCCATCATCACGAACTCGGTCGTACCGATGCCGAAGGCGCCCACGGCGAGGGCGAGCAGGGCCAGGGGCATGAAGTACCTTTCGAGACTTTGGGGACGGTCGGAAACTCTCTATGTTTCCGCTCGGAACAAAGTCTCTCAGGCGCAGTATTCCGCCAGGTGGCGCCCGGGTTACGGCTCTGCTGCGACCTGCGGTTTTACGACTGGGGTGTGGTCACCTTCACACGGGCCGCGACCGGCAGGTGATCGCTGGAGGTGGCCGGCAGCGTCCAGGAGCTCTCCGGCTCGACGCCCTTGACCATGATCTGGTCGATCCGGGCCATCGGGAACGACGCCGGCCAGCTGAAGCCGAAGCCGTTGCCGGCCGCACCCTGGGTGGAGCGCATCTGGGAGGTCACCGCGTTCAGGGCGCGGTCGTTCATGGTGCCGTTGAGGTCGCCGAGCAGGATCACCCGGGGCACTCGCTCGTCGGCGATGGCCTCGCCGAGGGCGTCGGCGCTCTTGTCGCGCTGCCGGGCGGTGAAGCCCGCCGCCGCCTTGACGCGGACCGACGGCAGGTGGGCGACGTAGACCGCCAGCGGGCCCTGCGGAGTGGCCACCGTGGCCCGCATCGCGCGCTTCCAGCCCAGCCGGATGTCCACCGCCGCCACGTCGGAGAGCGGGTACTTGCTCCACAGGCCCACCGTGCCGACCACGGCGTGGTGCTTGTACGTGGCCGACAGCGCCTGCTCGTAGGTGGGGACCGCGGAGGCCTTGATCTCCTCCAGGGCGAGGATGTCCGCGCCCGACGCGGCGACCTCGCGGGCGGTGCCCGAGGGGTCGGGGTTGTCGGCGTTGACGTTGTGGGTGGCCACCATCAGGTCGCCGCCGGTGCCCGACTTGTCGGTGAGCAGCCCGCCGAAGAGGTTCAGCCAGACGACCGACGGCAGGACCACCGCGATCAGGGCCGTGGCCGAACGGCGCAGCAGCGCTCCCACGAGGAGCAGGGGGATCAGCACGCCCAGCCACGGCAGAAACGTCTCGGTGAGGCTGCCCAGATTGCCGAACGTGTTCGGGATGCGCGAGTGCACCAGCATCACCAGGGCGAGGGCCACCGCGACGGCGGCCAGCAGGATGCCGCGCCGCCAGATCCGCGCGTCCCCGCGCCAGGGCTGCAGCAGGCGGCCCGCCACGCGCCGGAGCCGGAATCCCTGCCGCTCGTCCGCCGAGCCGCCGTTCGCCGTCTCCGTCACGTATGCCTGCTGCGCCATACCGTCGCCTCACTACCTGCCGTGCACACCGTCGTCCCCCGCGCCTGTTACGACCCTAGGGGATGATCGGCTCCGTCCCTGCCGTCTTGCGACGGCCGTACGGGCAGTGGGACGAGTGGGGCGGCGTGCGGAGTTCCGGTTCGCGCCCCGGGCGCGGTGGTTGTGACGAAACCTGCACATTACGGCTGGGAACTGACGGGGCGTAGTCCTTCCATGACCGTGTCGACGATGCGTTCCGCCAGGCCCTCGGGCAGATCCGCCTCGGGACGCAGCAGGGTGCGCATCAGGACGGGGCCGACGAACATGTCGTTGGCGAGTTCGAGGTCCACGTCGGCGCGGATCTCGCCGCCCTGCCGGCCGCGGCGCAGCACCTCAAGGCCCATGTTGCGGCGGGGCACGATGACGTTCGCGTGGTAGGCCGCCCAGATCCTCGGGCTGGACTTCATCTGGACATGCGCGTTGTGCAGCAGAGCGGAGGAACGGCTGGCCAGGGCGCGCTGCCTGAGCGACTCCAGCAGGGCGATCAGGTCGTCGCGCATCGACGTGCCGGGCAGTTCCGGGTCCGGCGGCTCGGCGGCCCGGATGACGTCGACGAACAGCTCCTCCTTGCCGCTCCAGCGGCGGTAGATGGTGGCCTTGCCGACGCCCGCCGTGCGCGCGATGCGCTCGATGGACAGCTCGGCCAGCGGCACGCCCTCCTCCAGGAGCTTCATGGCCCCTTCGAGAATGGCGCGCTCCACGGCCTCGCTGCGGGGCCGGCCCCGGACCGGGGCCGCGCTCGGGCTGTCGGCAAGGCTCACTTCGTGTCGTCCCTTCGTCCGTGGTGGCCTGCGGGGATTCTCCCCCGGCCACAGCGGTCGCCGCCCGCTACTCCCCGGCCGTGACCAAATGCGGCTCCTTCTCGCCCTGCTGACCCTGCGTCGGGCGGCCGGGCAGGAACAGCGCCACCACCAGCGCGCCGAGGACCGCGACGGCCGCGCCGCACAGGGCGGTGACGTGCATCGCGTGCAGGAACGCGTCGTTGGCCGGGCCGACCAGCCCCTCGCCGCGCGGACCGAGCCGGGCGGCGACACCCAGGGTGGCCTCGATGGACTCGCCCGCGGTCTCGCGCAGCCCGGCGGGCAGCGCGCCGAGCTTGTCCTCGATGCCGGTGCGGTAGGCGGTGGAGAGCACCGAGCCGAGCACGGCGATGCCGAGGGCGCCGCCGACCTGGCGGAAGGTGTTGCTGAGGGCGGACGCCGAGCCGGCCTTCTCGCGCGGCAGGGCCTGCATGATGACGACGCTGACCGGGGTCATGATGTGCGCCATGCCGGTGCCCATCAGGAAGAAGATCACTTCCAGCAGCCAGATGGGCGTGTCGGCGTCCAGCGCGGCGAACGCCGCCAGCATCGCGGCGATCACCAGCATGCCGGCCGTGGTGGTGGCCCGGTTGCCGAAGCGGTCGACGAGCAGCCGGGCGCGCGGCGCGAAGATCATCTGGGCGGCGGCCAGCGGCAGCATCAGCAGACCGGTCTGCAGCGGGGTGTAGCCGCGCACGCTCTGCGTGTAGAAGACGGAGAAGAAGGTCACACCCATCAGCGCGAAGAACACCAGCGCGATGGCTCCGATGGCGGCCGAGAAGACCTTGTTGCGGAAGTAGGTGACGTCGATGGACGGGTGGTCGCTGCGCTTCTCGAACACCACGAAGGCGGCGAGGACCAGCAGACCGGCCGCGATGGTCGCCAGCACCTTGGGGTCGGTGAAGTCGGCGAGCTGGCCGCCCTTGATGATGCCGTAGACCAGCAGGACGAGGCCGATCACGGAGAGCACCACGCCGACGGGGTCGACGCGGCCCGGGTTCGGGTCGCGGGAGTCGGGCACCAGCCACAGCATCAGGGCCAGGGCGAGCAGCACGATCGGCACGTTGATCAGGAAGACCGAGCCCCACCAGAAGTGGTCCAGCAGGACACCGCCGGTGATCGGGCCGATGGCGATGGCGAGGCCGACGCCGCCCGCCCAGATGCCGATGGCCTTGGGCTGCTCCTCACGTTCGAAGACGTTCATCAGGACGGCGAGGGTGGCGGGCATCACGAAGGCGGCGCCCAGGCCCATCAGCGCGCGGAACGCGATCAGCTGGGTCGGCGAGCCGGACTCGGCGGCCAGCGCCGAGCCGATGCCGAACACGGCGAGGCCGCCGAGCAGGACCTTCTTGCGGCCGAGGCGGTCGCCCAGCAGGCCGGCGGTGAACAGCAGGCCGGCGAAGACCAGGGTGTAGGCGTTGATCGCCCACTCCAGCTCGCTCTGGGTGGCGCCGAGGCCGGTCGGGGCGGGGGTGGAGATGGTCTTGATCGCGACGTTCAGGATCGAGTTGTCGAGGACGACGATCAGCAGGCTGAGCATCAGGACCCCGAGGATCGCCCAGCGGCGCCGGTGCACGGCTTCCGGTATCCGGTCGGTGGATGCGGCGGGAGTGGTCATGCGGCGAGCGTACTCACTTACGATACGAGACCGTACCGTATCGTAAATCTTTTTACCCGGTTCTTACGTCGGCGGTGACCGCCGGCCGGGGTGACACGCCCCATCCGGGGGCCCTCTAGCCGTGCCGGAGCGCGAGGTGCCACCATGGAGGCGGTCCGGGGACGCCGTCAGGGCGCTTCGAGATGACGTAAGGAGCCGTTGCCATGACGCAGCTTTCGGCTGCCCAGAACAAGCCGTCCGACGGCAGCAAGGCGCTGTACGGAGGCAAGATCAACCGCCGCATCACCGTCCGCGACATCGCTCTGGCCAAGGAGCGCGGCGAGAAGTGGCCCATGCTGACCGCCTACGACGCGATGACCGCGTCCGTCTTCGACGAGGCCGGCATCCCGGTCCTGCTGGTCGGGGACTCGGCGGGCAACTGTCACCTCGGCTACGACACGACGGTGCCCGTCACGCTCGACCAGATGACCATGCTGTCCGCGGCCGTCGTCCGCGGCACCCGGCGGGCGCTGATCGTCGGCGACCTGCCCTTCGGCTCCTACCAGGAGGGGCCGGTGCAGGCGCTGCGCTCGGCGACCCGGCTGGTGAAGGAGGCCGGGGTCGGCGCGGTGAAGCTGGAGGGCGGTGAGCGCTCCCACGAGCAGATCCGGCTGCTGGTCGAGGCCGGCATCCCGGTGATGGCGCACATCGGGCTGACCCCTCAGTCCGTCAACGCGATGGGCTACCGGGTGCAGGGCCGCGGCGAGGAGGCCGCGCAGCAGCTGCTGCGGGACGCCAAGGCCGTACAGGACGCCGGCGCGTTCGCGGTGGTGCTGGAGCTGGTCCCGGCGGAGCTGGCCGCCGAGGTGACGCGGGTGCTGCACATCCCGACCGTCGGCATCGGGGCGGGCCCGGAGACGGACGCGCAGGTGCTGGTGTGGACCGACATGCTCGGGCTGACCGGCGGGCGGGTGCCGAAGTTCGTCAAGCAGTACGCCGACCTGCGGTCCGTGATGGGTGACGCGGCGAAGGCGTTCGCCGACGACGTCATCGGCGGAACGTTCCCGCTGGAGGAGCACTCGGTCCACTGACCGCCTCCGTTCATCGAAGCCACAGCGGTACCAGGCAGCCCCGTCGACGTCCCCCGGTCGGCGGGGCTGCCCCCTGCCCGTCACACGTCGACGGCGCCGAGCTGCCGCAGCTGCGCCAGGACGTCGACGACACCCCAGATCTCGGCGATACGCCCCCCGGCCAGGCGCACGATGAACATCTCGGCGTACCGCACGGACCTGCCGGTCGGCGCCAGGCCCCGGTACTCGCCCAGGTGCGTGCCCGTCACGGTGTTGCGGTAGACGGCCTTGTCCCCTTGCGTGACCACGTCCTCGATCTCCACGCGCAGGTCGGGGAACGCGGTCAGCAGCACCCGCCACACCTGCTTCAGTGCCTGCACCCCGCTCACCCCCGTCGGCACGGGCGCGTGGAAGACCAGGCCGGGGTCGACGACCTCGTCGATGGTCTTCTCGACCAGCTCCAGGTCGCCGCTGTTCACGGCCTCGTGCATGCGGCTGAAGGCGGAGGTGTCGCTCATGTCCCGGTGTCCTTCCGGTTCGGACGGCTGTACCCCTGTGACGTTCCGGAGCGCCGGTCTGTGACATGTCGGCGGGATGTCGGCGCCGTCGGCGGGCTGTCGGAGCTCTGTCGGTGGTTTGTCGGTGGGGCCTGACACCGTCGAGGGCATGACGCGAATCGACAACAACCCCGGCGGCGCGGGCAGCGCCGTCACCGTGCGGGGACTGGTCAAGCACTACGGCGAGACCAAGGCGCTGGACGGCGTCGACCTGGACGTGCGCGAGGGCACCGTGATGGGCGTCCTCGGGCCGAACGGCGCCGGCAAGACCACCCTCGTGCGCATCCTGTCCACCCTGCTCGCCCCGGACGCCGGACAGGCGTGCGTGGCCGGCTACGACGTCGTACGGCAGCCCCGGCAGCTGCGGCGGGTGATCGGGCTCACCGGGCAGTACGCCTCGGTGGACGAGAAGCTCCCCGGCTGGGAGAACCTGTACATGATCGGGCGGCTGCTCGACCTGTCCCGCAAGGACGCCCGGGCCCGGGCCGACGAGCTGCTGGAGCGGTTCTCGCTCACCGAGGCCGCCAAGCGGCCCGCGGGGACGTACTCCGGTGGCATGCGGCGGCGGCTCGACCTCGCCGCGTCCATGATCGGGCACCCGGCGGTGCTGTACCTGGACGAGCCGACCACCGGTCTCGACCCGCGCACCCGCAACGAGGTGTGGGACGAGGTCAAGCGCATGGTCGGCGACGGCGTCACCGTGCTGCTGACCACGCAGTACATGGAGGAGGCCGAGCAGCTCGCCTCCGAGCTGACCGTCGTCGACCGCGGCAAGGTCATCGCCGGCGGCGGCATCGAGGAACTGAAGGCGAAGGTCGGCGGGCGCACGCTGCGGGTCCGGCCGCTGGACCCGCGGGAGCTGGAACCGCTCGCGGCGATGCTCGACGAGTTCGGCATCACCGGGCTCGCCACCACCACCGTGGACCGCGAGAGCGGCGCCCTGCTGGTGCCGATCCTGAGCGACGAGCAACTGACCGCCGTGGTCGGCGCGGTCACCGCGCGCGGCATCACCCTGTCCTCCATCACCACCGAACTCCCCAGCCTGGACGAGGTGTTCCTGTCCCTCACCGGACACCGCGCCGGTGCCCCGCAGGACGCCACGCCCGCCGACGCACGCCAGGAGGTCGCCGTATGAGCGCCGCCACCGCCACCCCGACCGCGGCCCCGACCGCGACCGACGTCCGTATTCCGCTGCGCGGGCATCTGCGCCACACCGGCGCCCTCATCCGCCGCAACCTGCTGTGGATCCGGCAGGACCCCGAGTCGATGTTCGACGCGCTGCTGATGCCCGTCGTCTTCACCCTGCTGTTCGTGTACGTCTTCGGCGGCTCGATCGGGCAGGCGCTGGGCGGCGGCCAGGACCGGTACGTGCAGTACGTCATCCCGGGCATGATCGCGATGATGAGCATGACCCTGTCCCAGGGCGTCGGAACCGGCTTCAGCCAGGACTTCAACAGCGGTGTCATGGACCGGTTCCGCACGCTGCCCATCGGGCGCGGGTCCGTGCTCTTCGCGAAGATCACCGTGGAGCTGGGGCGGATGCTGTTCGCCACGGCCGTGCTGATGATCGTCGCCGTGCTCGTCGGGTTCGACATCACCAACTGGCCCGGGCTGTTCGCGACCGTCGGACTGTCCGCGCTGTTCGCCTCCTCCATCATGTGGGTGTTCCTCACCCTCGGCGTGATGCTGAAGAACGCGCAGTCCGTGCAGGCGATGGGCTTCCTGGTGCTGTTCCCGCTGCAGTTCGGCTCGTCGATCTTCGCGCCGACGAAGTCGATGCCGGGCTGGCTGCAGGCCTTCACCGACTACAACCCGCTGTCCACGCTCGCCGACTCCGCGCGCGGCCTGATGATCGGCGGCCCGGTCGCCCACGACCTGTGGGTGACGGTGGCCTGGTCGGTCGCGATCACCGCGGTGATGGCCCCGGTCGCCATCCACAAGTTCCGCACCAAGAACTGACGCCGGATGCGTAGGCGTCGGTGCGCGTCATACGAGGGCGACGGCCTCCTCGGGGGAGAGGCCGGCGCCCTCGGCGTATGCGGCGGCGTACTCCTCGTCGTCGCCGAGCGCCGCCCGCACGGCCCGCTCGGCCTGGTCGCGGGCGGCGCGCTCGGCATAGCCGGGGACATGGCCGGGCGGCAGCAGCGCCTCGGCGGCACCCATGCAGCGGGCGGCGTCCCGGGCGCGGGCCCCGCCCTCGGCGCCGGCCAGGGCGGCCGCCGCGAGGACCAGGCACAGGGGGCGCATGTGCGGCACGATCGTGCGCGACAGCGGCTCGTTCGCCTGGACCAGCGCCTGCCGGGTCTTGACCAGCGCCTCGTCGTGGTCGCCGTCGACGATGTCCAGCCAGGCCTCCTGGCTGCGGATGAAACCGTCGAAGACGAAGAAGGAGGCCGGCCCGAAGTCCTCCCGCAGCCGCCGGATCTGCTCACGCGCCTCCGCGGTGCGGCCGGTGATGCTCAGCCAGCCGGCGAGGAAGAGCCGGGCGGCGGGCATGGCCTCGGTGACGGTGCCCTCGGGCCGGTCGATCACCTCGCGCAGCAGCGCCTCACCCCGCTCCGGATCACCCGCCTCCAGCAGCGCGGTGCCCAGCCGGGCGGTGAGCACGGCCTGCTGCGCGCGGGCGCCGAGCTGCTCGGCCGCGGCGATGGCGGCCTGGTAGTCGGCGGCGGCGGCCGTGTACTCGCCCTTGCGCTCGCGGGCCTCGCCGCGCGCCGACAGCGCCTCCGCGACACCCCAGCCGTCGCCGAGGCGCTGGAAGATCTCCAGGGCCTCGTCGGCGTCGGCGGCGGCGTCGCCGGCCCAGTCGGTGCGGTTGGCGAGGAGGTTGGCGCGCATCTGGAGGCAGAGGGCGAGCTCCCACTCGTGGTCGGGGCGGGTGCGGCAGGTGTCCACGGCCGCGTCACCGATCAGGCGGATGCGGTCGAGGTCGCCGCTCAGCACCACGGCGAAGAACCAGACATAGCCCGGCGGACGGCACGCCTGCGGCAGGCCGGGGGTGTACGTCCGGCTGACGATCCGCAGCTTCTCCTGCGCCTGCGGGGTCTGCCAGGCGTCCATCTCGGTGTCCATGCAGGCGAGATGGATCAGATGGACGCCACGGCGGGCCTCAGCGAGCATCTCGCCGGTCATCGGCGGCGGCGCGTCGGTGCAGCGCTCCCACAGCGGGGCGGCGGGGCGCACCGGTTCGGTGAACGGGTCGGGGCCGAGGGCCATGACCTCGGCGGCCCAGTTGCGGGTCTCGATGCGCAGGTCGCGCATCTGCCAGTACCAGCACAGGGAGAGCACCAGGCACAGCGCCTCCTGCTCGTCGCGGGCGGCGACGGCGTGGCGCAGGGCGGTGCGCAGGTTCTCGTACTCCCGCTCGATGCGCTCGATCGCGGCGCGCTGGCCGTGGCCGCGCAGCTGCGGGTCGGTGGTGCGGGCGAGTTCGCGGTAGTACGTCAGATGGGCGCGCTCGGCGTCGGGGCGGGCGCCGCACTCGTCGAGGCGTTCGGCGGCGTACTCGGCGACCGTCTCCAGCAGCCGGTAGCGCATCGAGCCGTCCTCGCCGGTCGGGGTGGCGACGACGAGGGACTTGTCGACGAGGGAGGCGAGCGCGTCGAAGGCGGCCGGACCGCAGACGGCTTCGGCGGCGCTCAGGTCGCAGCCGCCGGCGAAGACGGACAGCCGCCGCAGCACGTCGCGTTCGTCCTCGTCGAGCAGGTCCCAGGACCAGTCGACGACCGCGCGCAGGGTCTGCTGGCGGGGCAGGACGGTACGGCTGCCGGAGGTCAGCAGGCGGAAGCGGTCGTCGAGGCGGTCCGCGATCTGGCGCGGGGTCAGCATGCGCAGACGGGCCGCGGCCAGTTCGATGGCGAGCGGCAGGCCGTCCAGGCGGCGGCAGATCTCCGCGCAGGCCGCCGCCGTCTCCTCGTCGGCGTCGACCCGGAAGCCGGGGCGGGCCGCCGCGCCGCGCTCGGCGAGCAGCCGCAGCGCGACCGGCTCGGGCAGCGGCTCCACGGGGCGCAGGACCTCTCCGGGTACGCCGAGGGGTTCGCGGCTGGTGGCCAGCACCGTCAGCTCCGGGCAGCGGGCCAGGAGTTCCTCGGCGAGGCGGGCGGCTGCGTCCACGACGTGCTCGCAGTTGTCGAGGATGAGCAGCATGCGGCGGCGGGCGCAGTGCTCGGCGAGGCGCACGAGGGGGTCGTCGTGGCGTTCGGACACGGCGCGCAGCTCCTCGGCACCCGCACCACGCAGCACGGTCTCGCGGGCGCCGACGGCGGTCAGCACGGCCTCGGGGACGGTGCCGGGGTCGTCCACGGGCGCGAGTTCGGCGAGCCACACCCCGTCCCGGGCGGCGTCCCGCACGGTCTCCGCGGCCTCCTGCGACAGCCGCGTCTTGCCGGCACCGCCGGGCCCGAGCAGCGTGACCAGCCGGGCGGTGCGGAGATCCTCCCGGATCGCCGCGATGTCCGCCTCCCGCCCGACGAAGGAGGTGAGCCTGGCCCGGAGATTCCCGAGCGGTTGCGGGACGGGGGCGGTCGGGGCAGGGGTGCCCTGGGCGCTGGAGACTGTGTGGGCGGGGGGCGACTGGCTGGGGGTTGCGTGGGCGGGGGCCGACTGGGCAGGGGCCGACTGGCCGGGGGTCGCGTGGGCGGGGGCCGACGGCGCAGGGGACCACTGGCCGGAGGCTGCCTGGGCAGGGGCTGTCTGGCCGGCGGCCACGTGCGTGGGGGCCGCATCGCCTGCGGCCGCATGGCCTGTGGCCGTATGGCCTGTGGCCGTATGGCCGGAAGGGGCCTGGGCGGTGGTCGCGTGGGGTGGGGCCGGGCGTTCGGTGGCGAGGAGTTCCGCGTGCAGGGCGCGCAGTTGCGGGCCGGGGTCCGAGCCGAGGCGGTCGGCCAGGAGGTGGCGTATCTCGTCGTAGGCGGCGAGGGCCTGGGCGGTGCGGCCGGTGTCGCGCAGGGCGCGCAGCCGCAGCACCTGGAGCGGCTCGTCCAGGGGGTGGGCGTCGCACAGGGCGGTCAGCTCGGGCAGCGCCTGGTCGGCCTCGCCCAGCGCGAGCGCGGCGGTCAGCCGGCCCCGCCGCGCGTCCAGGCGGCGGGTCTCCCAGCGGGCGGCCTCGGCGGTGCGGTCGGGCAGGTCGGTGAGGGCGGGCCCGTGCCACAGGGCGAGGGCGTCGTCCAGGAGGGCGGCCGCCTTGGCGGGGTCGCCGTCGGCCAGGGCGCGCAGTCCGTCGCCGGCCAGCCGCTCGAAGCGGTGCAGGTCGATGTGGTCGGGGACGGCGGTGAGCCGGTAGCCGCCGTCGGCGGAGGCCACGGCGTCCGCGCCGAGCGCCCGGCGCAGCCGGCCGACCAGCGCCTGCAGCGCGCCGGTCGCGTCGGCGGGCGGGTCGCCGGCCCACACCTCCTCCACGAGCAGCGCCGCCGGCACGGTACGGCCGGCCCGCAGGGCCAGCACGGTCAGCAGGGCACGCAGCCGCGCCCCGCCGAGCGCGACGGCCGAGCCGTCGGGGCGGAGCGCTTGCGTGGTGCCGAGGATGCGGTAGCGCACGGGCTCCATTCTCTCCGGAGAGATCGGCAACGGGCACACGGTTTCGACCGGCCGGCCATGTCCCCGGCTCAGGAGCGTGCCGGGACCGTGCTCAGGGAGTGAAGCAGCGACGCGAGCGCCTCGGCCGTGAGACCGGCCGTCTCCGCGCCGCTCCCGGCCCGGTCGTGGGGGATGCCGCGGGCCTCGCGGACGGCGTACGACAGCCAGGAGTCGGTGCCCGGGACCTCCAGCGTGACCATGACGCCCGCCTCGTTGCGAAGGACGCCGTCCGCGCCCACCTCGCCGCCGGCGAACCCCCTCGGGCTGCGCGGGACCGGGTGCAGGGACCGCTCCCCCGGCACGGGCACCCATACGCCGGTGCCGGACGGTGCGTAGCCCTGCCTCAGCAGCTGGACGGCGCGGACCGTCCCCGTGGTCTCGGGGCCGCCGTCGCCGTGCGACTCCGCCGTGAGCAGGCCGACCAGCCGGATCCAGTCCCCCGGGGCGCTGCGGCCGGGCTCGTCCGGGTCCCCGGGGAGGGCGACGACCAGGCCGGTCTCCTCCCGCACCACCCGCACGGTGCCGCCTTCGCCGTCCTCCTCGTCCTCTCCGTCCGGTACGTCCTCGACCGTCCCGGTGATCTTGGTCAGCTGATCGTGCCAGCCTCCGCAGAGCACGTCCTCGGCGTCGTTCAGCAGCAGCGGCCAGCTCACCTCCTCCCCCGGCGCGAACGGCGTACCGCAGCACTCCAGCTGCCACCCCTCGTAGTACACATGCCACAGGCCCATGGACTCACCTTCCCGGGAACCGGGCGCCCACCGCGAGACGTTTTCCCGGTGCGGCCTGTACGGTCGGGCGGACCGGGGCAGACGGGACACGGGAGAGGCGGGGGAGGCGCATGACAGCCGTCGCGGGTCGGCGCGGTGAGCACGGGATCAGTCCGCTCTTCGTCGGGATCGCGGCCGTCGCGGCGGTGGCGGGATGGGCGGCCTGGACGGGGTTCGCCGAGCAGCCGGGTGTGGCGGTGTTCCTGTTCGTGACGGCGGCGTGGATCGTCTCCCTGTGCCTGCACGAGTACGCGCACGCCCGCACCGCCCTGCACAGCGGGGACGTCTCGGTGCGCGCGAAGGGCTATCTCACGCTCGATCCGCTCAGATACACGCACGCGCTGCTGAGCATCGTGCTGCCCGTGGCCTTCCTGATCATGGGCGGGATCGGCCTGCCGGGCGGCGCGGTCTTCATCGAGCGGGGCCGCATCCCCGGTCGCTGGCGGCACAGTCTGGTCTCGGCGGCCGGCCCGCTGACGAACGTGCTGTTCGCCGCCGTCTGCACGGCCCCGTTCTGGCTCGGCTCGCCGGACGGCATGCCCGCCGTCTTCCGGTACGCGCTGGCGTTCCTGGCGCTGCTGCAGGTGACGGCGGCGATCCTGAACTTCCTGCCGGTCCCGGGGCTGGACGGCTACGGGGTGATCGAGCCGTGGCTGTCGTCCGGGGTGAAACGGCAGGTGGAGCCGTACGCGCCGTTCGGGCTGCTGTTCGTGTTCGCGCTGCTGTGGGTGCCGTCGGTCAACACAGCGTTCTTCGACGCGGTCCACGCGATCCTGCGCGGCCTGGGCGTCAGCGACGTCGACGCCTCCGCCGGCCGTGAGCTCTACCGGTTCTGGTGAGCCGCGGTGCGGCCGCGCCGCCGGTAGTACCAGGCCATGTTGGACGACAGGCCCGCCAGCAGCACCCACACGATGCCCAGCCAGCTGCCCTGGGCGAAGGAGACGACGGCCGCGGCCACGGCGAGGACGCAGACGACGAGGGCGTAGAGGGCGAGGCGGGGCATGGAAGTCGACTCCTGTCGGGACCGTCGGGGCCGGCAGCGCGTGCGCTGTCCGCGGTCGCGCTGTCAGCGGGTGTTCGGGGCGGTCGGCGTCCGCTCGGTGCTGTCGGGGGACACCGTGGGCGTCGCCGGCCTCCCCCAGTGTCCCCCATGGCTCATACGTCGGTGATACGCAGCCCCGCGTGGGCCTTGTACCGGCGGTTGACGGAGATCAGGTTGGCGACCAGCGACTCCACCTGGTGGGCGTTGCGCAGCCGCCCGGCGAAGATGCCGCGCATGCCGGGGATGCGGCCGGCGAGGGCCTGGACGATCTCCACGTCGGCGCGCACCTCGCCGAGCACCATCACATCGGTGTCGATCTGCTCGATCTCCGGGTCCTGGAGGAGGACCGCCGACAGGTGGTGGAAGGCGGCCGTCACCCGTGAGTCCGGCAGCAGGGCGGCGGCCTGCTCGGCGGCGCTGCCCTCCTCGGGCTTCAACGCGTAGGCGCCCTTCTTGTCGAAGCCGAGCGGGTTGACACAGTCCACGACGAGCTTGCCGGCCAGGTCCTCGCGCAGGGACTGCAGGGTCTTGGCGTGGCCCTCCCACGGCACGGCGACGATCACGATGTCGCTGCGGCGGGCGGTCTCGGCGTTGTCGGCGCCCTCGACGCCGTGCCCGAGCTCGTCTGCGGCGGCCTGCGCCCGCTCGGCGGCCCGCGAGCCGATGATCACCTTCTGCCCGGCCCGGGCCAGCCGGTAGGCCAGCCCCTTGCCCTGCGGACCGGTCCCGCCGAGCACGCCGACGACGAGCCCGGAGACGTCCGGGAGGTCCCAGGGGTCCTTGGCGGGGGCCTTCTGTGCGCTGTCGCTATTGGTCATGGCCCGACAATACGTTCCCCCTGACGGGGCGGTGCGGTCGGACAGGACATCTGCGGCATGACCGGGCTGGGCGCCGGACGATACGTCGGCCCATGGCCGGGTCGGGCGCCGGACGATGCGTCGGCCCACGGCCGGGTCCGGCGTCGGACGATAGGTCGGCTCACGGCCGGGCTGTGCTCTGGACATACGCCGGCCCACGGCACATCGGGGCAGCCGGACGACACGTCCGCCCACGGCAGGGCGGAGCGCCGGACGGTGCGTCGGCCCACGGCCGGGCCGGGCGCCGGCTATACGCCGGCCCACCGCAGATCGGGGGCAGCCGGACGACACGTCCGCCCACGGCAGGGCGGGGCGCGGGACGATGCGTCGGCCCCTCCCCGGCCGGCCGGCCCCCGGCAGCGGCCGTCCGGCCCGTCCCCGGGTCGGGGGAATTCCGGGTGAACGGCGGGCCGCGGCGGCCCGATTGCGCGAGGATGCGGGCCCATGGACGCCGTACGGGTCGCGTTGCTGCGGGAAGTGCTCGCCGGGACCGAGTGGCTCGGGGCCACCCGGAGGTTCGCGGGGGCGCTGCGGGGTTCGGTCGTGTCGCACGGTGGCGGGCTGCTGCTCGTGGGCACGCCGGAGTACGAGCCGTGGCATCTGGCGGCGCATCTCGCGGACGAGGCCGCGTGGTCGGGGACGCCGGAACTGGCGCCGACGCTGGTGCGGCACGACGCCCGCCCCTCGGACCCGGCGCATCTGGCGGTCGGGCTGGGCCGGATCGAGGCGGCGCGGCGGGGCGAGACGCTGCTCGTCGTGGCCCCCGAGGAGCCCGCGCCGCTGCTCCAGCGGGTGCACGACGCCCGGCGGTCCGGGGTGACGGTGCTGGCGCTCGGCGGCGGGCAGGGGGAGCTGGCGGGCATGGCGCACGAGACGCTGACGGTGCCGCAGGGGGCGGAGCTGGACCTGGACACGGTGCAGCATCTGGTGAGCGCGGCGGCCGGGGAGAGCCCGGTCCCGGGCACGCCGAGAGGACGGCGCCGGTTCCGCGACCGCCTGACCCGGCTGGCGGAGTCCCTGACGGCCCCGCCCCCGGCACAGTGGTGAGCCCCCACCCACCCGGCACCTCCAAACGCCGCCGCCCTGGCCGCTGCCGCGGGCCGGTCCTACGGCACCCACCCTCCCCCCGGCGTCCCGGCACCGGCCGCCGCAGCCCCTGGTCCGAAAACGGTCCCAGCACACCTCGGCAGCCCCTGCCGCAAGGTGGTCCGTGGCAGCCGCCACCCCCCGCCTCCTCGGGCACCACTCGCCGCCCCCACTGCCCCAGGGCAGACCCCCCACCCACCGGCGCCATCGGACACCCCCGCCCGCCGCAGCCACTACCGCACCCCGGTCCCAGCGCACCCAGCGCCCAGAGCCGCGCCTGGGGCGTCGTGTGCCGGCTTCTCTTCCCGGGCCCGGTCGAAGGGCGCATCCCGCAGGAGAACCCGGACGCGCCCTGGGAAAAAGCGATTGCCCGGGCCCGGTTCGCGCGTTGAGCATGTCCCCTCGTGACCACCCGCTCGCGGCTCCGTGCCCTGTTGCCCGATCTCGCCCCCTGGAAGGCCTCCGTCGACTTCCGGCGGCTGTGGATGTCGGGGCTGATCTCGAACTTCGGGAGCTTCCTGACGTTCGTCGCGCTGCCGGTGCAGCTGAAGGAGCTCACCGGGTCCGCGGCGGCGGTGGGCGCCATCGGGGCCGTGGAACTCGTGCCGCTGGTGGTGTGCGGGCTGTACGGCGGCGCGCTGGCCGACGCCTTCGACAAGCGGAAGCTGATCCTGTGGACGGAGGCCGGACAGGGCCTGCTGTCCGCGCTGCTGCTGCTCAACGCCCTGCTGCCGCACCCCGCCGTGTGGCCGCTGTACGCCGTCGCCGCCCTGTCCTCCGCGCTGGTGTCCGTGCAGCGTCCCGCGCTGGACTCGCTGTGGCCGCGGATCGTCGCGCACGACGACCTGCCGGCGGCCGCCTCGCTGAACTCGCTGCGCTGGACCGTGGGCGGCGTCGCCGGCCCGGCCGTCGCGGGCCTGGTCGTCGCCTACGCCGGCCTCGGCTGGGCCTACGCCGCGGACCTCGCCACCTTCGCCGTGTCCGTGGCGTACGTCGTCCGCATCGCCGCCTCCCCGGCCGCGCACGAGGCCGTGAGACCCAGCCTGCGCTCCATCGCGGAGGGCGCCCGGTACGCGTGGAGCCGCAAGGAGCTGCTGGGCACGTACGCGATCGACCTGGCGGCGATGTTCCTGGCGATGCCGCTGGCCGTGCTGCCGTTCCTCGCCGACGACCTGGACGCCGAGTGGTCGCTGGGCCTGATGTACGCGGCGGTGCCGTTCGGCTCGCTGCTGGTGAGCCTGACCGGCGGATGGGCCTCGCGGGTGCACCGGCACGGCCGGATGGTGGTGCTGTCGGCCGCCGGCTGGGGCCTGGCGGTCGCGGCCGCCGGGGTCGTCGGCGACGTATGGCTGGTGCTGCTGTTCCTGACCGTGGCGGGCGGCTGCGACATGGTCAGCGGCATCTTCCGCTCCGCCATGTGGAACCAGACGATCCCCGACGAGCTGCGCGGGCGGCTCGCCGGGATCGAGCTGCTGTCGTACTCGGTCGGGCCGACGGTCGGCCAGGTCAGGTCCGGCGGCTTCGCCGCGTGGTGGGGCGTGCGGGCGTCCGTCTTCTCCGGCGGACTGCTGTGCGCGGGCGCGGTGGGGCTGCTGGCGCTGTGCCTGCCGCGGCTGATGGCGTACGACGTGCGGACGAACGAGCACGCGGTGCGGCTGCGCGATCAGCGCGCAGCCGCGGCCGAGGCGCTCTCCGGCTGAGCCGGGTGCCGGTCAGTCGTCCTCGGTGGCCCCGCCGGCGGGCGCGTCGTGCCACTTGGGGTCGTTCTCCCACTGGAGGTTGCGCTCGCGGGCCGTCTCCATCGCCTGCTCCGCCTCCCGGCGGGACGCGTAGGGTCCGAAGCGGTCCTTGCCCGGGCACTCCGGGCCCTCCTCCACCTTCTTGTGCTCCAGGCAGTAGTACCACTCGCCCGGCTTGCCCGCCGTGCGCTTCTTGAACAGGGCCATGGCCTCGCTCCTCTCGCCACCGACATGTTCCCCCATGCCCGCTGGTTAGACTCGCTGGCATGTCTGGCCAGTCGCTGCTCGTACCAGGGGAGCTGTCTCCCACCCGTTCCGTGCCCGGAAACATCCGCCGTCCCGAGTACGTCGGCAAGCCGGCGCCGACGCCGTACACCGGGCCGGAGGTGCAGACGCCGGAGACGATCGAGGCGATGCGCGTCGCGGGCCGGATCGCCGCGCAGGCGATGGAGGAGGCCGCGAAGCTGATCGCGCCCGGCGTGACGACGGACGAGCTGGACAAGGTGGCGCACGAGTACATGTGCGACCACGGCGCCTACCCCTCCACGCTGGGCTACCGCGGCTTCCCGAAGTCGCTGTGCACGTCGGTCAACGAGGTGATCTGCCACGGCATCCCGGACTCGACGGTGCTGCGCGACGGCGACATCGTCAACCTGGACGTGACGGCGTACATCGGCGGGGTGCACGGCGACAACAACGCCACGTACCTGGTCGGGGACGTCGACGAGGAGAGCCGGCTGCTGGTGGAGCGCACCCGGGAGGCGCTGAACCGGGCGATCAAGGCGGTCCGGCCGGGCCGGCAGATCAACGTCATCGGCCGGGTCATCGAGTCGTACGCCAAGCGCTTCGGCTACGGCGTGGTGCGGGACTTCACCGGGCACGGCATCAACTCGTCGTTCCACTCGGGCCTGATCATCCCGCACTACGACAGCCCGCACGCGACGACCGTGATCCAGCCGGGGATGACGTTCACGATCGAGCCGATGCTGACGCTCGGCACGCACGAGTACGACATGTGGGACGACGGCTGGACGGTCGTGACGAAGGACCGCAAGCGGACCGCGCAGTTCGAGCACACGCTGGCGGTCACGGAGACGGGTGCGGAGATCCTGACGCTGCCCTGACGCCGTCGTACCCCGCGCTGTGGCCCGCCCTCCTGCGAGGGCGGGCCTTTTTGCCGTGTGCATGCGCTGATGTTTTGCCGACGGCCTGTCGGTAAACTTACCGACAGACCGTCGGCAACTTAGGAGTGTCGTCCATGGAGTCGTTCTCCACCGTCATCCGCACCGCCTCCCACGAGCAGCACATGGCGGCGGAGACCTCGACGTTCATGAGCGACCTGCTCGGCGGCCGGCTCGGCGTCGACGCCTACGCGCGCTACACCGAGCAGTTGTGGTTCGTGTACGAGGCGCTGGAGGCGGGGGCCGGGCGGCTGGCGTCGGACCCGGTGGCCGGGCCGTTCGTGCGACCGGAGCTGCTGCGCCTGCCCGCGCTGGAGCGGGATCTGGCGCACCTGCGCGGCCCGGAGTGGCGGGCGGGCCTGTCGGCGCTGCCGGCGACACGGGCGTACGCGGACCGGGTGCGGGTGTGCGCCGAGCGCTGGCCCGGCGGGTACGTCGCCCACCACTACACGCGCTACCTCGGCGACCTCTCCGGTGGGCAGATCATCCGCGGGCGGGCGGAGCGGACGTGGGGGTTCGCGCGGAAGGGCGACGGGGTGCGCTTCTACGTCTTCGACGGGATCGGCAACCCGGCCGCGTTCAAGCGGGACTACCGGGCGCTGCTGGACGGCATAGGCGTGGACGACCTGGAGAAGCAGCGGATCGTCGCCGAGTGCAAGCGGGCGTTCGCGTTGAACACCGCGGTGTTCCGGGCGCTGGGCCAGGAGTTCCCGCTGTCGGCGTGAACGGCCGCGGAACGGCACACGCCCCGGACCCGCCCCACCGGGGGGCGGACCAGGGCGTGCCGGCGCCCGGGGGCGGACCGGGCGTGCCCGTGCCCGACAGGGCGAACCGGGGCGTGCCCGTGCCGCGGAGGGCTCAGTCGGCTCAGTCGCCGAGGTCGCCGCGGCAGAAGGAGCCGCCCCAGGCGAGGTTGCCGCCCTCGGAGGTGATGCCGCCGTAGTAGGCGGCGCAGACGTCGGTGCCGTCGTCCACGCCGTGGCGCGGGTCGTGGTTCGCCGCGGCGGCGGTGGCCGCGCCCGCGGCGGTCAGGGTGACGGTCAGCAGAGCAGCGGCCAGAACCGAGCGCATGCGCATGGAACCCTCCTGTGGGGGTCGGTGACAGATCACGCCAGAGGTCCCCGGCCGCGACCGCCCACACACGCCCCGCCACCCGTGCGCCCGCCCTACCACCTGAACGGCCGCGAACCCCGCCCCACCGCTTGCGCACCACCCCGCCCCACGCAGCGGACCGAACCCACGAGCCGCGCGGCACACCGACTCAACACCCCGCCCCACCGAGCCCGGCGCCCAGCTCCAGCTCCAGCTCCAGCTCCAGCTCCAGCCGAGCCCAGTCCCCGCCCCCTCTCAGCGTTCCAAGATCACCCGGCCTCCGAGTTCCACCCAGCCGTGTGGCTGGGGGGCCGTGAGGATCTGGGAGCCCGCGCCCTGGGTGATGTTCAGGGCGCGGCCGAGTCGGTCCGTCAGGAGCAGGGCCGCCGCGCCCGTCGCCTCGTCCTCGGTGATGCCGTCGTCGCGGCCGGGGAAGCCGCGGGCCCGTACGCGGCCGGCCGGTTCGTCCTCCCACGCCCAGGCGTAGATCCACTCCCCCGGCGGCGGCACGGGCAGGGCGTCGACCTCGGCGGCGCTGGCGTACTGGCGCAGGGTGCGCGGCGGCGCCCACTCCGCGCGGGCCTCGATCCAGCAGAACTCCCCGTCCTGACGGGCGCCCACCACCCCGGCGGGCGTGACGAGTTCGGGCACGTCCAGGAGCCAGGCGCTGCCCACGCACGGGTGGCCGGCGAACGGCAGCCGCAGGGTGGGCGTGTAGATGTCGATCACGCCGCGCTCGGGGTCGTCGACGAACACGGTCTCGCTGAAGCCGAGTTTGCCCGCGAAGGCCTGCCGCTCGGCCTCGTCGGGCATCCGGGATCCGTCGCGGACGACGCCGAGTTCGTTGCCGTAGCCGCCGTTCGGCGCGCAGAAGACGCGCAGTACGTCGTAATCAGTCACCTGGGCATTCAAGCATCGCGCGGGCGGCCAGGACGTCCCAGGCGGGGGCGCCGCCGGGCAGCGGCCACACGCGTGTGCCCTCGGGTTCGTAGGGCAGGGAGCCGAGCGCGTCGGCGTACCCGCGCTCCAGGGCGGCGCGTTGCGCCGCGTGGCCGGGGTGCGGCGGGCGCGCGTCCAGCCTCGCCATGAGCTGCTCGTGCGCCTCGGTCACCTCCGCGAGGGTGCGCCGGCTGTCCGCCTCGTCGGGTGCGCGGACCAGCTCCACGCACACCGGCTCCGCGCCCTCGGCGAGCGCGGCCACGGCGCGGTCGTGCCCGTCGAGAATCAGCCAGCCGTCGAGGAAGGACACCCACCACAGCAGGACGGGCGCGAGGCTGCCCTCGCGGGCGTGCCTGCGGTACGCCTTGACCCGGGGGGCGTCGGGCGGGGAGAGCGGGCGCAGCGGCAGGACGCCGTGCCAGCCGCCCGCGCACCACAGGCCGAGCTCGGCGTCCGGCCAGGTGGTGACGTAGTCCTCGCCCCACACGCCGGGTTCGAAGGCGGTGCGGCGGCGCAGGTGCCAGCGGCCGTCGTGCAGGGGGCCGTGCGGGGCCTCCTCCAGCAGGCGGGCGCAGTGGTGGGCCCAGGCGGTGCGGGCGCGCTGTGCGGCGGCGGTCAGCGGGGGCAGCGGCGAGCGGTAGCCGTCGAGGCGGCGCAGCCGCAGGTCCGGGCAGCAGCCGCCGTCCGTCAACCGGCCGACGAGAAGGGGGCGCTCGCCCTGCCGCAGCAGCCACCGCCCGCCGTCGGCCCGCTCGAACCGCAACGGCGGCGGGCCGGTCCGCCCCGACACGGCCAGCACCAGTGCGTCCCCCGGCAGCGTTTCCCTGATCCCCCGGCTCACCCGCTTCACGACGGCCAGTGTGGCGGAGCGGGCGACCGCGATCATGCGCCGCCCGCGCTTCGGTGCGCCCGGCGTGCCGCCACCGACACCTCGTCGGCAGCCGGGCCCGCCCCTGTGGCCGCCTCCGCAGGTCCCGGGCCGGGCAAGGCGGAATCTTTGAATTCCCTTTGACCTTTCTTTGACATCTATTTTGAGTCACCGTGATCAAGTCGCGCCCTTACAGCGTCCATGAGAGGTGAATCACGGCATGCGGGGGTATCACGCAGGTAAGCCTCGGTTAAGTTAGGCGAGCCTCACCAACCCTGGTGTGGCCCGACACCACGTTTTTCAGCCACCGCCGGGAGCCCGCATGCGAGCCGCAAGACTGACCGTCACCGCCGCCGTCGCCACGGCGGCGGCCCTGACCGCCGTCACGGGCTGCACGCAGAAGAGCGACGCCGAGAGCAGCGACCACGCCATCGAGGTGACCGCGACCGACGACAAGTGCGAGGTCTCCAAGAAGGAGGTCCCGGCCGGCCACGTCGAGCTCGCCATCGAGAACAAGGGCTCCAAGGTCACCGAGGTCTACGTCCTCTTCCCGGACGACCGGGTCGTCGCCGAGCGCGAGAACATCGGCCCCGGCACCAAGCAGAAGGTCACCGCCGAGGTGAAGGCCGGCGCCTACCAGATCGCCTGCAAGCCCGGCATGAAGGGCAAGGGCATACGCCAGGCCCTCAAGGTGACCGGCGGGACCACCGCCCGGCGCGACCCGCGCCTGGACCAGGCCGTCGCCGCCTACCGCGCCTACGCGCAGGCGCAGGCCGACGAGACGCTGCCCAAGGTCGAGGCGTTCGTGAAGGCGGTCAAGGCCGGGGACGTCGAGGCGGCGAAGAAGACGTACGCGCCCTCCCGCCTCGGCTGGGAGCGCACCGAGCCGGTCGCCGAGTCCTTCGGCGACATCGACCCCAAGGTCGACGTCCGCGAGGACGGCCTGGAGGCCGGCCAGAAGTGGACCGGCTGGCACCGCCTGGAGAAGGCCCTGTGGCAGGGCGGGAAGATCGGCGCCGAGGAGAAGGTCCTCGCCGATCAGCTCGTCACCGACCTCAAGGACTGGCAGAAGCGCGTCGGCACCGCCGAGATCACCCCGACCTCCATGGCCAACGGCGCCAAGGAGCTCCTCGACGAGGTCGCCACCGGCAAGGTCACCGGCGAGGAGGAGCGCTACTCGCACACCGACCTGGTCGACTTCAAGGGCAACGTCGAGGGCGCGCAGAAGTCCTACGAGCTGCTCAAGCCGGTCGCGCAGGAGAACGACAAGGCGCTCACCGCCGAACTGGACAAGCAGTTCGCCGCGCTGAACACGCTGCTCGACAAGTACCGCGCCGACAAGCAGTCGTACGACTTCACCTCCTACGACAAGGTCGGGGCCGGTGACCGCAAGCAGCTGTCGGACGCCGTGAACGCCCTGGCGGAGCCGCTGTCCAAGCTCGCCGCCGCCGTCGCGAAGTAACCGGAGGACCACCGATGACGGACACGGAGACCGGCGCCAGGACGCCCAGCAGGCGCGCGCTGATCGGCTGGGGCGGTGCCGGGCTGGCGCTCGGCGCCGCGGTGGCCGGCGGCGCCGTCGCGGTGACCCGCACCGGCGACGACATGGCCCCGGCCGCCGCCGAGGCGGGCGGCGCCGTCGACTTCCACGGCGAGCACCAGGCCGGTATCGCCACGCCGGTGCAGGACCGGCTGCACTTCGCCGCGTTCGACGTCACCACGACCGACCGCGCCGCCTTCGTGCAGATGCTGAAGGACTGGACCGAGGCGGCGCGGCGGATGACGGCCGGCAAGGCGGTCGGCGAGGGCGCCTACGGCGGGCTCGCCGAGGCCCCGCCGGACGACACCGGCGAGGCGCTCGGCCTCAAGCCGTCCCGGCTCACCCTGACCATCGGCTTCGGTCCGTCGCTGTTCGACAAGTTCGGCCTGAAGGACAAGCGGCCCGAGGCCCTGATGGACCTGCCGCAGTTCCCCGGCGACAACCTGGACAAGGCGCGCAGCGGCGGCGACCTGTGCATCCAGGCCTGCGCCGACGACCCTCAGGTCGCCGTGCACGCCATCCGCAACCTGGCCCGCATCGGCTTCGGCAAGGTCGCCATCCGCTGGTCCCAGCTCGGCTTCGGCAAGACGTCGTCGACGACGCCGGACGCGCAGACCCCGCGCAATCTCATGGGGTTCAAGGACGGCACCCGCAACATCGCGGGAACGGAGACCGACCGCCTGAAGAAGTTCGTGTGGGTCGGCGAGGGCGACGGCACCGACTGGATGACCGGCGGGTCGTATCTGGTCGCCCGGCGCATCCGCATGAACATCGAGACCTGGGACCGCACCTCGCTGCAGGAGCAGGAGGACGTCTTCGGCCGCGACAAGGGCGAGGGCGCCCCGGTCGGCAAGGCCAAGGAGCGCGACGAGCCGTTCCTGAAGGCGATGAAGCCCGACGCGCACGTACGGCTCGCGCACCCCGACTCCAACGACGGGGCGACGATCCTGCGCCGCGGCTACTCCTTCACCGACGGCACCGACGGACTCGGCCGGCTGGACGCGGGCCTGTTCTTCCTGGCCTACCAGCGTGACGTGCGCAAGGGGTTCATCCCGATCCAGCGCAACCTCTCGCGCATGGACGCGCTCAACGAGTACATCCAGCACGTGGGTTCGGCGATCTTCGCGATCCCGCCCGGTGTCCGCGACTCCGCCGACTGGTGGGGCCGGACGCTGTTCTCCGAGGAGGCGTAGCCGATGTTCAGCAACTACCTGATCGGCCTGCGCGAGGGGCTGGAAGCCAGCCTGGTGGTCTGCATCCTCATCGCCTACCTGGTCAAGACCGGGCGGCGGGACGCGATCCGGCCCATCTGGATCGGTATCGGCATCGCGGTGGCCATCGCGCTCGGCTTCGGCTGCGTCCTCGAATTCGGCTCGCAGGAGCTGACGTTCAAGGCGCAGGAGGCGCTCGGCGGGTCGCTGTCCGTCCTCGCGGTGGTCCTGGTGACGTGGATGGTGTTCTGGATGCGGCGCACCGCGCGGCATCTGAAGTCCGAGCTGCACGGCAAGCTGGACGCGGCCCTGAAGATGGGCACCGGCGCGCTGGTGGTGACCGCGTTCCTGGCCGTCGGCCGGGAGGGCCTGGAGACCGCGCTGTTCGTGTGGGCGTCCGTGCACGCCGCCTCCGACGGCACCCCGCGCCCGCTGATCGGCGTCGCGCTGGGCCTGGCCACGGCGGTGTTCCTGGGCTGGCTGTTCTACCGGGGCGCGCTGAAGATCAATCTGGCGAAGTTCTTCACCTGGACCGGCGGCATGCTGGTCGTCGTCGCGGCCGGTGTGCTGGCGTACGGCTTCCACGACCTGCAGGAGGCGGACTGGCTGCCGGGGCTGAACAACCTGGCCTTCGACATCAGTTCCACGATCCCGCCGGACAGCTGGTACGGCACGCTGCTCAAGGGCGTGTTCAACTTCCAGCCCGATCCGACGGTCCTGCAGATCACGGTGTGGCTGCTGTACCTGATCCCGACGCTCGCCGTCTTCCTCGCCCCGGTAGGGTTCGCCTCCGGGAAGGGGAAGGTGAAGCAGCCCAATGACACGGGAGACAAGGGTTCCCAGCCGTCGACGGCTTCGCAGGCGTGAGCGCGCGGCGCTTGCCGCGGCCTCGTTGACCGCGCTGGCGCTGACCGCGAGTGGGTGCGTGGTGGTGCACGGGGAGCGCGAGGTGCTCCCGGCCACCACGCAGGGAGAGGCCGCGAAGGCGTTCCAGCAGTTCACGACCGCGTACAACGCGGCCGACAAGGCCTACGACGCCTCCCTGGACGCCGACTTCGCCACGGGGGCGTTCGGCGACATCGACGCCGCGCGGCTGAAGGCCCGGCACACCAACTACCCGCAGGGCAACAAGGCGCACACGCCGCTGGTGCTGTCGGACGCGAAGTACACGATCCCCAAGAAGGCCGGCTGGCCCCGGTGGTTCGTGGTGGACGCCAAGGGCAACAAGGCCTCCAAACTCCGCTGGCTGATGGTGTTCCTGCGGCACGACGAGCGGGAGCCCTGGCAGGTGGCGTATCTGACGCTCGTGAAGCCGGCGTCGCTGCCGCGGTTCAAGAAGGACGCGGACGGTTTCGCCCAGGCGGTGGACCCCGCCTCCGCGGATCTGGTGGCCGCGCCGAAGGATCTGAGCCGGCGGTACACGACGTATCTCCAGAACGGTGGCACCGACTTCGCCAACGGGGTGCACACCAGTGTGTGGCGGGCGAACCGCAAGAAGCAGTCCCGGCGTCCGGGGCTGGCCACGCAGTACATCGACTCGCCGCTGTCCGGCGGCGACTACGCGCCGCTCGCGCTGCGGACCGAGGACGGTGGGGCGCTGGTGTTCTTCGCGTCCCGGCACTACCAGAAGCAGACGGCTGCCGCGGGGGCGTCCGTGCCGAACCCTGGCCGGGACGTGCTGGCTCTCACCACCGGGGAGATCAAGCAGTCGCTGATGATGGAGTTCGTCTCCAACGAGGTCGCGCTGGACCCGGGGAAGGGATCCGCCGGGGCGAGGCTGACGGTGCTGGGGCGTACGCAGGGGATGACGTCGGCGCAGGGTAGCTGATTGCCTGCGGCGGCTTGCGGGGGTGCCTGCGGCGGCCTGTTACGGTGCGTTGTGGCTGGTCGCGCAGTTCCCCGCGCCCCTTCAGGCGCCTGCGGCGCCCTCGGGCGGCTGGTCGCGCCCACGCGGCGGAGCCGCATATCGGGTACAGCCCCGCGCCCCCAGGCGCCTGCGGCGCCTGGTCGGCGCGGCGCGTCAGTGGCGTAGGGGCCAGGGGGTCGGGTCCTGGGTCGCGTGGCGGGCGCAGGCGTCTGTCAGGGGTTCCAGGAGCGTCAGCGGGTCGGGGAGGGGGTGTTCCGGGCCGCGGAGCCAGTGGACCGACTCGCCGGCGTCTCCGGGGAGGCGGGCGGGCGGGACCAGGACGTAGGAGCCGCGGCAGTGCCAGCGCAGACCGGGGTGCTCGGCCATGGTCTCCGGGTGGCAGTCCAGCTCGCACGGCCACCACTCGTCCTCGTCCTCGGGCGTGCCCCGGGTGAGGGTGAAGAACAGCATGCGGCCGTCGTCGCTCTCGGCCACCGGGCCGACGTCGATCCCCTCGGCCAGCAGCCGCTCCAGGGCCTCGCGGCCGGCCTCCAGCGGGACGTCCAGGACGTCGTGGACCATGCCGGTCGCGGTGATGAAGTTGGCCTGCGGCTGGTGGCGGGCCCAGCGCTCGATCTGCGCCCGGTCGGTGGTGGACTGCGTCTGCCAGGCGAACGAGATCGGGTGGCGGGCCGGGGTGGGACATCCCACACGGTCGCAGGAGCAGCGGTAGCCGGGCGCCGGGTGCGCGGCGGGCGCGAGCGGCAGTCCGGCCCGGGCGGCGGCGAGCAGCAGCGCCTCACGGCCGTCCTCGGCGGCGGGCCGCTCGGGGCCGCGTCCCCGCAGCCACTGGGTGAGTCTGCCCGTCAGGCTCCTCCGACCGCCGAACTCCGCGCTCATCTATCCCCTCGCCTCGCTGTGGTGCCGACAGCATGCCCTATGGTCCCACCATCCGGTGCATCGGGGGGCCGGTGCGGACATCCCGGGTACCGCGGACGAGACGTACCGCACACCCTCAGCGCGGGGCGAGGCCGTACAAGGCGTAGTCGACGAGGGTGTCGGTGTACTCGTAGGAGATCGGGCCCGTGCGCTGCAGCCAGCGCTGGGCGAGCGGGGAGACGAAGAGTTCCAGGGCGATGCGCGGGTCGATCTCCGGGCGGACCTGGCCCGCGGACTGGGCGGCGCGCAGGCGGTCGACGTACAGCTGGAGCTGGGGTTCGAGGAGCTGGGCGACGAAGTGCCTGCCGACCTCCTCGTTGACCACGCCCTCGGCGCTCAGGGCGCGTGAGGGCACCTCGAAGCGGGGGTCGAGGAGTTCGTCGACGGTGGCGCGCAGCACGGCCTTGAGGTCGGCGGCGAGGTCGCCGGTGTCGGGGATGGCGTACGGCTCCTGCCCGGCCGCCTCGGCGGTCCGGCCGGCCAGGTCCAGGAACGCCTCCAGCAGCACGTCCGCCTTCGACGACCACCAGCGGTAGATGGTCTGCTTGCCGACCCCGGCGCGGGCGGCGATGCCCTCGACGGTGGTCTTGGGGTAGCCGACCTCGGCGACGAGCGCGAGCGCGGCGTCGTAGATGGCCCGCCGGGACTTCTCGCTGCGGCGGCTGGTGTCGGGGGTGGGCTTGCTGGTGGCCATGGGCGCAACTTATCAGGTTGACAAGACGGTCCGTCTCGCTGAGGCTGGAAGCCGTTAGCGAGACGGTACGTATCGTCTCTGTCTGTGATCGGAAGGAGGCTCCTCATGGCCCGAGGCGGAGCAGGCGGCATGCTGGGTGTCGGCGGCACCCGGAAGAACCTCGGCCGCGCGGCGCTGCGCGGCGGCGGCGGGTCCGCACGAGCCGGCGGCCATCCGGACCCGCAGGCGCAGAAGCGGGAGCTGCTGCGCAGGCTGAAGGAGAAACGCGGGTAGCCGCTACGGCTCCCGCGGCGGCCAGGCGTCGCCCCACTCGGCGTCCCTGGCCGCCTTGTACAGGTCGCCGTGCCGCTTGGTGACCGTCGTGCGGCCCAGCCGCTCGTCGGGCTCGCACAGGTCCAGGAGGACCTGCCCCTTGCGGATCTGCGGACGGCGTACGACGCGGGCGGCCGCCGGGACGACGGGGAAGCGGGCGGCGGCGACGTAGGCGAACTTCTCGTCCTCGTACGGCAGTGAGCCGCCCTTGACCTGGCGGTGCAGGGAGGAGCGGCTGACCCGGGCGGAGAAGTGGCACCAGTCGGTGCCGGGCTCGATGGGGCAGCCGGCGCTGTGCGGGCAGGGCGCGGCGATACGGAAGCCGGCGTCGATCAGGCGGGCGCGGGCCTCCAGGACGCGGGCGTAGCCGTCGGGGGTGCCGGGCTCGACCACGACCACGGCCTGCGCGGCCGCTGCCGCCGCGTCGACGAGCGCGGCGCGGTCGGCCGCCGTCAGCTCGTTCAGGACGTAGGAGACGGTGACCAGGTCGGTGGGGGCCAGCGTCAGGTCGGCGCCGATCCGTGCGCGCTGCCAGCGGGCGTCGCGCAGGGCGGGCCGGGCGGCGGCGAGCTCCTTGCCGAGGGCGAGCGCGGGCTCGGCCCAGTCGAGCACGGTCACCGGCCGCTCCCCCGGCCAGGTCGCCTCGACCGCCCAGGTGGCCGCTCCGGTGCCGCCGCCGACGTCGGTGTGGCCGGCGGGCGTCCAGTCGGGCGCCGCGTCCGCGAACTCCTCCAGCGCCGCGCGCACCGCCTCGAACGTCGCCGGCATCCGGTAGGCGGCGTAGGCGGCCACGTCCGCCCGGTCGCGCAGGATGGGGGCGTCGGTCGGGGTGGCGCCGCGGTAGTGGGCGATCAGCCGCTCCACGGCCCGCGCGGCCTGCTTGGGCGGCAGGCCGTCGAGCAGCTGCGCGAGGCCGGCGCGCAGGGTTTCGGCCGGAGAGGAGGACACGGGGGCATTCACCCCGGAATTCTCTCAGGTCCCGCGGTGTCCCTTCGCTCCCCGGACCGCCCGGGCCAGCCTCGTCGCCGCCGCCGCTCGGGGGCGGCTGTCGGAGGGGCGACGGCGCGGGTGGACCGTGTTGGCCAGCAGGACGAGGAAGGTGTCCGTGGCCGGGTCCAGGACCAGGGAGGTACCGGTGAAGCCGGTGTGGCCGGCCGCGCCGCGGCCCGCGAGCTCGCCCATGAACCACGGCTGGTCCACGGCGAAGCCCAGGCCCGGCGGGGTGAGCAGCAGCTCCACGAAGTCGGGACCGAGGATGCGGGCGGGGCCGTAGGAACCGCCGGCGAGCAGGGCGCGGCAGAAGACCGCCAGGTCGCGGCCGGTGGAGAAGAGCCCGGCGTGGCCGGCGACGCCGCCCAGCGCCCACGCGTTCTCGTCGTGCACGACGCCGCGCAGCAGGCCCCGGTCCGCCTTGGCCCAGGGCCGCCGCTGGTCCTCGGTGGCGGCGGCGCCCGGGCAGGGGCCGAAACCGGTCGCCGTCATACCGAGCGGGCGGGTGATGCCGTCGCGGACGAGGACGTCCAGGGGGCGGCCGGTCAGCCGCTCCAGCAGCTGCTGGAGCAGCAGCATGTTCAGGTCGGAGTACAGGTACCTGCCGGGCTCCGTCGCCGGTTCCTCCGCGCGCAGCCGGCCCAGCCGCTCCGCGTCGCTGACGCAGTCGTACAGCGGCAGCTCCGGGCGCAGGCCGGAGGTGTGCGTGAGCAATTGCCGCACGGTGACGCCGTGCTCGGCGGCGGCGCGGAAGTCGGGCAGGTAGGCGCCGACCTTGGCGTCGATGCCGAGCGTGCCGCGCTCGATCTGCTGCACGGCCGCGACCGCCGTGAAGAGCTTGGTGAGGGACGCCAGGTCGAAGGGGGTGTCGACGGTCATCGGCACCCGTTCCGGCTCCGGCAGCTCCACGCCCCGGTCCGTCTCCGGGTCGTACGCGGCGTACCGCAGCGCCCAGCCCGCCGCCTCCTCGACGGCGACGACCGGCCCGCGCCCGGCGACCACGACGGCGCCCGCCGCCCAGGGCCGTGGCCCGGCGGTGAGGGCGTGCACGTCGGCGGCCAGGCGGCGCATCTCCTCGGGGTCGAGGCAGGCCTTCTCGGCGGTGTCCCTGCGCAGTCTCGGCGCGCTCAGTTCCCTGCTCCCTCCGCGTCCGCACGTGTGTTCCAGGGACGGCACATTCCCATGAAGCAGGCCAGCGCCACCAGTGCGGCCGCCAGTTGGACGACGGCCATGGGGACGGCGGTGTCCTCCCCGGCGATCCCGACGAGCGGGGAGACGACCGCGCCGACGAGGAAGGAGGAGGTACCGAGCAGGGCGGAGGCGGAGCCGGCCGAGTGCCGGGTGCGCAGCAGGGCGAGGGACTGCGTGTTGGGCAGCGTCACGCCCATCGCGGACATCAGCACGAACAGGGCGGCGGCGACCGGGGCGAGCCCCACGTCCCCGAACACGCCGGCCGTCATGAGCAGCAGCGCGGTCGCGGCGAGGACCAGGACCACCAGGCCCACGGCCAGCACCCGGTCCAGCCGGACCCGGCCGACGAGCACCTTGCCGTTGATCTGGCCGACGACGACCAGGCCGACCGAGTTCAGCCCGAACAGCAGGCTGAAGGTCTGCGGGGAGGCGCCGTAGATCTCCTGGACGACGAACGGCGAGGCGGAGATGTACGCGAACAGCGCGGCGAAGGCGAAGGAGCCGGCCAGCAGATAGCCGGTGAACGGCAGGTCGGCGAGCAGCCGGCGCATGGAGTGCAGCGCCTCGGCGACACCACCGCGGTGCCGCTCCCCAGGTGCCAGCGTCTCCGGCAGCCGGAACCACACCAGCCCGCCCAGCAGCGCCCCGACCACGGTCAGGACGACGAACACGCCCCTCCAGTCGGTCACGCGCAGGATCTGCCCGCCGATGAGCGGGGCGACGATCGGGGCGACGCCGGAGATCAGCATGAGGGTGGAGAAGAAGCGGGCCATGGCCACGCCGTCGTACAGGTCGCGCACGACGGCCCGGGCGATGACGATGCCGGCCGCGCCCGCCAGTCCCTGCGCCAGCCGGAAGGCGACGAGCAGCTCCACGGTCGGCGCCAGCGCGCACAGGACGGTGGCCAGGGTGTAGACGGCGAGGCCGGCGAGGAGCGGCCTGCGGCGGCCCCACCGGTCGCTCATCGGGCCGACGACGAGCTGCCCGAGCGCCATGCCGAGCAGACAGGCGGTGAGCGTGAGCTGCACGGTCGCGGCGGGCGCGTGCAGGGAGCGGGTGACCTCCGGCAGCGACGGAAGGTACATGTCCATCGCGAGCGGCGGGGTGGCGGTCAGGCCGCCCAGGGCCAGGGTGACGAGCCATCCGGTGCGCCGCCGCGCCGCCAGGGTGTGCGGCTCGGTGCCCGTGCCGACGACCGGCTGCGCGGCCTGCGGTATCGGGGCCCCTCCCTCGGACATGCGCCCTCCCTTTCGAACTCCCTCGGCGCCGGATCGGCCCCTATGCTCTCAGCTCGGAACGACTGCTTGAAGACGCAACAGAGGGTGGGGCGGGTATGACGGCGGACGGCGTGCGGTGGGGCATTCTCGCGACCGGCGGGATCGCGGCCGCGTTCACGGCGGACCTGGTCGATCTGCCGGACGCGCGGGTGGTGGCGGTGGCCTCGCGGTCCGAGGAGTCGGCGGAGGCGTTCGCGGAACGGTTCGGGATCGAGCGGGCGTACGGCGACTGGCGGTCGCTCGCCGAGGACGCGGACGTGGACGTGGTGTACGTCGCCACCCCGCACGCCGCGCACCGGGCGGCGGCCGGGCTGTGCCTGACGTCCGGGCGCAACGTGCTGTGCGAGAAGCCGTTCACGCTGAACGTCCGCGAGGCCGGGGAGCTGGTGGCGCTGGCCCGCGAGCACGGGCGCTTCCTGATGGAGGCCATGTGGATGTACTGCAACCCGCTGGTGCGGCGCCTGAAGGACCTCGTCGACGACGGGGCGATCGGCGAGGTGCGCACGGTCCAGGCCGACTTCGGGCTCGCCGGGCCGTTCCCGCCCGCGCACCGGCTGCGCGACCCGGCTCAGGGCGGCGGCGCGCTGCTCGACCTCGGCGTCTACCCGGTGTCCTTCGCGCAGCTGCTGCTGGGTGAGCCGTCCGACGTCACGGCCCGCGCGGTGCTCTCCCCCGAGGGCGTCGACCTGCAGACCGCGGCGGTGCTGTCCTGGGACTCCGGAGCGCTGGCCTCGCTGCACTGCTCCATCGTCGGCGGTACGGCGGTCACCGCGTCGGTGACCGGTTCGGCGGGCCGCATCGACATCCCGAACGGCTTCTTCCACCCCGACCGCTTCGTGCTGCACCGCGACGGCAAGGACCCCGAGGAGTTCGCCGCCGACCCGGCCGACGGGCCGCGCACCAGCCTGCGGCACGAGGCGAAGGAGGTCATGCGGGCCCTGCGGGCGGGTGAGACGGAGTCGCCGCTGGTGCCGCTGGACGGCACGCTCGCGGTGATGCGGACGCTGGACGCGATCCGGGGCCGGGTCGGTGTCCGCTATCCGAGCGAGGCGGGGGATCCCACGGGGGAGGCCGTGGCGCTCGTATGACGTTCGTATGCCGTTCGGATGGCGTTCGGACGGCATTCGGATGGCGCGTTCGGATGGCGGAATGAGAGTTTCGGAACGTGGACTCTTGTCTACGCTTCCGCAGCATGAACGCTGAACGAGTTACCGAACAGCGCGGGGTCGCCGTGGTGACCGGCGCCGGGTCCGGCATCGGACGCGCTGTCGCGGTGGAGCTGCTGCGCGCGGGCTGGTCCGTGGCCCTGGCCGGGCGTCGCGTCGAGAGTCTTCAGGAGACGGCGGGGCTGGTGCCGGAGGGCGCCTCGCTGGCCGTGCCGACGGATGTGACGCAACCGGAGTCGGTGACGGCGCTGTTCGCCGCGACCGTGGAGCGGTTCGGGCGGGTGGACCTGCTGTTCAACAACGCCGGCACGTTCGGGCCGGGCGGGGTGCCGGTGGAGGAACTGCCCTACGACGCCTGGCGGCATGTGGTGGACACCAACCTCAACGGGGCGTTCCTGTGCGCCCAGGCGGCGTACCGGCAGATGAAGGAGCAGTCGCCGCAGGGTGGGCGGATCATCAACAACGGCTCCATCTCGGCGCATGTGCCCCGGCCGCACTCGGCGCCGTACACGGCGACGAAGCATGCGCTGACGGGGCTGACGAAGGCGCTGTCGCTGGACGGGCGGCCGTACCGGATCGCGGTGGGGCAGATCGACATCGGCAACGCGGCGACGGACATGACGGTCCGTATGCAGACCGGGGCGCTGCAGGCGGACGGTTCCGTGGTTCCTGAGCCGGTGATGGACGTGGCCGATGTGGCGCGCACCGTGCGGCACATGGCGGAGTTGCCGTTGGAGGCGAACGTGCAGTTCGCGACGGTGCTGGCTACGACGATGCCGTATGTGGGGCGGGGCTGAGGGGGCTCTGGGGTTGGGTGCTTCGACCGGGAGAAGCGGAATTTGGATATCCGGCCCATTGCGGGGGGTGGTCGACGTATGCTCAACTTTCCTTCACTAGAGCTTCACAGTTGGGGCACGGGGGTTCCGTAAGCCAATACCGAGGGGGGAGACGGCAGCCGTTCCACTGCGCGTCGGGAGGGGGTGGGCCCTACGGGGTGCGCACCGAGCGCGGTGGGGCGGCTGCCGTACATTTCGCCTGCGGGTTGCGTTGTGGCTGGTCGCGCAGTTCCCCGCGCCCCTTATATGCCTGCGGCGGCCCGTTGCGGTCGCGTCGTGGCGTGCGTAGCGCCTCCGGCCGGTGGGTGGGTCGGGGCCGGGGTGGGGGTATCCGTCCTCGGTCCGGCCCACTGTCCCCGACACGGGTGCCGTTGGCGGTGCCGGCCGCTGCGGGCGGACACCCCCCACCCCGTCCCCTCCCGCCGTACGCGGCTGCGGGCCGTCGCCGCTACCGGCACGGGTGCCGCCGCCGCGCGGGGGCGGCACCCGTATCCGCATAGCTGCGGGCAGTCGTGCCGCTGGGGCGGCACGGGTGGGCGCAGCGGCACCCCGTCGCGCCGGGCTGCGCCACCCGCCCCCGGGCCGCCGCAGCGCCGGGCACAAGTCGACGCCGGGCTGCGTAGCCCACCTCCGGTCCGCCGCAGCTCTCGGTACCCGAACGGGGGGTCGCGAGAGGTGGGGCAGGGGATTCGGTGGCACCTTGGGAGGGTGATGTTCCGCCGGCCAGGGAGTTAGCGTGACGTTCGATCGACGTGATCTGGGGCTGTTGCTGCTCCGGCTGGGCACCGGCAGTGTGCTGGTCGCGCACGGGACGCAGAAGTTGTTCGGGTGGTTCGGCGGGCACGGCCTGGAGGGGACCGGGCAGTTCATGGAGTCCGTCGGCTACCGGCCCGGCAAGGCCAGCGCGATGGCGGCCGGCCTGGCCGAGACCGGTGGCGGCGTGCTGCTGGCGATGGGCCTGGCCACCCCGGCCGCCGGCGCGTCCGCGGCCGGCGCGATGGCGGGAGCCGCCGCCGTGCACGCCCCCAACGGCTTCTTCGCCCAGAGCGGCGGCTACGAGTACGCCGCCTCCCTGGGCCTGACCGCCGCCGGCCTCGCCGTCACCGGTCCCGGCCGGCTTTCCCTCGACGCGGTGCTGGGCCACGCCGTGAACCGCGGCTGGATGGTCCCGGTCGCCTTGGCCGCGACGGGCCTCGGCACCGCCCTCGTCATCGGCGCCCGCGTCAAGCAGCTGCGCCGGCAGCGGGAGGGCGAGCAGGAGGCCCTGTTCGAGGAGGACTAGAGCCGTCCGTCGGGGCCGGCGTGGCAGGCTGCCCGGCATGAGTGAGCCTGACGTCGAGCTGTGGGGTGCCGTCGAGCAGTTGTGGGGGTGGCTGGAGGAGCACCGGGAGGCGGGCGGCGCCGACGGGCTGCTGCTTCGGGTGATCAAGCTGTCCGAGGAGGTCGGTGAGGTCGCCCAGGCCGTGATCGGTGCCACGGGGCACAACCCCCGCAAGGGGACCAGCCACACCTGGGAGGACGTGCAGGGCGAGCTGTGCGACGTCGTCATCACGGCTCTGGTCGCGTTGCGCACGCTGACGCCGGAGGCCCGGGACGTGTTCGCGCGGCATCTGGAGCGCGTCACCCGGCGCTCGCTCGCGGTCGAGGGGCCGTAGTGGCGCATGCCACGGTGTGGCCGGTGTGATTCAAGTGTTCGATGGGCAGTCAATGCCCGTGCGAAAACGATTGGTGACCATTGCGTGGGGGGCCGCGTGAGCGTGTGCGTGATCGGTGCGGGCCTGTCCGGACTGGCGGCCGCACACGCGCTCAACGCCCGCGGCATCGACTTCGTGTGCCTGGAGAAGGCACCGGATGTCGGGGGGATCTGGCGGCAGCCCGGGGCCGGGGAGCGGGGGCCCGCCTATCTGGCCCTGCATCTGAACAGCGCCAAGGAGCTCACCGGTTACGCCGACTTCCCCATGGGTGCCGAGCTGCCCCTCTACCCCCGGCACAGCGATGTGGCCGCCTATCTGCGCGCCTTCACCGAGTGGGCCGGGCTGTCGGACCGGATCGAGCTGCGGACCGAGGTGCTCTCCGTACGGCCGGACGCGGGCGGCAGGTGGGTCGTGCGCAGCCGGGACGCCGGGGGCGTGAGGGAGAGGGTGTTCTCGCAGGTGGTCGTCGCCTCGGGGCACAACACCCTGCCGGCGATGCCGCAGCTGCCGCCCGGCGCCGACACGTTCGGCGGATCGATTCTGCACTCCATGGACTACCGGGACGGCAGCGACTTCGCCGGCCGGCGGGTGGTCGTGGTGGGGCTCGGCGCCTCCGCCGTCGACATCGCCGCCGATCTGTCCCGGTACGCCGACAGGACCTGGCTGTCCGTGCGGCGGGGACTGCACATCATCCCCAAGCAGCTGTTCGGCATGTCCGTGGACCTCATCGCCGAGGCGCCGTGGTTCACCGCGATGTCCTTCCCCGAGCAGCGCCGGTTCGTGGAGAACGCGCTGCTGGTGGCGCGGGGAAGGCTGGCGGACTACGGGCTGCCGGAGCCGGACCATCCGATCTTCTCGTCGGCCGTGACCATCTCCGACGAGATCCTCAGCCGTATCCGGCACGGCGCCGTCGTCCCGAAGCCGGCGATCGAGTCCCTGGACGGCGACCGTGTGGTCTTCTCCGACGGGAGCAGCGTGGCGGCCGACGCCGTCGTGTACTGCACCGGGTTCCGCATGGCGTTCCCGTTCCTGCCGGCCGGCTGCCCGGCGGACGAGCGGGGCGTGGTGGAGCTGTACAAGCGGATCGTGGCGCCCGGGCACCCGGGGCTGTACTTCGTCGGTCTGATCCGGCCCGTCGGCTCGATCACGCGGCTCGTGGAGGCGCAGGCCCGCTGGGTGGCGGAGCTGGTGGACGGCGAGGTGTCCCTGCCGGCCGAGGACGTCATGCGCAAGGAGATCGACGCCTACCTCACCGGCATCGCCGAGCGGTACGGCAGCCGTGAGGGCGCCTCGATCCAGGTGGACGTCGGCGCGTACCTGGCCGAGTTGCAGCGCGGGTGACGGGCCGGCTCCCCCGGCGGTCGTGCCTCGGGGGAGCCTGCGCGCCGGGGTCAGCCGACGGTCTCGGTCACCGGCACCGCGGCCGGGGGGCGGATCCGGTAGCACTCCGAGGAGACGTACACGGTCACCCGTGGCGGGCGGCCGTGCTGGTGGGCCAGGGCCAGGTAGGCGACCAGGCCCACGCCGTCGGTGAGGCGGCGGGTGGTGACGGCGGACAGGGAGCGGGCCAGCGGGGCCGGGTCGATGCCGTAGCGGGTCAGCAGCGTTCGCGCCCGCTCCAGGGCCTCCCCGTCGTGGGCGACGTGCTCGCGCACCGGGACGTACAGGGTGAAGCCGCTGGGCAGTCCCGTGGCCGTCTCCGTGAAGGCGTGGCAGGACTGGCCGGGGCGACGGTCCAGCCGTGCGTCCATGCCGCCCGCGAGGGTGAAGAACTCCTCGATCTCCGCGGGCGCGGGACCGGGCGCCATCCGGGACAGGCCGCCGGCCTCGGCGGCGGTCAGGCCGTGGTGGGCGAGGTAGACCTTCACCCGGGGCTCCGCCCAGTCGCCGAGGTCGAGGGCGAAGAACAGCGGACGGTCGGCGGACGGCAGGGCGTCGTACGCCTTGCCGTGACCGAGCCGGTGCAGGGCCTCGCGGACGGTGGCGGCGGCTGCCTCGGGGCCGCCTGCCGCCGGGTTGAGGTAGACCTTCACCTGCGGGGTGCCGCCCGGGCGCAGTTCCAGCGCGCACCACAGGGCCAGCGGGCCTTCGACGGTGGACGGCAGGAACAGGTCGGCCAGCTCCTCAAGCCGGTCGGTGCCGAAGTTCCAGCGGCGGGCCATCGCCCGGACGGCCTCCAGGCCGACGCGCCCCGCCCGCGCCAGGCTGCCTGCGCCACAGCCGGGATCGAGCAGGACACGCAGCACGGGGGCCGCACCGGGGGTGAAGGAGAGGGAGAACTCGACGGGGGTGTGGTCGTCGGAGAGGAAGGTGGCCGAGGGCGGTGGCAGGTCCAGCGGCCGCTGGGCCACCGGCCCGAGGAGGGTGAGCAGGGCGTCGGCGTAGGCGTCCGCGTCGTCCGGGTCGAGTCCGACGACGGCGGCGAGCCGTCTGAGCTGGCCGGCCGTGCGTTCGCCCAGGGTGCCGGGTCTTTCCTTCTCATGCCGATACCCGCCGGCGGGGGCGGGTATCGGCGTGTCCTTCGTCGGGGGGCGTTGTATGAAAGCGGCGTCGGCGGATATTCGTCCCACGACACCTCCCTTGTCTCGTGAGGAAGCGGATTACCGCGTTCCTCACTACCCCCCTGGTTTAACCGTCATGCAAGGGGCGGGAGTTGACGGGTGTTGTCTGGATCACCCCCTCTTTTCCGGCTACTTCGACAGCCAGGTGAGGAACTGGCTCCACAGGCCGCCGCGTTCCTGCTTGCGCGGGGCCTCGGGCGCTGGGACCGACGGGCTCGGCGTGTGCGGCGCGGCCGGGGCACGGCCGGCGGTCGCGGCCGCGGTGAACCGGGCCGGGAGGGCGACGAGGCCACGGCTGAAGGGCCCGGGGCGCCAGGTGAGGCTGTCGGCCGGGACGGCGAGTTCGATGTCCGGCAGCCGGTTGAGCAGGTTCTCCACGGCCGTGACGGTGATCTGCCGCGCCGGCTCCTTGGACGGGCAGGCGTGCGGGCCCGCGCTCCACGCCAGGTGCGCCCGGTTGCTGCCCGCCTCCCGGGCGGAGGCCAGCGCGGGGCCGGTGTTGGCGGCCGCGAAGCTGACCAGCACCAGGTCGCCGGCCTGGAGCTGCTGTCCGGCGAACTCCAGGTTCACGGCCGGGTAGTGGGGCGCCAGGTTCTGCAGCGGCGGGTTCTCCCACAGCGTGTCGTCCAGGGCCTCGTCGATCAGACCGCCCCGGTGGGCGTAGGCGTCGTGGGTGAGCAGGCGGTGCAGGGTGTTGCCGATGAGGTTGCGCAGCGGTTCGTTGCCCGCGACGAGCAGCAGCGCGAGCTGGTGCACCATCTCCTCGTCGGTGAGCGCCGACTGGTGCTGCATCAGCCAGCTCGTGACGTCGTCGCCCGGCTTGGCCCGCTTCAGCGCGACCAGCTCGCCGATGGCCGCGAACATCACTCCGACGGCCTTCTCGGCGTTGACGCCGTCGAACATTCCGGAGCTGCCGAACAGCACCCGGTCACCGATGTCGGCCGGGCAGCCGAAGAGCTCGTTGAAGACGAACAGCGGCAGCTGCTTGGCGTAGTCGCCGCACAGGTCGACCGAGCCGCGTCCGGCGAACTGGTCGATCAGGTAGGTGGAGATCTGCTCGGTGCTGCGGCTCAGCCGCCGTACATCGACGCGGGCCAGGGAGTCGGTGACCGCCTGGCGCAGCCGGAGATGCTCGGCGCCGTCGGCGAACATGCAGTTGGGCCGGTAGGACAGCAGGGGCGCGACCGGGCTGTCGGCGGGAATCTTGCCCTCGTTCATGGCCCGCCAGCGGCGCGCGTCCTTGCGGAACGTGCCGGAGTCCTGGAGGAGTTGCAGGGCCGCGGTGTAGTCGGTGACGAGGGTCGCCTCGACGCCCGGGGCGAGCTCGACGGGCGCGGCGGCCCCGTAGTGGCGCAGATAGGCGTAGTACGCCTGCGGGTCGGCCGCGAACTCCGGCCCGTACAGCGGCACCCGGCCGCCGGAGCCGTGCGCCGGGCACCCGGGCGGGGGCACCGGGGCGGGGGTGTGAGCGTCCATGTCAGTTCCTTGGGGGTGTGCCGGGGGTGAGGGAGCGACGTCCCGGGGGCGCGGAGCGCCCCGCAGGGGCGCGGGAACTGCGCGACCAGCCACGACGACGCCGCGGCCGAAACACGTCACCCCACCCCAGCGGAGCGATACCGCACCCCAGCGGAGCGTTACCGCGCGCGATCCAGCAGATAGCGGACCAGCGTGGTCAGCGCGGCGGCCGACGACTGCTCGTCGCGCGCGTCGCAGGTCACGACGGGGGTGTCCTGGAGCAGGTCCAGCGCCTCGCGCAGGGCCGCCTCGTCGCGCAGCGGGGAGCCGTCGAAGTGGTTGACGGCGATGGCGTAGTCGAGGCCGTAGTGCTCGATGAGGTCGATCACCGGGAAGGAGTCCGCGAGCCGCTCCGGGTCGACGAGCACCAGCGCGCCGAGCGCGCCGCGGGCCATGTCCTCCCACATCTGCACGAACCGCGTCTGTCCGGGGGTGCCGAACAGGTACAGCACGACCCGGTCGCTGATGGTGAGGCGGCCGAAGTCCATGGCGACCGTGGTGGTGGTCTTGCCGGTCACGCCCTTGAGGTCGTCGATCCCCTCCCCCGCCCGGGTCATGGTCTCCTCGGTGGACAGCGGCTCGATCTCGGAGATCGAGCCGATGAAGGTGGTCTTGCCCACCGCGAAGTGACCGACGACGAGGATCTTCACCGCGGTCTGGTCGGCACCGCCGCGGACGTACGCCTGCGCACCGAGCCGGGCGGGCTCAGCCGAACTTGGCGCGGAGACCATTCAGTACCTCCTCTAGGATCTCCCGGTCGGCGAGGGGGGCACGGGCCACGGGCGGGCGGGTGATGAGGTAGCCGCCCTCCGCCAGGGCGGCGAGGAGGATCCTCACGACGCCGAGCGGCAGCCGGGTGTGCCCCGCGATCTCGGCGACCGAGAGGTAGCCGGCGGAACAGATGTCCAGCAGCCGCTGTTCCTCGGGCGACAGCCGGGTGGGCCGCTGTCCCTCTTCGGGAGCCGCCGTGACGAGGGTGATCAGGGAGAGCTGCTCGTCGTCGGGCAGTCCGCGCCCCTTGGTGATGACGTACGGACGCACTAAGGGCGCGGCCTCGGGCTCCCAGTCCTCGTAGCCGCTCATGAGTGCACGCCGAGGTCTTCGCGCGGCGGCGCGGCCAGCACCTTGCCGAGCTGGCCGACGAGTTGCTGCATGCGGAAGGTGATGTCCTGCATGTCGACGTCCGGGGCGGCGGACACGCCCAGGTAGGCGCCCTCGCCGGCGGAGATCAGGAACACCCAGCCGCCGTCGAACTCCACCAGGGTCTGGCGCCAGGCGTGCCGGGGGTCCTCACAGAAGAAGCCGAGCGACCGGCTGAGGGACTGCACCCCGCTCATCGCGGCGGCGACCCGGTCGGCGTCGTCCTTGTCGAAGTCCTTCGTCCGGGCCATCAACAGACCGTCGGCCGAGATCAGGACCGCGTGCAGAGCCCCGGGAATCTCCAGGGCGCTGTCGAGCATCCATGACAGATCGTCGTTCACGAGACCTCATGTCCTTCGCTGCTTGCACCACGTGTGCTGCTCGTAGGGCCCGCCTCGTCGCGCGCCGCGCGGCCGGACTGCGTGCCCCGCTGGAACGCGCCCATGATCGCGGCCGTCTCGGCACCGGAGCGGCCGGAGGTGCGGGTGTCCGGCGCGCTGCCGGGCACGATCGCCATCGGCCGCTTGCGGCGCCTGCGGGGCAGGCCGTCCGCGGTGGCGGACGCGGTCAGCGCGGGCTCGGGCCCGCTGGAGTGGGGCACGGCGTGCGTGGGCATGGTGTGGGCCGGCGCCTTCTGCTCGGGCATGGCGGTCAGCAGCTCGTGCGGCAGCAGGACGACCGCGCGGACACCTCCGTACGGGGAGGAGGAGTCCACGGACACCTCGAAGCCGAAGCGTTCGCAGAGCACGCCGATCACCGCGAAGCCGAACTGCGGGGGGTTGCCGAGCCCGGACACGCCCTTGACCCGCCGGCTGGACAGCAGGCCCTCGGCGCGGGCCCGCTCCTCGTCGTTCATGCCGACACCGGCGTCGTCAACGACGATGCAGATGCCCTTGGGCACGGTGCGGATGTTGATCTCTACGACGGTGTCGGGGCTGGAGTAGCTGGTGGCGTTGTCGAGCAGCTCGGCCAGGGCCAGCGCCACCGGCTCGACGGCCCGGCTGGTGATGCCGAAGTCGACCTGGGAGAGGATGTCCACCCGCCGGAAGTGGCGGATCCTGCCCTGTGCGCTGCGCACCACGTCGTAGACGGACGCCACGTCGCGGTGGCGGCCGAGCCAGCCGTCGCAGAGCACGGCGATGGACTGGGCCCGCCGGCCGAACTGCGAGTTGGTGTGGTCGATCTCCAGCAGGTCCTGCAGGATGGCGGAGTCGCCGTACTTCTCCTGCAGCCGGGAGAGGACCAGTTGCTGCTCCGCGGCGAGGCCCTGCAGGGTCCGCATCGCGGACTTCAGTACGGTCTTGGTCGCCTCCTCGGCCTCCTCCTGGGCGGCCTGGACGGACTGGGTGTAGTGGTTCTCCAGGTCGGAGTAGTGGGCCTTGAGTCCCTCGATCTCCTGTCCGAGCGCCCGGGCCGCCTTGCGCTGGCGGACGACGAGGGCTACGGCGGCGATGAGAAGGACGAGAAGCGCCCAGAGCACCGGGTTCGCTGTGTATTCCGTCATAAGACTCTCTTCAGGCGACTGACGGCCGGCTGATGATCCCGTCCATGCGAGTGGACGCGCCCGCTCCGCAAGTCCGGTGATCGTATCATCGGGCGAACAGTTGACCGACCGTCAAACCCTGCCGCTGAGCGAAGGGTTGGGGGCCACGGCGTCTACGCGAGGAGAACATCGTGCGGCGCCCCGGCGCTCGGGGTGCGAGGTCGCCGGGGTACGGCAGTACGGCGCCGGGAGTGGGGGTGGGGGGTCTCGATCACGCCGGCGCCCCTCGACCTGTTCACAGGTGAGGGTGCGGGCGCGAGAGCGCGGGGGGCAGACGAGTCGGGCTGTACGCCGGGTTCTGTTCCCCGGGTTCCTCGCGGAGCCCGGGGCGACGGCCATCCATCTAGGGCCGGCGTTGCCGCCGGCCTCGTGCGGTCTACCCGCGGACTCGGGCGGGCAGCCCTCGAACGTCCGCGCAGGTCCGCCCCTCCTTGCGAAGGAGCGTTCCCTTTTGACCTTGCTCCGGGTGGGGTTTACCTAGCTGCCCAGGTCACCCTGGGCACTGGTGGTCTCTTACACCACCGTTTCACCCTTACCGAGGGCCGAGGCCCCCGGCGGTCTGTTTTCTGTGGCACTGTCCCGCGGGTCACCCCGGGTGGCCGTTAGCCACCACCCTGCCCTGTGGAGCCCGGACGTTCCTCGGGAAGCCCCTCAAGGGGACTCCACGCGGCCGTCCGCCCGGCTCGTCTGCCGTGTGGACCATGGTACCGGGCGTCCGGGCCTCGCCGGAGCCGCGGCCGTGGCCAGCACCGAGCCCGCCAGGATCAGGGTGAAGGCGACGGCGATCGTCGCCGTCAGACGCTCGTCCAGGAAGAGCGCGCCCGCGGCCACCGCGACCGCCGGGTTGACGTAGGTGATCACCGTGGCCCGGGTCGGGCCGGCCTCCTTGATCAGTTCCAGGAAGGCGACGAAGGCCACCGCCGTGCAGATCACGCCGAGGCCGGCCAGCGCGGCGAGGACGGACGCCGAGGGCGTCTCGGACGGCCAGGTGGCCGCCGCAGCGGGGGCGTACACCAGCGCCGCCAGTGCCAGGCAAGGGGCTGTCAGGTGCAGGGACGGGACGTCCTTGAGGTGACGCGCCGCGATCAGCGGGGCCGTGGCGTAGCCGATCACCGTCAGCAGCACCTCGGCCAGAGAGCGGGCGTCGCCGCCGGTCAGGTGCGGGGCGGTGAGCACGCCGACGCCGGCGAGGCCGAGGGCGAGGCCGGTCAGGCGTCGTATGCCGAGGCGTTCGTGGCTGCCGAAGAACCGGGCCAGAGCGACTCCGACGATCGGGACGCCGGCGATCAGCAGGCCCGCCGTCGAGCTGGACAGATGGCGTTCGGCGTCCGTGAGCGTGAACCACGGGCCGATGATCTCGATGCACGCGAAGGCCAGCAGGGGGCGCCAGTGGGTGCGCACGGTGCGGGCCAGGCCGGGCTGCCGCAGGGCGAAGGGAAGCAGGAGGGCCGCGCCGAGGGCGCACCGTACGAACACCACGGTGGCCGGGGACACCGTGTCCACCGCCACCTTGATCATGAGATAGGGGATGCCCCAGATCACTCCCATGAGGGAGAACAGGAACCAGCCGCGTGCAGTCATACGGCGAGTTTCGGCCAGGGCCTCACCGTGCGTCTTGAACGCTGTTGCGGTACGCCGCCGGGGTCACCCCGAGGACCCGGCGGAACCAGCGGGTGAGATGGGCCTGGTCGGCGAAGCCCACCAGGCCCGCGACCTCGGCGGGGCGCAGGCCCGACTCCAGCAGGCCCCGCGCCCGGGTCACCCGGTACTGGGCCAGCCAGGCGTACGGCGGCACCCCCGTCGCCGTACGGAAGGCGCGCAGCAGCTGGTAGCGGGACAGGCCGAGGTCGGCGGCGAGGTCGGCGAGGGAGGGCGGGGCGAGGAGCTCGTCGGCCAGGCGGTCGCGGACGGCCGCGGCGATGCGGTCGGCGCCCGGGACGGCGTCGCTCGCCGCGCGGGCCGTGGAGTGGCGGCGGGCCAGGGCCGTCAGCAGCCAGGGCAGACGGGACTCGGCCTCCAGCGGATCGGGGCAGGCGGCGAGCTCGGTGTGGGTCAGACGCAGGGCCGCGGCGAGCTCGGCGTCGTCGAGCAGAGCCTCCCTGAAGTGCGGCAGTCCGCCGAGCATGCCGTCGGTGAGCAGGCCGGGCGCCGCGTACAGGGCGCGGTAGGCGTAGCCGTCGGTGGGGGTGGCCGGGCCTCCGGTGTGCATCTCACCGGGCGCGAGGACGACGATCGAGCCGGGCCCGGCGTGGACGCGGCCGCCGCGGTAGGCGATCACCTCGGAGCCGCCGACGCACACGCCGACGGTGTACTCCTCGTGCGCGTGCGGGGCGTAGACGTGCCGGTCGAAAGAGGCGGTGAGCAGGTCCAGCGGCGGCCCGCAGCGCCCCAGGCGTGCCCTGGTCCAGCGTGCCTCTTCGCGTCCGTTCATCCGTGCACCCCTTGGTTTCCCCAGGGGGTGCAACGTCGGAGGGCTCAGAGAAAGTCCTTGGTGTCCAGGCCGAAGCCGAACGGCTCGGGGAGCGACAGCGGATCACCGAAGGCGCGCTTGAGGAGCCTGCGGTAGTCGTCGCCGGCCGGGTCGCTGAACAACGTCACCATGGAGGCTTCACGTTCGACGAGTAGGTACAGCGGAATGCCTCCGCGGGCGTGGCAGCGGCGCTTGGCCTCACGGTCGGTCTGCGGCTTGATGGATGTCACCTCGACCACCATGGCCACGCCGTCACAGGCCATCCAGGAATCCGCGGCCCTGAAGAGTCCCGACTCCATGGGGGCGAACGTGATGTCCGGGATCGCGTGGTTCTTCGGGAACACCTCCGCGCCCTTCAGTGTCAGGCCCTTGTTCCCGGAGAAGTCCATGTCGGTCCGGGACCGCCTGATCACCCGTCCGAGAGATCGGGAACCGTTCCCTCGATCGTGGCACACGACGAACCCCACCGTCAGGCAACGCTCACGCCGGTACGAAGCTCACCTTCGCCGCTTGGGGATCGGCCTGGGTGAGCCGTACTCGCAGCCGCTCCCCCAGCGTGTCGGGGCCCGCGTCCTTGATCTCGCCGATGACCGCCGGGGACTCGACCTGCACGGTGCCGCGGTGGTCCGTCAGCTCCACCACGCAGCCCTCGAACACCTCCCCCACCCGGTCCTGGAGCACCGCCGCCTCGACCAGGTCGACGCAGGACCGGTCGACCTTGCTCGCCAGCCGGCCGCCCTCGGTCATCCGGTCGTGCAGCACGCCCAGCCGGGCGAGCACCCAGTCGGGCGGGTCCTGCCCGGCGCAGGCGGCGAGCGCGATCTCGGTGGTGTAGCGGTCGACGAGGCGGCGCAGGGGCGCGGTGCAGTGGGTGTACGGCGCGGCGACCGCGGCATGTGTGGTCAGTTCCGGGATGTGCCCGTCGCGGAAGACGGTGTACTCGGCGTGGCCCATCACCGTGGCGCACGCCTGGAGGAACGCCGCGTGGCGCGGCCGGTGCGGGTCGAGGGAGCGGACCAGCTGCGCGTACGACACGTGCGGCGGCCAGTCGATGTGCAGCGCGAACGCGGTGCGGTGCAGCCGGTCGACGGCGCCCAGCGGGGTCGGCGGCAGCGTGCGCAGGACGCCCGTGCCGTGCGCCAGCATCAGCTCGGCCGCGGCCATGCCGGTGAGCAGGGAGATCTGGGCGTTCCAGCCGTCGGCGGGGAGCGGGGCGCGGTAGACCGGTTCGTAGGTGTGGTCGCGTTCGACGATCTCCTGCTCGGGCACGGCGAGCGAGATGCCGCCGCGCTCGGTCTCCAGCGCCTCGCGCAGGCGCCCGACCGTCCTGAGCAGGGCGAGCGGCTCCTCGGCGGTGCCCGCGTCGATCTGCCGCTGCACGCCCGCGTAGTCGAGCCTGGCCCGGCTGCGCACCAGGGCGCGGCGGACGTCGACGGCGCGGGTCCGGCCGTCGCCGTCGAGGTCGATGGTCCACAGCGCGGCGGGGCGGGTCTGCCCGGGCAGCAGGCTCGCGGCGCCCTCGCTGAGCACGGGCGGGTGCAGCGGGACGCGGCCGTCGGGGAAGTACAGGGTGAACACCCGCCGGTGCGCCTCGCGGTCCAGCGGCCCGTTCGGTACGACGAAGGCAGCCACGTCGGCGATGGCGTACCGCACCCGGTAGCCGCTGCCCTGCCGGGACAGGTGCAGGGCCTGGTCGAGGTCGGTCGAGCCGGGCGGGTCGATGGTGAACAGCGGGACGTCGGTGGCGTCGGACTCCGGCAGCACCGGGTCCCGCGCGGCCCGCTCGGCCTCGGCGAGCACCTCGGGCGGGAACGCCTCGGGAACGCCGAGCCGGGCACGCAGGGCGGCCAGGGCGGTACGCAGCGGGCCCTGGGGTGTGCCGGTCACACGGACGGGGCGGCGTGGCATACCGCCACGGTAGGGCGAGGGCGAGCGGGCGGCACGCCGTACGCTGTGGCGGTCCCCCCTGATAAGGAGAAATCCCGTGCTCGTCCTTCTCCCGCCCTCCGAGGGCAAGGCGCCCTCCGGCCCCGGCGCTCCGCTGTCGCTGGAGTCGCTGTCGCTGCCCGGGCTCACCGCCGCGCGCGCGGCCGTGCTGGAGGAGCTGGTCGAGCTGTGCGCCGCCGACGAGGAGAAGGCGCGCGTGGTGCTCGGGCTGAGCGAGGGGCTGCGCGGCGAGGTCGCGAAGAACGCCGCGCTGCGCGAGGCCGGTGCGCGGCCCGCCGGTGAGGTGTACACGGGGGTGCTCTACGACGCCCTGGACCTGGCCTCGCTGGACGCGGCGGCCCGGGAGCGGGCGGCGGGGTCGCTGCTGGTGTTCTCGGGGCTGTGGGGTGCCGTGCGGGTGACGGACGCGATCCCCTCCTACCGCTGCTCGATGGGTGTGAAGCTGCCGGGGCTCGGGGCGCTGGGCGCGTACTGGCGCACGCCGATGGCCGAGGTGCTGCCGGAGGCGGCCGGGGACGGCCTGGTGCTGGACCTGCGCTCGGCGGCGTACGCGACGGCGTGGAAGCCGAAGGGCGAGGTCGCGGGGCGGACGGCCACGGTGCGGGTGCTGCACGCGCCGACCCGGAAGGTGGTCAGCCACTTCAACAAGGCGACCAAGGGGCGGATCGTGCGCAGTCTGCTGACCGCCGGTGCCGTGCCCGAGGATCCGGCGCGGCTGGTGGAGGCGCTGCGGGACCTGGGCTACGTCGTCGAGGCGGAGGCGCCGGCGAAGTCGGGGCGGGCGTGGTCGCTGGATGTGCTGGTGGACGAGATCCATTGACCTGGCGTTGCAGCCTCTGCAACGACCTTTGCGCACTCTGCACCGGGCGGGCAGGATGAGGCCATGCCCGAGTCTTCGCCTGCCTCCGTGCTCGACCTCGCCCCCATCCTCCCGGTCGTCGTCCTTCACGACGCCGCCGACGCCGTGCCGCTCGCGCGGGCGCTGGTGGCCGGCGGGCTGCCCGCGATCGAGGTGACCCTGCGGACGCCCGCCGCCCTGGAGGCGGTGCGGGCGATAGCGCGGGGGGTGCCGGGCGCGGTGGCCGGAGCGGGCACGGTGATCACACCGGAGCAGGTGTCGCGGTGCGTGGCGGCCGGGGCGCGGTTCCTGGTCAGCCCGGGCTGGACGGACGTACTCCTGACGGCGATGACGCGGTCCGGGGTGCCGTTCCTGCCGGGGGTGTCGACCGCCTCGGAGGTGGTGGCGCTGCTGGAGCGCGGGGTGCGGGAGATGAAGTTCTTCCCGGCGGGGGCGGCCGGCGGCACGGCCTATCTGAAGTCGCTGGCCGGCCCGCTTCCGCAGGCCCGCTTCTGCCCCACGGGCGGCATCACGCCGGACTCCGCCCCGGACTACCTGGCGCTGCCCAACGTCGGCTGTGTCGGCGGCAGCTGGATGGTCCCGGCGGACGCGGTGGCCGCCCGGGACTGGCCGCGCGTCGAACGGCTGGCCCGCGAGGCGGCCGCGCTCAGCGCAGGTGTGCCGTGTCGTTGAACAGCCGGACGCTGGCGTTGCCGTCGGCGTAGTGCGCCACGACGGACAGTGAGGCCGCCGACAGCTCCATCCGGAACAGCGACTCCGGCGGGGCGCCGAGGGCGAGCCGGATCAGCGTCTTGATCGGCGTGACGTGCGTGACGAGCAGGACCGTCCGGCCGGCGTACGCGGCGATAAGCTTGTCGCGCGCGGCCGCGACCCGGGTGGCGGTGGCCGCGAAGCTCTCGCCGCCGCCGGTCGGCGCGGCCTCCGGGGAGGCCAGCCAGGCGTTGAGGTCGTCCGGGTAGCGCTCGCGCACCTCGCCGAAGGTCAGCCCCTCCCAGGCGGCGAAGTCCGTCTCGCGCAGGCCCTCCTCGACGGTGACCTCCAGACCGAGCCGGGCGGCGACGATGCCGGCGGTCTCGCGGGTGCGGGCCAGCGGGGAGGCGACGATGTGCTGGATCGTGCCGCGCCGGGAGAGCGCGGCGGCCACGCGTTCGGCCTGCTCACGGCCGACGTCGGAGAGGGCGGGGTCGCTGCCGCCGCTGCCGGAGAACCGCTTCTGCGGGGTGAGCGGCGTCTCGCCGTGGCGCAGCAGGACGAAGGTGGCGGGAGCGCCGAGGTCGGGGGCCGAACCCCAGCCGGGGGCGGAGTTCTCGGCGGTGGTGACCGGGGCGGAGGGGCTGGCGGAGGTCCCGGTGGCGGGTCCGGTGGAGGTCCCGGCAGCGGTACCGGCGGGACCGGCGGCGGGTCCGGCGGAGGGTCCGGCCGAAGGTCCGGCGGACGCCACGGTGCGCGCGGCGCGCACGTCGGCGTCGGCCTTGGCACCGGAGTCCGTCACGGCGGCGCCCCGCCCCTCGGCCAGCGCTTCCCGTACCCGCGCCGCACCCGCCGCCGCGTCCCCCGGCGGACCCGACGGCTCCGGTACGGCCGGCCCGGCGTCGAGCTCGGCCCGGGACGCCGACGCCGTCCACTGCTCGCCCCGGCCGCCCGCGTCCATCGCCTCGTTGGCCAGGCGGTCGGCGTGCTTGTTGCGCTCGCGCGGGATCCACTCGTAGGTGACCTGCCCGGGCGGGAACACTGTCGCCGCCTCGGCCGCGAGCGGCTTCATCGAGGGGTGCTTGATCTTCCAGCGGCCCGACATCTGCTCGATGACGAGCTTGGAGTCCATCCGTACGTGCACCGAGGCGGACGGGTCCAGCTCGTGCGCCGCGCGCAGCCCGGCGAGCAGCCCCCGGTACTCGGCCACGTTGTTCGTGGCGACGCCGATGTACTCGGCCCGCTCGGCCAGCGTCTGCCCGCTCGCCGCGTCCCGGACCACGGAGCCGTACCCGGCCGGGCCGGGGTTGCCCCGCGACCCGCCGTCGGCCTCGACGATGAACTCCCGCACCCGTACGGCTCCTTACAGCCCGGAGTCGGCCGTGCGCACCAGGATGCGGCGGCAGTTCTCGCAGCGCACCACCGTGTCGGGCGCGGCCTTGCGGATCTCGCTCAGCTCGGTGATGGCGAGCTCCTGGCGGCAGCCCTGGCAGGTGCGCTGGTACAGCTTGGCCGCGCCGATGCCGCCCTGCTGCTCGCGCAGCTTGTCGTACAGCTTGATCAGGTCGGCGGGCACGGCCGCGGCCACGACCTCGCGCTCCTTGGTGACCGAGGCGGCCTCGCCGTCGATCTCCTCGAACGCGGCGTCCCGGCGGCCGGTCGCGTCGTCGATCTTCGCCTGGACGGAGGCGACCCGCTCGGTCAGCTCGCTCACCCGCTCCTGGGCGGCCTCGCGGCGCTCCATGACCTCCAGGACGACGTCCTCCAGGTCGCCCTGGCGCTTGGCGAGGGAGGCGATCTCGTGCTGGAGGTTGGACAGGTCCTTCGGCGAGGTCACGGCGCCGGAGTCCAGGCGCTGCTGGTCGCGGGCGGCGCGCTGGCGGACCTGGTCGACGTCCTGCTCGGCCTTGGTCTGCTCGCGGGCGGTGTCGCTCTCCTCGGTCTGCGCGGCCACGAGCAGGTCGCGCAGCTGGGTGAGGTCCTTGTTCAGGGACTCGATCTCGGCGTGCTCGGGCAGCGACTTCCGCTTGTGCGCGAGCTGCTGCAGGCGCACATCCAGGGCCTGGACGTCGAGGAGTCGGATCTGGTCGGCAGGCGCGGCGTTCAGTTGGGGGCTCCAGGTGACGGGGAGTGGCTGGTCCAGGGGTCGGTGACCGTCTTCGAGACGTGGACGCGCAGGTCCCATCCGTGCCGGTCGGAGATCTCGTCGAGCTGGCTCGCGGCCAGCTCGCACCAGGGCCACTCGGTGGCCCAGTGCGCCGCGTCGAGCAGCGCGAGAGGACTGTGGGCGACGGCCTCGCTCGCCGGGTGGTGGCGCAGGTCGGCGGTCAGGAAGGCGTCGACGCCGGCCGCGCGCACCTGGTCGAAGAGGCTGTCGCCGGAGCCGCCGCTGACGGCGACCGTGCGGATGGTGGCCCCGGCGTCGCCGGCCACGCGGATGCCCTGCGCGGTGGCGGGCAGGCGTTCGGCGACGCGGGCGGCGAACTCGCGCAGCGGCAGCGGGTGGTCCAGTTCGCAGATCCGGCCGAGGCCCCGGTGCCCGTCGGGGTCGGTCGGGTCGGGCACGAGCGGCCGTACGACGCGCAGGTCCAGCGCGCCGGCCAGGGCGTCGCTCACACCCGGGTCGGCGGTGTCGGCGTTGGTGTGGGCCACGTGCAGCGCGATGTCGTTCTTGATCAGCGTGTGCACGACGCGGCCCTTGAAGTGGGAGGCCGCGACCGTGGTCGTACCGCGCAGATAGAGCGGGTGGTGGGTGACCAGCAGGTCGGCGCCGAGCTTGACCGCCTCGTCGACGATCTCCTGCACGGGGTCGACGGCGAACAGGACCCGGGTGACCTCCTGGTCGGGGTCGCCCACGACGGTGCCGACCGCGTCCCAGGACTCGGCCCGCTCGGCGGGCCACAGCTTCTCCAGCGCGGCGATGACTTCTGACAGACGGGGCACGGGTGCAAGGCTACCTGGCTGATCTGCCCCCCTGTACAGCTGTCGTCGCCCCTGTGACCGGGTGTGGGCCACTCAGCACATTCGCCCCGGTTTCCTCAGACGAATCGCTTCTGCACCACCCTTATGTGTGAAGGCGGGGCCGCCCGGGTGCCACGTCCGTGCGTGCGAAAACTAGCTTCGTCGCCGGAGGTGACCGAACCATGACGGCCTGTGCTATCGAGCCCGCCGCGGCGGACGAGGACGGCTTCTCCCCGCGGCCCGGGTGCGTGCTCACGGTGGACGGCGGCTACGGCGCGCGCCTCGCCCACGAGGGCGAGTCCGCCTTCCCGGAGCGCTGGACCCTGTCCGGCCCCGAGCCCTACGCGGTACCGCTGCCCGGGAACCAGCCCGAGGAGCCCGGCACCGAGGTGCAGCCGCTGGCGGACGGCCGGGTGCTGATCAAGCGCCGGGTCGAGGGGCGGTACGACTTCTGCCTCCTCTACCCCACCGGCCCCGGCACCGGTGAGCTGCCGCTGGGCGCGGTGTCCGTCCCGGGGGACGGCACGCTGCGGCTGCTGCCGCCGGCGCCGGGCGGCGAGCGGGCGTACGCCCTGGCCGTGGGCCCGCGCTCCAGCGCGGTGTGGCTGGTCGCGGGCGGGGCGTTCGGACCGGAGCGGCTCGCCGAGGTACCCGGGCGGTGCTCGGGCGGGGTGTGGCTGGACCACGCCGGGCGGATGCTGGCGCTGGACCGGGAGACCGGCGGGCGCACCAAGGCGGTCGTGGTGGACCTGGGGCGCGGCGGCGAGGTGTCGCCGCTGCTGCAGATCACCGAGGCCAGCGACGACCGGGTGCTGATCGCCGACCCCGACAGCGGGCTGCTGCTGATCTCCTCGGACGCGCCGGATCCGGGCGGCGTGCCCCGGCTGGGCTGGGGCGTGCTGGGCAGCACCCTGCCGGTGCGGTTCCCGGAGAGCCTCAGGCTGCCGGAGTGCCGGGTGACGCCGTTCGCGATCCAGCCGGGGCAGGTGCTGACGCCCGAGGCGTGCGCGGTGGCGCTGCGCATCGACGGGCCGCTGGGCACCTGGGCCGGGGTGTGGCGGCCGGCCGAGCGGCAGGTGCGCCATCTCGCGGCGCCGGCGGGCTGGTTGACGGGCACCGGGCTGCTCACCCGCGAGGGCGAGCTGCGACTGCCGTACACCACCGAGGAGGTCCCCTGCGGCCTCGCCCGCGTCACCGTGCCACCCCTGACCGCACAGCCACCCGAGGAGCCCGCCCAGCCCCCGGCGGAGCCCACGACACCCCGGCCGGTGCCGTTGCAGCAGGCACCGCTGGCACGACTGGTGACCAAGTAGCACCGGCCGGTACGGGCGGGCGCCGCAGGTCACCCGGGGCGCGGCCCCCTCCCCAGCCACCGCACGCCACACAGACCCCACGGCAGCCAGCCCAGCCGCCCCGGGGCCCGGCCCGTGCCCGTGCGGCAGGCACGCCTGGCACGACCGGTGGCCAAGCACCACCGGCCGCCACACACGACCGCCGCAGGCCACCCCAGGCCCCCGGTCCCCTCCCCTGCCACGCGCGCCACACAGACACCCCGGCAAGCCCACCCAGCCACCGGAATCCGGCCCCCGCCGTCCTGCAGGGGCCGTTGGGACGACTTGTAACGAACTGGTGCCGGTTGGCGTGTGCGGCTGGATTCCGCCCGAGGTGCGCCGGTTACACTCGCCCGGCTGTACGAAAGATCATGTTTGACGGGGTGAGTGGGGTCAGGTCTCGACGCAGGACAGCGAGACGGCCCCCCGCGGCCGCCACCGCAAGCCGGCCGAACAGGCCGAAACGGCGGCCTGACGGCGCCTGCGTGAACGGCCCCGCCCTCGACCGGGCGGGGCCGTTCCGCGTTTCGGCGGGGGGGTTCCCGGGGGCGCGCACCGCTCAGGGGGTGCCGCGCCGCAGCCCCAGCACCTCCGCCGCCGCGAACGTCTCCCCCGCCGGCCGCTCCGCGTAGTACGGCGTCAGTACGGCGTCCAGCTCGTCGTAGGTGAAGGCCTCCTGCTTGCTGTCGAACTTCCCCCGCACCCGCGGGCGTTCCATCACCGCGACCATGCCGCCGTGCACGACGAGCAGCTGCCCGTTGATCCCGCCCGCCGCCGGGGAGGCCAGATAGCCGACGAGCGGGGCGACATGCTCCGGGGCCAGCGGGTCGAGGCCGGCGTCGGGGCGGGCGAGGGAGGCGAAGACGTCCTCGGTCATCCGGGTGCGGGCGCGCGGGCAGATGGCGTTGGCGGTGACGCCGTACTTGGCGAGCGCGAGGGCCGTGGACGTCGTCAGCCCGACGATGCCGCCCTTGGCCGCCGCGTAGTTGGGCTGGCCGGCGGAACCGGCGAGGAACGCCTCCGAGGAGGTGTTCACGATCCGCCCGTACACCGGGCCACCGGCCGCCTTGGACCGCTGTCGCCAGTGCGCGGCGGCGAACCGGGTCGTGTTGAAGTGCCCCTTGAGGTGGACCCGGATCACCGCGTCCCACTCCTCCTCCGCCATGGAGAAGACCATGCGGTCGCGCAGGATGCCCGCGTTGTTGACGAGGATGTCCAGCGCGCCGAACCGAGCGACGGCCGTCTCGACCAGCTCTCGGGCCTGGTCGAAGTCGGCCACGTCCCCGGTGTGGGCGAGCGCGGTGCCGCCCGCGGCGCGGATCTCGGCGACGACCTCCTCGGCGGGACCGGCCGAGGCCGCTCCGGTGCCGTCCCGTCCGGGCTGCCCGTAGTCGTTGACGACGACGGCGGCCCCGAGCCGGGCCAGTTCCAGCGCCTCGGCGCGGCCGAGCCCGCGGCCCGCGCCGGTGACGATCGCGCAGCGGCCCTGCAGCGGCCGTGCCATCACCACCACCTCAGATCTCGACGCAGGTGCGCAGGGCGGTCCCGGTGCGCATCTGTTCCAGCGCCTCGTTGATCCCGGTCAGCGGCACGCGGTGGGTGATCAGCCCGGCCAGGTCGATGCGTCCGGCCCGCCACAGGGCGATGGTGCGCTCGTAGGAGCGGATCACGTCGCCACCGCCGTACAGGGACGGCAGGATGCGCTTCTCGTCGAAGAACAGCTCGAACATGTTGAGCTGGAGCATGTCGTCCATGGCTCCGGCGCCGACCACGACGAGGGTGCCGCCGCGCCTGGTGCTGTCGTAGGCGGTGCGGGCGGTGGTGGAGCGGCCGACGACCTCGAAGACGTGGTCGAAGCCCTCGCCGCCGGTGATCTGCTGCTTGGCCTCGGGCAGTTCCTCGGGGGCGACGGCCCGGGTCGCGCCGAAGCCGAGGGCCGCCTCGCGCCGGGAGGCCACCGGGTCGACGGCGACGATCTCGGCGGCGCCCCTCAGCCGCGCGCCCTGCACGACCGAGATGCCCACGCCGCCGCAGCCGATGACGGCGACGGAGGAACCGGCCTGGAGATCGGCCGTGTTGAACACGGCGCCGAGCCCGGTGGTCACCCCGCAGCCGATCAGCGCGGCGATGTCGAAGGGCACGTCGTCCGGGATCGGCACCGCGCACCCGGCGTCGACGACGACCTCCTCGGCGAAGGTGCCGGTCCCGGCGAACCCGAAGACGTCGCCGCCGGGGCGACGGAAGTTGGGGGTGCCCGCGTTCATGAACCCGGCCAGGCACAGCTCGCTCTGCCCGCGGCGGCAGGCGGGACACGCCCCGCAGGCGGGCAGCCAGCACACCAGCACCCGGTCCCCCGGCTGGAGGCGCGTGACGCCCTCGCCGACCTCCAGCACCTCGCCCGCCCCCTCGTGCCCCGGCACGAAAGGCGCCGGCTGCGGCAGCACCCCGCTCATCGCCGACAGATCGGAGTGGCACAGCCCCGTGGCGCGCACCCGGATCCTCACCTTGCCGGGGCCGAAGCCCACCGCCTCGACGTCGTCGAGGACCTCCAGCTTGTCCTGGCCGGTCTCGTGCAGTACGGCTGCGCGCATGGTCCCCTCCGCGTGCGGGTGTCAGGAATGGTGGACGACGGTGTCGGCGAGCACGGGGGCGTCGTCCCGCTCGACGGCGCTCACGGCCACCCGTACGGAACCCGCCGCAGGCCACAGGCGGATGCGCAGGGTCTCCCCCGGGTACACGACCCCGGCGAACCGCGTGCTGTAGGCGCGCACCCGGGTCACGTCCCCGCCGAGCAGCGTGTCGACGACGGCCTTCAGGGTCATGCCGTACGTGCACAGCCCGTGCAGGATGGGCCGGTCGAAGCCGGCGACCTTGGCGAACTCGGGGTCGGCGTGCAGCGGGTTGTAGTCGCCGGAGAGGCGGTACAGCAGCGCCTGGTCCTCGCGGACCGCCCGCTCGACGACCCGCTCGGGCTCGCCGGTGGGCGCGTCCAGGCGGGCGGACGGCCCGCGGTCGCCGCCCCAGCCGCCTTCCCCTCGTACGTAGATCTGGGCGTCGTTGGTCCACAGCGGCCCGTCGGCGTCCTCGACGTCGGTGCGCAGGACCAGGACGGCCGCCTTGCCCTTGTCGTGGACGGCGGCGACACGGGAGGTGGCCGTCGCGGTGCCCTGGGCCGGGATCGGCCGGTGCACGGTCAGCGACTGCCCGCCGTGCAGGACGCGTGCGAGGTCGACGTCGACGCCGGGCATGGACAGCCCGCTGATCACACCGGGTGCGCCGGAGCCGGCCACGGTGGCGAAGCTCGGCAGGACGTGCAGCCGGGACTCCAGGGTGTAGCGCAGCTCGTCGGGGTCGGTGGCGGGGCGGCCCGCGCCGATGCCGAGGTGGTAGAGCTGGACGTCCTTGGCGGTCCAGGAGATGTCGCCGGTCCGGGGCTCGGCCGCGAGGGCCTGGGCTGCGTCGATGGGCATGGGGCTCCTGACGTCGCTGGAGACCTCGGTGCGGCTGTCCGCACCGTCGGCCGCACCGAGGTCGACACGGGGCGGGACCGGAACCCGTGAACTGAAACGCGTTCCAGTCCGGCGGTCCTCTGTATAGCCGAGCGGTCCGCAGTTGTGAAGACTCCTGACGCCTCGTCAGATCCGCGTGTCCCGCCTCCGGCGGCCGTGACATTTGTCCTGCCGAGGTCCGTACAAGCGCATCTGCCGGACACCGGCCGGCACCCGTAGTGTCGGGGACATGACCGGCGCGTCGTGCCGCCGCGGTGGCGGGACGAGCCGACCGGACGGACCGATCGGGGGAATTCGAGCATGACATGGGGAGACGGCGTCAGATGCCGGCTGCGGGCATGGCGGGCAGTGGCGAAGGCGGGCCGGGCGCGGGCGGCGCGCTCGCGGGAGGCCCGCCGGTGCGAGAAGGCGCAGGAGGACCCGGGACCGCCGCCCAGCGGTTACACGCTGCTGCCCTGGCTGCTCATGGGCCTGGGCGCCTTCTCCAACATCTTCCAGGGCACGACCCCGAACCCGTTTATCGGCGGCCTCGGCCTGCTCACCTTCAACTCCCTCTACATCTACGTCGCCTTCCGGGCGTTCGACAAGGACAAGCGGCAGGCGCGCTCCACATGGCTGGCCCTCGGCCTGATGGCCGCGGTGACCTGCGGGCTGGCCATCGCGTACGGCGACAACTGGCTGCTGTTCTTCCCGCTGCTGGGGCTGGCCACGGGCGCCGTGGTGCGCGGGCCGCGGCTGAAGGCGGTGGGCACCGGGGTGGCCGTGCTCGCCGGGGTGGTGTCCTGCGCGCACGACGGCTGGGACGGCATGACCATCGCGTACGCCAGCTGGATCTCGACGATGGTGACGGCGGCGATCCTCTCCCTGTCCGAGGCGGTGCGCGAACTGCGCGCCGCGCGGGAGGAACTGGCGCACCGGGCCGTGGAGCGGGAGCGGCTGCGCTTCTCCCGCGATCTGCACGACCTGCTCGGGCACACCATGTCGGTGATCGTGGTCAAGTCGGAGGCGGCGCGGCGGCTGGCGCCGCGCGACCTGGACGCGGCGCTGTCCCAGATCACCGACATCGAGTCGGTGGGGCGGCAGGCGCTCACCGAGATCCGCGAGGCCGTCACCGGGTACCGGGACGGCAGCCTGTCCACCGAACTGGACCGGGCGCGCTCCGCGCTGAGCGCGGCGGGCATCGAACCCGTGGTGCGTCGCTCGGGGCCGCCGCTCGCGGCGCAGACGGAGGCGCTGCTGGGGTGGGTGGTCCGGGAGGCGGTGACGAACGCGGTGCGCCACAGCCAGGCCCGCCAGTGCGAGATCGCGGTCACGGGGACGGGGGAACGGGTGCGGCTGACGGTGACCGACGACGGGCGCGGCTCCGACGCCCCACCGCCCGGCGCGGTGGGCGGCACGGGCCTGAAGGGCCTGACGGAACGGCTCGCGGCGGCCGGCGGCACCCTGGCCGCGACCGCCGGAGAGCGCGGCGGCTTCACCGTACGAGCGGAACTCCCGACGACGGCGGACATGCCGGTGGGCTGAACGGTCCGCCTCCGCCCGGCCGGCCGGGCGGGCCGGGGAGGCCGGGCC
>NZ_PQSS01000015.1 GCF_002920535.1 Streptomyces sp. Ru71 | reverse complement strand
ACCCTGCTCACCCTGGCGCGCGATCCCGACCCCGGCGTTCGCGGTGTCACCGCCCGGGTCTTCGCCGAGCCACGTGAACTGCCCCGGCGATCCGGGAAGCCCTGCTCACCCTGGTGCGGGACACCGACCTCGGCGTGCGGGCCGGTGCCGCCGAATCCCTCTCCGTCTCCCTCGACCGGACAGCCGCCGTCACGGAAGCCTTCCTCGACCTGCTGGACGACGACAACCAGCTGCTGCGGCTTGAGGCCGCCTGCGCCCTCGCCCGCCGCGACGACCCCCGCACCGATCAGGCCTACGAACGGGTCGGCCCGCTGGGTCCCGGCTTCGAGGACGACCACCGTGTGTCGGAGCACTGGCGCTACCACTGGCGCCGCCGGACGGAGGGGTCCTAGACGTGGAGCTCGGGCGGGAAGCCCGTCCAGCGGAGCTCGGCAGAAAGGTGGCCGGTGTCGTTGAAGAGGAGGACGTCCGCGGCGCGGCCGGGCGCGTAGCGGAGGACGGTCAGCGCCGCGTTGGCGTGGTTGATGCCCAGCCAGCGCCACTTCGGGGCGTCGAGGGCCGCGCGGAGGAGCCAGCCGGTGAGGAAGTTGTGGGTGACGAGCAGTTCGTGGCGCGGCTCGTCGTCGGCGACGGGACCGGTGAACCGCGCGAGTGCCGCCGCCGCGAGCTCGGCGCCCAGCCGGTCTTCCTCGGCCGGGAACTGGTTCAGGAAGCCCAGCAGCGTGTCGGCCGCCTCCGGCGGCAGCTCATCACGCGCCGGCCGGTAGGGCACATAGTCGCCGGCCTCCTCGGAACGCCGCAGAGGGACGTCGTCGAGCTGTTCGGCGACCAGCCGTGCGGTCTGTTCGGCGCGGGCGAGCGGTCCGTGATGGATCGCCGTCAGCGGGACGCCGCGCAGCCGTCGCCCCAGGAGGGCGGCCTGGCGCCGGCCCGCCTCCGTCAGCTCGCTCTCGTCCGGCGAAGCCTCCCCGTGCCGGGTGAGGTACAGATAGCGGGCCTGCGTGCCGGCCATGGGTGGGTCCTCCGGAACTCTTGATCTTGCGGTCTCCAGGGGTGACGCCGACCCCTGCGACCCGGTTCCGCTCGAACCCCCGTCCGGTGACGGTAGGTTGGGCGGATGTCTGCGCTACCGGAGATTCTTCTGCTGTCGGGAAGCCTGCGAAAAGGCTCCACGAATGAGGCCGTTCTGCGCACCGCGCTGGAGGTGGCGCCGTCCGTGGAGGTGCGTGCCGTCCTGTACGACGGCCTGGCCGGCCTGCCCCACTTCAACCCGGACGACGACGCCGAGCCCTTGGCCGCTCCGGTGGCCGGCCTGCGTGCCGCGATCGGCCAGGCGGCCGGAGTCCTCATCTGCACGCCGGAGTACGCGGGCACGCTGCCGGGATCGTTCAAGAACCTGCTCGACTGGACGGTCGGCGGCACCGAGATCTGCGACAAACCGGTCGCCTGGGTCAACGCCGCCGCGCCGGGCCGAGGCCAGGGCGCGGAGGCCACCCTGCGGACGGTGCTGGGGTACACCGGCGCCCACATCGTCGACGCGGCCTGTGTGAAGCTCCCGGTGAACCACGGAGCGAAAGGCGAGAACGGTGTGCTCGCCGATCCGGAGGCCCGTGCGCAACTGGCCGGTGTGCTGGCCGAGCTCGCGAAGGCGGCGGCGCAGGCGTGATCCGGGCCGGGTAGGGCTCGGCAGGTCGCTCGTCGAGGAACTCGGTGTCCGCCGTCAGGCCGATGCCGACGCTCCCCGCGGGGCGACGGCATCCACGGCGGCAGGGCGCCGGTGGTCGGAGCGCCACGTCGTGACCAGGGCGGCGGCCAGCAGCAGTTCGGCGATGTCGCCGCCGTAGTACATCATCTCCGCACCGCCCTGGACCTGGTCGACGGGGGCGTGGATGTCCACCCAGAAGCCGCCGTACATCAGTTGCGAGATCACCGCGTGGGCCGCGATCGCGACGCCGAGGTACACGAGCCGTGCCTTGACGCCCGGCCGGGAGGGTGCGGGGTCCGGCCCGGCGATGGCGTGGGCGAACAGGCACCCGGACAGCAGGAAGTGCGCGTGCAGCAGCCAGTGCGCTGCCGGATGCGGCGTGATCGCGTTGTAGAGCGGGGTGAAGTACAGCACGGCGAGGCTGCCCGTGGAGAGCGCCAGCGCGACCGCCGGGTGGGCGACGACGCGGGCGGGCGGGCTGTGCAGTACGGCGGTCAACTGCCGGCCGCGGGCCGCCGGAAGGGTGCGCAGCAGCAGGGTGACGGGGGCGGCCAGGACGAGTGCGAGCGGCGCGTACATGCCGATGAGCATGTGCTGGGCCATGTGGCCGCGGAAGTCCTCGTGCGCGAAGGGACCAACAGGCGGCAGCAGCGCGATGCCGAGCAGGACGGTCCCGGCCAGGAACCAGCCCGTCCGCCGGCGGCTCCAGCCCAGGACGGGGTTGCGGCGGCGAGCCCTGCGGGCGAGCAGCACATACGCTCCGGCGGCGGCCGCGAGGGCGAGTATGGGGAGCAGCGTGTCCAGCAGGCCGCTGCCCGCCGCGTGCCCGTGGCCGTGGCCGTGCATGTCGTGGCCCATCAGGCTCGCCCGCCCTCCGTCCGGCCCGCGGCGGCGCTCGGATCGAAGGGCCGGCCGCTGCGCTGGAGCAGGTACCCGCCGGCGACCAGCACGGCTCCCAGGACGAGGAAGGCGGCGTCCCACCACGCCTGGTGCGGTCCGCCGCGGACGTGGTGGATACCGAGGATCTGATGGTCCAGCAGGCCCTCGACGAGGTTGAACAGACCCCAGCCGACGAGCATCCACCCCCACAGCACCCGGGACGCCCACACCCGCAGCCGGTCGTGGGTCACCCGGGAGTACAGGACGCCGAGTCCGATCAGGACGGCGAGCCAGCACACGGTGTGGAAGACGCCGTCCCACAGCGTGTTCATCTCCAGGCCGGAGACGGTGTGCGGGTCGTAGTACTTCACGCCGATGCGGTCGTGGTCGGTGCTGGTGAGCATGTGATGCCACCGCAGGAGCTGGTGCAGCAGGATGCCGTCGGCGAAGCCGCCCATGCCCACTCCGAGCACGATGCCCGGCAGCTGGATACTCGCCGGTCGTGAGATGCCGACCCGGGCCTCACCGAGCGAGGTGGCCATCACTCGTCTCCGCTCCTGCACCGGAGTGCGCTGGGGATGCGTCGGGAGCAGGTTGCCCTCCCTGTCGCACCCGTCCCGTTCATGTCCTCCATACGGCCCTGTAACCGCTTCGAGGTCCGCTGAAGCGTCGCTTTCGGGCCGTCCGAGGAGCAGGAGCCCGTCGATTGACGCTCCGGGGCCTTTGCGCAGGCACGCCCGCCGTTGACGCGCCTCGGCGGTGGCCTTCGTCACACCATGCGGCTGTCACAGGGGGCGGGGCGGCGGCATCTCCATGTCGACGACGCCGGGCGGACGATCCGCACGGCACACAACTCACCAGTGAGGACAGCATGGAACCCCGTTTCAACATGTTCGACAGCCCGACCGCCGCGAAGATCGCCAAGCGGTTCTTCAACGTCTCCATCGTCCTGGACGAGTCGACGCTGCCGAAGACCCTGCGCGAGCTGGTGGAGCTGCGGGTCAGCCAGCTCAACGGCTGCGGTTTCTGCGTCGACATCCACACCAAGGAGGCAGCGGCCGCCGGTGAGTCCGCGCTCCGGCTGAACCTGGTCGCCGCGTGGCGTCACACCACCGTTTTCACGGACCGCGAGCGGGCCGCGCTGGCGCTCGCCGAGGAGGGCACCCGGCTCGGCGACCACGGTGTGTCCGACGAGACGTGGGCCGCGGTGCGCAAGCACTTCGACGACGACGAGGTCGGTGCGCTGGTCTGTCTGATCGCTCTGATCAACGCGGCCACCCGGATGAACGTGATCGTGCACAACCCGGGCGGTTCGTACGAGCCCGGTATGTTCGCCGGCTTGGAGAACTGACCGGCTGAAAGGGCCCGGTCCAGGATCGTCCGGTCCTGGACCGGGCCCGCCAGGGGAAGGATGCGGGAGTCTTGACCGAATACACCGTGCGGGCCCTCGGGCGCGTCGAGTCGACGCTGACCGACCGGAGCACCGCGCCCCGGCAGCCCGACGAGGGAGCTCCGGACGCCTGGCTCGTCTTCGACGACCGATACGCCCACGCCCTGGAGGGCCTGACCCCGGGCACCGACGTCCTGCTGCTCACCTGGCTGGACCGCGCCGACCGCGGCACGCTCACCGTGCACCCGCGTGGCGACGCCGCCAGGCCGCTCACCGGCGTCTTCGCCACGCGCGCACCCGACCGCCCGAACCCGATCGGCGTGCATACCGTCCATATCGTCGCCATCGCCGGGACACGTGTCCACGTCCGTCATCTGGAAGCCCTCGACGGAACCCCGATTCTGGACGTCAAGCCCCTGCTCGGCCCGGACCGCTGACGGTCCGGGTCCGCGGCCCGGGTCGTCCGCTCACGCGGCCGACGGCGTGGCATCGAGGACGAAGAACAGGAAGTTGGGTTTGGTCGACAGGTCCTGGAAGCCGTCGGGGAACAGTTCGCGTGCGGCCGGGTCGGGCTGCGGCTCGCTGAGGGCGGCGAGGCGGAAGCCGGCGGTGGTGAAGGCGTCGACCATGGCGTGCAACGGCTTGCGCCAGAACCTCATCGGGACGGGCCGCCCGTCGAACGTCCAGTGGAAGGTATAGCTGGTCGTCGCGAAGTAGTCGGGCCGGGGATCCTGGATCGTGTAGGCCACGACGGGGTGGTCCACCGATGCGATGAGCCGGCCGCCTGGCCTGAGCACCCGCCGTAGCTCGTTCAGCGTCGGTCCCCAGTCCTCCAGGTAGTGCAGGACCAGCGACGCGACCACGTCGTCGAACGCACCGTCGGCGAACGGCAGGCGGTCGCTCAGGTCGGCCAGGTGCAGATCGGCCTCGTCACCGAGCCGCCGTCTGGCCAGCGCCAGCATTGCGGCGCTGGCGTCGACGCCGGTGACGACGGCACCGGCGTCGCGCAGGGCGGCGGACAGGGGGCCGGAGCCGCAGCCGGCGTCCAGGATCCGCCGGCCGGCCACGTTTCCGGCGAGGGCCAGCATCGCGGGCCGCTCGTAGTAGGCGTTCACGAGGCTGTTCTCGTTCTCCGCCGCGTACGCCTCGGCGAAGCTGTCGTAGTCGTTCGCCTCGGCCGGACCTACGGACGGGGCGAACTTCTCGGCGGTGTCGGCTACTTGGTCCATCGTCGCAGCCTAGTGGACCGATGACCGGCACAGCTCCGCGCTCGTGGCCCGCCGGTTCTCACAGCCCGGCCGCCACCGTCAGGCCCTCCAGGACCGCCTCCTCCACGGTGCGCGGAGTGACGCGGTCCCCGGCGCTGAAGACCCGGTGGGCCGGGATGCCGAGGGCGGTGGGGTCGAGGTCGTCGACCGGGGCGTGGCCCTGCGCGAGGACGGTGCCCGCGACCCCTTCGAGCAGCACCGGTTCCTCCGTGAGCGTGTGCTGGAGGTACACGGTGTCGCTGTCGGCGCCGTAGAGACGCACGTTGGGGACGATCTCGATCCGTGCCCGTGCCGCCTGGGCGAGCATGGCGGCGCGTACGTACTGCTGCAGGTGCTCGCCCGCGGCGAAGCCCGTCACGCACAGCGTCACCTTCCTGCCCAGGCTGGCGAGTTGGAGGGCGACGCCGAGGCCGATCCAGTCGCCGCGCCAGTCCGCGACCACGATCCGTCCGCGCGGCACCTCGCCGCCGCGGATCACCGACCACGCGTCGAGCACCACGGGATCGTCGATCAGCTCCAGCCGGGGGCGGCGCGGGCGGGCGCCGGTGGCGAGCACCACGGCGTCCGGTGCCGCGGCGGCGAGGGCGGCGCCGTCGATCCGTGAGCCGACCAGGATGCGGGCTCCCGCGCGGCGTGCCTCGCCTTCGAGATTGGTGATCGCTCCACCGAACTCGGCGCGTCCGGGCAGGAGTTGGGCGAGGAGCACCTGACCGCCGACGCGTCGTTCCGCCTCGTGCAGTTCCACCTCGTGGCCGCGTGCCGCGGCCACGGCGGCGGCCTTCAGGCCGGCGGGTCCGCCGCCGACCACCAGCACCTTCTTGCGCCGGGTGATCGCCGGCAGTACGCCGAAGCGGCGCTCGCGGCCGGTCTCCGGGTGCTGGATGCAGGAGATCGGGTAGCCGAGCTGGAAGTGGCCGATGCAGGCCTGGTTGCAGCCGATGCAGGCGCGGATCTCCTCGGCGCGGCCGTCGGCGGCCTTGGCCGGCAGGTCCGGGTCGCAGATCAGGGCCCTGGTCATCGCGCAGGCGTCCGCCTGGCCTTCGGCGAGGATCTGCTCGGCTTCCTGCGGCTGGTTGATCCGCCCGGCCACCATCACGGGCACGCCGACGACGGCGCGCACCTCGGCGGCGAGCGGCGCGGTGTAGCCGGCGGGCTGGGACATGGGCGGGGCGATGTGCTGGGCCCCAGACAGGCTGGACGAGCTGCCCGCGCACACCGAGACGTAGTCGACGAGTCCCTCGGCGTCGAGCTCGGTGACGGTGCGGAGCACCAGCTCGCCGGTGAGGCCGTCGTGGCTCAGTTCGTCGCCTGAGATGCGCAGGCCGACCACGAAGCCGTCTCCTGCCGCCTTCCTCGCGCTCAGCAGCGCCTCACGCAGGAAGCGCAGCCGGCGCTGCGGGTCGCCGCCCCAGCCGTCGTCGCGGACGTTCACCTCGGGGTTGAGGAACTGCGCCGGCAGGTAGCCGTGGCTGGCGACGACCTCCACGCCGTCGAGCCCGGCCTCGCGCAGTCGGCGGGCCGCCTGGCCGTAGCCGTCGAGGACTTCGTGGATCTCGGGCTCGGTCATGGCGCGAGGCATCACGTGGAAGCGTTCGCTCGGGGTGGCGGAGGGCGCCCAGGCGACCGGTGCGCTGCCGTCCTTCGACTCCAGGATCTCCCGGCCGGGGTGGAAGAGCTGGCCGAAGACCTTCGCTCCGTGCCGGTGCACCGCCTGCGCGAGCTTTGCGTAGCCGGGGACGCAGGTGTCGTCGGTGGCCATGAGGACATGGGTGGTGTAGCGGGCGGATGCGTGGACGCCCGAGACCTGGAGCACGATCAGGCCGGCGCCGCCTCGCGCGCGGGCCTCGTGATAGGCGATCAGTTCCTCGGTGACCTCGCCCTCCCGGACCAGGACCGTGTCGTGCCCGGAGGACAGGATCCGGTTGCGGATGGTCACCGGGCCTATCCGCAGCGGGCTGAACAGGTGCGGGAACCGCACTCCCATGAAGGTCCTCCCGGGGGCTCAGGCGCGGACGCCGAGCAGGGCGCGCGCGGTGCCGAGCATCAGCTCGGCGTAACGTTCGGCGGTGAGTCCGGAGCCGGACGCCACCGCCATCTCGCAGCCGTCGACCAGGGCCACCAGCGACCCGATGGCGAGTTCGGCCGGGACGGTGGGGTCGAACTCCCCGCTGCGCAGGCCATGTCGGACGATGTCGCCGACCAGGGTCTGCCATTCGGCGTGGACCCGGTGCACCCCCTCGCGCAGCTCCTCGCGGCGGGAGGCGCTCGCGCAGAACTCGGTCCAGGTGGCGCAGCGCCGGATGAGGGTGGGGTCGGTGGTGAGTGCCGTGACGAGCAGTTCGAAGCGGCCCCAGGCGCTGGTCGCGTCGGCGGCCGCCGCCCGCCAGCGTTCGATCAGGTCGTCGATCGACCAGGCGAAGGCCTCCCGGAAGAGGGTGTCCCGGGTCTCGAAGTAGTGCTGGAGCGCGCCGATGGACACTCCGGACGCGATGGCGACGTCGCGCAACCGGCCGGCGTCGAAGCCGCGTTCGGCCAGCACCTCGGCCGCCGCGCGCAGGATGCGTTCCTTCCGCTCGTCCATCGACCGCTCCCCCATCACCTCGTGCAGCCCGCCACGACCCCCGATAATAACGCATTATTGTGACGGGCGACACAATGCAGTGTTCCCTCGGAGACGGGTCCTCCGCTACTTCTGCCCTCCCTCGAAGTAGGCCACGAGGTCCTCGTCCAGGGGCGGCACGTCGTACGGCGTGCCGCCCTCGCGCAGCGAGCGGGTGGCCAGGTATCCCGCGGCCACGCTCATGCGGGCCGCGACGGGTGAGGTGTCGGTGGGGCCTCCCTCGCGGGCGAAGCGGCAGAACTCCGCGACGGTGCCGGCGTCGGCGCCGCCGTGTGTGCCCTCGGCGTCGGGGACGCGGTGGGAGGCGTCGCCGTCGGCGCGGTAGTCGGTGGGGCCGGTGTTCCAGACCTTCACGGTGTCACCGGGGCCGTCCCCGAAGTTCTCCAGCCGGCCCTCGGTGCCGATGACGGTGTAGTTGCGCCAGTAGTCGGGGGTGAAGTGACACTGCTGGTAGGCGGCGAGCACCCCGTTGTCCAGGCGCATGTGCATCATCGACACGTCCTCGACGTCGACGACGTGGTGCAGGCCGGTGCGGGTGTGCGGCGGCCAGTCGAACTCGGTCAGCCAGCCGTCGGGGCGGGGTGTGCCGGGGGCTCGGCGGGGCAGGTCGCCGTAGAGCATCAGGTCGCCGAAGGCGTTGACGCGCTCGGTGTAGCCGCCGGCGAGCCAGTGGATCACGTCCAGGTCGTGTGCGGCCTTCTGCAGCAGCAGCCCGGTCGTGCGGGTGCGGTCGGCGTGCCAGTCCTTGAAGTAGTAGTCACCGCCGAAGGAGACGAAGTGCCTCACCCACACGGTCTTGGGCTCGCCGATGTCACCGCGCCGGATGATGTCGCGCATCAGCCGCACCACACCCATGTGCCGCATGTTGTGACCGACGTAGAGCCGGCTGCCGGTGGCGCGGGCCGTGCCCAGGATGCGGTCGCAGCCCTCCACCGTGATGTGCATGGGCTTTTCCAGATAGACGGCCTTTCCCGCTCGCAGGCAGTCGACGGCGATGCGCTCGTGGGTGTCGTCCGGGGTCAGGATGACGACCGCGTCGACGTCGGTGCGGTCCAGCAATCGCCGGTGGTCGTCGGTGGTGTACGGATCGCCGAACCGGGGGGCCATGGCCTTCAGCAGCGCCGGCTCGGTGTCGCAGATCGCGGTCACGGCCGAGCCGCGGCCGGGCCGGTGTGCGGCGTGCGCCAGGCTGACCCGCAGGCCGAGTCCGACGACCGCGATGCGCAGGTCTTCCACGGGTTTCCTTCCATCGGTTGCTCGGAGGGGTCACTTGGAGCCGGTGAAGGCGATGCCCTGGATCAGCCGCTTCTGCAGGACGACGAAGAGCACGATGATCGGGGCGCTGGCCATCAGCGAACCGGCCATGAGCACCGGGTAGTCCGTCATGTGCTCGCCCTGGAGGGCGGCGAGGCCGGCCGACAGCGGCATCTTCTCGGGGTCGGTGTTGATGACGAGCGGCCACATCAGGTCGTTCCACGACCACAGCACCGTCAGGACGCCGAGGGAGATCAGGCCCGGCCTGGCCAGCGGGAGCATCACGCTCCAGAAGATCCGCAGCGGGTTGGCGCCGTCGATCTTCGCCGCCTCCTCGACGTCCGTGGGCAGGTTCAGGAAGAACTGCCGGAGCATGAAGGTGCCGAAGGCGCTGAACATGCCGGGCGCGATCAGGCCGGGCATGCTGTTGAGCCAGCCCAGGCTCTGCACGATCTGGTACTGCGGGATGAGGAACAGCTGCCCGGGCACCATCAGCACCGACAGCAGGACGACGAAGATGGCGTCCCGGCCGGGGAAGCGCAGCCGTGCGAAGGCGTAGGCGGCCAGGGAGCAGAACAGCAGCTGGGCCAGGGTCCGTCCGGCCGTCATGAGCACGGTGTTGGCGTACTGCTGCAGGAACGGTCCCGTCTCGAAGACCCGCTGGAAGTTGGACCAGTCGAAGGAGGGGACCAGGGTGGGCGGCACCTTGACCGATTCGCTGTAGGTCTTCAGCGAGGTGAGGATCTGCCAGAAGAAGGGGGCCACCATGGCGGCCGCCCCGACGCCGAGGACGAGGTGCACGGGCCAGAGCCGGCCGGTCCTACGCATAGTGCACCCACCTCTTCTGCATCCGGAACTGGATGACCGTCAGGAGCAGGGTGAGCAGCATCAGCAGGACGGCGATGGCCGCGGCGTAGCCCTTGTCGCCGTTCTCGAAGGCCAGGATGTAGAAGCGGGAGACCACCGTCTGGGTGTCCTCGCGCGCCGGGTTGCCCCGGCGGAACAGCAGATAGACCAGGTCGAAGACCTGAAGGCCGTTGATCACGGAGAGCACCGAGACGAAGAAGACGGTCGGCGACAGCAGGGGAAGGGTGATGCGCAGGAACTGCCGGATACGGCCCGCCCCGTCCAGTGCCGCGGCCTCGTACAGGTGCTGGGGGATGGCCTGCAGGCCGGCCAGGAAGATGACCGCGTTGTAGCCGATCTGGGACCAGATGCCGACCGCCGCGATCGCGTACAGCGCGGTGGAGGGGTCGGTGAGCCAGGACTGGCCGGGGATGCCCACCAGGGACAGCAGGTAGTTGATCAAGCCGTAGTCGCCGTTGTACAGCCAGGCCCAGATCATGGCGATCGCGGCCGGCATCGTCACGACGGGCAGGAAGTACAGGGTCCGGTAGAAGGACACCAGTTTCATGCCCTTGGTGTTGAGCAGCGCGGCCACGACGACCGACAGCGGGATGCCCAGCAGGCTCAGGCCCGCGTACAGCAGGGTGTTCCCGAGGGCCTCGGCGTTGGCGGGGTCGGTGAAGACCTTCGTGTAGTTGCCGGTGCCGACCCAGGTGGCGTCCCCGAACAGCGACCACCGGGTGAAGCTGTAGTAGAGGGACTGGGCCAGGGGCCACAGGTAGAACACACCCAGCCCCAGGACCAGGGGCGCGATCATCGCGTACCCCCATGCCCACTCGCGGTGGCGGATCGTTCGCCGGGCGGCGGGGCGGGCGGCGGCCTTGACGCGGACCGCCCGTTGCAGGGTGCTCATTCCTCCTCCGCCAGGGCCGCGTTCATCGTCTTGGCGAAGTCACGGGAGATCGCGGGAAGGTCCTGCCCCTTGGTGAAGGCCTTCGTCATGGCGTCGGTCTCCGGTGTCGCCCAGGCGGCGGTGTTCGCCGAGACCGGGTAGGGCACGGCGTCGGGCAGCTGGTCGACGAACGCCCGCAGGTGGAAGCGGGGTGTCGACTTCACCCACGTGTCCGCCAGACCCTGGTAGGCGGGGATCACCGAGCCGGTCTCGGCCTGTATCTCGTTGGCCTGCCGGGAGGCGAGGAACTTCAGGAAGGTCCACGCCTCCTTCGGGTGCGGGGTCTTGCGGTAGATGACGTTGGCCAGGCCGTGGATGATGGTCGCCTTGCGGGCGGGGCCGGCCGGCAGCGGTGCCACGTCCGCGTTCAGGCCCTTGGTGTCGCGGTACATCGCGGTGTCGTAGGAGCCGTCGTAGAACATGGCCAGCTTGCCGTTCTGGAACATCTCCGTCGGGTCGGTGTCCGTCATCTGCTGGACCGTCGGCGACTGGCCGTTGTCGATGAAGTCCTTCCAGAACTTCAGGCCCTCGATGGTGGCCGGGTCGTCATAGCCGGACTTCCTGCCGTCCTCGGAGATGACGTAGCCGCCGGCCTGGTAGATCGTGTCGTAGTACTGCGTCTGGTTCCAGGCCGGGGCTCCGATGCCCCAGACCCCGTGCGGGCGGTCGGTCAGCTTGGCCGCCGCCGCGCGCACGTCGTTCCATGTCCAGGAGGCGTCGGGGTAGGAAAGCTTGGCCTTGTCGAAGAGGCTCTTGTTGTACCAGAGGCCGACCGTGTCGAAGTCCTTCGGTATGCCGTACTGCGTGCCGTCCTTGGTGTAGAGATCGAGGAGGGACTTCGGGAACACGGACAGGTCCACCTTGTCCTGGGCGATCAGGTCCGACAGCGGCAGGAGCGCTCCCTGGGAGGAGTACAGGCCGCTGCGGGGGCCGTTCATCCAGAACACGTCGGGCGCGCTGCCTCCCGCGGCGGCCGTCTGGAGCTTGGTCCAGTACTCGCGGTTCGGTGTGAACTCAAGACGCACCTTGATCTTCGGGTGACTCTTCTCGAACTCCTTGACGATCTTGTCCATCGCCGCGCCCTGGTTGGCCTTGTCCCAGTACGCGTACCGCAGCGTGACCGTTCCGTCGGAGCCGGTGCCCCCGGAGGAACACGCGGTCGCTCCGACGACCAGCGCCCCGGCGCACAGCAGTGCCCACGCCTTGCCTGCCATCTCGTCCCCATTCGATCGGTCGGGCGGATCGGCTGGAGAGTAGCGGGTATTTACGAAAGGCTCTATCGTTAATACCGAGTAACTTCGAAGCCTGCAGGGCGTACTTCGGGCGGTTCGGCACAGAACAGCCCGACGGCACGGGTCGCCTGACGTGACTTAGGAAGCAGGGTTGTCGAATAGAAGGGTTTCCGCGTGGTCCAGCGCCAGCCGTGCCGCGCCCAGGGCGATGCACTCGCCGCCCAGGCTGGAGGCGGTGACCCGGGGGGCGTACACGCACACCTCGTCCAGGCACTCCTGGATGGGCCCGACGAGCAGGTCGGCGTCCTGTGCGAGGCTGCCGCCGATCACCACCATCTCCGGGTCGAGCGGATTGACCACGGTGGCCAGGGCCTCGCCCAGCTGCCGGGCGAAGGCGTGTACCGCCCGCTGCGCCTCCTCGTCTCCGCCCCGGGCCCGCTCGATGGCGAACCGGGCGGCCTGCGCCTGGTTGCGCAGCTCGCCGGGCTCCATCGCCATCGCGTACTCGGTCACATGCCGGAACGCCTGCCAGTGCGGGTGGGGCTGACGGCCGATCTCACCGGAGGCGGCGTGCGCCCCCCGGTACGGGCGGCCCCCGATCAGCAGGCCCAGGCCGAGCCTGCTGCCCGCGAACAGGTAGACGACGTCGTCGCAGCCCCGCGCCGCACCGCGCCAGCGCTCGGCGAGCACCGCCAGCCGCATGTCGTTCTCCACCAGCACGGGCGGGGCCAGCCTGCGGTCCAGCTCCTCCTGCAGCCGCACCCCCGTCCAGCCCGGCAGGATGACGCTCTTGACGACCCGGCCGCTGCCGTCGACCACGCCGGTCGTGCCCACCCCGACGGCGGTCAGCCCCGGGACGGCCTGCCCGGCGTCCTCGGCCACCGCCGACACCACACCCGCGATCGCCGCCAGCCGTTCCTCGGCGGGCATCCCGGGGTGGTGCGGCACGGTGCGCGCCGCCACGGTCGTGCCGTTCAGGTCCGTCACCACCGCCCGCAGGTGCGAGGCGCCCACCCCGACGCCGGCCACATGCGCGGCCGCCGCCCGGAATCGGAACCGCCGTGCCGGGCGGCCGCGCTGGCGACCGCTGTGCTCCCGCTCCTCGGCGTGCTCCTCGGCCCAGCCGTCGGCGAGCAGCTCTTCCATGATCGCCTCGGCCGTCGGCCGGGACACGCCGGCACCCTGGGCCAGCTCCGAGAGCGTCGCCACCTCCGCGGCGCGCAGGACCCGCAGCACAATGGCGGCGTTCAACTTGCGCAGCCGGGAGGCGTCACCGTTGCCTGCGCGCATCACTGGCCTCCCGTTCCTCCCCCGCGAGCTCCCGGTCATCGTACTTTACGCAAGCGCCTTGCCGAAATGGTGGACCGGGCTCACGCCCGTCGCCCTGCGGCGAGCAGCTCGTCGCGTCGCCGGCTCGGGACGACCGGTCTCGCACGACCGATCTGGGACGACCGACGAGTTGCCGTCTCGGGCCGACCGACGGGTCGTGGGCGAAATTCCTGAGCGGGCACGGGCGTTGATCACGTCATGACTCAAGGACCAGCGCCTCGCCCCCTGTCCGACGAAGCCCTCTCCGACCTGCTGGGCAAGCAGCAGTTCGGCACGCTCGCCACCGTCAAGCGCAGTGGCCACCCCCATCTGACGACCATGCTGTACAGCTGGGACCCCGACGCCCGCATCGTGCGGTTCTCGACGACCGCCGACCGGGTCAAGGTCGGCCATGTGCGGCGCAACCCGCGTGTGGCACTGCATGTGCAGGGCGGCGACGTGTGGTCGTTCGCCGTGGCCGAAGGCGAGGCCGAGGTCTCCGAGAGCACGACGGTTCCCGGCGACGCGGTGGGGCGGGAGCTGCTCGGGATGATCCCGCAGGCCGCGAAGCCCGAGGACGAAGAGGCGTTCCTGGAGCAGCTGGTCACCGAGCGCCGAGTGGTCATCCGGTTGAGGGTGGACCGGCTGTACGGAACGGCGCTCGACATCGACGGTTAGGACTTTTTCGGCCGGAACACCCCCGCCGTCAGTGGCGCAGCGTGCGGCGTCAGATGCGCTCCGTGAGGAGAAGGCACCCCCAAGGTCTTTCCCCTGTCCCTCGGCTGAACTAGTGTGAGCGCGGTCACGCAGCGACGGTGCCGGATCGAGACCCGGCCGACGCACCACCGCCTGCTTACCGCCGCCCAGCCGTTTTCGCTGTGCTGGGGCTCTCACGGTTCCGCGTACCGCCCTCGTCCGCTCCGGGGAGGGGTTCGGGCTGTGTTCCACGGATGCGGTAGGCCCATCGTCCCGCGCAAGCAGACGGCTCCGACGCACGAGCCGTTGCCCTCGCTCACGATGCGACCACCGAGCGCGGCGCGGTCGGAAAGACACGAAGGCAAGAGCACGCACCGGTGAGGTGCGGGAACGGGAGCTGAGATGCCTCTGATCAACTACTCCGTACTTCGTGACCTGATCGACGAATTCGACGCGCTCACACCGCAACGGAACCCGGGACCGGACACCCGGCGGCGGCTGGAGGACGTTCAGTACACCGTCTGCGTCTACACCGGTTTCCGTGATCCCCAGCAGGCGCTGTCCCGCGCGCGTGACCTGCTCAGCCGGGTGCCTGTCGGCTCCAGAGGCTGATCTGCGGCGCGGCTCGTGCGGGGAGGCCGCGGCCGGCCTCCCCGCAGCTGCCGTCAGCCGCGGGCGGTCCCCGGTCCGACCGGCACGTCGCCGCGCAGGGTGATGCGGTGCATCACGCGGTGCCGGTCGCCGTAGTCCCGGTTGGCGTAGTGGGCCGTGCTGCGGTTGTCCCACAGGGCGACGTCACCCGGCTGCCAGCGGTGGCGCACCACGTGTTCGGGCTTGGTGAGGTGGGCGTAGAGGATGTCGAGGATGCCCCGGCTCTCGTGTTCCGAGACGCCCACGATGTGTGAGGTGAAGCCGGGGTTCACGAACAGGCCCTTGCGGCCGCTCTCGGGGTGGACGCGCACCACCGGGTGCTCCACCGGCGTCAGCGCGGTGAACACCTCCCCCTCCCACAGGTTGCCGCGGCCGCCTCGGCGCTGGGCCAGGTAGTACCCGAACTCGCGGGTGCCGTCGTGCACGGCGCTCAGCGTGTCGACGAAGTCCCGCAGCCCCGGCGAGAGCGACTCGTAGGCCAGTTGGCTGTCGGCCCAGTTGGTGTCGCCGCCGTTGGGCGGCAGCACCACGGCCCGCAGGACGGAGATCGCCGGCGGACGCGGCACGAACGTCACGTCCGTGTGCCAGACGTCGGCGAACCCGTTGTCCTGGCTGTCCAGCGCGTACACCTCGGGCGCCACGTCCCCGGAGTCGTGGACGGGATGCCCGACGGTGACCTCGCCCAGCCTTCTGCCGAACTCGATCTGCGCGGCGTCGTCGAGGGCGTGCTGACCGCGTACGAAGAGCACCTTGTACGCCACCAGCGCCTCGCGCAGCGCCAGGATGTCGTCATCGTCGAGGCGCCCGAGGTCGATGCCGTGGATCTCGGCGCCGAAACGCGGGCCGAGTTCGATGATCGGCAGCCGCGCCGGCGCGGGCCGCTCGCTGAGGATGCTCACCTGTGTGTCCTTTCCTTGATACGGGTACGGGGGTCAGGCCGCTGCGGCCTTGACGGCGTGGGCCACCTGCGCGCGCAGCTCGGCGAACTCACCGGACTCGCGCAGTTCACCGGCGTCGACGTCGCCCCGTGGCAGGGGGACCGGGAGGTCCAGGGCCACGGTGCCGGGGCCCTTGGTCAGCACGACGATGCGGGAGCCGAGGAACACCGCCTCCTCCGCCGAGTGCGTCACGAACACCGCGGTCCGGCCGGTCCGCTCGGTCACCCGGCGGACGTCCTCCTGGAGCCGTTCCCGGGTCAGCGCGTCCAGCGCCGCGAAGGGTTCGTCGAGCAGCAGCAGCGGGTTGTCGGCGGCGAGGGCGCGGGCGATGGCGACGCGCTGCTGCTGGCCGCCGGAGATCTCCCAGACGCGGCGTTTCTCGGTGCCCTCCAGGCCGACCCGGGCCAGCAACTCCGCCCGTCGCGTGGGCCATTGGGCGCGCTCCACGCCCGCGTACCGCAGCGCCAGGTCGATGTTGCCCCGCACGGTCCGCCACGGGAACAGCCGCGGGGTCTGGAAGACCACGCCGGCCGCAACCCCCGGGCGCGGCGCGGCACCGCCGACGCGCACCGAGCCGTGCGTGGGCCGCTCGAACCCGGCGACGAGCCGTAGCAGTGTGCTCTTGCCGCACCCGGAGGCACCGACCAGGACCAGGAACTCCCCGGCGGGGACGGTCAGGTCGACGGGCCCGACGGCGGTGACGGCTTCGCCGCCCCGGCCGTACCGGTGGACGACCCGGTCGAGGCGTACGGTTCCCGGGAGCGCGGCGTCCGGCTCCCGCAGGGTCGCGGTGGCTTCACTTGAGGACATCGGGCAGCCCCTTGAGGTAGAACGCCTTGCGGACGACGTCCTGGGACGGCGCTGCGTCGATCTGCTTCTGGCCGGCCAGGAACCGGGCGGTGTCGGTGACGTAGGTGAGCAGCTTGCCGGGGCTGCCGTCGGTGCCCAGCCAGTCGGCGGACGCCACCTGCTCCGGGGTGAGGAACACCCCCTGCCGGAGCTGGGCCCTGGCGTCCGCGGCGCTGATGCCGAGTTCCGCCGCGACGGCCTTGACGGAGCCCTCCGGGTCGGACCTGAGCAGGCGCAGGGCCTGTGCCTGCTCAGTGCGCCAGGCGTCAATGGCCGCCGGGTCCCTGGCGATGATGTCGTCCGAGACGACCGCCAGGTCGAGCGTCGGCTTGCCCGCCGCGCCGATCTCCTTGCTGCTGGTGAGCTGGGTTCCGGTGGTGCGCAGTTCGTTCAGCGTGGGCAGCCACACATAGGCGGCGTCGATGTCGCCGCGCTGCCAGGCGGCGAGGATGGCCTGCGGCTGGAGGTCGACGAGCTTGACGTCGGAGGTCTTCAGCCCGGCGGTCTGCAGGGCGGCCAGCAGGCTGTAGTGCGAGGTGGAGGCGAAGGGGGTGGCGATCGTCCTGCCCTTGAGCCCGGCGACGTCGACGACGCCGGTGTCCTTGCGTGCGACCAGCGCCTCGTTCTCCCCGGCGACGTCCAGGACCCAGGCGACCTTGTACGGGATCGGCGAGTTGCCCGACACCCCTCGGGCGAACGGGCTGGAGCCCAGCGCGGCGATGTCGAGCGCCTTGCCGAGGAAGGCCTGGTTCACGGCGGCCCCGGAGTCGAACTTGATCCAGGTGATGGTGTGGTCCGGCAGCGCCTTCTGCAGCAGCTTTCTGTTCTTCACGAGCAGGTCGCCGCTGGGGAAGGCGAAGTAGCCGATGCGCAGCCGCCTGGAGCCGCCGGACGTCGACGCCGCACTGTCCGCGGAGCAGCCGGTGACCGCCGCGGAGACGGCGGCGAGGGCGCCGGCCAGCAGGAGCCGTCGGGAAGGGCCTTGGGGGACACGGGACATGGCGAAGCCGTTTCTGTGCTGGGGGTGCTGTCGGGGGGACGGAAGGTGACGCGTGGGAGCGAGGGGCGCGGGTGTCTGTGCCGTGGGAGGCGGTGCGCCGGTGCGCAGGAGGTCGGTGTACCAGTGCGCGTGGGTTGGTGTGCCGGTGCGCGCCGGGGGTCGGTGTACCGGTGCGCCGGGGGTGGGTGTGCCGCTGGTGCTAGGCGCGGCCGCGCCACGGTACGACGGCGCGTTCGAGACTCAGCAGCAGACCGTCGATGATCAGGCCGGAGACGCCGATGGCGATGATGCCGACCAGGACCACGGGGGTGTTGTTGTAGTTGGCGGCGTCCTTGACCATGCCGCCGATGCCGGGCAGCCCGTTGACCAACTCGGCTGCCACGAGGGAGGAGTAGGCCACTCCCACGGCGAGCCGGACACCGGTCAGCGTCTCGGGCAGGGCGGAGGGGACGACGACGTCCTTGACCAGGTCCCACCGCGAGGCGCCGAGGGCGCGGGCGGCCTCGGTCAGCTGCCTCGGCACGACCGCGACGGCCGTCGTGGTCGACACCGCCACCGGCGGGAAGGCGGCCACGGCCAGCAGCGTGATCTTCGGTTCCTCATTGATGCCAAGCCAGATGACGAGCAGCGAGAAGTAGGCCAGCGGCGGCAGGGTCCGCAGAAAGGTGATCCAGGGCTCGAACAGCGCGCGCAGCAGGCCGACGGTTCCCATGAGCAGCCCGAACAGCACCCCGCAGGCGATGCCGAGGCCGGCGCCGATCGCGATGCGGCGCAGGCTGGTGCCCAGGTGCTCGACCAGGTAGGTGCCGTTGTAGCCGCGCACGCCGTCGTGCGTCGTGGACACGTCGACGAACGCGTCCCACACCTTGGCCGGCGGCGGAACGAGCGTCTCGCTCCATGTGCCGCTCGCCGCCAGCGACTGCCACAGCAGGAGGAAGACGAGCAGTGAGCCGAGCGGCAGCAGGAAGGAGCGCACACGCACCCACACCCGCCGTACCGGGGCGGGGCGTGCGGACGGCACGTCGACAGGTGCCTCGGCGTGTACGGGCTCGGACAGACGGGGAGTTGCGGACACGGGCGGCCTCCATGGGGGCGCCGGGTCAGGAAGCCTCCGTCGACCGACGGCAGCGGCCGGTCCCGGCGCGGATGTTGCTGAACGATGCGGACTGGGCGCCCGGGGCAGGGCGCGGCAGCGGCCCCCGTCCGGGTGGTGTCACCGGACGACGAGACGTGCGGGAAAAGGCCGGTTCAGCAACAACACGAGCCCGCGCGCAGGCACAGGTCGATGACCAGGCGTCGCACCAGGGGCTCGGAGATCATGGGCCTATTTGTACAACAGGCCCACGACTTGGCCAAGGGCCGTCCAGGGTGTGGAACACCGCGGCTGCCAGCCCGGCCCTGCAGGCCTGGTGTGCCGGCCTGTCTCCGCCTGACGCCCGGGGGCAGGGGTGAGTCGTAGACTCACGCGCCGTGGAAGAGATCTTCAGGCTGGGCGAGATCCGTTGCCCTTCGGGGACCCTGGTCGTCGTCGACGGTGGCCATATGGGGCTGTGGAGCGGAGAGCGGTCGCCGGCTCAGATCGATCCCGCGGTTCTCGGCATCGATGACCCGGAGCTGGCAGCCGAGGTGCTCGGCTCGGTCGACTTCGCCGTGACCGGCCCGGACGCCTCGGCGGCGGCTCGCGGTTTCGGCCGGCAGCCGGGTGCCGTGCTGCACGACATCCCTGCCTCCAAGGCGGCGGAGCTCAGCAGGATGTTCGACGAGCACTGCCTGGCCGAGGGTCTGGACGCGCGCTTGGAGGCGCTGCCGGGCCGCGAACCGCACGCCCGGCGCGTACGCCGTACCGCCGCTGGAGGTGGCGGCGGGTTCCTGATCTTCGGAGTGCCCGTCGTCGCGGTGGGCGGAGTGCCCGGCGATCGTCCTCTGCCGGTGCTGGCCTCGCGCTTCGGCTCCGGCGACGGGATGGGACCGCGCTGGTCCGAGATATCGGTCCGGATGAGCGAAGCCCCGGTGGCGTCGACCGTACGGCTGGGTGACGTCGGCGTCGACTGGGCAAGGGTCCTCTTCGGCGACGCCGACGCCCTCGACGAATGGCAGCACGACGAGCCCGTGGACGGCTTGGCCGACGTCGCCTTCTGGGGTGCCGCCGCTCAGGAGGCCGCCGCGGCGTTCGCGGCACCGCCCCTGGGTGAGCCGGGCGAGGAGGGTGTGCTCGGGTGGACCGGGCTGCCGGTGGCGGAGGCCGTGGAGAAGGCGATCGCTCTGGAGCGGTGGAAGGAGCGGACCGGGCGCCGCATCATGGTGGACTTCCGGCCCCATTCCCATCACTGGCAGGTCATGCGGCAGGTGCGCGCCTCCGCAGGGGAGGCGGGGACGGTGGACATCGGCGACGCGCGACTGCTCTGCGCCATGACCGGGCGGGGCGACGGCGTCTTCCCCGTGTCAGCCGATCTGGACGCCTCGGGTGCCGTGGTCGCGGTGCGTGTCGGCTTCGCCGACGCCATCGAGTAGCCGGTTCCGCCCACGGAGCACCTGCCCCGGTTGGCCTGGCCCATGACTGCGAGGCTCACGCCGGTTCGGGTTGCGGCTCCGGTTGGCGCGCGGGCAGGACCGCCGGCTTCCACGCTCTGGTCGTCCGTATGTAGCCGAAGATCACCGAGCCCATCAGGAGCAGGAGAAGCGGCCCGAACACCACCTGGTGCCGGGCCATCTCCAGCGGCAGAAAGCGGTACGCCGGCAAGAGCGCGGCGAAGACCGTGGCGCCGTAGCCGACCAGCTGGATGCCCCGCCGGTCCCAGCCCCGGTCGACTGTGCGCAGCGCCACCTCGACGGTGAGCGCGAACACCACGCCGGCGACGAGGTCCACGCCGTAGTGGTAGCCGAAGCCCAGCGTGGCGCAGAGAGTGGCGATCAGCCAGAACGCACCGGCGAATCGCAGGGTGCGCGGCCCCTGGCGGGTATGGATGAAGATCGCGGTGGCCCACGCCGTGTGCAGGCTCGGCATGCAGTTGCGGGGGGTGAGGTCGTCGTACGTCATCGGGTGCGGCGTGGCGATCGGCAGCGCCGTGTGCGGCCACAGGTCGGCCGCGGCCCACTGCACTCCGCCGGTGCCGGAGGCGCCCGGGCCGTAGGCGAAGACGGGTCCGACCACGGGGAAGATCATGTAGACGGCCGGCCCGAGCAGCCCGATCACCAGGAAGGTGCGCACCAGGTGGTGGCCCGGAAAGCGGCGCTCGGCCGCCACGTTGCGCAGCTGGTACAGCGCGACGACGATGGCGGCGACCGCGAGCTGGGCGTAGACGACGTGCAGCAGTCGGGAGCCGGCCGGGCCGGTGGCCTCCAGGATCCGGCCCGCCGCCCAGGACGGGTTGCCCAGAGCGTGGTCGGCGGTCGCCACGTACTGGTCGAGCACCGTCGGGTGGGCCTTCGCCGTGATCAGCAGCCAGGTGTCGCCGATCTTGCGGCCGGCCACCAGCAACAGGCCCAGCCCGACGCCCTTGAGCAGCACGACGCGTTCCGCTCCGGTGCGTCGGGTGACGGCGATGACCGCACAGCCCAGCATCACCCACAGCGCGCCCGTGCCGAAGGACTGTTCGCTGGTCAACGTGGAGCCGGCAGCCCACCGGACCAGTGCCAGCACGAGGTCCACGCCGAGCGCGACGCCCACGGCGATGAACCGCTGCCGCCACGTGAGGACCACCGTCATCAAGGCCAGACCGCCGTACAGCGGTCCCGACTTCGGCGCGACGATCACCCCCTGCACCTGCGTCGTGATCGGCCCCGGCTCGCCGTACCGGCGGGCGGCGATCTCCAGGACGACAAGCAGGAGGAGAGCGGCCGAACCGCCCACGCCCCACAGCAGCACTCGCCGTTGAGACCACGTGGTCAACGCGCTTCCGCCGTCGTTTCGCGAAAGCCTTCGCAACGCTCTAGATATCAATTGTTCGGCCGCTTTGTTCGATATGGGTCTGATCGGTGGGATGCACTGAGATCACTCATCGCGAGCTCGAACATGCTATGGGAGGGATGCGACGGCTTTCACGGGTGCGTCACCACCTCGGGCCGAGGGGCGAGGCGGCGATGAGTTCGGGCGGCGGGCCGGGTCTGCCCTGGTATGACACGCATCATCGCCGACATCTCCGTCTCCCTCGACGGTTTCGTCACCGGGCCCGACCCCGGCCCGGACAACGGTCTGGGCACCGGTGGCGAGGCTCTGCACACCTGGGCGTTCTCCGACGACCCCGACGACCGCCGGGTCCTGCACGAGGGGACCGTCCGCTCGGGCGCCGTCGTCCTCGGCCGGCGGCTCTTCGACCTGGTCGACGGGCCCACCGGCTGGGACGAGACGACCGGCTACGGCGCCGGCGAGGTGGGCAAACCCGCGTTCGTCGTCGTCACGAGCTCACCGCCGGAGTCGGTACGGCTCGCCGACCTCGACTGGACCTTCGTCACCACCGGACTGCCGGATGCCGTGGCCGCCGCGCGCGAGCGCGCCGAGGCCGCGTCGTCGCACAGCGGCAAGGACCTCGACGTCGTCCTCATGGGCGGCGGCGCCACGATCGGCTCGGCGTTCGAGGCGGGGCTGGTCGACGCGCTGAGCCTGCACCTCGCGCCCGTCGTCCTGGGCACCGGGACGCCTCTGTTCACCGGCTCGGCCCCGCGCACGCTGGTGCAGCGGAGCGTGACCCCGACATCGACCGCGACCCATCTGACGTACGACGTGCTCTGACCACGCCGACCCGTCCTCCATGTCACAAACCGGGGGGCTGTCTTGTCTTGGGAGGTGACGGCGGATGCGCACACAAGGAGGGTGATGGTCATGCGGGTGTTCGTGGCGGGAGGAAGCGGAGTGCTGGGACGGCGGCTGGTGCCGCAGCTCCTGGCGCGTGGCCACCAGGTGACGGCCACGACGACCAGCGCGGACAAGCTGGACCGGCTGGCGCGGCTGGGCGCGGAGGCGGTGGTGATGAACGGGCTGGACGCGGCCTCCGTCGGGGAGGCGGTGGCCAGGGCGCGGCCGGAGGTGATCGTGCACCAGATGACCGCGATCTCCCCGGCACACGCCGGCAAGCCCGACATCAAGCACCCGGACCGGTGGTTCGCCCTCACCAACCGGCTGCGCCGGGAGGGTACGGACAACCTGCTGGCGGCGGCCGAGGCGACCGGTGTGTCGCATGTCGTCGCCCAGGGCTACGCCTCTTGGAACGGTGTCCGGGAGGGCGGCTGGGTGAAGACCGAGGACGATCCGCTGGACGTGCTGGAGGGCACGGCCGCGCAGCCGGGCCTGGAGACGCTGCGCTACGCCGAGGACATGGTCCTGCGGGCCGGGGGCGCGTTCCTGCGCTACGGCGCGTTCTACGGTCCTGGGGCCATCGACGACCAGGTCGAGCTGCTCCGCAAGCGGCAGTATCCGCTCATCGGGCGGGGCACCGGCTACAGCTCCTGGGTGCATCTCGACGACGCGGCGAGCGCCACCGTCCTGGCGGTGGAGCAGAAGGCGAGGGGCGTGTTCAACATCGTCGACGACGAACCGGCCCCGGCGAGTGAGTGGCTGCCCCACCTGGCGGCCTGCGCGGGAGCGAAGCGGCCGATGTGGGTGCCGGTGTGGCTGGCCCGGCTGCTGGCCGGGGACCAGGCGGTGGTGATGATGACCGAGGGGCGCGGCTTCTCCAACGCCAAGGCCAAGCGTGAACTCGGCTGGCAGCTGCGCTATCCGTCGTGGCGGCAGGGCTTCGAGCAGGAGCTGGCGTGACCGGAACGACGGGCAGGGCCGCGGAGTTCGAGGAGCTGCGACCGCTGCTGTTCTCGATCGCGTACCGCATCCTGGCCAGCGTGGCCGAGGCCGAGGACGCCGTCCAGGAGACCTGGTTGCGCTACGCGGCCGCCCGGTCCTCCCCCGCCTCGGCCAAGGCGTACCTCTCGGCCGTGGTCACCCGTGTCTCGATCAACGTGCTGCGATCGGCCCGGGTCCGGCGTGAGGCGTACGTCGGACCCTGGTTCCCCGAGCCGCTGCTGACGGACCCCTACCAGGACCCCGAGCGCTCGGCGGAGCTGGCCGACTCGGTGTCCATGGCCGCGCTGATGCTGCTGGAGCGGCTTTCACCGCTGGAGCGGGCGGTGTTCGTGCTGCGGGAGGTCTTCGCCTTCGGCTTCGACGAGATCGCCTCGGCGGTGGGACGGTCCGAAGCGGCATGCCGTCAGCTGGTGGTACGGGCCCGCCGCCACATGCACGGCGACGGTCGCCCCCGGTTCGAGGCCGACCGCCGCGAGCGGGACCGCCTCGCGGCGCGGTTCTTCGACGCGGTCACCGCGGGCGACGTCGACGGGCTGCGAGAACTGCTCGCCGCCGACGTGGCACTGGTCGCGGACAGCGGCGGCAAGGCCCCGCAGTGGGCGGACGGCTTCTTCGGCGCCGGCCAGGTCACCGAGGTGCTCGCCGCCCTCCTCCCGCCGTTCACCCGGATCGGCGGCGTAGTGGAACCGCACCAGGTCAACGGCGAGCCCGGCGCGGTGCTCCGCGACCCGGACGGCAAAATCGTCAGCACCTGGACGCTCGGTGTCCTCGACGGGCGGATCCAGACCATCCGCACGGTGAGCAACCCTGACAAACTCGGCCATCTGGGCCCCGTGGCGGACTCCTGGGCGGTACTGCGCGCAACACAGCAGGCCCGCTCGGCGCACGGGTGACGGCCGAGTTCCAGTGGGTCGGCACGAAGTGAGCTCAGTGGGTGGTGAAGCCGCCGTCCACGGGCAGGGCGACACCGATGACGAGTGACGTCACGCCCCAGGGAACCGGATTTCGGGTGGGGTGCGAGGCACTGATGAGGGGTGTACCGGCAGTACACCCCTCCGGCCGGGAGCACGACGTACCGTCGAGATGTGGACAGCCGCGACGAAGCCCGCGAGTTCCCGACCTCGCGGCCAGCCAAGATCACGCCCGAGCAGGCCGGGTTCCTGGCTCGGCTCGGCTCTCGACGACGAGCCGGGCCTCACCCTGCTCGTCTACACCGCCGAACCCGGCTCACCCTCCGAGGAGAGGCTGCGCCTGCTGGCCTCCTGGGGCGCCTCCCAGGACGACGAATCCCCCTCCCGGACGGTCTCCAGCGGCTAGCTCCGGAGGACGTCCTTGACGAACACGATGCCGTCGGTGCCGGCCAGGCGGGCCGGGTCGAGGGGGGCGTAGCCGAACCAGGGGGACACCCTGGGCGTGGGTCGCGTGGCGCCGAGGGCGGTGGCCAAGCGTGGGGCGTCGACGAGGCAGCGGTCCTCCGGGAGCGCGTACAGCAGTCCTTCGACCGTGTCCGGCGGCGGTGTGTCCACGCCCTGGTGCCGGATCGTGCCGAGGGCCGTGGCCACGAAGGCGTACTCCTCGCCGAGCCGGGCGTTCACCAGCGCGCCGGCGCTCCACCACTCCACCGGCCCCTGCCACATCCGCATCGTGCTCTTCTCCCGCTGCAGATGGGCGTTGTGGGCGTGGACGAGGGCCGGGCCCCGTTCGGCGAGGGCGAGGAGGTTGCCGGCCATCATCTGGTCGCGCACTCCCAGCAGCCGGCTCATGCGGGCCGGTGAGGGGTCGGCCATCCAGTGGTGGTAGCGCAGCAGGCCGGTTGCGGTGCGCGCGTACAGACACGCCCGGTCCCAGTCGTCCCGCGACGTCTCCGCGAGCAGGTGCGGCGAGTGCTCCTCCAGCAGCGCCGCCAGATCGTCGGCCAGCAACCGCAGTTCGCGGGCCTGCGCCGACTGCCCCACGGATCGGGCCGGGTCCATCATCGCGGCGGGATCGCTCCACCGGTCGTCGGTGCCGAGCAGACGGTCGAGCGTGTCCGCCGTGCAGGGCAGCAGGCCGGGCTCCACCCGGGCCGCGAGGTAGGCGTGGAGTGCGCTGAGGGCCTGCCGGGGGCTCGCCGCGCCGGTGATCTCCAGCGGGCCGTCGAAGCCGGCGAAGCGCAGCTGTTCGGACGCCGGTTTGCCGTCGTTGTGGGCGCGCATCCAGCGCACCAGTTCGCGGTTGGCGGCGAAGGCGCCCCAACCGTGGCTGAATCCGTGCTCCATGACGTCGTCGAGGGTGCCCGTGCCGCCGGTGACGTAGGCGTCGACGAGCAGGCCCTTCACGCAGTCGCTCTCGATGGCGATCGTCCGGTAGCCCTCCTGCTCGACGAGCTGCCGGAAGACTTCGTTGCGCAGGTCGAGCAGGGTGCCCTCGCCGTGGGTGGGCTCCCCCAGGGCGAGCAGCCGGGGCCGGGCCGGGAGCAGCGCCATGAGGGCGGCGGCGTCGACGGGTCGGGTGGCGTTCGTGAGGTCGGTAGCCATGCCTTCAACGCTATCGTTGAACCTTCGGTTGAAACTTTCCGCGCTAGGGTCGACGGTCATGGGGCGAAACCTTCAAAACAGTGAGCGGCTCAGGCCGGTCGATCTGGCACGCGCGCACGGTCTGTCCACGCAGACGGTCAGGAACTACGAGGAGGCCGGCATCCTTCCGGCCGCCGTTCGCACCGCCCACGGCTACCGCACCTACACCTCGCTGCACGCGGGGGCCCTGCGCGCCTTCCTCGCCCTGCTGCCCGGCCACGGCCACGGGACCGCGACGTCGATCATGCGGGCCGTGAACCAGGACGCCCTCGACGAGGCCTTCCGCCTCATCGACGTCAGCCACGCCCAGCTTCTCGACGACCGGCAGACCCTCCAGGCCGTACAGCGCGCGCTGCGCGACCTGGAGCGCGGCACACCGCCCGGGCCGAGGTCCAAGCCGGCCACGACCACCGAACCGGCCGACGGCACCGGGTCCGGCGGCACGTTCATCGGGCCGCTGGCACGCAAGCTCGGCATCCGGCCGGCGACGCTGCGCAAGTGGGAGCACGCCGGGCTGGTGCACCCGCGCCGCGACCGGCGCACCGGGTACCGCGTCTACGACGAGGCCGACGTGCGGGACGCCCAGCTGGCCCACCAGCTCAGGCGGGGCGGGTATCTGCTGGAGCAGATCGCCCCGCTGATCGCCCAGGTCCGGGCGGCCGGCGGGCCGGCGCCGCTGGCGGCCACGCTGCGCGACTGGCAGGAGCGCCTGTCCGCCCGCGCGCGGGCGATGCTGACCGGCGCCGCCGAACTGGAGGCGTACCTCCGCGAGCGCGGCCGCACCGACCCGGCGTCATCGGTGGACGTCTGAAGAAGCAGGTGTTCAACAGCCCTTCACCGGCGGCGGCCAAAGGATGCAAGTGTGTGTCAACGAGTGCTGTTTCAGGCCAAGATGGTGCCATGACGTATGACGGTTCCTCGATCGACTCCACCAGGCCGAGCATCGCCCGTGTCTATGACTATCTGCTCGGCGGCAAGGACAACTACGCCGTGGACCGGGAGATCGGCGATGTGTTCAAACGCGACCTCCCCGGCTCGGTGGCGATCGCCTTCGCCAACCGGGCGGCCCTGACCCGGGCGGTCCGGGAGATCGCGACGAGCACCGGCATACGGCAGTTCATCGACCTGGGCAGTGGTCTGCCGACCGCCGACAACGTCCACCAGGTCGCGCAGCGGCACGCTCCGGATTCCCGGGTCGTCTACGTCGACATCGACCCGCAGGTACTGGTCCACGGCCGTGCGCTGCTGGAGGAGAACGACCAGGTCCGCGTCGTTCCGGCCGATGTGCGCAACCCGGAGGAGATCCGCAACCACCCGGACACCGTGGAACTGATCGACTTCGACCGTCCCGTCGCCGTCATGTTCAGCGCCATCCTGCACCACGTCAACGACGAGGAGGACCCGGCCGGGCTCGTCCGCTACTGGCGGGATCAAGTGCCCTCCGGCAGCTACTTCTTCGTCAGCCACTTCCGCTCCGGGAACAACGCGGAGACGGAGGAGGCGGAGAAGGTCCTGCAGGAGACCTTCGGCCGTGGCCGGTGGCGTACGGACGAGGAGATCGAGGCCCTGCTGGACGGACTGGAGATCCTTCCCCCCGGGATCGTCCCCGCGTCCCACTGGCATCCCGACGTGGTCGACTCCCCGTGGAACGACCGCGGGGAGCGGGAGCTCACCGTCTGGGAGCACCTCATCGTGGCGGTGATGGCGCGCAAGGCCTGAGCCCGTGGCGTTCGGGCCCGCCCGCGAGACACCGCCCTTGCGTCGGGCCCGCCCGGAACGCCGCCGCCTGCCGGGCGCGTCCGGTTGCGTACCCTGGCGGCATGCGTATGCGCCCCACCCTGAGCTGGACGGCGACCGGGGACCTGCCGCCGGGCACCACGGATCTGGAGCCGGTCGTCGAGGCGCTGCGCGCCGGCGGTGTGCTGGTGCTCAGCGGGGCCGGCATCTCCACCGAGTCGGGCATCCCGGACTACCGGGGTGAGGGCGGCAGCCTGAGCCGGCACACCCCGATGACCTACCAGGACTTCACCGGCGGCGCCCAGGCCAGGCGCCGGTACTGGGCGCGCAGCCATCTCGGATGGCGCACCTTCGGCCGTGCCCGCCCCAACGCCGGGCACCGGGCCGTGGCCGCCTTCGGCCGGCACGGCCTGCTCTCGGGGGTGATCACCCAGAACGTCGACGGCCTGCACCAGGCGGCCGGCAGCGAGGGCGTCGTCGAACTGCACGGAAGCCTGGACCGGGTCGTCTGCCTCTCCTGCGGCGCCGCCAGCCCCCGGCGGGAGCTGGCCCGGCGGCTGGAGGAGGCCAACGCGGGCTTCGCGCCGGTGGCCGCCGGGATCAACCCCGACGGTGACGCGGACCTCACCGACGAACAGGTCGGGGACTTCCGCGTGGTGCCCTGCGCCGTCTGCGGCGGCATCCTCAAACCGGACGTGGTGTTCTTCGGCGAGACCGTTCCGCCGCAGCGGGTCGAGCACTGCCGGGCACTGGTGCGCGAGGCGGCCACGCTGCTGGTCCTGGGCTCCTCGCTGACGGTGATGTCCGGGTTCCGGTTCGTTCGCCAGGCGGCCGAGGCCGGCAAGCGGGTGCTGATCGTCAACCTTGACCCGACCCGGGGTGACGCACACGCCGCCACCCGTGTCGCGCTCCCGCTGGGCGCGGCCCTCACCGCCGTGGCCGGCCGGCTCGGCGTCCCCGTCGACGCTGACGCGCAGCGGAGCGGGTGAGGGTCGTGGCCGTGGGACGGCGCCGACGTTCATGCCACGATCCGGTGCACTCCGTGATATTCCTGTCCGGCCCCGTGCCCGACTTCCGCGAAAAGGAGATCACCGGACCATGGCCGTGAAACTCCGCGACCACCAGATCGAGGCCGTGGACGCCATCGTGCGCGGTCTGGACATCCCGCCCTCGGGGCTTCCCGCGGACGGTCTGCGGGGGCAGGTCCATGCCGCCTGCGGAACCGGGAAGACGATCATGGCGGCGGCCGCGGCCCGGCGCATCGCCCCGCGCGGGCGCGTGCTGGTGGTGGTGCCGACGCTGGATCTTCTCGGCCAGACGGTCACGGCGTGGCGGGCGGTGGGGCACACGGGCCCGGCGGTCGCGGTCTGCTCGATGCAGGAGGACCCGCACCTGTGGCGGTTGGGCGTGCGGGCCACGACCAACCCGATCCAGCTGGCGTTGTGGCACGGCAGCGGGCCGGTGACCATCTACGCCACCTACGCGTCCCTGGGGGTGCTGGCGGAGGCGTTCGAGGGTGCCTACGGGCAGCGGCTGGCTCCGGTGGACCTGGCGGTCGTCGACGAGGCCCACCGCACGTCCGGGTCGCTGGGGAAGGCGTGGGCGGACATCCACGACCAGGCGGTCGTGCCGGCGGCGCGGAGGCTGTACATGACGGCCACCCCGCGCATCTGGCAGGACCGGCCGGAGCGCCGGGAGGCCGGCGAGCCGCTGCGGGACCCGCTGCCGCAGGAGATGGCGGCGTCCATGGACGACGAGAGCGTCTTCGGCCCCGTCCTGTACAAGCTCACCCTCGCCTCGGCCATCTCCCGGGGTCTGCTGGCGCGCTATCAGATCATCGTGGTGGAACTGCAGGACCCGGTGGTGACCCCGGAGCGGCTGTACGGTCCCCAGCGGTACGAGGAAGAGGTGCGCGGGCAGCGGCTCGCGACGCTGCAGGCCGCGCTGCTGCGGACCATGGCCGACCACCGGCTGCAGACGACCATCACCTTCCACCACCGCACGCTGGAGGCGCAGGCCTTCGCCGAAGGCCTGGAGCGGGTGGCCGGCAAGCTGCACGCCGACCGGCCCGAGCGCTATCCCGAGCGCATCTGGGCCGACTGGCTGTGCGGGGAGCACGACCCCGCGCACCGTCGCGGCGTGCTGGGTTCCTTCGCCACCACCACGCGGCGGGCGGTGCTGTCCAACTGCCGTGTCCTGGGGGAGGGCGTGGACATCCGCGCCGTCGACTCCGTGGCTCTGCTGGACCCCAAGGGGGCGCCGCACGACATCGTGCAGGCCATCGGCCGGGCGCTGCGGCAAAAACCCGGGCAGGGCAAACTCGCCTCGCTCATCGTGCCCGTCTTCCTCCAGCCCGGCGAGCAGCCCGAGGAGATGTTCGCCTCCCAGTCCTACCGGCCGTTGATCAAGGTCCTGCAGGGGCTGCGCGCGCATGACGAGGAGGCCGTCGAACTGCTCGCCGTCCCGCAGAACAGCCCGGCACGCACCAAGCCGGTCGCCTTCATCGGGGAGGCTCCCGGGGAGGGCGAGCCGGAGTCCCGGCTGCTGCTGCGGTTCGCGGTCCCCCGGGACCCGGTGCTGCTCGCCGAGTGGGTCTCCTTCAACGTCATCGACACCGAACGCCAGGACTGGGCGCGCGGTTACGCCGCCCTGCGCCGGTACGTGGAGCGGGAGGGGCACGCGCGCGTCCCCTACGACCACCGGGAGCCCCCCGGGCCGTATCCGCTCGGCCAGTGGGTGGCGGAGCAGCGACGCGCCCACGGGGCCGGGCAGTTGGCCGGGAAGCGGGCGGAGCGGCTGGAGCAGCTCGGCATGGTCTGGGACGCCGCCGACGCCGCCTTCCAGGAGAACCTGGCCGCCGCCCGCATCTACCACGAGCAGCACTTCACGCTCTGCGCTCCTCGCACCGCCGTCGCGCTGGGCAAGCCGGTCGGGCAGTGGCTGTCCCATCTGCGCAGGCCCGGGGCGCTGGCCGGGCACCCCGAGCGGGAGGCGGCACTCGCCGCGATCGACCCCGACTGGAACCCGGCATGGCCGACCGCCTGGCAACGCCATTACGCCGCCCTGCGGGAACTGCTGCGCGAGGAGGCCGGGCCGACGCCGGTGCTGCCCGGGGTCACCGTCAACGGCCTCGACATCGGCCGATGGCTCGCCCGGCAGCGTCAGCCCACTGTCTGGCAGGGGCTGCTGCCCGAACAGCGCCGGCGCCTTGAAGCGCTCGGTGTCACTCCCCTGCCGGCGCAGCCCGCTCCCGCGAAGCCGTCCACGAGTCGTTCCCGTGCCTTCGAGCGGGGTATCGCCGCGGCACAGCAGTTCAAGGCGCGCGAAGGACACCTCACCGTGCCCCGAGGCCATGTGGAGACGGTGGTGATCGACGACCAGGAGCACACCGTCAGACTCGGGGTGTGGCGCAGCAACGTCCGCAGCCGGCAGGCATCGCTGTCCGAAGAGCAGCGCCGGCAGCTCTCGGACCTGGGCCTGCTCGACTGAAACGCGGGGTGGCGCCGGCGCGGGTTCAGCCGGGCAGCCCCCGGACGTAGTCGGCCACCAGCTCCGCAACCGCCTGCGGGGCCTCCACGTTCATGAGGTGGGTGGCGTCGAGCCGTACGGCGTCGATCGTCTCTCGGCTACGGGAGAGCGCGGTCAGCTCGTCGGAGACCTCTTGCGCGAAGCGGGCGTTGAACTCGGCGAACCACTCGATGCCGGGCGCGGCCGGCAGTTGCCGTGCGGCCTGCACCATCAGCAGCGGGCTGTCGATCCCGTCCAGCCAGGAGCTGACACCGAGGGCGCCGATCCTGTGCAGTTCGTCGAGGATCTCCAGTGCCGCCGCCCGTTCCGGCAGGGTCTGCCACTTGCCGTCGGGCAGGGGGCGCAGGGCCCCGCGGGCGGCGGCCCGCGCCAGGTCGGCGGGGATGCCCAGATGGGCGGCGTTGGCGACCTGTTCCTCGATGTACTCGGGTGGCACGATGACCCCGGCCGACGCCGGCAGCCCTTCGCTGATCCGCTCGGCGCCGGGGCGCTCGGGTGCCCACCAGAAACCGTCGAGATTCACGGCCGCACGGGTGCGGTCCGGGTTCGCCCGGGCGTACTCGACCGCGATCAGTCCGCCGAGGGAGTGGCCCACCACGACGGCCTGAGACACGCCGTGCGCATCGAGCGTGTCCCCGATGTCGCGCACCACGGCGGGGACGGTCCAGGGGGAGATACCGGCCGAGCGGCCGTGTCCGGGGAGGTCGACGCCGAGGACACGGTGCCCGGCGGCGAGCAGGGTGGCCGCGGCGTCCCAGTCGATGAGGGAGCGTCCGAAGCCGTGCAGAACAACCAGTTGAGGGCCGTCGCCCCCGAAGTCATGAGCGTGTAGGAGTGTCATCGGGCTTCACAGTAGGGGCTCACTCCCCTTCGCACACCGGCTTTCCGGAAGCGGAATCCGCCGTGACGACGGGCCGGGGGCCGCCGCCGCCCCGGGCGTCGTCACCGGGGCGGGCCCGGCGTGTCGATGTCCAGGGCGGCGGCGCGCAGGGCGGCTGCCACTCGGGTGACCGACTCGGTCGGCGGGTGGGGCAGGCGGGCCAGGAGCAGGCGCCGTTGCTCCTGGGGCCCGCCGCGGACCGGGAGGACCCGGACGCCGGGCGGTGCGGCGGCGGTGAGCGCGGCCGGGACCGTGGTCAGGCCGCAGCCCGCGGCGACGAGTTGGAGCTTGGCGAGCCAGTCGCGTGCGGTGTGGGCGATGTCGGGCCGCTCGTCCAGACCCGGCCATACGCCCATCAGCCGGTCCTCCCCCGAGGTGGAACCGGCGATCCAGCGCTGCCCGCGCAGATCCGCGACGTCGACGAAGTCACCGCGGGCGAGCGGGTGGGCCGCGGGTACGGCCAGACACAGCGCGCGTTCGGTGAGTGTGGTCAGCGCCAGCGGGGGCGACTCGGCGTCCGGTGGCCGAAACGGCGGCCCCGAGGCGAGCACGGCCAGGTCGAGGCTGCCGGCCCGCAGGGCGCGCACCAGCGCCGGGGTGGAGCTGCCCTCACGGCCGACGACGTGCAGGCCGGGCTCGGTGCGGCGCAGTTCGGCCAGGGCCCGGGGCACCAGGACGGCGCCGGCGCTGGGGAACCAGCCCAGGCGGACGGTGCCGGCCTGCCCGGGCAGACCGGACAGCTCGCGCGCGGTCGCGTCGATCTCGTCGAGGACGGTCGTGGCGCGGCGCATGACGATGCGGCCGGCCGCGGTGAGGCGTACGCCGTCGCGCCGCCGCTCCAGCAGTTCCGCCCCGGCGGCCCGTTCGATGGCGGCGATCTGCCGGGACACCGCGGACTGGGTGTAGCCCAGCGACGCGGCGGCGGCGGTGAAGGTTCCCTGTTCGGCGACGGCGCGGAAGACGCGCAGCGCGGTCAGTGACACATCGGTGAAGTCCATGACGTTTGCGCATACTAGCGGTGCGGAAGTCTCGTTGGACTCATGGACCCGGCCTTTCTAGCGTGGCAGGCATGAACGCTTCACGCATCGCGCTTGTCACGGGCGCCAACCAGGGACTCGGCCGCGCTCTCGTCGAAGGGCTGGCGGCGCGGATGAACGCCGGTGACCTGGTCCTGCTCACCGGTCGCAACCCTCGGCGGGTGACGGACGCCGTCCGCGAGGTGGCCGAGTTGCCCGGGACCCGTGCCCGTGTCGAGGGCCGGGTCCTGGACGTCACCGACACCGACGCCATCGCCGCACTCGCCGATGACCTGCACGCCCGGTTCGGCGGGGTCGACGTCGTCATCTCCAACGCGGTCGCGCGGGTGCTGCCCGCGGAGTCGCAGGCGGCGCGGGCCGACGAGTTCATCGACGTGTCCAACACCGCCACGCATGCGGTGCTGCGCTCGTTCGGCCCGGCGCTGCGGCCGGGTGGCCGGCTGCTCGTCGTGGCGAGCAGCCTCGGCACGCTCGGCCATCTCGACCGCCGGCTGCACCACCTGTTCGACGGCGCGGACCTCGACCAGGTCGAGTACGCCGTCGAATCGTGGCGCAGCGCCGTCCACAGCCGCACCGCACAGGAGGCGGGCTGGCCCGTCTGGCTGAACGTGCCGTCGAAGGTGGCTCAGGTCGCCGCCGTCCGCGCGATCGCCGCCGAGCGCCGCGCGCGGGACCTCGCCACCGGCACTCTGGTCGCGGCCGTGTGCCCCGGCATGGTCGACACCGCGACCTCGCGCCCCTGGTTCAGCGACTACAGCCAGGCCCAGTCGCCGGCGCAGGCCGCCGAGGCCGTGCTCGACCTGGTCTTCGCCGAGCAGGTCGACCCCGACCTGTACGGCGAACTGGTCCGCTTCGGCAAACCCTTGAACTGGCACGACGGCACGCCCCTGGTGGAGCAGGACCGGCTGCTCACGCCCTGATCACCGCTGCTGCGAGGGCAAGCCTGTCGGGCGCTCCGGACGAGGGGAACCTGCGGTTCCTGCGCGCCCGGGCCCGGCTGGCCGGCGGAGACGCCGAGGTCGGCTGTGCGCGACTGCGGGGCACTGATCGCCGACCGGCCCCACTGGGCGGCGCGCGTGCGGGACTTCGCCGCGAAGGGGCTGCTGCCGCCGGTTGCCGGCACGGCTGTGGACGCCCAGCCGCTCGAACCGCCTCGGGGCCGGGCTCGATAATCCGTGCGGTGGCTCTCGGCCGTCCGTGACAATGCCTGGATGATCAGCAGACGCGTCACCCACCGTATGGCGGACGGCATTCGGGTGCCCGGTACCTGGCGGCATGTGTTCATCCGTAACGGCGACTACTTCCTCTCCGACCTGTTCATCTACGCCGACGGCCTCATCGACTGCTGGGGTCTGGTCACGCTTGAGGAGTTCGAGGAGAAGCTGCGCAGCGGGTGGGTGGCCACCGAACTCCCGGACGGGGCGCGGGCGTCCGGCCATGAGCTGGCGGCGTGGCGGTTCGGTGAGCCGCGCACCTGGCACACCCCTGAGCTGTTGCTCGCCGAGGTGCGCGACACCATCGACGAGCTCAACGGGCGTCCGGACTCGACGGACCGGTGCCTTGAGGCCGTCGACGCCTTCCTCGCCGACCGCACCGAGGACAAGCGCGCCGCCGTCCGCGACGCCTACCTCGCGATCCCCAGCACGCGACGGCGCTACGCCCTCGGGGACATGGACCTCAAGGACTGGCCGCTGCAGGTGCTCGCGGCCGGGCCCGGCGGGCTGGTGGAGGGCCTGTCCGAGCCGGTCGGGCAGGAGGACTACGACGAGGCGATCTCCTACTTCGAGGAGCGCGCCGAGTGGCTGGCCGAGCGCCCGCTGCGCGTCCCGGCGGACGGGCCCGAGACCCCGCTCGCCCCGGCGATCCACCTCTACGAGAGCTTCCCGCTGACGCCTGCCGAGGACCCGGGCACCAGGGGCCTGCGCAACGGCTATCAGGCCCCTGTCACCGTCGAGGGCACGACCTACCCCACCGTCACGCACGCCTACTGGGCCCTGGCCACCGACGTGCCGTCGGCCCGGGCCGCCATCGCCCGGGCTCCGCACTCCACGGCTGCCCGGGAACTCGCGGCCGAGGCCGGCCTGCGCCCGGACTTCGAGCACGTCCGTACAGCGGTGATGGCGCGGCTGCTGCGTGCCAAGTTCACCCAGCACCCCGACCTGGCCCGCATCCTGCTGGACACCGCCGACGCCACGCTCGTCTACGACGACATGCACTCCGCCTTCTGGGGCGACAACGGCGGCCGGGGCCGCAACTGGACCGGCCGCCTGCTGGAGCTGGTCCGCTCGGAGCTGCGGGCCTGACGCACGGGCGGAGCGCTACGCCGGCCGCGCTCCCCCGGCGCTGAGCACCGCGTCGACCAGGGCGTCGGCGTACTCCCTGGTGACGGGTTCGCCGGAGATCAGCAGGCGGTACCAGGGCGGGGAGATGAGGAGTTCCTCCAGCAGGGTCGGGTCCATGGCGGGGAGTTCCCCGGCCGCCTGGGCGGCGGCGATCCGCTGCCGGTTGCCCGCCTGGAGCGGGCGCTGGATCTTCTCCCGCAGCATGCCGGCGAGTTCGGCGTCGGTCTGGGCGGCGCCGAGCAGGCCCTGCAGGAGTTCCTTCGCGTGCGGGTCGCTGAAGAGGTCGGCGAAGCCGCGGATCCAGGTGCGCAGATCACCGGCGATGTCGCCGGTGTCGGGGAGCTCGATGGCGGGCTCGACGACCCTGTCGAGCACCACGTCGAGATAGACGGCCCCTTTCGAGGGCCACCAGCGGTACAGCGTCGGTTTGCCGACGCGGGCCCGGGTGGCGATCGCCTCCATGGTCACGGCGGCATAGCCCTGCTCCCGGCACAGGTCGGCGGCGGCTTCCAGGATCGCTTCACGCGAGCGCGGCCCGCGCCGGGTGTTCTTGTCACTCACCCGACGAGTCTACCCCGGAAACGTTACGTTCCGTTTTGACAGCCACCTCTGACCTCCTTACGATCGAAACGAAACGTTACGTTTCACCGCGCGGTCCGGTCCCGGACCGTGCGATCGCCGTACTCGGGGAGGAAGAAAGATGCGTCGCACAGTCGCAGTGGTCGGCGGAGGCTATGGAGGCGCAGCGGTCGCCAAAGCGCTGGAGGATGAGGCCGACGTCGTCCTCATCGACCCGCGGGACGCGCTCGTCAACGCGGCCGGGTCCCTGCGGGCACTGGCCCGGCCGGACTGGGCCGGCAAGATGTTCTTTCCCTTCGCCACCCTTCTCGGCCGGGGCACGGTGATCCGCGAGCGCGCGGTCTCCGTGGGCCCGACCGGAGTCACCGTGGCCTCGGGGCGCCAGGTGACGGCGGACTACGTGGTCCTGGCCACCGGCTCCAGCTACTCCTACCCGGCCAAGCCCGTCTCCGACTCGGCCGCGGAGGCCATCGACGACCTGCGCCGGACGCACAAGGAACTGCGCCAGGCCGGCCGCGTGCTGATCCTCGGCGCCGGCCCGGTCGGCCTGGAACTCGCCGGGGAGATCAAGGAGGTCTGGCCCGACAAGCGGGTGACGATCGTCGACCCCGCCGAGGAGCTGCTCCGAGGCTTCGAGCCGGAGTTGGTGCGGGACCTGCGCGCCCAGCTCGACGCCCTGGGCATCGAGGTGCGCCTCGGCACCACCGTGACCTCGCTGCCGGGCACCGAGCCCGGCCGGGCCGGCGCCGTCACCGTGACGACCGGCGCGGGCGAGGAGATCGGCGCCGACATCTGGTTCCGCGCCCACGGGACGCGCACCAACAGCGACTACCTCGCCGACGGCAGGCTCACCGGCCTCGACGCGTACGGCCGGGTCCCGGTGACCGAGCGCCTCAACGTCAGGGGGTACGACCACGTCTACGCGGTCGGTGACATCACCGACGTCGCGGAGAAGAAGATGGCCGGCCACGCGCTGCAGCACGCCGAGGTGGTCGCCCGGAACATCACCGCCCAGCTGCGCGGTGAGCGGCCCACGGCCACCTACCGGCCACTGTCCCACCCCGTGATCCTGCTCCCGCTCGGCACGCGTGGCGGCGTCGGCCAACTCCCCTCGCCCGAGGGGCCGTTCGCGGCACCGACGTCGACGGTCTCCGAGATCAAGGGCATGGACCTGTTCACCGGCCGCTTCACCGAGCAGTTCGGCCCGACCCTCTGAAAGGGGTGACACCCATGCAGTACACCCACCTCGGCCGCAGCGGCCTGAAGGTGTCCCGGCTGGTCCTGGGCACCATGAACTTCGGGCCGCAGGCGTCCGAGACCGAGAGCCACGCGATCATGGACCGGGCGCACGAACACGGCATCAACTTCTTCGACACCGCCGACGTCTACGGCCTCACGCCGGGCGACGGCGTCACCGAGGAGATCATCGGACGCTGGTTCGCCACCGGCGGCGCGCGGCGCGACGCGACGGTGCTGGCCACGAAGGTCTACCTGCCGACCGGCGACGGACCCAACGAGTCGTTCCTGTCGGCGCTGCACATCCGGCGTGCCTGCGAAGCGTCGCTCAGGCGGCTGCGGACCGACCACATCGACCTGTACCAGATGCACCACATCGACCGGAACACACCGTGGGAGGAGGTCTGGGAGGCCTTCAGCGTGCTGCGCCAGCAGGGCAAGGTGCTGTACTTCGGCTCCTCCAATTTCGCCGGCTGGCACATCGCCCAGGCGCAGGAGGCCGCACGCTCCCGCCACCTGCTCGGACTGGTCTGCGAACAGTCGCGGTACAACCTGATGACCCGCTGGGCCGAACTGGAAGTGCTCCCGGCCGCCCGCGCCTACGGCCTGGGCGTGATCCCGTGGGGACCGCTCAACGGCGGTGTGCTCGGCGGCGTACTGCGCAAGCAGCGGGAGGGCGGCGCACCCCGTGGGGGTTCGGGACGTGCCGCCCTCGCCGTGGCCGAGCACCGGCAGGCGATCGAGGAGTACGAGAAGCTGTGCGCCGGCATCGGCGAGGACCCGGCCCATGTCGGGCTGGCCTGGCTGCTCGCGCAGGACGGGGTCACCGGGCCGGTCATCGGCCCGAGGACCACCGAGCACCTCGACGGTTCGCTGCGCGCCCTGCAGATCCGCCTCGACGACCACACGCTCGCCGAGCTGGACCGTCTGTTCCCGCCCCCGGCACCGAACGGGGCCAAGCCGGCGCCGGAGGCCTACGCCTGGTGACACGACGGCGGGGGGCCGGATCGCGGCCCCCCGCTCACTCGGCCGTCGAGGCCGCCCGCGGCGCGGGGTGCGCCACGTCCTGCCCGGCGTGGGCCGTCGTGGCTTCCGCCACGCGGGCGCGGCGGCGTGCCGGTGCGCCCCAGACGTAGAAGAGGGCGCCCACCCCGAGGAAGAGCAGCAGCGGGACGACCTGGCTGAGGGTGTACTGCAGCCGCTCGCCCGCGAAGCTCGGGGGCAGCGAGTCGGCCGCGGAACCCGCGCTGCCGAACCAGCCGACGCCGAAGCCCGGCCAGATGAGGACGATCACGGTGAAGGCGACCAGGCCCGTGGCGAGGACGGTGACCGTCCACAGGCCCAGCCGGCCGCCGGGCACGCTGTACGGCCGGGGCGCGTCCGGGTACTTGCGGCGCAGCACGATCAGGCTCGGGAAGGTGATGACGTAGGAGATGAAGGTGGTGCTGATCGCGAGGCCGAGGCCGGCCGCGAAGTACTTCTCTCCGTCGCCGCCGGTGAGGTTGAGGGCGACGACCAGCAGCACCGAGGCAAGGACGGAGGAGAGCAGGTTGACGCGGACGGGGGTGCCGTGGCGCTCGGAGACCTTGCCCAGCCAGGCGGGCCCGGCGCCGTCCGCACAGGCCACCGCCTGCGCCCGGTGGGCGCCCATCGCCCAGGTGACGCCGCTGGTGAGCAGGCCGATGATGAGCCCGGCCGCCGCGATGCCGCCGAGCACCGAACCGGCGCCGGTCAGCACGACGGTGCCGTCGGCCGCGACATGGCCGCCGTAGACCGTGAAGACCGCCTTGCAGGCGTCGATGAAGCCTCCGAGGCTGCCGATCTCGTCGGACGGCAGGACGAAGAGGATGCCGAGGATCGGACCGCCGTACAGGATCAGCGAGGCGAAGCCGGAGCGCAGGATGGACAGGGGGATGTCCCGCTTGGGGTTGGTCATCTCCTCGGCGACGGAGCTGGGCAGCTCGAAGCCGACGTAGTTGAAGATGAGGACCGGCACCAGGGCGACGAACCCGGCGTAGGTGGGGCTGAACTCGCCCGCGGGGAGCGGGTGGACGCCGTGCTCGACGGCGTAGACGACCACGGAGACGAGGAAGAAGCCGAGCAGCACGATCCGGGCCACGGCTCCGGCGGTGGGCACCCATTTGCCGACGCGGACGGACTGGACGACGGCCAGGGCCCCGATCCAGATGAAGGCGAGCCCGGCCGCGTACTTCCACAGCCCCGGCAGCGGGGTGAAGAACTCCTCCCAAGTGGTCAGGGCGATGATGCACAGGCTGCCGCCCAGCCACACGGGGTTGGAGAGCCAGTAGAGCACCTGGTTGAGGCCCGCCACGAGGCGGCCGAAGGCGAGCCGGGTCCACACGTAGGGGCCGCCCTGGACGGGGAAGGCCGAGCCGAGTTCGGCGACCAGCAGGCCGTACGGCAGGAAGAAGGCGAGCGCGAGGACGGCCATCCAGGTCAGTCCCTGCGGTCCTTGGGCGGCGACCGAACCGATGGTGTCGAGGCCGACGAGGGTGCAGATCAGGAAGAAGAGCACATCGAGCCGGCGCAGGTCCTTGCGGAGGTGGGAGCGTTGCTCGCTCCATCCCTCGGACAGGTCGGGGGTGCTCGGGCCGGGAGGTGGGGTCGCTTGGGTCACGGGCACGGCTCCTGGGGGACGTGGCGGTGTGGGCGGACCGTCGATGGTGGACGACCTGTGCGCACTAACTGAATGGACAGTCAGTAGTGGGCAGACTGTGGCGCGCGTCGCACCGGTCCGTCAAGAGAGCGTGAGCAGGTTTTCCGCGAGCGGGAGGGCGGGCACGGCGACGCGGTCGGTACGCGGGCACGGGTGAGCGGCGGCACGGCCACGGGCCGTGCCGCCGTTGCCCGGCAGCGCTCTACGCGGTCGTCGTGGTGCGCCCGTAGATCTGCTTGCCGAGCCACTGCCCGCCGTCGAGCGTCAGGCACTCGCCGGTCAGATACGACGCCCGGTCCCCGAGCAGGAACAGGGCCACGTCCGCGACCTCCTCGACGGTGGCGAAGCGGCCCGCCGGGACCGAGGAGAGGACGTCGGCGCGCGCCTCGGGAGTCGCCCAGAGCGCCGCGCCGGCTCCGTCGGTCTCGGTCGGCCCGGGCGCCACGCAGTTCAGCCGGATGCCCAGGGGCGCCAGTTCGACCGCGAGGGTGCGGGTCATGGCGAGCACACCGGCCTTGGCGGCGGCCGAGTGGACCGTGCCCGGGTGGCCGTGCCAGGCGTAGGACGCGATCACGGAGAGGACCGAGCCCGGCATGCCCTCCTCGCGCAGGTGGCGGGCGACCGCGCGGGTGCAGTAGTAGGAGCCGTTGAGGACGATGTCGACGACCGCGCGCCAGCCGTTCGGGCTGAGGTCGATGCCAGGCGCCACGAAGTTGCCCGCGGCGTTGTTGACCAGGCCGTCCAGGCGGCCGTAGCGCTCGACGGCGGCGGCGACCAACGCGTCGACGGCCTGCGGGTCGCGCACGTCGGTGGGCACGGCGAGCGCGCTGCCGCCGGCCTTCTCGACCAGCGCGACGGTCTCGTCGAGGCGTTCGGGGGTGCGGCCGGCGACGACGGGGCGGGCTCCCGCGGCGCCCAGTGCGAGTGCGATGGCACGGCCGATACCGCTGCCGCCGCCGGTGACGAGGTAGGTGCGGCCGGCGAACTCCGTGGGGCCGGGGGTCGTCATGTGCGGGGCCTTTCCGTCGGTGCGAGGACCGCGTGCGCGTCCAGGGCGAGGGCGCCGCCCGGATGCACCAGCAGCGGATTGACTTCGAGCTCGGCCAGCTCGGGGTGGTCGACCGCGGCCCGGGCCAGCGCGCACAGCGCCTGTGCCGCCGCGTCGAGGTCGACGGCGGGTGCGCCGCGCCAGCCCGCGAGCAGCGGCGCGTGGCGCAGTGAGCGCAGCAGGTCGCGGGCGTGTTCGAGGGTGATCGGGGCGAGGGCCAGGGCGACGTCGCCGAGGAGTTCGGCGCGCACGCCGCCGATGCCGGCCATGAGGACGGGGCCGAACGCCGGGTCCCGCCGGACGCCCGCGATGAGTTCGACCGCGTGGGGCGGGCCGGCCATCGCCTCGACGGCGTACCGTGCCGCGCCGGTCGCGGCGCGCATGGCGGTGAACGCGGCCCGCAGCGCGTCCTCGTCGGCGAGGGCGAGTGCCACACCGCCCGCTTCGGTCTTGTGGGAAAGGCCCATCGCCTTGAGGGCCACCGGCCGGCCGATGCGGCGGGCGGCGAACACGGCATCGTCGACGGTCCGGACGAACTCCGCCTCCGGGAAGGCCAGTCCGTATCCGCGCAGCAGTTCGCGGACGGTGCGGTAGCCGCCGTCGGTCACCCGCGGTGGCTTCGACGGCGCCGGTGGGGCGGCCGGCGGCGCGGGGAGTGCCGTACGGACCCGTTCGGTGGCGGCGAGGGCCGCCGCCGCGTGCTCGATGCGTTCGTAGACGGGGATGCCCCGGCCGCGCAGGACGGTCAGGGCGGCCGTGTCCCGGGCCATGGTGTGCACCAGAAGGGTCCGGCCGGACTGCTCGGCGGCGTCGGCGAGTTGGCCGGCCACGGCGCACTCGTGCTGTTCCTGCGCGGGGTTGGCGGTGGCGTAGTCGCCGAAGTAGCCGGTGAGGACGACAGCTTCGGCCTCGCCGGACAGCAGCAGGGTGCGGGCGATCCGCGCGTAGGCCGCCAGGTCCGCCTCGCCCGCGCCGGCCAGGTCCACGGGGTTGCCGCAGCCGGCGCCCGGGGGCAGGTGTGCGGCGAGGGCGGTACGGGTGTCCTCGGACAGGGCCGGCACGTCCAGACCGCGCACGGCGAACGCGTCGGCGGCCAGGGCGCCCTGCCCGCCGCTGTCCCCGACGACGGCGACCCGGGCGCGGCCGGTGCCCCGGGCGCGGCCGGCTCCGGCCAGCAGGCACACGGCGGTGTCCACGACCTCCCCCGCCGACTCCAGCAGCAGCGCGCCGGCGTCCCGGCAGACCGCCTCGACCGTGGCGCGGGCGCTGACCAGGGCGCCGGTGTGGGAGGCCGCGGCCCGTCCGGAGGCCTCGCTTCGGCCGACGGTCAGCAGCAGCACCGGCTTGCCGGCGGCGTGGGCGGCGGTGAGCGCCCGTGCCAGGCGCCGGCCGTCGCGGAAGTCCTCCACATAGGCGGCGACGACCTTCGTCGGCTCGTGGTGGATCAGGGCTTCCAGGGCGTCGGTGGCGTCGATGTCCCGCTGGTTGCCCAGGGACACGAAGCGGGAGAAGCCCTGTCCGGCGCGGGCCAGCAGCCGGCCGATCTCCAGGGCGAGGTTGCCGCTCTGCGAGACCAGGCCGACCTGGCCGGCCGGGAAGTCGCCCCAGCTCAGGCGGAGTTCGGCCGTGGTGTCGACGACGCCCATGCAGTTGGGGCCGAGCAGCCGTGCGCCGTGGTCGGTCACCAGCCGCGCCAGCGCGCGCTCCTCGTCGGCGTCGGCGCCGTGCGCGGTGATGACGGTGAAGCAGCGGGCGCCGGCGGCGAGCCCGTCGGTGACGACCGTGCGCAGATGCGCGGCGGGGACCGCCACCACGACGTGGTCCACGGGGCCCGGCAGCGCGGCCAGGTCCGGCAGGAACGGTGCCCCGTCCAGGGTGCCGCCGCGCCGGTTGACCAGGTGCACGGTGCGGCGCCGCCGCCCTGCCAGCGCGCCCGAGGCGAGCCAGTAGCCCCACTTCGCGGGGTCGTCGGAGGCGCCGACGACGGCGACCGACCGGGGGTCAAAGAGTGCGCGCAGCCAGCGGGCGGACGGCTCGGGCGGCTCGGTGCCGGGGGCACCGGCGGGTGGGGCCGCCTGCTCGCGGCCCGATCCACCGGTGGGCGGGGCGGCCCGCCCGGGGGCGGGGGCCGTCAACGGAACACTCCGAAGCGCTCCGCGATGACCGGCAGGCGGTCGGCGGCCAGGGCGTGCGCGGCGGCGCGGGGCGTGCTGCCCTCGGCCTCGGCCCGGGCCAGGATCTGCTCGACCAGGGCGCGCATCGAGCGGCGGGTGTGGGCGAAGGCCTCGTCGGCGTCGGCGCCGATGTCGCCGAACAGCGTCCACCACCACCAGGCGTTGGTGCCGGAGTTGACCGCGACGTCGGGCAGGACGGTGACGCCCCGCGCGGCCAGCAGGGCCTCCGCCTCGGGGACCACGGGCATGTTGGCTGCCTCGACGATCCAGCGGGCGGTGATCCCGGCCTGGTTGGTGGTGTCCACGGCGTAGGACACGGCGGCCGGCACCAGCACCTCGGCGTCGGCCGTCAGCCACGCGCCGGCCGGCCGTTCGGCGTCCTCGGGGCGCAGCGCGGCGCGGTCCACGCAGCCGTGGCCGTCGCGCGCGGCGAGCAGCGCCTCGACGTCCAGGCCGGCCGGGTTGGCGATGGTGCCCTTGATGTCGGCGACGGCGACGATCCTCAGCCCGGCGCGGGCCAGGAAGCGGGCGGTGGCTCCGCCCATGGTGCCCAGGCCCTGGACGGCGACGCGGGTTTCCCGGTACGGCACGCCGGCCCGGTCCAGTGCCGTGAGCACCGATTCGGCGACCCCGCAGCCGCCGACCAGTTCGTCCAGGCCGATGCCGTCGACGTCGATGGCGAACGCGTCGGCGAGGCGCCGGCGGGCGGCCTCCTCGTCGTCGAGGAGGGAGTAGACGGCCTGGATGGAGGAGACCAGCCCGGCCTCGGCGGCGGCGCGGTCGACGAGGTCCTGGGTGAGGCCGAGGTCCTCGCCGGTGGTCCAGAACTGCTCGACGTAGGGGCGCACGGCGCGCAGGTAGCGCACCAGGACGCCGTACGCGGCGGGGTCGCGCGGGTCGCAGTCGATGCCGCCCTTGGCGCCGCCGAGCGGGATGTAGCGGCCCTGCGGGTTGTAGTGCAGCGCCTCCTTCATCGTCATGCCCCGGGCCAGGCCGGTGACCTCCTCCAGGGTGCAGCCGGCGCGCATGCGCAGTCCGCCGCTGCAGACGCCGCGCACCAGGCGGTCGATGACCAGGAAGCCCTGGCGGCCGGTCTCCGGGTCGGTCCAGGTGAGGGAGACCAGCGGGGCGGCAGCGTCCGCCCCGGGCCGCCGCGGTCCGCCCGTCGCGGCAGCGGCGGGCGTCGGCGTGGTGGTCGTGGGGGGCGTGCTCATCGGGAGGGCTCCTCGGGAACGGTGATCAGGGTGGGACCGGCGGTGACCAGGGCCTGGCGCAGTGCGTCGGCGAGCGCGTCGGGCGAGTCGGCGCGGACGCCGTGGCCGCCGTAGGCGCGGGCGAGGGCGGGCAGGTCGACCGGCGACAGGTCGACAGCGACGGGGCGGTCGCCGCGGGCGAGCATCTCGTCGCGGATCTCGCCGTAGCCGCCGTTGTCGAACACGACGACCGGCAGCGGCAGTCGCAACTGTACGGCGGTGGCGAGTTCCTGGACGCAGAACTGCAGTCCGCCGTCGCCGCTGAGTGCCACGACGGGCCGGCCGGGTTCGGCCGTCTTGGCGCCGATGGCGGCGGGCAGGGCGTAGCCGAGGGTGCCGAAACCGGTCGGGTGGAGATAGCGGCCGCGTGGGCCGACGGGCAGGTGCGGGATGGCACCGTAGTAGCAGCACTGGGCGCTGTCCGAGGTGAGGACGGTGTCCTCGGGGAGCACCGCCCGGATCGCCGCCAGATACGGCAGCAGGTGCGCGGCGCTGCCGTGTGTCTCCGCGTCGCGCTCGACGCGCAGTGCGGCGAGCGCCCGATGGGTGCCGCCGGGGTCCGCCCCCGCGCTTCCCCGGCCGTCGGCGCACGCGGCGAGCAGTGCGCGCAGGGTGGCACGGGCGTCACCGACCAGGGGAATGTCCGCCGGCAGGGAGGTGTACATCTGCGCCGGGTCCAGATCCACGCGGATGAGGGTGCCGCCGAGTGCGGGCGGGGCGTCCCACAGGTCGGACTCGGCGAGTTCGGTGCCGACGGCGAGGATCACGTCCCGCTCCCCCAGCCAGCGGCGCACGGCCGCGGTGTGCAGGCAGACGCCGAGCGAGAGCGGGTGGGTCTCCGCGACGATGCCCTTGCCGTTGGCGGTGGTCACCACGGGAGCGCCGAACTCCTCGGCCAGCCGCAGGCATTCGGCCGCCGCGCCGCGGGCCCCGCCGCCGAGGACGATCGCCGGGCGGGCGGCCGAGCGCAGCGTCCGTGCGGCTGCTGTGAGGGCGTCCGCGTCGGCCCGCGCGGGCCCGGCCGGCGGGGCGGTGACGACCGGTCGCGCCGGTCCCTCGGTGGTGAGCAGGTCCAGCGGTACCTCGATGTGGACCGGGCGGGGCCGCCGGGTGCGGAAGAGGGTGAAGGCCCGGGCGACCGCCGCGCCGATCTCCTCGACGGAGGACACCCGATGGCTGACGGCTGCAACTCCGCGCAGCGCCTCGGTCTGGCTGCGCATCTCGTGCAGCAGCCCAATCGACTGCCGTGGATGGCGCAGCGGCATGCCCGGTGACACGACGAGCAGCGGGACGCTGTCCGAGTAGGCCTGGCCGACGGCGGCGGCGATGTTCAGCAGGGCGGGGCCGGTGGTGGTGATCGCCACCCCGGGGGTGCCGGTGAGGCGGGCGTAGGCGTCGGCGGCGTAGCCCGCGCCCTGTTCGTGGCGGGGGTTGAGCTGGTCGATGCCGTGGGCGGCCAGGTGGCGGTAGATCTCCAGGTTGTGGGTGCCGGGGATGCCGAACGCCTGGGTCACGCCGTGCGCGGCGAGTGCGCGCACCAGGGTCTCGCCGCCGGTTCGGCTCGGCGCGCAGCCGTCGGCCTGGATGGGCTGTGTGCTCGGTGGGGAGACGGCCGACGTCATCACATGCTCCGCGAGATGACCAGGCGCATGATGTCGGAGGTGCCCTCCTCGATCTCCTCCAGCTTGGCGTCGCGCATCCACTGCTCCACCGGGTACTCGCGCGAGTAGCCCCAGCCGCCCAGTGTCTGGACGGCCGCCCAGGTGCAGTGGGCGGCGGTCTCCGACGCGGTGAGCTTGGCCATGGCCGCCTGGGCGGTGGCGTCGAGGCCCGCGTCCAGCCGCTTGGCCGCGCGCCAGGTCATCAGCCGGGCCTGTTCGATGCGGGTGCGCATGTCCGCGAGACGGAAGGCGACCGCCTGGTGCTCGATCACCGGTTTGCCGAACTGCACGCGGTTCTTGGCGTAGTCGCGGGCGTACTCGTAGGCGGCGCGGGCGACGCCGGTGGCGGCCGCGCCCAGCACGGTGCGGGAGATGTCGAAGGTGCGCATCAGGCCGTGGAAGCCGCGGCCCTCCTCCCCCAGCCGGTCCTCCTCGGGGACGAGGACGTCGTTGAGGAAGATCTCGCGGCAGACGATGGCGCGCTGGCCCATCTTCCGCATGGGTTCGCCGAACTCCATGCCCGCCGTGCCCTTGCGCAGGAGGAACGCGGTCACCCCTCGGGAGCGCTGGGTCGGATCCGTCTTGGCGAAGACGACGTACTGGTCGGCCTCTCCGGCGTTGGAGATCCAGGCCTTCTGGCCGTTCAGGCGGTAGCCGCCGGTGGTGCGGGTGGCCGTGGTGGTGATGGAGGCGGCGTCGGAACCGGCGCCGGGCTCGGTGGTGGCCAGTGCCGTCATGGGGGTGTCGGGGCCGGTGAGGGGGGTGAGCCAGGTGCGCTTCTGTTCCTCGGTGCCGAGTTCGAGGAGCGGGTCGGCGAAGAAGCCGTTGGAGCACAGCAGGTTGCCGATGCCGAGGTCGCCGACGCACAGCTCCTCCTGGACGAGGACCTGGGTGAAGACGTCGGTGAAGCCGCCCCCGCCGTACTCGGCCGGCAGCATGAAGCCGGTGATGCCGACCTTGGCGGCCTTGCGCCACAGGTCCCACGGGGTCTCGGTGTCGGCCTCGTCGACGGCGCGGGCCCTGGGGCGGATCTCCTCCTGGGCGAAGGAGCGGGTGAGGTCGATGATGTCCCGCTGTTCCCGGCTCAGCGGGACCAGCTCGGTGGGCAGCTCTGACATGGCCTCTCCAGACACGGGAAGGAAGGGTCCAGCTACTGAATCGCCAGTCAGTATTCGGAGTGCGGAACGCCCATGTCAATGAGCGCGCGTACTGAATGGCGATTCAGTGAGCCTCAGGCTCGGTCACTCGCCTCGGGGTGGCTCGCGACCTGCGCGCGGCGGGGTCCGCCGCGGAAGTACCCGGGTGCGAGGCGGGCGTAGCCCAGCATCAGCAGCCAGCCGGCGGCGAGGGTGCCCGCTCCGATGAGGAACACGCCGCCGATGTGCCAGTGCGGCGGGAACGGGAGCGTGAAGGACGTGGAGCTGTTGGCCGGGTCCCAGTCGTTCACCAGGCTCCACAGACCGGCCGCGAGCAGCACGACGCCTCCGACGGCGGGCAGGGCGATCCGCAGCCAGAGGTCGGCGGCGCCGTGCCGCCACCGGTCCCGGTGGGCCCAGGCCGCGGTGAGGCCGGTGAGGCCGTAGTAGAAGGCGATCATCAGCCCGCAGGAGGAGACGGCGTCGCCGATGACCAGACCGTCGGCCAGGACGTTCATGACGATGTAGCACAGCGCCCCGGACACGCCGATGGCGAGGGTGGCCACGTGCGGGCTCGCGTAGCGCGGGTGGATCCTGGCGAAGGGACGCGGTACGGCTCCCTGCCGACCCATCGCCAGCAGAGTGCGCCCCAGCGTGAGGACAGTCGTCTCGGTGGACGCCGCCGCGGAGGACAGCACCATGAGGACGAGCAGGTGCCACAGCAGGGTGCCGACCGCGCCGGCGCCGAAGACGGCCTGGCCGATCGCGGAGAAGACGTCGCCGAAGTTGTCGGGGTTGCCGAGCCCGATCCCGGTGGTGCCGGTGCCGGCGAAGGCCAGGGTGGCCACGGTGGCGAGCAGGTAGAGCGTCAGCAGCACGATCGTGGACCACACGGCCGCGCGGCCGGGGGTGCGGTGGCGGTCGGTGGTCTCCTCGTTGACGGTGACGGCGGTCTCCCAGCCCCAGTAGATGAACAGCATCAGCACCAGGCCGCTGACGAACGCGCTGGGTGAGGAGATCTCGAACGGGTTCATCCAGGACAGACCCGGCTGCCGCGCGCCGGCCGGGGCGTTCCCGGTCCACACCCGCACCAGGGCGACCGCCGAGAACACCACGAGCATGACGAACTCCAGCACCAGCAGGGCGCGCTGCACCGCGGCGGCCACTTCGATGCCGCGCAGGCAGACGGCGGTCATCAGGGCCATCCAGCCCAGTCCCACCAACAGGACCCAGGGGCTGGAGGGATCGGAGCCGATGCCGTCGGCGCCGCACAGGAGGAAGACGTACTGCCCGGCGACCTGGGCCAGGCTCGCCATCACCAGGACGAAGGAGGTGATGACGGCCCAGCCCGCCATGAAGCCGGCGCGGGGGCCGAGGACGCGGCCGGCCCAGGTGAAGATGGTTCCGCAGTCCGGGTCCCGGCGGTTGAGGGCGGCGTAGCCGAAGGAGACGAACAGGATCGGCACGAAGGCGAGCAGGACGATCACCGGCGCCTGGAAACCGACGTAGGCCACGATGAACGCGAGGGTCGCGGCGAGGCTGTAGGCGGGCGCGGCCGACGCCACCGACAGGATCAGGCTGGTCGTCATGGAGAGCGCGCCGGTTCGCAGGCCCTTGCCGGCGGCCGGGTCGGATGTGGTGTGTGCGGTGGTTGCCATCATCGATCCCCTGTCCAGGGTCTCGCACGGAGGAAGGCGACGGAATGTGCCGCGCCTTTCGCGACGGTGGGGCCCGGCGCCGCATGCATCGACGGCGACGCAGGGACCTCGGCAGGGCGCCGCCCGGGCTGGGCCGGGGAGCAGCCATCGGCGCGCACGCCGGGGGGAGCGGCGCGCTCGTACACGGCGGAATCGCAACGCTGATTCCTGGGTCAATCATGCGGAACGGCCGGAAGCTGTCAATGCCGCGGACGGCTTGGATCGCAAGGATTGACCAATGGGTCAGTGTTGCGTCATGCTCGGCCGCCATGTGGGAAGAGACAGGTATGTCCCTGATCGAATCCGAGGTCGTGGTGGTGGGAGCCGGGTACGCCGGGCTCGCCGCGGCGCTGCGGCTGAACGACGCGGGGGTGGACTGCGCTGTCGTCGAGGCCGCCGACCGGGTGGGAGGACGCGTCCTGTCCGAGACCCGGGCCGACGGGCTCACCCTGGATCACGGCGGCCAGTGGGTCGGCCCCGCGCAGCGGCAGCTGCTCGCCCTCGCGGCCCGCTTCGGCTGCGCCACGTTCCCGACCTGGGAGACGGGCAGACACATCGAGGTGTGGCACGACGGCACCACGGTCCCCTACCTCGGGGCCGCGCCGGCCGAGGGGCCGGGCATCGCCGAGTACACCCGCGTCACCGAGCTGCTGGACGAACTCGCCCGGTCGGTGGACACCGCCGCCCCGTGGCGGACACCGCGCTTCACGGAGTTCGACTCCGGCACGGCGGACTCCTTCTTCCGGGCGCAGACCGCGGACCCGGACGCGCTGCGCCGGCTGGCGCTCGCCGTGCAGGGCCTGTGGTGCGCGGAGCCGTACGAGATCTCGCTGTTCCACGTGCTGTTCTACATCGCCTCCGCCGGGGGCTACGAGCAGCTGATGGAGACACGGGACTGCGCCCAGGACAGCCGGTTCACGGGCGGGGCCGCCGCACCCGCCCGCGCCGTCGCGGACCTGCTCGGTGAGCGGCTGCGCCTGAACGAACCGGTGAGCGCGATCGAGCAGGACGCCGGCGCCGTCCGGGTGCGTACGGCGTCGACGACCTACGAGGCCCGGCGGGCGATCGTCGCGCTGCCGCCGCACGCGGTGCGCGCCCTGCGCTTCTCCCCCGGCCTTCCGCTCGCCCGGGACGGCTGGACGGCGCACTCCCCGATGGGCCGCGTCGCCAAGGTCCACGCCGTCTACGACACCCCGTTCTGGCGCGCGGCCGGACTGTCCGGCATCGCCACGCTCTACGACGACGGACCGGTCGGCGTGGTGTTCGACAACTCCCCCGCCGACGGCACACCCGGTGTCCTGGTCGGATTCGTCTACGGCGACCGTCTGTCGCGGTGGGCGGAGCTGGACCCCGGGCAGCGCCGCGCCGCGGTCCTGACGAGCTTCGGCCGCGCGGTCGGCGAGCGCGCCACCCGCCCCCTCGACTACACCGAGAAGGACTGGTCGCGCGACCCCTTCGCCCGAGGCGGCTACGAGGCGTACGTGACCCCCGGCGGATGGACGGGCTACGGCCGACGCGGCTGGCGCGAGCCCACCGGGCGCCTGCACTGGGCGGGCACCGAGACCGCCACGGCCTGGAACGGCTACATCGACGGCGCGATATCCTCCGGTCACCGCGCCGCCGACGAAGTCATCGGCTCCCTGCAGGCCGACGGCTGAAGGGACCCCGCAGCATGACCTCCACACCGGCCTCGCCGCAGGACGCCGGCACCGGGGCCTCGACCCTGGCGGAGCGGGCGCGGCTGGTCGTGACATCGGCTCCGATCAGCCAGCGCGAGTTCGCCGACCGCATCGGCATGGACCCCACCGCGCTGTCCAAGGCGCTGCGCGGCAGCCGCCGGCTGAAGGACCACGAGATCGCCGCGATCGCGCAGGTCGGCAAGGTGTCCCTGCGCTACCTGCGCACCGGTGAGGGACGGCCGCCCACACCGCGCGCAGCGGCCAGGGGGGCGGCGCCGCGCCGGCGTGCCGACACGCTGGAGCCCGAGGTCCGCCGCGCGCAGATCCTCGAAGCGACCGCCCGTCTCATCGCCCGGCGCGGCTTCCACAAGGTCCGGGTCGCCGACATCGCCCACGCGTGCGGCACCAGCACCGGCACCGTCCACTACCACTTCCCGACGAAGGACGACGCGCTGCGCGCCGCGCTGCTGTACTACGCCGACCGCTTCCACACCCGCCTGGACGCCGAGTTCCGCACGGCCGGCAGCACCGTGGAGAAGCTGCGCAGACTGATCGAGGTGCAGCTGCCGGCCGGCGAGGAGGACGTGGAGGAGTGGTCGGTGTGGGTGCAGTCGTGGAACGAGGCCATCCTCGACCCGACCCTGCGCCCGGGGCAGAGCGGCGTCTACGCGCGCTGGCGGCAGGTCGTGCTCGACCTGGTGCGCGCCTGCCAGCGCGAGGGGATGGCCGCGGACGCCGACGCGGAGGCGCTGACCAGCCGGTTCACCGGAATGGTCGACGGTCTGGCGATCCAGGTGCTGTCGGGCACGGGAGGCATGTCGACGGCGCGCATGCGGGAGCTGCTGCTGGACGCCTTCGCGCCGCACATCCGGCTGCGCTGACGGGGCGGTCGCGGCCGTGGCCGGTCAGCCGGTGCAGTGGGCCAGGCCCGAACCGCCCCGGCCCGCGGGGGTCAGGTAGACCTCGGGGAAGTAACCGGTCCGGCCGTCCTTCCACTTGGCGCGGTACCACAGGTCGGAGGTGACGCCGCCCTTGTTCGCGGTGATTCCGGCGGAGGTGACGTCCTCGTTGGTGAGCTTCTCCCCCCGGGTCCAGCAGAACACGATCAGTTTCGCCCCGCTCCACATCTCGGTGCCGACGAGCTTGCAGCCGCGGGCGGCGCAGTGGGAGATCGTCTCACTGGACAGGTAGGACGGGGTCTTGTCCTCCACGAGCGCGGTGGGGCCGATGGCCACCTTGTTCTGGACGACGACGGAGGCGAAGTCGCGGTACTCCGGCCGATCCGGGGACAGGGCCCACCACAGCCCGCCGGGCACGCCGACCGCGACCAGCAACAGGCCCGAGGCCGCGGCGATACGGACGGTACGGGCGGCCTTGGGCCGGGACGTCCCGGCGGGCAGCGGCGGGCCCGGCTCGTCCGGGCCGACACCGGGCGAGGCCGCCGGCCCGGAAGAGGCCTCACGAGCACGCCGAAGCCCTGACTCAGCCCCGTGCGGCGTGACCGGCTCTGCCGCCTCGACGTCCGTCCCCGTGCTCCACGGGGGTCCAGGGGCCGCGCGGGTGCCGCTGTCCACGGCCCGGCGCACCTGCGTCCAGTAGCGCTGCCAGGCCTCCGGGTCCGCCCCGCAGGCGCGGGCGAAGGCGAGGGTGACCGCCAGCGTCGGCAGCCGGCGGCCCGCGGCGGCCTCCTGGAGGGTGCTCACCGAGTAGCCGGAGCGGGCTGCGAGCTGTGCGTACGTCAGACCCGATCCGGTCCGCAGATCGCGCAGCCAGAAGGCCAGTTCGCGCAGCGGTGTGCCGTCACGGACGAGTCGCTGTTCGGGCCGCGCCATGCATTCCCCCCGGATCGAGGCGGCATGCCCGACATTGTCCGGGTGCGGGCGGACCGTGTCCACCGGTTCCGGCGAGCCCGTCAGGGGGACGCCGGGGACAGGGCGCGCGGGTCGGCGGCGAGCAGTTCCGACCACTGCGCGAGCCGGCTGCCGGGCACCAGCTGCCGGGGCAGACAGCCCGGGTCCGTCTCGCTCAGCCGGCGCAGCACCCACCACGCCACCCGGGCCTGCAGATCGGCCACGGCGGCCGGGAACTGCGCGGCGAACTCCGGCTCCGCCCCTTCGTCGTGTTCCCGGTGCGGCTCGGGCAGCCGCAGGTGCAGGTCGTCGCCCCGCGCCCGCTCCCTGAGCACCGCCGCCACGGCGTCCAGCACCCGTTCGGCCTCGGCGCGGCGGGCCGGCCCGTGGTAGCGGGCGCGTCCCGCCGTCCTCTCCTGCCGCTTCGCCCACCAGGCGAGCATCGCGGGTGACGGACGGCAGAAGACGATCCGGGCCGGGGTGTGCCGCAGATGGTCCAGCGCCACCTCGTCGAGGCCGCCCTTGGATGAGAAGGCATAGGGCCGCACCACGACCACGGCCGGCCACGGTGTTCCGGCCAGGTGCCGTTCGCGGATGTGGGTCGCCACCGAGGTCCACGCGGTGGTGCGGCCGCCGACGAGGTCGCGCCGCACCGGCACCAGCGCTCCGCCCTCGGCCACTTCGGTCAGCGACCGCACCAGGACGTACTGGCGGCCGAGCGCCTGCGCGAGCAACGCCGCGGCGTGCCGACCAGTTGCCGCCCGCCCACGAACAGCAGGGTCGGCAGGCTGCCGTCCGGGGCGGTGACCGGGCCGGTGGACGTGCCGGCCACCGGGTCCTGGACGAGCACCTGCGGTGCGCGGCCGTCCGCGGCGCGCAGCCGGTCCCACAGATCGGTGCCGGGGTCCCCCTGCCAGCTGTGCTCGCCGGCCGAGCGCAGCGCCGCCTCGACGCGGGCCCGCAGCTCCAGGCGGAGCGACCAGTACTCCCCGTCGCGGTGCAGTTGCTCCGCCTCCGGGCGGCCCTCCACGGCGGCGAGCCGGGCCAGCCGCTCGACGTCGTCGTAGGGCAGGGGCGCGTGGCCGGGGCGCAGGGTGAAGCGGGCGACCTCGTGGCTCGGGCAGCGGTAGCGGTGTCCGGAGGAGATCCGGAAGAGGTGGGCGGCGAAGCGCTCCGCGCCCTCGGGGTCGTGCAGCAGCGCCTCCACCGCACGCAGCGGAGCACTGGGCATGGAGCTCGCCGGGGCCTCGGGCGGTCCGGGTGACAGCAGGCCGAGCGCGCGCAGCACGTCGTGGTCGGGTATCTGCGCGAGCCGGCCGAGCTCCACGCAGAAGCCGGCCGGAACCGAGTCGGTGGTCCCGGCGAGGTAACCGCGCACGGTGCTCTCGGACACCCCCAGCGCCTGTCCGACGGCAGCGGCACCGACCGGCCGTCGCTGCCCGCGCAGGACCGTCAGGCACTGCTCGATGAACTGCCGGGTGGCCTCGGTGTTGTCGAACGGGCGGTGTGCCACGCGGTTCCTCCTTCGCTGAGCAGGTCCGGGCGCGGGCGGTCACAGGCCGGGGTGGCGGTAGGCGGACGGCCGCACCACGAAGGTACGCGGACGGTCGCGTGCGCCCGGGCGGTACGCCGAAACGCCGTGCTGGGGCGGTACCGCGAACGGCCGCGCGGGTTCGGGCGGCACGGCGTGCCGCGTGGTCGGGCTTGCCATGGTGGGGCGACCGGCCCCCCGTTCGGCCGCGCCCACGGCAACTCGCGGGTATCCCGCGCCTTCTCGCTCCCTGGCTCGTGCCGGTGCGCGGGTGCTGTCTCCTACCGCCATGCGCGGACACGTCAGGGGCCCGCGCGCTCCCACGCGAACAGGGAAGGTGGCATGGCAGGCATACCCCGGCGGCTGCGGCGGGCGGTGACGTCGATCGTCGCCGACGTGCGACAGCAACGCAACATCGAGGCGTACACGGTGTTCCTGGTGGGGCTCGCGGTCGCCGCGCTGAGCCTGGCCGACGCCGTCGCGCTCCACTACCAACTGGCCGCCCTGCTGCTGGGCGTCAACGTCCTCCTCTTCTCCTCGCGGCGCACCGGAGGAGACCGAGGCCCGTCCCTGGACCGGGTGCTGCGCGGGCGCGAGGCCTTCCAGCCGTTCGGGTCGCTGCTGCCGGGCGTGGAGGACCTGTGGATCTACGGGCCGACCGCCGCCCATGTCCTGCTGCACAACGCGGACATCCGCAGGCTCGTGCTGGCCAAGGGCGGTTCGGTGCGCTGCGTGGTCCTCGCGCAGGACGAGGCGGCGATCGCCGGCGCCACGCTGCAGCTCGACGACAGCGTCGACCTCGGCTCCGCGCTCGCGCACTCGGTGGAGATCCTGCGCCGACTGGCCCGGGAGCAGCCGAGGTTCGACTTCCGCAGGCTCGCCTTCAACCCGGGGTTCAGCCTGCTGATCGTCAACGCGCACCGACCGGACGCGTACGCGATCGTCGAGTTCCACGGCTTCCAGGACGACAACATCGCCGACCGGATGCATCTGCGCATCTCCGGGCACGAGTCGCCGCGGTGGCTCGACTACTGGGTCGGGCGGTACGACGCCCTGTGGAAGGCCGCCCATCCGGACGCGCCGGACGAGGCGTCATGACCGGCTCCGCCGCCGGCGGCGGGACGGCCGGCGGCTCGGCGGCCGGCCCGCACCCGGCCGACACGGACCCCGTGGCCAACGGGCACCCGGCCGACACGGACGCCGTGGCCAACCGGTGCCGGTCCGACACCGACCCCGTGCCCGACCGGTTCGCGGCCGTCGCGGGTCTCGTGCCCGACCGGTTCGCGGACGTCGTGGATCTCGTCGCCGGCTTCGGGCCCCGCGGCTGCGTCTTCCTCACTGGCGCCGGGATCTCCCTGGACGCGCCGTCCCGTCTGCCGTCCGGGCCCACGCTGACCCGGCGGGTCTTCGACGCCTTCCTGGAGCCCGGGCTGCTCGCGGAGATCCACGAGTTGCACGCGGCGTTCGGCTGGTGGCTGCCGCCGAACTGCCCGCTCGACCGCGCCGGGACGGTCCCGGCCCGCCCGCCCGGTCCCGCCCACCCCCGGCTGGAGACCGTGCTGGGCGCCGTGGTGCGGGCCTGCGCGGGCACACCGTACAAGGCGATCGAGGTGATGGCCGACGTACGGGACGCCCTGCCCAACGCCGGGCACGACTTCTTCGCCCGGCACCTCGCCGCCGGCGGACTGCACATCACGGCCAACTTCGACGACTGTGTCGAGCGGCGGTACCGCGAGCTGACCGGTGCCCTGCCAGCGGGCGGAGCGGTGCAGCACTTCCACCACTCCTTCGCGGGCAACCCGGACGGCGAGGGCCTCGGCGCGACACTCGCGAGCACCCAGGGCGGGCTGGACCCGGCCCACGCCGGCCAGTTGCTGCGCACGCTGCGCAGCAGCCGGCTCCTCGTCGTCCTCGGCTACTCGGGCAGCGACTTCTTCGACGTGGACACCACCGTCGCCGGGTGGCCGCCGGGGACGCTGGCGGGGCTGCGCGTGGTGTGGGTCGCTCATCACCTCCAGCCCGGCCATCCCTGGCACGAGGTGCCCCGGCAGGACGCCTCGGTGCCCCGGCTGGTGCGGCTGCTCGCGGCGGCCGGCGCGACCGTCACGGTGGTGTGCGGCCACACGGCGCGGCTGTACCCGCTGCTGCGGGAGCGCTGGGACCTCGGTCCGGAGCCCCGGCTGCCGGACCGGCCCGGCGCCAGGAAGGCCACGACCCTCGCCCTGGCGCCGGACGATCCGCTGCGCTCCGCGTGCACGTTCGTGCTCTGCCGCGAGCTGGGGCTGCACCGGCGGCTGGGGGCCATGCTCGCCGACGGCTCACGGCTGAGCGCCGTGTCCGACGAGGAACGCTGGTGGGCTCGGTCCGAGTGGCTGTGGGAGCAGGGGCGTTGGCGCGATCTGCGCCGCATGTGGCGCCGTACCGCTCCCGGGGGCGCCCGTGGCCGGCTGGCCGCCGCGCGTGCCGAGCGGATCGGGGCCTCGCTGTGGGTGCAGGGCCGGCTGCTGCCCGCCTACGGGTGGCTGCGGCTGCGCCGACGGAGGTTCGCCCGGGGCGGCGCCGAGTATCTGATGCTGAGCGAGACCGCGGGCCGGGTGGTCGAGCACATGACCTACACCCCGGAGCTGCGGCCCCTCGGGCGGCGCCTGGCCCGCCGGCACCACGCCGACCTGGAGCAGGTGTCCCGGGCGGCGGGCGCCTCGCTGTTCGCCACCCGCAGCGATCTCAGGGACAGCCTGCGCCGCATCGGCACCGGTCAGCCGCGCGGGCGGGAGGCCACCGAGGGCCCCACCGAGACGGTCCTCGAAGCGGGGAACCTGCTGGCCTGGGTGAGCTACCGGCACCGGCGGCTGCGCGACACCTACGAGCCGCCGTCCGCGACCGCGTCCACGCAGGCCGCGCGGGCGTCCGACGCCGAACTGGCCGCCCGCTACCGGGAGCTGACCGCGTTCTACACCCTGCTCGGTTCCGTGGCGGGAGCCGCGCGCACCGTGCTGCTGCCCGGTGCCGACCGGGTGTTCGGGCCGCGCGAGTACTGGGCGCACGTCCGCTCGGTGCAGTACGCGCCCTGGCACCGCTTCCGGCTGCTGGCCCGCTATGCCGTGTCCGCGGCCCGGCGCCGAGCCGTCCGTCTCCGTCCGATCTTTCGCCGCGTCCGCCGCCGTGGACGCAGAGGGGAACCGCGATGAGTCCGTACACGAGGGATCCACGCGATCCCGCACAGCCCTGGGACGGCCGTGCGGTCCCCGCCGCGCGCGACACGCGCCCCTGGTATCTGCGCTGGGGCGCGGAACCCGCTCTTGCGCCCTCCCGGGTCTGCCACCCGGACTGCTCCGGCTCCCACCCGGACGACGTCGCCCCGACGGACCTGTTCTGTCCGGCGGGCGGCTTCCTGCCGCTGCGAGACGCCTCACCCGGGGTGCGGCGCGTCGTGCTGTCCCTGCCGGCGCTGGTGCTGCCGGGGTCCGTGAGTCTGAGCGCGCGCTGGCACAGTCCGCTGCCGTTGCTGCTCCCGGCACTGGGCTGCGCGGCCCTGTTCACCCTGGCGCCGCTGCGCCCCTACCCGACCACGCGGCGCGTCGCGGCGCTCCTGCTGCTGCTCGCCGGGGTGACCGGCGCGGTGGTCCACTGGGGCGGCGCCACGGCACGGACGGTCACGCTGACGTCGCTGCTCGCGGCATCGGCCCTGCTGTGGGCCTGGTGCGCGGGCCGGATGGCCTGGCACGGCGGCCACACCGGGCTCGCGGCGCGCACGGTGGCCCGCCCACGCGGCCCGGGCCTGCCCGGCCGCGCCGCGCGTGACCGGCACGAGGCGTGGATGCTCCCGGGCGCGCTGACCTTCGGTGCGGCCGCGGGCGCGCTGCCGGTGCTGGCCGTCGAGGCGGCACTGCGGTACTCCCCCGACGGGTGGCTGTGGGATCCGCCGCAGGCGGTCCGCCTCTGGCTGACCAGAGCACCCTGGCTCGCGGTCCTCGGTGCCCTGCTCACCGCCGTGCTGGCCGGTCTCCTGCACGGTGTGCGCACCTTCGACGCGACGGTGGCCCCGCTGATCCCGCGTCCCCGGCCGCTGCCCCTGTTCGAGGTGCCCAGGCCTCGCTGGCGGCCGCGCCCGGCCGCGGGCCACGGCCCCCTGGACCAGCTCGTCCTGGTCGTGGGTGCGCTGGCCGACCTGCTGCTCATGGCCGCGGTGGCGGCGGCGTGCGTCGTCCTCGACATCCTCATCGTCTCCGCCGACCTGCTGCTGAGGGCGCTCGTGGCGCTCGGCAACCTGCTCTGGCGTGTCCTCGTCTGCGTGACCCGCCTGCTGGTGTCCGCCGTGACCCGGGCGCTGGAAGTGCTGGGTCAGGCGGCGCTGCTGGGCGGCGGTGCCCTGGTGCGGTCGGTCCGGGTCGCGGTGCTCCCGCCGGTCTTGCTCGGGGTCCAGGTGGCGTGTGCGTGGTCCTTCGCCGCCTCGGGCAGCGCGTACGGCGAGACGGGCGCGCTCGCCGACCTGCGGACGGCGCTGATCGCGCCGCTGCTCGGCCACGCCGCGGCCGTGGCGACCTGGTGCCTGTGGTGCGGGGAGCGTCCGGGCCGGTGCATGGGTTCGGCGTCGCGCAGCGGCCGGCATGTCGCGATCTGGACGGCGGTCCTGGTGCCGGTCACGTCGTGGCTGGTGTGCGCACCGTATGTGATCACCGGTCAGGGACCGGTCAGGCCCGGCCCGGTCTGCTACGGCAGCACGGGCCTGCTGGCCGGGGCGCTCGCGCTGGGGCTGGCCAACCGCCGTCGCGGAGCCGGGAAGCGGGCCGTCGTGACCCGGGAGCGGGCCGGCGGGGCCGGGAGGCGGACCGGCTGAGGGGCCGCTGACGAGGGCGGGCGTTTTCCGGTTTTCCGGGGTTCCTCCGACCTGCGGCGAAGGGCGTTGCCGGCGCCTCGCGGCGGGCCCTACAACAGGGGCCGGAACCTGCGCAGGGCTTTCCGACGACCGTAGGCAGCGGACTCACGCAGTGAGGAGAGCCCCATGGAGCCGACCCGTATGCGCACCCGTCGTGACCCCGACGAGCCCGAGGAGCACACGGGCAACGGGACGACGTGCCGATGATCCACCTCGGCCCGGCGCACGCCGTGCCGTTGATCCACCACGGCCCGGCGCACGCCGCCGGGCCGCACTCCGGCCGGCGGACCGGCGGGGGCCCGTCCGGCCCGTTCACCACCGGCGCCATGCGGTGACGCGTGCACCGTCGAGCCGAAAGCCGAACCGTTCTAGTCTGGGTTTCCTGGATACACAGGAATGCGCGCCCTGCGTGTTCTCGCAGCGACGCGGTCGCCGGTGCGCGACCATACGGACGCCGACAGAAGGAACACGGAAGACAGGAAGAAGGGCGGACGTGTCCGGCAGCGAAAGCGAAAACCCAGTAATCCCCTCCCCGACCCCCACGTCGACCCGGCCCCGGACCAACCGGGACTGGTGGCCGAATCAGCTGGACCTGCAGGTTCTCCATCAGCACTCGCCACGGGCCAATCCGATGGACGAGGACTTCGACTACGCGGCGGAATTCGCCACCCTCGACGTCGAGGCCCTCAAACGGGACGTCTTCGAGGTGATGACGACGTCCCAGGACTGGTGGCCCGCGGACTACGGCCACTACGGCCCCCTCTTCATCCGTATGAGCTGGCACGCCGCCGGGACGTACCGCATCGCCGACGGCCGGGGCGGCGGCGGCAGCGGTGCCCAGCGCTTCGCCCCGCTCAACAGCTGGCCGGACAACGCGAGCCTGGACAAGGCACGCCGTCTGCTCTGGCCCGTCAAGCAGAAGTACGGCCGGAAAATCTCCTGGGCCGATCTGCTGGTCTTCGCCGGTAACTGCGCCATGGAATCCATGGGATTCAAGACGTTCGGCTTCGGATTCGGACGGGAGGACATCTGGGAACCCGAGGAGATCTTCTGGGGACCGGAGGACACCTGGCTCGGGGACGAGCGTTACAGCGGCGACCGGGAACTCGCCACTCCGTTCGGCGCCGTGCAGATGGGACTGATCTACGTCAATCCGGAGGGTCCGAACGGAAATCCGGATCCGGTGGCCGCCGCGCGGGACATTCGCGAGACGTTCAGCCGGATGGCGATGAACGACGAGGAGACGGTCGCCCTCATCGTCGGCGGTCACACGTTCGGCAAGTGCCACGGTGCCGTCGATCCCTCCTACATCGGACCGGAGCCGGAGGCCGCGCCCCTGGAACAGCAGGGCCTCGGCTGGCGGAACACCTACGGCACCGGTGTGGGCGCCGACGCGCTCACCAGTGGTCTCGAAGGCGCGTGGACCAACCGGCCCACGCAGTGGGACAACGGCTACCTGGACAACCTGTACGGCTACGAGTGGGAGCTGACGAGGAGTCCGGCCGGCGCGCACCAGTGGACGCCCACCGACCCCGCGGCCAGGGACACCGTTCCCGACGCCCACGATCCGTCGAAGCGGCACGCTCCGATGATGCTGACGACGGACCTCGCGCTGAAGGTGGACCCGGTCTACGGGCCGATCACCAAGCGGTTCCACGAGAACCCGGACCAGCTCGCCGAGGCGTTCGCCAAGGCCTGGTACAAGCTGCTGCACCGCGACATGGGACCCGTGTCCCGTTACCTCGGCCCGTGGATCCCCGAGCCGCAGCTGTGGCAGGACCCCGTCCCCGAGGTCGATCACGAACTGGTCGGCGAGGAGGACATCGCGGCCCTCAAGGGCACGATCCTCGCCTCCGGGCTGTCCATCCCCCAGCTGGTCACCACCGCCTGGGCGTCGGCGGCGAGCTTCCGCGGCACCGACAAGCGCGGCGGGGCCAACGGGGCGCGCATCCGGCTCGCGCCGCAGAAGGACTGGGAGGTCAACGACCTGCCCGAGATCACCGAGACCCTGCGGACCCTGGAGCGGATCCAGCAGGACTTCAACGGCGCTCAGACCGGCGGGAAGCGGATCTCCCTCGCCGATCTGATCGTGCTGGGCGGGTGCGCGGCCGTCGAGCGGGCCGCGAAGAACGCCGGACACGACATCACGGTCCCGTTCGCACCCGGACGCACGGACGCCTCGCAGGAGCAGACCGACGTGGACTCCTTCGCCGTGCTCGAACCGAGGGCCGACGGGTTCCGCAACTACCTGCGCACCGGGGAGAAGCTGTCCCCGGAGACCCTGCTGCTCGACCGCGCCAACCTGCTGACCCTGACCGCGCCCGAGACGACGGTCCTGATCGGCGGGATGCGGGCGCTGAACACCGGTTTCAAGGGCTCCCCGCACGGCGTCCTCACCGACCGGCCGGAGACGTTGACGAACGACTTCTTCGTCAACCTGCTCGACCTCGGCACGGAGTGGAAGGCGTCCACCTCCACCGAGAACGTCTACGAGGGCCGGGACCGCGTCACGGGCGAGGTCAAGTGGACGGCCACCGCCGTCGACCTCGTCTTCGGCGCGCACTCCCAGCTGCGCGCCCTGTCGGAGGTCTACGCCTCCAGCGACGCGGGCGAGAAGTTCGTACGCGACTTCGTGTCGGCGTGGGACAAGGTGATGAACCTGGACCGGTTCGATCTGCGACGCACCCGCTGATTCTCCCTCTCCCGGCCGGTCGCTCACCGCGCCGGCCGGGACCGTGCGTGCAGGAAGGCCGCCGGCGTCCTCAGCGGACGACGTCGAAGACCATCTTCTGCAGGCCGTTGGAGTACGCCTCCGACTCGACGAGCCTCAGCTTCTGGACGTCCTTGTCCGTGGTGCTGAACAGCCGCTTGCCCGCGCCGAGCAGCAGCGGGAAGACCAGCAGGTGGTAACGGTCGATCAGGCCGGCGTCCGACAGCGCGTGGTTCAGGGACGCGCTGCCGTGGACGATGATCGGGCCGCCCTCGGTCTCCTTCAGCGCGGCGACCTCGTCGAGCGAGCGCAGGATCGTCGTCTCACCCCAGTCGGAGACCAGCTGGTCGTCGGTGAGCGTGGTGGAGACGACGTACTTCGGCATCACCTTGTAGTCGGCGAACTCCTCCATCGCGGGCCACACGGCACTGAAGGCCTGGTAGCTGACCCGGCCCAGCAGCATCGCGGAGGCTTCCTTCTGCTCCCGGCCCTTGATCTCGTACGCCTCGGGGACGAACTCGGTGTGCTTGAAGGTCCAGCCGGAGTTGCGGTAGCCGGGCTCGCCGCCGGGCGCCTCCACCACACCGTCGAGCGAGACGAAGGCCGTGCTGATCAGAGTGCGCATGACGCGATCCCTCGGGTCGGGAACAACAGACGTGTTGATCAGTATGTCCCGGGTGCGGGGCTGCCGGTGGGTTCGACGGCTTCCGTGGCGGCCCAGGCGGTGAGCAGCCGCAGGCAGTCGTGGTCGGGGGTTCCGGGGGCGGCGCTGTAGGCGGTGAGGGTCAGGCCGGGCTGGGCGGGCAGTTCCATCGCGTCGAAGTCGAGCGTGACGACGCCCACGGCGGGGTGGCGGAAGGACTTGCGGCCGGTGTGGTGGAGGCGCACGTTGTGCTTGGCCCAGGCGGTGCGGAACTCCTCACTGAGGGTGACGAGTTCGCCGATGAGTCCGGTGAGCTCGGTGTCGTGCGGGGCGCGTCCCGCTTCGGTGCGCAGCAGGGCGACGGTGGTGTTCACGGACTCGTCCCAGTCGGGGAAGAAGTCGCGCCCGGCCGGGGTGAGGAACTGGGAGCGGGCGATGTTGGCCGTGCGGGCCCGGGGGTCGGGGAACAGGGGGGCGTACAGGGCGCGGCCGAGGGTGTTGGTGGCGAGGATGTCCAGGCGGCCGTTGCGGATGAAGGCCGGGGAGTCGGTCATGGACCGCAGGACGCGCAGGACGCTGTCCGGGAGCGGGCCGCGCGGGCGCCGGGTGCGGCGGGCGGGACGCTTGGCTGCGGCGCGGGCCAGGTCGAAGAGGTGGGCGCGCTCGGCGTCGTCGAGCTGGAGGGCGCCCGCGACGGCGTCGAGGACTTCCTCCGAGGCCCCGGCGAGGTGGCCGCGTTCGAGGCGGACGTAGTAGTCGATGCTGACACCGGCGAGCAGGGCGACCTCTTCGCGGCGCAGCCCCGGCACGCGCCGGTTGCCGCCGTAGGCGGGCAGACCGGCCTGCTGTGGGGTGATCTTGGCGCGGCGGGAGGCCAGGAACTCGCGGATGTCGCTCTCGGTACTCACACGCCCCAGGCTAGGACGGACGGCTCAGCCCTGGGGGGTTCTGTCAGTACCTGTGACGGCAGGCCCTTCTTCACCCGGCCGGCCTGCGGTTTCCTCGAAGACGGCAGCCGTGGAACCCCCGTTTCGACCAAGGAGTCGTCGTCATGCCGAAGCAGTCCGCACCCCCCGAGCTGGCCGCCGTCGCGCCCAAGCTCGTCGAGGTCACCGATGACGTCCTGTTCGGTGACGTCTGGGAACGGCCCGGGCTGTCGCCGCGCGACCGGAGTCTGGTGACCGTGAGTGTGCTGGCCGCCCTCTATCGCGGCGATCAGCTCGGCTACCACCTCGGTGTCGCCCTCGACAACGGGCTCAGCGTGGAGGAGCTGTCCGAGGCGATCACCCACCTCGCCTTCTACGCGGGCTGGCCCAACGCCATGTCCGCGATCACCCGCCTGAAGCAGATCGCCGACGAGCGCGGCGCCTGAGCGGCACACCAGCAGCACGGAGAGACGGCACATGGAACTTCTGAAGAAGCAGCCGACCATGAAGCTGCCGGCCGAGTGGTTCACCGGGGACGCCTGGGCGGACGTCATCCACCGCGGCGAGGAGCCGTCCCGGGCCCGCGCCAACGCGGTCCGTTTCGCGCCGGGCGCCCGCACCGCCTGGCACTCCCACGGCCTCGGCCAGACCCTCTACATCGTCGAGGGCATCGCCCTGATCCAGTCGCGTGGCGGCGAGATCCTCCAGGCCCACCCCGGCGACGTCGTCTGGACGCCGCCGGGCGAGGAGCACTGGCACGGTGCGGCCCCCGAGCACTTCATGACCCACATCGCCCTGTGGGAGACCGACGAGGTCGACTGGCTGGAGCACGTCACGGACGAGGAGTACGGCGGCCCACGGCGCAGCACCCGCACCACCTGAGCGGTGGGGGGGCTCAGCGGTCCTTGGCCAGGGCGAGGAGTTCGGCGAACAGGCCGCCGGCGTGCGCGAGGTCGTCGTAGCTGCCCTGTTCGATGATGCGGCCGGCGCGCATGACGACGATCCGGTCCGCGAGGCGGGTGTTCTCCAGCTGGTGCGTGACGACGATCGTCATGCGTTCGGCCGCGATGCGCTTGATCTCCAGGAAGATCTGGTGCTCACCGCGCGGGTCCATCTGCGAGGTGGGCTCGTCGAGGACCAGCAAGGGCGTACGGCGGTACAGGGCCCGTGCGCAGACCAGCCGCTGCCACTGCCCGCCGGACAGCTCGGCCCCGCCGAACAGTTCGCGGGCGAGCAGGGTGTCGAGCCCCTGGGGCAGCTTCTCGATCGTCTCGCGCATGCCGACGGCGTCGACGGCTTCCCACACCGGGCCGTCGTCGTACGTCCTGGGCTGGCCGAGGGTGATGTTCTCCCGTGCGCGCAGGGGCCAGCAGGCGAAGTTCTGCGGCACCAGGGAGGTCCGCTGCCACACCGAGTCCGGCCGGGCCTGGGCCAGGTCGGTGCCGTCCCACAGCACACGCCCCTTGTCGGGGAGCAGGATTCCGGTGATCAGCTTGGTCAGCGTGGACTTGCCGGAGCCGTTCTCCCCGACGATCGCCAGGATCTCGCCGCGGCGCAGGGTGAGGGAGACCCCCGCGACGGCGGGCTCGTCCTTGCCGGGGTACTGGTGGACGACCTCGTCGAGCCGGATCTCCTCCACCCGCTCGGGGATCGTCGCCCCGCCGCGCCGGGGGGCTTTCTCGGCGGCCATGTCGAGGAAGGCGCGCATGTCGGCGAGGTAGAGGGAGGTGTGGAAGAGCGCGGCGCCGTTCTGGACGAGCTGGGACAGCGCGCCCAGCGTGGTCTGCACCGCGACGACGGCGGTGGCCGCGACCGGCAGCGCGATGCGTCCGCTGCCGGCCAGCCAGGCCAGGGCGGCCCAGGTGAGCAGCAGGAACACGCCGCCCAGGGCGGAGGTGGCCAGCACGATCCGGAGCATGCGCGGGGCCGCGGTCAGGGTGCGCCGGTCGATGCGTTCGGACAGGGCGCGGTACCAGTAGACGAGGTAGCCGGTCATGCCGTTGGCGCGGACCTCGTCACCGTGCCGGGAGTAGGTGGCCCACCAGCGCATCATGCCGCGCACATTGCGGTCGCCGACGTTGGCGTAGTGCGTCTCGTAGTCGACGCGGGCGGACAGTACGGCGCCCGCTCCGGCGGGCAGCACGGCCAGCAGCAACAGCGGGAGCATCAGCCAGTGCAGGGCGGTGATCACACCGGCCGCGGCGATCATGCGGATGAGGGCGGCCATGAACCGCTGGGCGTCCTTGACCATCATCGTGGTGCGCGTGACGCCGACCTCGGCGGCCTCCTGCCGGTCGGCGAAGCCGTCCTCCCCGTACGCCGCCGCCTCGACCCGGCAGACGGCGGCGACCAGTGCGACATCCGCCTCCGTGACCAGGCGCGGGGTGATCCTGCCGTCCGCGTAGGAGGCCAGCGCGCCGCTGATCCGGCCCACCGCGGCGGCCATCGTCACGACGGTCAGGGCGGGCAGTGCCGCGTGCAGGCGTTCGGGCACGGTGCCGGTGCCGAGGACGTGCGTCATGGCCCTGGCGGTGAAACCGAGGACGACGGCGGCCGCGACGCCCGTGAGCACCTGGCAGGCCAGCAGCAGGACGGCCGCCGACCGGTCGACGGTCCAGGCCATGCGCGCGGTGTGCCCGAGGACGGAGGGCAGCCGTGCGCACATCGTCGTGAACCCCGCGTCCTCCAGCGGGTTCTTGCCGAACTTGCCCCCGAAGCTGATCGTGGCCGGGGGCGGAGGGGGTGGGGTCGGGGAGCTTTCGGTCGAGGCGTCGGTCATGGGCACCTGCGTCCTCCTTGGGCCGGCGCCGCACCTGGATGGTCCGGCGATGCTCAGCACAACGAGGCCGCGCGGGAATCGAACGCGCTCGATTCGGACGTCGTACGGACCCGGAGTTTCCAGGGCGCGACGAGCCCGGACGCGGCGGTGCACGGCCGCAGGGCGGTCCGGTTGTGGCCGAAACGCCGGTCTTGTGACGGAAGTGACGAGCGCGGACTCGGGAACCTACCGATCGCCGGTCCTGTCCGTGGCCGTGGGGACTTCCAACCGCTCACTCACTCTGTCGTGCGGCGGGTTCGCGCGGCGCGGCAGGAGCAGCGGAGTGGCCAGGAGCAGCACTCCGGCGGCGCCGATCGCGATGCGGGGGCCGGTCACGGCGGCCAGCAGGCCCCACAGGGCGGTCAGGACCGCGATGCCGGTGCTGGTGCTGACCGACCACGCGGCCAGGGTGCGGGCCACCCGGTCGGGGTCGGTGTGGTCGAGCCGGTGGGTGGCCAGCACGGGGTTGAACACCGCGCAGCAGGTCACCAGGCCGAGCTGGCAGGCGACGACCAGGACGATCCCGGGCGTGCCGGGCTGGACGAACGCCAGTCCCACCGGCCAGCACGCGCGCAGCAGTCCGGCGGTGCGCAGCACCCGGTGGGTGCCCCACCGCGCCACGAGCCGGCGTGCCAGGCGCGAGCCGACCAGGCCGCCGGCGCAGGGTGCGGCGAAGACCAGGCCGTACTGCCAGGGCGTGAACCCGAGGCGGTCCAGCAGGAGTACGGCGAGCAGCGGCTCGGAGGCCATGATCAGGCCGTTGACCGCGATCGTGTTGAAGAACAGCGGGCGCAGCGCGCTCCGGCCGAGGATGTGGCGCCAGCCTTCGAGCAGATCGCCCGCTCTCATCCGTGGCGCACCGGTCCGTACGCGCCGCGGCTCGGTTCCGCCGGCGGCGTGGATGCCGAGTGCGGAGAGCAGGAAGCTGACCGCGTTGGCGATCACGGTCGTCACCGGGCCGAACAGTCCGATCGCGGCACCGCCGAGCGGTGGTCCGATCATGGTCACGGTCCATGTCGTGGATTCCAGCCGGCCGTTGGCGACGAGCAGGTCCCGCCGTGGCAGGAGCGCCTTCAGATACGCACCGCCGGCCGCGTTGAAGGCGATGTCCGCCGCGGCGACGACGACGGAGACGACGAGGAGCTGCGCGAAGTCGAGCCGGCCGAGGGCGAAGGCGGCGGGGACGCTCATCAGCGCCGCGCACCGGATCAGGTCCATCGCGATCATGACGGGCCGCTTGCGGCGGAACTCCACCCAGGGGCCCAAGGGCACCGCGACCAGGGCCCCCACCGCTCGCCCGGCGGCGGACAGGGCCGCCACCTGGGCCGGCCCGGAGTGCAGTACGAGGACCGCGAGCAGGGGGAACGCCCCGAACCCGAGCCAGGTGCCGCACGCACTGACGGCATACGCCGCCCACAGCCACGCGAACCCGCGTCCGAGTGCCCGCCCATTCCTCATCCCCGACGTGCCCCTCACCGCTCGCGGACAACCACCTGCTGACCCTCGGTATCAAAGCCGGGAGCTCACCTGGAGATCAAACAACCGACCGATCGCACAGGCACAACCCGTGGTTGTGTCTCGACGGTGGGTCGGGCTGGGGCCGAGTGGCCGTGCCCGGGGCCGCACGGGTGTGAGACGTGCCCCACGGTGGTACCGGCATGGAGTCCCTTCAAGGGTCTGCGCGACGGGAGGCCTTCATGTTCGAAGCCGACGACATCCGTAACTGGCGTGGACACGACGTGGTCGACAGCGAGGGCCACAAGATCGGCGCGCTGGAGTCGGTCTACGTGGACACGACGAGCGACCAGCCGTTCTTCGCGACCGTCACCGTCGGCCTGCCCACTCGTCGCCGGCTGGTGTTCGTCCCGCTCGACGGAGCCACCGTCGGCCCGGGCTATCTGAAGGTCGCCCCGTCCAAGAACCTGGTCAAGAAGGCTCCGTCCATCAATGTGGACGGGGTACTCCCGGCCGAGGACGAGCCCTCCGTCTTCGCCCACTACGACATCGAGTACACCCCTGGTGCCGGGGGCGAACGGCGCCTCGCCCGTCGCTGACCGGCACGGACCGGGAGGACAGGATGAGCCTGTTCCTACTGTTGATCATCGTGGCCCTGATCCTGGGCATCATCGGGGCGACCGTCCACGGTCTCCTCTACCTGCTGATCATCGGTGTCGTCGTCCTGGTGGCCGACCTCGTCTACGGGGCCACCCGGTTCCGCCGCGGCGGCCGGCGTCACCGCCTGATGCGCTGACCCGTGTCCAGGAGCCGGTGCAGGGACTGCGTCATGCTGCGCACGAAGGCGTCCCTGACCGGCTCGTCGACCCGGTCCAGGGACAGATAGGGGTTGAGGTCCTCCAGCTCGACCAGCAGCAGGTCACCCTCCCGGGTGCGGCAGGCGTCCACCCGCTGGATGCCGTGGTCGAGGGTGTTCCAGTCGATGAAGCGGCGGGCGAAGTCGAGGTCGGCCTCGGTCGGCCGGTAGGGCTCCAGGACCCAGCGCCGATCCGGGTCGGGCGCGTACAGGGCGTACTGGAAGGCGTCGTCGACGTAGTAGAACGACACCTCGTGGCGGAAGTCGACGCGGGGCTGGACCAGCACGTCGCCGTGGTCGAAGCCGCCCAGCCGCTCGCGGGGGACGAAGGTGAGGCCTATGGAGTCCGCGCCCGCCTTCGGCTTGATCACGTACTGGTCGGTCTCGGGCAGCGCGTGGAGGTCCTCGGGCCGGTCGACGGTGGGGATGACCGGGTAGCCGGCGGCCGTGAGATCCAGCAGGTACTGTTTGCCGGCCATGTCGGCCCGGCCGGACAGCGGGTTGTAGACCAGGGCGCCGCGCTCGACGGCCCGGCGGCGGAAGGCGTCGTACTCCTGCTGGTAGTGCAGCACCGGTCCGCTGTTGCGGACCACGACCACGTCGAAGGCGTCCAGCAGGGCGGCCGCGTCCAGCGGATGGCACAGGGCGATGTCGAAGTCGCCGCGCAGCCGCGACGACAGGAAGATGTCCTCGTCGCAGTAGCGCCGCCCCCGGGCCTGGTAGGCGAGATCGGTCACGAACAGCACACGGGGGCGGACGGGCACAGCACTCTCCTGGGTCGGGGCCCTCACCGTACCCAAGCCCCCGCCGTCAGCCGCCGGCCGCCGCGGCCTGGTGCCGGTCGCGGTGCACGGTGAGGGCCTGCACCTCGTAGGACAGCTCGGTCGCGGCGGCGTCGGGGGGCGGGTGGTAGCGGCCCGCGCAGACGGAGAGGTTGACGATGAGGTAGGCCCGCCAGGCGGGCCCCACACCCCGGCCGTCGGCGAGGACCTCGCGCCCGTTGAGCCGCCAGACCACGTCGCGCCGGCCGAACGTCACGCTCAGGTCGACGACGGCGCCGGGCCGGACGGCGTCGTCGCGGACGTACGCTCCCCCGTGGCGGACGTGGTTGGTGAGCTCCAGCAGGTCGGGGTGGTCCGGGTGGTACTCGAACACGTCCACCTCGTTGCCGCCGTCCCGCCAGGTCCAGATCGCCGGCCAGGCGCCCAGCCCGACCGGCAGGCGCACCCGGGTCTCCAGACGGTCGCCGGTGCGGACCATGAAGGCCTCGGTGCTGCCCTCGGTGGTCAGCAGACCCGTGTCCCACAGGCCGTCGGCGCGGCGGGTGGCGCGGAAGGTGCCGGTGCGGGAGTGGCCGGGGTCGGCGGTGAGGCGGTCGAGTTTGTCGTCGCCCGGATTGGTGGGGCCACCGTCGGGATAGGCCCAGGTGCGCCCCGCGACCCACTGGCTGGCGGAGGCGAAGTCGGCGACGAAGACGGCTTCGCTCATGGGCGCACTCCCTTCGCCGCCACGGGACCGTGGCCGCCTGCCTCGCCACGGGAAGGTGGCGGTCCGAGTCTCCCCCGCGGCGCGTCGTCCATGCGGTGAGCCGCGAGCGGGGCCACTCTTTCCTGCGAACGGGTGAAGCGCGCACGAGTGAAGGGTGACTTGTATGAACACCGAGCCTGGCCTTCCCGAGCCCCGCAGCGCGACCGACTTCAGCACGGCTCGGCTGGAGGCGTTCAGCGACGGCGTCTTCGCCATCGCCATCACGCTGCTCGTCCTGGACCTGCGCGTGCCGGAACCCGACTCCCCGCGGGAGGAGTCGCTCGCCCAGGCGCTCGCGCACCAGTGGCCCGCCTACTTCGCCTACCTGGTCAGCTTCCTCGTCATCGGCATCATCTGGATCAACCACCACGCCATGTGCGCCCTGGCCCGCCGGGTCGACCGCCGCACGCTCTTCGCCAACCTGTTCCTGCTGCTGACCGTCTCCGTGATCCCCTTCCCCACCCGCCTGCTCGCCACCTATCTGACGGCCCCCGACTCCGACGCGCACACCGCCGCAGCGGTCTACGCCGCCACGATGGTCGCGATGGGCGTCGCCTTCTCCCTGCTCTTCCTCGCCTTCACCAGCGACGCGAGCAGGCTCCACACGCCGGTCCCGGCCGCGGACCGCCGCGCGGCGCTGCGCCGTTTCGGCGTCGGAGGGCTGTGCTACCTGGCCACCGTGGTACTCGCCTACGTCAGCCCCGTCGCGATGCTCGCCACCCACGCCCTGCTCGCCGTCTACTACTGCTTCGACCAGCTCGCCCCCGTGCGCCGCTCGGCCCCCGGCAAGTCCGCCTGACGCTCAGCCGGCCGCCGGCGGGTGGATGGCCCCGCTGGTCGCGGTGAGCGGCTGCCCGCTGCCGCCCCAGCGCAGGGCGACGATCTCGGCGGCGACGGACACGGCGACCTCCTCGGGCGTACGCGCGCCGAGGTCGAGGCCGAGCGGTGAGCGCAGCCGGGACAGCTCGCCGTCGGCGAGTCCGGCCTCCGCCAGTCTGGCGATCCGCTCGTCGTGGGTGCGGCGGCTGCCCATCGCCCCGATGTAGGCGGCCGGCCGGCGCAGTGCCTCCCGCAGCAGCGGCACGTCGAACTTCGGGTCGTGGGTGAGGACGCAGATCACCGTGCGTCCGTCGGTGTCGGTGCCGCTCAGGTACCGGTGCGGCCAGTCGACGACGACCTCGACGCCCGCGGGGAACCGCTTGGGCGTGGCGAAGACGGGGCGGGCGTCGCACACGGTGACCCGGTAGCCGAGGAAGTCGCCGATCCGGGCCACGGCGGCGGCGTAGTCGATGGCGCCGAAGACCAGCATGCGCGGTGGCGGGGCGAAGGACTGCAGGAAGACGGAGACGTCGTCCTCGCGGCGCTCTCCGCGCGGTCCGTAGTGGCGCAGGACCGTGGCGCCGAGGGCGAGTTCGCCGCGCGCGTCGGCGGTGACGGCGACATCGAGTCCGGGCGTGCCCAGAGTGCCGGCCTCCCGGTCCGGCCAGACGGCGAGGGTGGACCCGCGCGGGGCGGGTCCGTCGACGACGGTCGCCAGGGTCACCGGCTCGTGCGCGGCGACGGACGCGGCGACCGCCCCGAAGACGGGCTCCGTCGCGGCCGTCACCGCGCGCACCAGCAGGGTGATCTCTCCCCCGCAGGTCAGTCCGACCGCGAACGCGTCCTCGTCGCTGTAGCCGAAGGTCTCCAGGCGGGCCTCGCCGCTGTCCACGACCTCCTGGGCGAGCTCGAACACCGCGCCTTCCACGCAGCCCCCGGACACGCTTCCCACGACCTCGTCGTCCGGTCCCACGGCCATGGCGGCGCCGGGCCCGCGCGGCGCGCTGCGGCTGACCGCGACGATCGTGGCGAGCCCGAACGGCACACCGGCGGCGTACCAGCGTTCGAGTGCCGGCAGGATCTCACGCACGGTGCGCTCCTTGTCTCGACCGCCTCCTGCAGGGGTGAGTGACCAGCCGGTCCGGCGGGATGCAGGCCACTTTAGAACCGCCTCACCGGGGCGGCGAGCGGTGCGCTCTCATGGGGCCGGCGCCCGGCACTCCTCCGCCACCCGGCTCATCCGGGCGAGGGCGTCCCTCAGCCGCCGCAGGGTGTCGGCGGGCCGTCCCAGACCGTTGAGTTCCAGCCGGGCCGCCTCGGTGCGGGCGTCGGGATGCGTGGTGAAGGCCACGTTCAGGGCCTGCTGCACCATCCACTGGTCGTAGGCCAGCAGCCGTCCCGCGCTCGCCTGTACGTCGATCAGGTCGGGCTCGGTGATCGGCAGCTCGCCCAGGCGGGCGCGCAGGCGGAGCAGGGTGCGGGCGGCCCGCCCACAGTCCTGGGCCGCCTGCCCCGTCGCGCCGTCGGGCGAGCCGCACGCGGCGACGGCCGCGTCCACCGGCGACTGCGCCGCCACTGTGTCGTCGAGCACCGCCAGCAGGGCCCGCATCTGGGCCGCCCTCGGCACCCGTCCGGCGGGGGCGCGACGACGGCGCAGCACCCGGCGCACGGCCCGGCGGCACGCACCGCCGGACCGTGCGGGGTCGGGTGGGACGGGCGTGCCGAGGTGGGGCATGGCTCCTCCGAGGGGCGGGCCGGGCCGCGTATCCCCCCAGTGTGCGCCTGCCGCCGGCGCCCGTCAGGCCCGCAGGTACGGCTCTGTCGTGAAGCGCGGGTGGAACCGCCGGGTGTGGTCCACGATGCGGGCCGCGCCGGTCACGGTGACCGTCGCCGTGAGACGCACGTCGGCGCTGGAGGCCGCCAGGCGCAGCTGGAGTTCTCCCGGTTCGATCACCCGGCGCCCGTCGCGGCCGGTGAAGGAGGCGAGGTCGGCCGGCACGGTCACCCGCAGGCGGCGCTCCTCCCTCGGGGCGAGCGGGAGCCGGGTGTAGCCGACGAGCCGCTGCACCGGCTGGACGACGGAGGCGACGGGGTCGTGCAGATAGAGCTGGACGACCTCGGTGCCGTGCCGCCCGCCGGTGTTGCGCACCGTGAAGGAGAGGGAGAACTCCCCGCCGGTGTCCGCCTCGGGCCGCTCGACGACCAGGTCGTCCCAGTGGAAGGACGTGTAGGACAGGCCGTGCCCGAAGGGGAAGGCCGCGGTGGGGTCGACGCTGGAGACGTCGCTGGCCTGGGCCAGGCGGGCGCCGAGGTAGGTGGCCGGCTGGGCGCCGGTGTCGCGGGGCACACTGACGGGCAGCCGTCCCGACGGGTTGGTCCGGCCGCTGAGCACGCCGGCGAGGGCGGTGGTTCCGCCGGCGCCGGGGAAGAAGGACTGCACGATCGCGGCGGCCTCGTCGGCGGCGCGGCCCAGCGCGTAGGGCCGGCCGGCGAGCAGCACCGCCACCACGGGCGTGCCGGTGGCGAGCAGCTCGTCGAGGAGCTGCTGCTGGGCGCCGGGCAGGGCCAGCGACCCGGCGTCGCAGCCCTCACCGCTGGTGCCCCGCCCGAACAGGCCCGCACGGTCACCCAGGGCCGCGATGACGACGTCGGCCTCGCGGGCGGTGCGCACGGCCTCGGCGATGCCGGTGACGTCGCCGTCGTCGACGCCGGTCCCGCGTACGACGGTGAGGTGCGCGTCCGGGAACTCGGCGCGCAGGGCGTCGTGCAGCGTGGGCAGGTCGATGCCGGGCGGGGTCTCGGGGTGGTGGACGCCGACGTGCTGGGGGAAGGAGTAGCAGCCGAGCACGGCCGTGGGTTCTGCCGCGTTGGGGCCGACGAGGGCGATGCGGCGGGGCCGGTCCAGGGGCAGGGTGCCGTCGTTGGTCAGCAGGACGACCGCTTCCTCGGCGACCGCACGGGCCAGTTCCCGGTTGGCGGGCGGGTCCAGGTCGATCGTGCCGCGCAGGGCGTCCGGGTCGTCCAGGTCGGCTCCGCGCAGCGCGGCCGGCACCGGGTCCCAGTCCGCGTCGAGCAGGCCGAGCCGGGCCTTCTGGGTGAGCACCCGGCGCAGGGCGCGGTCGATCAGCGCCTCCGGCACCCGGCCGGCGGCGACGGCTTCGGTGAGGGGGGCGCCGTAGGTCTTGACGGTGGGCAGTTCGACGTCGACGCCCGCGCCCAGGGCCGCTTGCGCCGCCTCGGCCCAGTCGCCGGCGACGCCGTGCAGGGTCTTGAGGAACGCGATGCCGAAGTAGTCGGCGACGACCGTGCCGTCGAAGCCCCAGGTGTCGCGCAGCAGACCGGTGAGGAGGTCCTCGTCGGCCGCCGAGGGCATGCCGTCGGTGTCGGTGTAGGCGTGCATGACGGACTGCGCCCCGCCCTCCCACACCGCCATCTCGAAGGGGGGCAGCAGGACGTCCGCCCGCTCGCGCGGGCCCATGCCCACAGGCGCGAGGTTGCGGCCGGCGCGGGAGGCCGAGTAGCCGACGAAGTGCTTGAGGGTCGCGACGACACCGGCGGACTGCAGACCCTGGACGTAGGCGGTGCCGATGCTGCCGACGAGGTAGGGGTCCTCCCCGATGGTCTCCTCCACGCGGCCCCAGCGTGCGTCGCGGACCACGTCGAGCACGGGCGCGAGGCCCTGGTGGACGCCGACGGACCGCATGTCGCGGCCGATGGCGGCGGCCATCTCGCGGATCAGCCCCGGGTCGAAGGTGGCGCCCCAGGACAGCGGGACCGGGTAGGCGGTGGCGCCCCAGGTGGCGAACCCGGCCAGGCACTCCTCGTGCGCGAGCGCCGGGATGCCGAAGCGGTTGGCGGCGGCGATCCGCGTCTGGGTGCGCAGCAGGGACAGCGCGCCGAGCGCGGGGTCGACGGGCGCGGTGCCGAAGGGGCGGGTGAGCTGGCCCAGACCGGCCGGCAGGAGGGCGTCGAGGTCGACCGCGTCCTCCATGTCGTGCTGGTGCGGGGCCACTTCGCCGCCCTCGTCGGAGGCGCCGACCCACACCCCGTACAGCTGGGCGATCTTCTCCTTCAGGGTCATGGCGTCGATCAGCGCGGACACGCGGGTGGCGATGTCCTGGGCGGGGTCGTTCCACAGGGGGGTTGCGGAGGTGGTCTCTACGGCCACGTTGGCGGTCACTTTCCTCCCACGCCCATCAGGCCCTGGACGAGGGCCCTGCGGGCGAACAGGTAGACGAGCAGGACGGGCACCATGGACAGCGTCACGGCTCCGAGCAGGCCGGGGATGTCGATGCCGTGTTCGGTCTGGAAGTTGTACAGACCCAGGGTGATCACCTTGGTGGAGTCGGACTGGGTCAGGACGAGCGGGAACAGGAAGCCGTTCCAGGCCTGCAGCGCGGAGAAGACCACGATCGTGGACAGGCCGCCGCGCGAGAGGGGGACGACGAGCTGGAAGAACATCCGCCTGGGGCTCGCGCCGTCCATCGTCATGGCCTCGAACAGCTCCGGGGAGATGTCACGCATGGCCCCGCTGAGGATGAGCGCCGACATCGGCAGGCAGAAGGCGGCGGTGGGCAGGATGACCCCGAGCAGGTTGTCGTACAGGCCCGCCTCGCTGATCAGGTAGAACATCGGGACGATGACGGCCTGGGCGGGGATGGCGAGGCCCAGCAGGAACAGCCGGAAGATGTGCGAGGTGACCCGGCTGCGGCTGCGCACGATCGCGTAGGCCAGCGGCGGCACCAGCAGCAGGACGAGGGCGACGACGCAGACGGTGACGACGATGGTGTTGAAAAAGTAGCGGCCGAAGCCGGAGTCGAAGGCACCGGTGTAGTTGTCGAGGGTGAAGTCGCCGGGGAAGGACAGCGGGCCGCCCGTGGCGTAGTCCTGCCGGGAGCGCAGGGTGGCGGCGAGCATGACGTACAGCGGCAGGCCCACCAGCACCAGCCAGACGATCGAGCCGGCGCCGGCCAGGTAGTTGGGGCGTCGCCTCATGAGACACCCTCCATGGAGCTGCGCATCTTGTCGTAGCCGGAGACCCGGACGACGACCAGCGAGATGACGGTGGCGGCCACGACCAGGCACAGGGCGATGGCCGACCCGGCGCCGAAGTCGAAGCCCTTGAAGGCCTTTTGGTACATGTAGTAGGCGCTGATGGTGGTGTCGGTGCCCGGTCCGCCCTGGGTGAGGATGAGCACCGTCTCGAAGGTGGTGAGCCCGCCGACGATCATCAGGATCGTCGAGGTGATGACCGCGTTGCGCAGCTGCGGCAGGGTGATGTGGAAGAACTGGCGGTAGCGTCCGGCCCCGTCGATCGCGGCCGCCTGGTAGAGCACCTGCGGAACGGCACGGGCGGCGCCCTGGTAGATCAGCGTGTGGAACGGGGTGAACTGCCAGGTGGAGACGAAGGCCAGCACGCCGATGGCCGTGGTCTGCTCGCCGAAGAGGTTGCCGTCCCCGAACAGCCAGGTCATCCGGGCGGGGATGCCGAAGTTCGGGTCGAGCAGGGCCCGCCAGAGCACGGAGACGGCGGTGGAGGACAGCAGCAGCGGGATGAAGTAGATCGCCGACAGCACCGCGCGGTTGCGCTGGTGTCCGGCGGCCCAGACGCCGAGGACGATGCTCAGCGGGGTCTGCAGGGCCACGCCGAGGGCGGTGAGCAGCAGGGTCAGCCAGATGCTCTTGATCATCACCGGGTCGTCGAACAGGCGGCTCCAGTTGTCCGTCCCGACGAACTCGGGCGAGCCGAGGCCGTTCCAGCTCGTGAAGGACAGCACCGCCACCATGATCAGCGGAGCGATGGCGAAGAGGGCGAAGAACACGGTGGCGGGCAGCGCCCAGGCGAAGCCGGGGCGCGTGCCGTGGGTGCCGGAGGAGCCCTCCGGCCGCCGGGCCTTGGCGGTGGCCGCGGTGGCGGGCGGAGCGCTGAAGATCTGTGTGGTCATGAGGGGGTCACTCGGTCGGGAGGGCCTGCATGGCCGTGGCGAAGCCGTCCGCGTCCAGTTGCCCGTTGAAGAACTGCTGGACGGCCTGGTGGATGGGCGTGATCGCGGCCGGCGGGTAGGCCTGGTCCCAGGAGAGCTGGAAGGACTTGGCCTTGGCGACGAGGTCGTACTGGAAGCGTGAGTACTCGGGGCTGGCCGAGGTGCCCAGGAGCGGCGGGGTGTTGGTGGTGGTCGGCAGGTTGCCTATGGCGAGCTGGGCCTTGACGAACTCGTCGGAGTACATGAGCTTCAGGAAGGCGGCGACGGCCTCGGGGTGCTTGGTCTTCTTCAGCACCGAGTAGAAGTTGTTGGTGTTGCCGACCACGTCACTGGCGTCGCCCTTGCCGCCGGGGATGGTCGGGAAGGTGGTGTAGCCCAGGCCCTTGGCGGCGAAGTCCTTGGCGTCCTGCTGCTGTTGGGCGTAGTACCAGGAGCCCATCAGCTCGAAGCCGGCCTTGCCGGAGGCCACCAGGGCCGGGGAGGCGCCGTTGGTGTACTTCACCGAGTCGTAGGTCTTGCCGAAGGCCCCGGCGTCCACGAGGTCCTTGAGCATGCCGAGCGCCTTCTTGCTGTCCGCGCTCGCCCAGACGTCCTTGTCGCCGTCGAGGGCCTTCTGGAACAGGCCGGGTCCGGCGACCCGGTCGTAGACGTACTCGAACCACATCAGCGTGGGCCACTGGTCGCCGCCGCCGAGGGCGATCGGCGTGACACCCTCGGCCTTCAACTTGCGTACGGCGCCGAGCAGTTCGTCCCAGGTGCGCGGCGGCTGCACACCGGCCTTGTCGAGCACCTCCTTGTTGTGGAACAGCAGCACCGGCTGCGTGCCGCGCATGGGGATGCCGTAGGGCTTGCCGTCGATGACGGCACTGTTGAAGACGGCGGGCAGGAACTTGTCCTTCAGCGCCGGGTTCTGCTTGATCATGTCGTCCAGCGGCATCAGCAGGTCGGCCTTGACGAACGGCTGGATGCTGCCGCCGCCCCAGTTGAAGAAGATGTCCGGCGCCTGCGGGGTGTTGATGATCGTCTGCAGCTTCTGCTGGTAGTCGGCGCCGGGGATGGTGTCGAGGACGGCCTTCACGTCGGACGTCTTGTTGAAGGTGTCCACGATCTGCTTCTCGACCTTGTTGCTGGCGTCGCCGTAGACGAGCACATGAATCCTGCCGTCGTTCGAGGAGCCGCCGCCGCTGCCGTTTCCGCAGGCCGTGAGGCTCGCCGCCGCGAGGGCGAGCGTCGCGGCGCAGGTGAGCACCCGGGACATCCGTGTACGCATGGGGGTCATTCCGCCTTCCGAATGTTTCGAGCTGATGCTCGAAAGTCCTGCGGCTGGACAGTAGGGCAGGGCGGATAGCCGGTCAACGGTCGTGCACGCACGCGGCCAAACCGTTACCAGCAGGAACTCACAACTCCCCGGGCTTGACATGGCATGCGGGAGGTGGGGTGGGAAGCCACGCCGGCACCGAGAGGCCGGGTGGTCGGCTTCCGACTGTTTCGAAGGGGCGTCAGCCTGCCGAGTCGGCCGGGGGACGGAAACAGGCGATGACGGTCTTGCCGTGCGGGCAGCGCCGGGCCTCCCAGCGGTCGGCCAGCGCCTCCATGAGCAGGATGCCCCGCCCACCGGGCCGCAGCTCGTCGGGCTCGCGGGGCGCCGGCAGCACCGGCGAGGCGTCGTGCACCGCGATGTGCAGGCACTGGCTGTCCCACGACATCACCAGCTGCGCGGTGCTGTGCCCGTGCACGTGCGCGTTGGTGACCAGTTCGGACACGACCAGCAGCACGTCGTCCGCCGTGCCGGGATGCCGGCTCGTCCAGCCGAGCTCGTCCAGATGGGCCCGCGCCCAGTCACGCGCCGTCTTGACCTGGCTGTCGAGCGGCAGCGAGCGGGCCCAGCCCACCGCGCGCAGCGAACGTCCGTCCATGTCTTCCTTGCCCGTGCAGACTTCACGTGTCTACGCGGTTACCCCGAGACGGGCTCGCTACGGCTGTGGAGTGCGGATTCGCCGAGGATTCGAAGCTTTCGGAAGTCGGGGCGTTTCATGGACGGCGAATTTCGAGGAAGTTTCGGAAACGAACGCATTGACCGGCGTTTTGCGGCTGCGCATACTCCTGAGCAACCCCGGCCCGCCCCCAGTGGAGACGACCCGCACCCCCACTGATGGCGTGGACATGCCATTCCGGCATAGGGGTCCCCTCTCCGGCTGCTTCAGGAGGAAGCATGGACATGGAGAACCCTCTCTCCCGCCCGATGGACCGCCGAGGCTTCATCACCCGCACCGGCACGCTGGCGCTCGCCGCGTCCGCGTCCGGCCTGCTGCTGCCCGGCACGGCGCACGCCGACACGACCATCACCACCAACCAGACCGGCATCAACAACGGCTTCTACTACTCGTTCTGGACCGACGGCGGCGGGTCGGTCTCGATGACGCTGGGATCCGGCGGCAGCTACAGCACCTCGTGGCGCAACTGCGGCAACTTCGTCGCGGGCAAGGGCTGGAGCAACGGCGGACGCAGGAACGTGCAGTACTGGGGCGGCTTCAGCCCGTCCGGCAACGGCTACCTCGCGCTGTACGGGTGGACCTCCAACCCGCTCGTCGAGTACTACATCGTCGACAACTGGGGCACCTACCGGCCCACCGGAACGTACAAGGGCACGGTCACCAGCGACGGCGGCACCTACGACGTCTACCAGACGACGCGCTACAACGCCCCCTCGGTGGAAGGCACCAAGACCTTCAACCAGTACTGGAGCGTCAGGCAGTCCCGGAGGACGGGCGGCACCATCACCACCGGCAACCACTTCGACGCGTGGGCCCGCTACGGCATGCGGCTGGGCAGCTTCAGCTACTACATGATCCTCGCCACCGAGGGCTACCAGAGCAGCGGGAGCTCCAGCATCACGGTGAGCGGTTGAGGGCGCGGCGGCAGGCAGCCGACACGACACGAGGAGAACCCCCCATGCGCACCGCAGCACGCTCACTGGCCGTCGGACTGGCCGTCAGCGCGACGGCCCTGGCCGGCACCCTCACCGTCCCGGCCACCCCGGCACACGCCGCCGGCTGCACCGGCTACGTCGGCCTCACCTTCGACGACGGCCCCTCCGACACCCACACACCCGCCCTGCTCAACGCCCTTAGGCAGTACGGACTCAGGGCCACGATGTTCAACGAGGGCCAGTACGCGGCCGCCCACCCCGCCCAGGTCCGGGCGGAGGTCGCCGCCGGCATGTGGATAGGCAACCACAGCTACACCCATCCCCACCTGACACAGCTGGGCCAGGCCCAGATCGACTCCGAGATCTCCCGCACCCAGCAGGCCATCGCGAATGCCGGGGGCGGCACGCCGAGACTGTTCCGGCCGCCCTACGGCGAGACCAACGCGACGGTGCAGGCGATCGAGGCCAAGTACGGTCTGACCCAGATCATCTGGGACGTGGACTCCCAGGACTGGAACGGGGCGAGCACCGACGCCATCGTGCAGGCCACCGCCCGGCTCACGGCCGGCCAGATCATCCTCATGCACGAGTGGCCCGCCAACACGCTCGCCGCGATCCCCCGCATCGCGCAGACCCTGGCGAGCAAGGGCCTGTGCACCGGCCGGATCTCCCCGCAGACAGGTCGCGCCGTAGCTCCCTGACCGCTCGGCTGTGGGGGGGCGGGGCATCAGTGGTCCGGACCGGCCCGGTCGTGGGCGCAACGTGGCCGGGCCGGACCACTGGGCGGGGCCCCGGCTGCTCGGAAGAGGTTTCGCAGGCGAGGCACGCGCTTCGTCCGGGTGCCTCGCCGCGGACATCTCAGGCTCGCCCGTCCGGGTGATTCGCGCCTGGGCCGGAGCCCAAGCGGTGCCTTGTCACACAGACCACGCTCCGGCGGCCGCGTCGTCGGAGCCGTCGTGCAGGGCGATGCGGGCGGTGACGCGTTTGCCCACCGGTTCCCGTTCCACCTCCAGGTTCTGGGCACGGCCATCACGATCTCCAGGCCGTGCTGCCCCACCCTGCCCACGTCCCCCGGACGGGCCACCGGCAGACCCGGACCGGAGTCCCAGACGGCCACCTCGACCAGGGCGCCGACGATCCGAAGGTCCATCAGAACCGGGCCGGGCGCGTACTTGTGGGCGTTGGTGACCAGCTCGCTCACCACCAGCTGGGTCACGTCCACGGCGCGCTGCGAGACCGCCAGCCCGTGCTCGGCCCGCGCACGGGTGAGGAAGGCGGCGGCCAGGTCCCGGGCGTGGGCGATCCGCGCGCCGGCCCCGTCCAGGGACACCCGCGTCCCCACGGTCCGCGCGCCCGGGGTGACGCCGCCTTCGCCCACCGGAATCGAGTCCACCACGACCGCCTTCACTCCTCGCGTCACATCCGCGCCTACCCACCCCCGCCCGGGTAACGCCACACACCCCGGGATCACGGCGGGCGGCGGTCGCCTGACCGCGGAGCGGGAGGAGCCTGCCGCAGACCGATGCGGGAGACGCCGGACCCGGCGCGCGCCTGTTGCGCCGGGTCCCGCGGGTGCCTGTTGCGCCGGGTCCCGCGGGCCGTCAGATGCGGCCGCCCGTCAGGCGGGTCAGGGGGCCCTGCGGGCGCCGGGAGGAGCGGCGGCCCACGGCGTAGGACGCGGCGCTCAGCGCGGTCAGGCCCGCGCCGATCCCCGTGGCGACGAGCTTGCGCTGCGCGATGGCCGTCCAGGCCGTCCTGGCCGCCGCGGTCACCTGCCCGGACGCGGCGATCGCCGCCTGCCGGCCCGCTTCCAGGCCCCTGGCCGCGGTGTCCAGGGCGCCGGACGCGTCGTCCGCCGCGCGTCCGGCCGCCAGCGTGATGGTCGACACTCCGTCAGCGGTCTTGGGGTCGCGCTGATCCGTTCCCTTGCTCGGTTCACTCATGGGGTTCGGCTTGCCCCTCGTCGCGCTCACAAACACCGGGGCGTGCCGGCGTCGCGGGTGAGGAGTGCGTCGGACGTCAGCAGGGTGAGGACGCCGGACGCCTCGCGCAGGGCCGGCTCCAGCCGGTGCGCGTCGTACAGGGTTCCGCACCCGTCCGGCGGCACGAGCCACTCCAGGCACCCGGAGGCACGGTAGGGCGGCGGCACGGCGACCCAGGCGCCGGCGCCGGAGTGGCGCACCCCCACCCCTTCCCACGCCCCGGCCGGGTCCGGCGGCAGGAAGAAGCCGACTCTGTGCGCGACGCAGTCCACCAGGGTGGGCCCGAGCGGGCCCGGCACCGTGCGGTGCATCACGTCCAGGGCGCACAGGCCGAGCCGCTCGGGCACGCTGAGCACGTCCCACATGCGTCCGGCTTCCAGCAGGACCGTGCCCGTGCCACGGTCCCAGTCCCTTTTGCACGCCCGGGGATCCCTGGCAGCCGCCGCGAGCCACTCGACCGCGCGCTGAACCGTCGCACTGCGCATGCCCACCCCTTGCCCTCGCTCCTGCCGGAACGGGCGCGGGCGGCACCGGGCACGACCGCGGGCATGCCGCGGCCGACCCGTTGTGGCCCACTGGGAGCCCGTCCGGAGCGATACATGCTGGCGGGTGTTCCGGTGCGCCGGAAGAGGTGGCGTGGCCTGGCGAATTCGTCCCGGCTGGTCGAGGCATGGAGGACGAGCCGGGTGAGGCCGCGCGCAGGTCGGACGTGACTCGACACACCGGGCCTCTATGTCTGCGCACCGGTCGACATGGATCGCGGCGGCGTGGGCAACCGGTGATCACGTCTCGACGTCGCGAGGGGAGATCTGCGTGTCCAAGGGAAAGTGGATCACGGGTACCGAACGCCAGGAACTGGCCGACGACCTCAAACGGGAGTACGAGCAGGGACGCTCGATCCGCGCCATAGCCGAGGCCCACGGCCGGTCGTACGGTTTCGTGCACCGTGTGCTCACCGAGGCGGGCGTGCCGCTCAGGCCCCGGGGCGGCGACGTGCGCACCCGTCCGTCCGATCGGCCTGCCGGCAGCAGGTGAACGGCGGGGCCCCGCGGCTGGTCGGTGCGTGCCGTCCCGCTGGGGCCTCACAGCCGCCGGGTGCGCTGGTCGGTCGCGCGGCCCGCGGACAGGGACTTGCGCTGACGTGCCGTCAGCCCTCCCCACACGCCGTCCGTCTCACCACGCCGGACCGCCCAGGTGCGGCACTCGCGCAGGACCGGACAGCCGTGACAGATCCGCCGGGCCCGTTCTATCTGGGCCAGCGAGGCACCGTCCTCGGTGAGGGGGAAGAAGAGCTCGGGGTCCTCGAAGCGGCAGGCGGCCAGGTCGAGCCAGTTCACGGTGGCGTCCTCCCATCACGGGTCGACCGACGGCAGCCGACGGCCGCGAGGCCACGGGAGCCGCCGGGCATGTGGTGCGTCGTCCACCCGGCAGAGGTGTCACTCAAGCTAGGTGGGGTGGACAGCTTTTGTCCAGGTATGCGCTGATATGCATGGCCTATCGAGCGCGGTCGGGCCGGCTTCGCTCGTCCCCACAGCCTGCAACGAAACTGCATCGGACATAAGCGCACCGAGCTGCTCTCACCGCCCTGTCAGGTGGGCGGCACGCCCTCCTCCAGCAGTCGGCGGCGCATGCGGTCCAGGCCGCGGCGGGTGTGGCTCTTGACCGTGCCCAGGGGCCACCCCGTCACGCGGGCGATCTGCGTCTGGGTGAGGTCCTGGTAGAAGGCGAGCCTCAGCACCCGGCGCTGTGGCTCGCTGAGCCGTTCCAGAGCCCGCCCCACGACCAGTCGGTCCAGCGCCGCCTCGGGGTCGCCGCCGGCCTGCTCCCCCGGTGACGGCAGCAGGCCGGCGGCGGCCGCGGCCAGCTCGGCACGCCGGGCGCGGGCGGCGAGGGCGTCCGCCACCTTGCGCCGGGTGATGCCGACCAGCCATGCGGGAAACGTGCCCCGCTCCGGCGTGTAACCGTCGCGGCCCCGCCAGGCCGCGGCGAACACCTGCTGGGTGACGTCCTCCGCCTCCCGCGGGTCTCCGAGCGCCTGCCTGGCCAGGGCGTGCACGAGTCCGGACCACCGGCGGTGCAGCACGGCCCAGTCATCACAGGCGCCCCACTCGACGGGGTCGGCCAACGCGGTGGGGGCCGATGGGAGCGGGTTCATGTCGAGCCTCCTGTGCGAAGCCACCACCCGGGCCGCCACTGCCCGGAAAGGGACAGCGGGTCTTGCTTCACCCTGCGCGCGGGAGGAGCATGGAGACAACTCGCATCGATTGCGCATCGGAATGGCTGTCCGCTCGGCGGGAGGTGGGAGGCTTGCCCCCCGACGACTTGCCCCTCGACGACCGGATGGCCGCTGACATCGAGTCCCCCGACGACAGGACCGCCGCGGGCGTGACGACAGGGGCGCTGGCCCGTCGGCTCGGCGTGTCTCCGACCACTCTGCGTTCCTGGGACCGCCGGTACGGGATCGGGCCGGCCGTGCGCGTCCGGGGGCGGCACCGCCGCTGGGCACCCCGTGACATCGCGATGGTGGAGGAGATGTGCCGGCTGACGGCGACGGGCGTCCCGCCGGCCGAGGCGGCACGTGTGGCCCGGCTGCGGTTCGCCGCGGACGGCGCCGACGGGTCCCCGCCGGAACCGGCACGCGCGTCCACCCGGGCCGTCGGCACGCCGCCCTCCCCGCCCCCGGTGCGCCCCGGTGGCGCCGGCAGCGGGCTCCCGCTGGGCGACGTACGGCAGGAGTGCCGGGGCCTGGCCCGTGCCGCGGTGCGGATGGACGCACCCGAAATGGAGCGCCGGCTCGTGGAGAGCGTCCGGCGGCACGGACTGACGGTGGCCTGGGAGGAGGTGATGGTGCCCGCGCTGCGTGCCGTCGGCCGCAAATGGGAGTCGTCCGGCGACCGCTATGTGGAGGTCGAGCACCTGCTGTCCTGGCACGTCTCCAGCACCCTGCGCAGTGCGCCGTTCCTGCTGCCCCGGGCCGAACCGCTCCCCGGGGCCCCGCCCGTGGTGCTGGCGTGCACCCCCGGCGAACAGCACTCGCTGGCCCTGGAGGCGCTGACCGCCGCACTGGGTGAGCGGGGGGTGCCGACCCGGACGCTGGGTGCCGCGGTGCCGGCGGAGGCACTGCTGGCCTGTGTACGGCGCACCGGCCCGGCCGCGGTCGTGCTGTGGGCGCAGACCCGCTCCACCGCGTCGGTGCCGCTGGCCCGCCATGTCGCCGGGCTCACCTGGGGAGCGCCGGGTGCGCGCCGGCGGCCCGCCGTACTGCCCGTCGGACCCGGCTGGGGCCGACGGGCCCTGGCCGGCTTCGCCCGCTGCGCCGGGCTGCGGGAGGCCGTGGAAACGCTGAGCCGGCCCTACGGCGACGACTGGACGCGCTGAGGCTGCCGGAGCGGTGGCTCACCGAAGGCCGGCGCGGGCCCGCCGGAACCGGTCCAGCCCTTCGGAAAGGGCCACCACCGGCTCCGGGTAGTCGAGCGCGGCGCGCTGCCCGGCCGGCAGCTTCCACGGTTCGTGGACCGACGGGGTGTCGAGGCCGGCGAGTTCGGGCAGCCAGCGCCGGACATAGGTGCCGTCGGGGTCGTACCGCTTCGCCTGGGTGACGGGGTTGAGGACCCGGCCCGGCCGGGTGTCGGTGCCGGTGCCGGCCATCCACTGCCAGTTGAGCTGGTTGTTGGCCACGTCGCCGTCGACGAGCCAGTGCAGGAAGTGGGCGGCTCCGACGCGCCAGTCGACGTAGAGGGTCTTGGCGAGGAAGCTCGCCGTCAGCAGCCGTGCCCGGTTGTGCATCCAGCCCTCGTGGCGCAGTTGCCGCATCGCGGCGTCGATCACCGGGTAGCCGGTGCGGCCCTCCTGCCACGCCTCGATGTCGGCTCCGGCGGTGTGCCGCGATCGCCATCGGTCGCGCTTGGTGCGGTAGTCGGCGTGGGCGGCGTCCGGGCGGGCGGCGAGCACCTGACGGTGGAAGTCGCGCCAGGCGAGCTGCCGTACGAACGCGTCGGCGCCCGGACCGTCGCGCCGGCGGGCCCGGTGGACCAGGTCCACGGGCGACAGGGTGCCGAAGTGCAGGTGGGCGGAGAACCGAGAGGTGGCGTCGGCGGCCAGATCGTCGTGCGTGTCGGCGTAGGCGTCCAGGCCACGCCGCCAGAAGGCGGTCACCCGCTTGCGTCCGGCGCTCTCGCCGCCGGCCGGCAGCGCGGGCGAGACGCCGGTGATGTCGCCGCGCGCGGGCAGGGGCTCGCCCCCCACGTGGTCAGGGACCGGCACCCGGCGAGGGGAGGCGGCGACGGCGCGCAGGGGGACCCGCGCCCACTGCCGGTAGTACGGGGTGAAGACCGCGAAGTGGTCCGACGAGGAGGGGGTCACCTCGCCCGGCGGCACGGCGACCGTGACCGCGTCGTGCACGAACAGGCGGCGGCCGTCGGCCTCCAGGGCGCGGCGCAGCCGGTCCTCGCGGCGGGTGGCGAAGCCGCTGTGCGCCGCCGCCATGTGCACCTCGTCGGCGTCCGCCTCGGTCACGGCGCGGCACACCTCCTCGACCAGGTCGCCGGAGCGGACCACGAGCCGCCCGCCGCGGGCGCGCAGCGAGGCGTCGAGGTCGGCCAGGCAGTCGGCGAGGAAGGCACTGCGGTTGGGCGGGGCGAACCCGGCCGACGCCACGGCACGGTCGCGCACAAACAGCGGGACGACGGCGTCGGCGGCCTGCAGGGCGGCGCACAGCGGCGGGTGGTCGTGCACGCGCAGATCGGAGGTGAACAGGACGACACGGACGTGCATGGGTCAGCTTCTCTCCGCTGGACGCCGGCGGCCGGCAGGCGCTGCGGCCGGCGTGGTGCGGGAGTCCTGGGCGCGTGCCGCGGCCCGGACGATGTTGCGGGCCATGCCGCCGAAGACGACCGCGTGGAACGGGGAGACGCTCCACCAGTACAGGTGGCCGAGCAGCCCGTGGGGATGGAACAGCGCCCGCTGCCGGTAGCGGACCCTTCCGCCGCCGTCGTCGTGGACGTACATCTCCAGCCAGGCCGGACCGGGCAGCCGCATCTCGGCGCGCAGCCGCAGCAGCCGCCCGCGCTCGATCTCCTCCACCCGCCAGAAGTCCAGCGAGTCGCCCACCCGCAGCCGCCGGGCGTCCCGCCGGCCGCGGCGCAGGCCCACGCCTCCGACGAGGCGGTCGAGCCAGCCGCGTACGGCCCAGGCGAGCGGGAAGGAGTACCAGCCGTTCTCCCCGCCGATGCCCTCGATGACCTGCCAGAGCGCGTCCGGGGCGACGTCCGCGTCCCGTTCCCGCACGTCGGTGTACAGGGTTCCACCGGCCCAGTCCGGGTCGGTGGGCAGCGGGTCGCTGGGAGCGCCCGGCACGGAGGCGGAGGACCAGCGGGTGCTGACCTGCGCGTCGCGCACCCGGCGCAGCGCCAGGTCCACGGACCGCGCGAAGCCCAGGGGATGGCCCGGCGGGTTGGGCACATACCGCTCGATGTCCCGCTCCCGGCACACCACCTCGTGGCGCAACGACTCCGTCAGCGGGCGGGCGATCGAGGCCGGCACCGGGGTCACCAGGCCCACCCACTGACTGGACAGGCCGGGCGTGAGCACGGGCACGGGCAGGATGAGCCTCCTCGGCAGCCGGGCGACGGCGGCGTACCCGCGCATCATCTCCAGGTAGGTGAGCACGTCGGGGCCGCCGATGTCGAAGGCGCGGCTGACGTCGGGCGGCAGACCGGCGCAGCCCACCAGGACGCGCAGCACGTCCCGTACGGCGATCGGCTGGATCCGGGTGTGCACCCAGCGCGGGGTGACCATCACCGGCAGCCGTTCGGTGAGGTGGCGCAGCATCTCGAAACTGGCCGAGCCGGAGCCGATGATGACGGCGGCGCGCAGGACGGCCGTGGGCACACCGGAGTCGAGCAGGATGCGGCCGACCTCGGCGCGCGAACGCAGGTGCGGGGACAGCCGCGCCTCGGGGACGCCCTCGGGGGTGAGTCCGCCGAGGTAGACGAGGCGGCGGAGGCCGGCCCCGCGGGCCTGGTCGCCGAAGACGCGGGCGGCCTCCCGGTCCGTCTGTTCGAAGTCGCGGCCGCTGCCGAGCGCGTGCACGAGGTAGTAGGCGACGTCGACGCCCCGCATCGCCCGGGCCACGGAGGCGGCGTCGGTGACGTCGCCCTGGACGATGTCCACCCGGTCCGCCCAGGGCTGGTCGCGCAGCTTGCGCGGGGTGCGGACCAGGCAGCGCACCCGGTGACCCGCGTCCAGCAGTTCCGGCACCAGCCGGCCGCCGATGTAGCCGCTGGCACCGGTCACCAGGCAGGTCAGGGGCTCGCCGGAGGGGTTGGGCCGGGGCCCGGTCGTCGTGTCGGGGTGTTCGTCTCGCATGCGCCCGCCTTTGCCGCCGGTCGTCTGTCGTGGGTCGGGTCCGTGGGGAGTTCAGGTGTGCCTCCCGGTCTCTACCGTGCGGTCGGCGGTTACGGATGCGCAGCCCGGGCGTGCCTCAGGACACGGCCGGCCTCGGTCCGCACGTCTTTCAGCTGCGGTTGGCAGGCCAGCCGCCCGACCGGTGTGCCGCGCGGTCGGCCCGGCCGCCCGCGCCGAGCGGCCCGGTGTCCCGCAGGAGGCCCCCGGCCTCCAGGCCGGGCAGCCGGCGGCGGGTGACGCGCAGGACGACCGGCGGCAGCGCGGCACGCACCGGCTGCACCAGCCGCAGCCAGGCGGGCAGGTAGACGGCGGTACGGCGGCGCTCCACGGCCCGGACCAGCCGGGCGGCGGCCAGCTCCGGGCTGTGCACCCGGCGGGCCGGCGGCGGCATGTGCGCGCGCAGCTCGCGCAGGACGTCGCTCCGGTCGGCGTCCCGCACCATGTCGGTGTCGATCCAGCCGAGGTAGGCGATCCCGACGCCGACGCCGCGGTGGGCCACCTCGGCACGCAGGCTGTGCGCGAAGGCCTCCACGCCTGCCTTGGCGGCGCAGTAGGCGCTCATCAGGGGGGCGGCGCCGAGCGAAGCCAGGGACGCCACCTGGAGCTGGTAACCCGCCGTGGCGATCAGGTCGGGCAGGAAGGCGCGGGCGGTGTAGGCGCTGCCGACGAGGTTCACGTCGACCACCCGCCGCCAGGTGACCGGATCCGACGCCAGGAACGGACCGCCCTCGGCGATACCGGCGTTCGCGATCACGACCGAGGCCGGCCCGAGGCGGGCGTGGACGGTGCGCGCCGCCGCGGCGAGCGCCTCCGGCTCGGTGACGTCGGTCTCCAGGGCGAGCGCCGGACCGGGGAGCGATGCCGCGACGGCCTCCAGGGCGGCGCGTTCATGGCCGAGCAGGGCTACGCGGGCGCCGCGCCGGGCGGCCTCGCGCGCCAGCGCCGCGCCCAGTCCCCGGGCGGCTCCGGTCACCACCACGGTCCGGTCGGTGAGCGGACTGCTGTCCATCGGCGCCTTCCTTCCCTGCCGTTGCCGGTCCGGGCACGCCCGTCCGTCAGCCGGCCCCTGCGGCCCGGGGCTCTCCTTGCCTTTCCCGTCCGGGGTCGCGGGCGGATGCGCCCACCTTGGCTCTTGGCGTCAGCTTCGCTCCCCGGTGCGGTTCCCGCGGGCCAGGAGCCGTTGCCCGGCCCGGTGGGCGGTGGCGGCGCAGCGCGGCGCGTGCGGCGTTGGCTCCGGGGGCGCTCGCTCCACGGCCGCAGCTCGCTCGCGGTGCGCGCCGTGCCCAGGCGCCCGGCGTGGGCCTCCAGCTCCACCCGGCCCCTTCCTCGCAGCGGCGCACGATCGTCTCGTTGGACAACCGGAAGGGGCCCAGGGGTGACGAATGGCCACGTGCGCCTCCGTGGAGCTGGAGGAAGCCGGCCCCTCGGCCGGCCGACGCACCGGGTGCCCCGGCACCACCAGCCCAACCAGCCCCCTGTGCCACAGCACGGTGTTCTCGCGCCGGGTGCCCGTCACTTCTGCCCGGTGCTCGCCGGTACGCACAGCCACGCCAGGCCCGCGGCGGTCAGGTAGGCGAGCGCCCCGACGGCCATGCTGGTGCGCAGCCCGGTGGCGGGGTCGGCGGCCGCGGCGAGCAGGCTGCCGCCGAGCGCCACGCCGGTGGCGCTGCCGATCTGCCGGGTGGTGTTGAACAGCGCGGAGGCGGCACCCGCCGAGGCCGCGGGTACGGCGCCCATCACGGTGGACGTCGCACCGGTGAGCGCGAAGGACGTCCCGAATCCGGCGGCCATCAGGGGCACCACCAGCAGCGCGTAGGCGGGGTCGTCCCCGGCCGCGGCCCAGCCCGCCAGCCCCAGGGCGGCCAGCAGCATGCCGGAGACCACCAGCGGTCGATCGCCGGTACGGCGGGTCAGCCGCCCGGACAGGACGGAGGCGAACATGGTCATCGCCACGGCCGGGAACAGTGCGAGCCCGGTGCGCAGGGCGCTGAAGCCACGCTGGTGCTGGAAGTCCAGACTCGCGGTGAAGACCATGCCGTAGAAGCCGAAGTTGAACAACAGGCCGATGACGGCTCCGCCGCTCAGCTCGCGGGAGCGCAGCAGGCCCAGCGGCAGGACGGGTGAGCGGGCCAGCCGCTCGCGCACCGCGAACGCCGCGGCCGCCGTCCCCGCGAGGCCCAGACCGGCGAGAACCGCCGGGTCGGACCAGCCGCGCCGCCCCGCCTCGTTGAGTGCGCCCGTCAGCAGGGCCACGGTCGTCACGATCGCGCACTGCGCGGGCCAGTCCAGGGGCCGGGTGGCGCACCGCGGCGAGGGCGCCACATGGCGCAGCGTGAGCAGCAGGCAGGCCGCGCCGACGGGCAGGTTGACGAGGAAGACCCAGCGCCAGCCCACCGTGGACACCAGCAGGCCGCCGAGCAGTGGCCCGGCGGACGCCGCGATGCCCGCCATCGAGCCCCACAGTCCGAAGGCGCGCGAGCGGGCGGCCGGCCCGGGATAGGACTGCTGGAGCAGGGCCAGTGAACCGGGCACGATCAGCGCCGCGCCCAGCCCTTCCACCAGCCGGGCGGCCACCAGGAAGGCGCTGCTCGGCGCGAGCGCGCAGGCGGCCGAGGAGGCGGTGAACACCGCCACGCCCGAGCAGAAGACCCTGCGGTTGCCGAACCGGTCGCCCAGCGCGCCGCCGGTGAGCAGGAACCCGGCGAAGACCAGGGTGTAGCCGTCGGTGATCCACTGGATGCCGGTGAGCGAGGCGGACAGCTGCCGGCCGATCACCGGCACCGCGACGTTGATGACGGTCACGTCCAGGATCACCATGAAGTAGCCGGCGCACACTGCCAGCAGCGGCGCCCAGGACCGCCGCTCGGGCGCCCCGGCCGGCTCACGGGAGGGCGGCTTTCCACCCTCGGCCGACTCCGCGAACGCCACGGTCTCGCTCCCCATCTCCTGCACGGAGGTACCGCACCGAAGGCCACGGTAAGGGACAGGCACCGCGCGGAGCGGGACCGGCACCACCGCTCGCGGCCGGACCGGGCCGGCATCGCGGAGCCGCCTCGGGGCCATGGGCCCTGGGTCAGCCGAACCCCTGGGACGTCCGGGCGCGGAAACCTCCCGTACGCACGGGACGCCGTCGCCCCCCGGGGTCATGGCCCGCTCCCGGGACGGCGGCGACGGTCGGGCCCGGCCGGCGGCTCCGGTGTGCCACCGTCGGGTCGGGCCCGGGCCGCGGCTTCCCTGCCTCGCACGCCTCCCCCACGGGACGATGTCACGGTCATGAGGCCGCGCCCCCGCGAGGCGTACGCGCCGGATCCCGTACGTCGTCGTCCTGCCGGGGCGATCAGATCGCGCCGCCGATCCACCCGGCCGCGTCCAGCCGGAAGGCTCCGGGGGACACCACCGCGCGCAGGTCGTCCTCCATAGCGCTCACCCGTTCCTCGCCCAGCTCGGCGGACCAGTCGGCGCGCAGCCGGTCGAAGATCGCGGCCGAGCGGGCCAGTACGTCGAAGCCGCGCGCTGTCAGGCGGACCAGTTTGCGGCGGGCGTCGGCGGGGTCGTCGGCGCGCTCGGCGTAGCCCAGCGCGACCAGGCGGTCGACGGTCTTGCCCGCCGCCTGCTTGGAGATGCCCAGGCGGCGGGCGATGTCGGTGGCGACACTGCCGTCCGGCCCGATGGCCTGGAGGGCGAATCCGTGCGCCGGGCGGACCTCGGGGTGTCCCTGCCGGGCGAGTTCGGTGTGCAGCTCGTCGATGAGCGTGCGAAAGCCCGCGAACAGCAGCAGCGGCAACTCGTAGCCGGCTCTCGGGCGACCTGCGTCGGCGCGCGGCTCCCCCTGCCCCACTCCCCTGCCGCCGTCCTTCCCGGCGCCCTGCCCCTCTCCCTTCCCGTCTCCCTTCCCAGAAAAGGCAACCTGGTTTACCATCATCTCGTCGTCAACCATGTTGACCATTCTAGGAGGCTCCATGTTCCCCGCACACACCGTGGAAAGCGCCCCGCAGGAGTCGCGACCGGCGATGCAGGCCCTGGCCGACGCGTCCGGCGGCGCGGTGCCCGACGCCGTCGCCCGACTTGCCGCATCTCCCGAGCTGCTCAACGGTTTCCTGTCGCTGAGCGCGAGCTTCGAGCGCTCCACCCTCGATCCGCTGTCGAGGGAGGTCGTCATCACGACGGTCGCCGTCCGCAACGAGTGCCATCTGTGCGTCGCCCTGCACACCGGCAAGCTCCGCAAGCTCGGCGCGGACCCCGCACTCGTCACCGCCCTGCGCGAGCGACGCGCCCCGGAGGACGAACGGCTCGCGGCGATCCGCGCTTTCACCCTCGACGTCCTCGCCACCACCGGAGCCGTCGACGACGACACCGTCAAGGACTTCCTCGCCCACGGATACACCGAACGCAACGCGCTGGAGGTCGTCATGGCCATCGGCACCTACACGATGTCGACCTTCGCCAACCGCCTCGTCAGGGCGGCGTGACCGGCGACCGAGCGGCAGCCCACGCCTTCGGGACGAAGCCGTACCGAGCGGTCAGCCGTCGGTCTCCGAGGCGATCTCACCGGCGACCCGTGCCGCCCACTGCTCGATCCTCGGGAAGTCGCGGAAGTCGCCGCCCTTGCCGCCACGCAGGATCATCCGTGCGACGCGTCCCTTCGCGCCCTCCTCCAGGCAGCCGCCGAAGGTGACGTGCTCGCGGGCATCGAGCCGCAGCAGCGTGCGCCGCACCCCGGGCACGGGCGGGATGTCCCGCTCGGACGCCGACGGGTCCAGCGGGCCGCTGCTGAACAGCCACACGGGACGTACCGACAGCGCGCGCCGGTTGCGGCGGACGAACCGGCGGGCGTCCCTGTGCCAGCGGCCGGTGTACAGAGCGCCGCCGACCACGACGGCGTCGTACTGCGTCACGTCCCTGACGGCCCCGGCCGGCATGGCATGGGCCGCCAGTCCCCGGTTGCGCAGCACCTCGGCGACCGTCTCGGCGATGCGTGCGGTGGACCCGTTGGTCGTCCCGTAGGCGACCAGCACGTTGACGGTCATGGCGCTCCGCCTCCTCTCCTTGTTGTCCCGACGTCGCGCGAGCCGGTGACTCCGGCCGGTCCGGCGGGGCGGTGGGGCCCGCCGCACGGATCAGTCGTGCGCCACCACGGCGACGGGGGCGGGGGCGTGGTGCAGCACCGCGTGGGCCACCGGACCGATGTGCGGCCCGACGGGGGCGCGGCGGACGCGGCGGCCGACGACGACCAGCGAGGCGGCGTGCGCCGCGTCGATCAGGAGGGCGGCGGCGCTGCCCGAGCGGGACTCCTCGCCCACCTCGACGGCGGGGAACTTGCGCCGCCACGCGCGCAGCGCCTCGGCCAACTCGGCGCCCTTGTCCCGAGCGATCTTGTCGTGCAGCCCGGCATCGAGGGACAGGCCGTAGAGGTAGTACGTCGGCAGCGCCCAGGCGTGCACGACGCGCAGGGCGGTGCGGCGCCGGTCGGCTTCGTCGAACGCGAACCTGATCAGCTCCTCGGCCGGCCCGGCGGTGTCGAGACCGAGGACGACGGGCCGGAAGGCGGTGGCGGCGGACGGGATGCCCACCGGGTCGCTCTCGTGCTCGTCGGCGGCCTGCTCACCGGCCCGCACGAGTACGACGGGCACCTGGGTCCGTGCGATCACGGCCTGTCCCACCGAGCCGACCAGGTAGCCGGCGACACCGCTCATGCCGCGGGAGCCCAGAGCGATCAGTTCCGCGTCCGCGGCGGCGGCCGACAGCAGGTCGGCCGCCCGCCCCGCCAACCGCACCACGGCGAGGTCCACACCGGGATGACGCAGCCGCAGGCCGTCGGCCGTTTCCCGGGAGATCCGCTCGGACCACCGCGCCCGGGTCTCCTCACCCAGGAGCGGAGCCTGCGCCCACGGAAGGGGAACCGGTTCGGCGACGTGCACGATCGTCAGCGGCAGACCACGCAGTGCTGCTTCGCGCGCGGCCCACTCGGCGGCGCCCCGGCTCTCCCGGGAACCGTCGAGCCCGGCGACCACGGTGCGGACCATGAGGGATGCCTCCTCTTCGGCGACCTGCTTCCAGCCTCTTCGCACAGCGGTCGCCGCCACAGGGGCCGCACGTCCCCGGCCAGGGCCGAGTGGCCCATGGTCCGGCGCCTCACGGGCGACCACGCTGGGCAGGGCAGGGGTCGAGACTTCTGGAGGCCTGCCATGAACGCTCCCCTCACGACGAGCATGCCGCGGGTGCTGCCCGCCGAGCACCGGCAGCGGCTGCTGGACAACGGCCGGGAGGTGGCCTTCACGATGGGGGCCCGCATCTTCGACGAGGGCGGCCGTGCCGACCGGTTCTGGATCGTCCGGACCGGCACGGTCGAGCTGCACATGCGGGTACCGGGCCGCCGGCCGGCCGTCATCGAGTCCCTCGGGCACGACGAGCTGGTCGGCTGTTCCTGGCTCTTCGCCCCGCACATGTGGCAGCTGGGGGCGAGGGCCTCGACGCCGGTGCGCGCCTACGAGTTCGACGCCGTGTTCGTGCGCGCGCTGTGCGATGCCGACCCCGAGTTCGGGCGGAGCATCTCGCAGTGGGTGGGCGGCGTCGTCGCCCACCGGCTGCACGCCGCCCGGACCCGGCTGCTCGACCTGTACGGTCCCTACGGCAGCGGAGGCCTGCGCTGACCGCCTCGTGAGGCCATGGAGGGTGTTTCCGCCTCCACGAAGCCATCGCGGCGACGCGGTGTTCAGGTGCGGGCGAACTCCAGGGCCTTGGTCAGGTTGTACTCGGCGATGCCCGCCATGGCCGCCCGGTCGGGGAAGTCACCGTCGAGCAGCCGCAGGGGGCCCGCCGTCAGCGACAGCCGCTGCGCCAGCGTGTACAGCGCGAGCCGGTCCTCGTCCAGCCCGCCGGCCGCGAGCGGACCGTAGGCGTCACCCAGACGGATGCGCAGAAAGGCGTGCTCCCACTCGACGTCGAAGTACATCGAGCCCTCGATGTCGATCAGCACAGGACGGCCGTCCGCGTCCACCAGCACATGGTCGGGTCCCAACTCGCCGTGCACGACGGCGAATTCCGTGCGGGGCCGCACCGCCGACGCCAGGCCGAGCAGCCGCTCCCGCAGCCGGTCACGCTCGCACGCGATCCGCGTGTCGCGCGCCGCCGCCTCGGCGAGGTCACGCAGGGCGCGCTCCAGCACCACGCCCTCGCACGACGTCCCCCGCGACCTTCGCCCCTCGTCCACCACGGCCACCTTGCCGTAGGCCGGGGCCCGGTGACGTCGCATCAGCTCCAGCGCCTCGCCCAGCTCGGCCATGACGGGGGCTGCCGCGCGCGGATCGCGGGCGAGCAGTTCCTCCAGGTTCTCGCCCGGGACGTCGTCGACGATCGCCAGGTCGGCCGCGCAGTGGGTGCCTGCGCGGCCGACGAGACGGATCGCCGGGACGCGGACGCACAGCGCCGCCAGCCGCGCGTGCGCGGCCTCGAACAGGCCGAGCCCGAGACCGTGCGAGAACGGGTCGGTGAGGTCGTCGTCGCCCTCCGCCGACGGCCAGTAGTTCTCGCTGTCGTCCCAGATGTAGGCGATCGCGGTGGTCGCGTCGTCCATCACCAGGCGGTAGACCCCCTTCTTGCTGCCTCCCGCGACCCGCTCGACGGCTTCCAGCCGCCGCCCGCCACCCAGTGCGGCGCGCGCCGCCCCCGCCAACTGCTCGTGTGTCACTGCCATGGATCAATGGGACCAGTAGTCCGCCTCGGGCAGTCGCACCCACGCGTCGGGCGGGCCGACGACCGCTCGTGCGTCGGTGAGCCGCAGTCCCACATAGGCGCAGCAGTAGGCCACCGCGTGGGAGGAGTACAGATAGGACCGCAGCACCTCCTCGGAGGTCGCGTCCGGCCACGGCGCACCGCCCGGGTGCAGGTCCCATCCCTCGATGACGCCGTCGCGCGTGACGCTGCCCTGGTTGCCGCTCTTGGGGTTGGCGTACAGGCCGTAGCTCACGGTGCCGGCGGACAACCGGGTCTGGACGCCGGGCATCGACGGCGCGTACCCCCACGGCTGGGTGACGACGCAGCCGCCCGGCACCGTGGTGACCCCGACGAACGACAGGCTCTCGTCGAGGTCGTACTCGTACGGATCCTCCACGAGTTCGCGCATCTCCTCGCCGTCGGCCGGCGTCGCCTCAAGCCTGCGTATCGCCTCGTCGGCGTCGATGCCGGCGACGCATGCCAGGCCCAGGCCGTCGTAGTGGAAGGTGCCCAGTGCGGCGACGAGGCGCCGGCCCTCGTCGGCGCTCGCCTGTTCCTGCTCGGTCAGCCCCGGCTCGCCGTCCGGACGCGGGAACAGGTCCGGCGTCGGACCGGCCAGGCTGAGCCGCCCCGGTGACCAGCCGCCGATGAGGGGGCGCCACGGATCGGCCCCGGCGGCGGCGAGGGCCCGGGCGTTGCCGGGCCGGCCCGCGAACAGCGCCTCCCACAGCGCGGTCGCCCCGTCCTCGGTCGCGTCCACGTCCGCGACGCGCCGGGCCAGTTCGGTCACCACCTCGGGCGAGCCGAAGGCCGCGGCACGGTGCAGCGGTCGTCCCCCGCCCCACACCTCCGGATCCGCACCCTGGTTCAGCCGTCGCAGGACCTCGTCGTGATCCTGCCATCCGTCCCAGCCCATGCCGGCCCAGCCGTCGCTGCGCGTTTCCACGGTCTCCCCCTTCGACGCCGATCCGGGTGACGTCTCTGCCACCGGTGCACCCACCATCGCAGACGGGTCTGACAACGCCCCGGCACCGGCCTCGCGACCGGGGCTCTGCACCCTGGGGTGCAGTACCTGGGCGTGAATCGCCCCTCCCGTTCCTCCACCTGATGTCCACCCGGTTCTCCACCCCTGCTCCGATCCGACAGGGCTTGTCCGACACCTAACGTTCTGCGCAGATCGCAGGGCGTCCGCCCGCGACTCGGGAACGCCGGTCGGCGCACGTCACCCGCCGCCACCTGCCGCGGGTCCCGCGAAGGAGGAGGGACGACCATGACGCACACGACGGATCACATCGCAGGGTCGGGCACGGCCGGGAAGCCGACCGGCGGGAAGCCAAGCGGCGCGCAGCCGACGGGGAGGCTCTACGGCCCGCTGGTCTCCCTCGCCGTCGACATCCTCCTGCCGCTGGTCGTCTACTACGCGGCCCGTGCTCTGGGCGCCGGCCAGGCCACGGCGCTGCTGCTGAGCGGCGCACCACCGGCACTGCATCTGCTGTCCGGCGCGATACGGCATCGGCGGATCGACGGGGTGGACCTGTTCTTCACCGTGCTGCTGGCCGCCGCCGGACTGGCGTCCTTCATGGGCGGCGGGACCCGCGTCCTGCTGTGCAAGGACGCGGTGCTGTCCCTCGTGGTCGGCGGCTGGGTGCTCGGCACCGGGTTCACCGGCAGGCCGCTGGCCTTCCAGCTCGGTCAGCGGCTGCACCGGGGAGCGGCGGCCCGGGCCCGGAGCCGGCTGTGGCGGGAGAGCGCCGACTTCCGGCGGGCGCTGCGGTTCCTCACCCTTCTGTGGGGCGCGGAGCAGCTCCTCGACGGCGGGTCCGGAGTGCTGGCCGCGCTCGCCCTTCCCACGGACGTGGTCCCGTTGCTCGCCCGCGTCCAGTCCGTCGCGCTGCTCGCCCTGGTCGCCGCGGTGACCGCCGTGTACGCCCGCCGGTTCCGCGCACGCCACGGCCTGCCGCTGTTCGGCATACCCGGGGCGGGCGAGGCAGCTCCCGCCGCCTCCCCCACAGCCACCCGCGCCCGGGCGGACAGCCGGTCCGCCGCCTGAACGGGCGGCGTCGGGGCCGCCGTCGACGGGACCGGTGACGGTGCGTCAGGCGACAGCCGTTCGGTCGACGGCCCCTACAGGTACCCGCCCAGCCCCTTCGACAGCAGCGTGAAGGCGTGCTCGGCGTCCGCGACCGCCTCGGGGTAACGCTCGTCGGCGGAGCGGCCGGCGGCCAGCGCCCGGAAGTTGTCCATGGACAGCAGCCACTGCGTGTTCAGCACATGGCTCGCAGCCAGGCGCGCGGTCAGATCGGGTACGCCGACGGCCTCCTGGAGCGCCTCCGCGAGCGCCTGCTCGGCCCCCTCCTGGAAACGCAGCGCCGCCGACCGCAGCGCCGGGGTTTCCCGGACCATGCGGGTCAGGGCGAGGATCTGCGGCACGTCGTTGAGGCCGGTGACCGGGTCGCGGTCGCGCAGGGCGGCCAGGAAGTGGGCGCGCAGGGCGGCCAGCGGTCCCGTGCCGGAGGGGCGGGCGCGCACCACGCGGGCCGCTTCGGTCCGGTGGTCGGCGAAGCGGTGGACGACGAGGTCCTCCTTGGTGGGGAAGTAGGCGAACACCGTCCGCTTGGACACCTCGGCGGCCTCCGCCACCTGCGCGACCGACACCTGGTCGAAGCCGTGCTCCAGGAAGAGCGCGATGGCCGCGTCCGAGATGGCGGCGTGTGTCCGAGCCCGCTTGCGTTCCCTCAGCCCTGTCATGCGTCCAGCGTAGCGAAAACCTGCACTTGGAACTTTCCTGCACCCGGTGTAGCTTTTTTCTGCACCGAGTGTAGATTTGCACCCGGTTGACCCGAGGAGGACCGATGACCGAAGTGATCGTGGTGGGCGCCGGCCCCACCGGGCTGACGCTGGCCTGCGAGCTGGCGCTGACCGGTGTGGAAACCCTGGTGGTGGAGCGCCTGCCGGCCCGGATCGAGCAGACCAAGGGCGGCGCGATCCAGCCGCGCACCCAGGAACTGCTGGAACTGCGCGGCCTGTTGGAGCCGATGCGGGCAAGGGCGTTCTCCCGCGAGCCGGTGGGCGGCAACTTCGCGCTGCTGCCCGTGCCGCTCGACTGCACGGCCTGGGACACCGCGCACCCCCAGCCGCTCTTCATCCCGCAGTGGGAGATCGAGGAGGTGCTGGAGGAGCGCGCCACGGCGCTGGGCGTCGAGGTGCTGCGCGGCACGCCGTTGACGGCGGTGGAGCAGTCGGACGACGGCGTGGTGGTGACGGCCGGCGACCGACGCATGGCGGCCCCGTATCTGGTGGCCTGCGACGGCGGACACAGCAGCGTCAGGAAGCTGCTCGGCGTGCCGTTCCCCGGCAGGGCGGGGACGTTCACCGCGGTGCTGGCCGACGTGCGGCTGTCCTCGGTGTCCGATCTCGTTCCGACGTCCCTCGGGCAGGTCAGCACGCTCACCCGCGAGACCGACGGCCACTGGGTGATGCTGGTGCCCGTGGGCGGCGACCGCTACCGGTTCACCGGCGGGGTGGCGGACGCGGAGGAGGGGGCCAGGGACAGGCCGGTGACCTTCGAGGAGATCGCCGAGCTGCTGCGCGTCGTGTACGGCGAGCAGACCGTGCTGGCCGCCGTGGACAACGCCTCCCGGTTCGGCGACGCCACCCGGCAGGTCGACGACTACCGGCTGGGCCGGGTGTTCTTCGCCGGGGACGCCGCGCACATCCACCCGCCGTTCGGTGGGCTCGGCCTGAACCTGGGCGTGCAGGACGCCTTCAACCTGGGCTGGAAGCTGGCCGCGGTGCTGCGGGACCGGGCGCCGGCCGACCTGCTGGACACCTACCACGCCGAACGGCACCCCGCCGGCGCCTGGGCGCTGCACATCACCCGGGCGCAGCGCGTCCTGGCCGACCCGCGCCCCAGCGCCGACATCGCCGAACTGCGCGAGGTGTTCATCGACCTGATGCGCCTGCCCGAGGCCAACCGGCATCTGGCCGGGCTGATGTCGGGGCTGGCGCACTCCTACGACGTGCCCGGCGGCCACCCGCTGGCCGGTCACCGGGTGGCCGGCGTCGACCCGTCACTGTTCCGCACCGGCAAGCCCGTCCTGCTGGATTTCGCGGGTGTCCTCCCGCCCGACCTCGACGCGGTCCGCGCCGAGCCGGTGGACGGACTGCCCGGCGCCGTACTGGTCCGCCCCGACGGCTACGCGGCCTGGGCGGCGGACGCCGACCCCGACCTGGACGCCCTCCTCGCCGACCCCTGCCTGCCTCTGCTCAAGGGATGAGAGAGCGGAACGCCCCGCACGGTAGCGGCAGTCGGCCTGCCGCGGTGGGCCATCCGAGCGGAAATCGACAATACCGGTCGTTGCGGTCCACAGCCGGTGTCGATGATGCGACGATCCTGCTGTCGGTCCGGGGCATCCGCCCTCCGCTTCGTCCCCCGTGAAGAGGCCGTATGGACATCCTCCTCGTCGCCGGCGCCCTCAACAGCCTGTGCCAGCGGGTGTACGCCGAACTCGCCGACCGCGGCCACCGCCTGGACGTGGTGCTCGCCTCGCACGGTGACGACGCGGTCCGCGCGGCCGTGCGCGAGTTCGGCCCCGATCTGATCGTCGCACCGATGCTCAAGACGGCCGTTCCGGAGGACATCTGGCGGGAGCACACCTGTCTGATCGTGCACCCGGGTCCGCCCGGTGACCGCGGCCCGTCCTCGCTCGACTGGGCCATCGCCGAGGGGGTGCCGCGCTGGGGGGTGACGGTCCTGCAGGCCGAGGCGGGCATGGACGCCGGGGACATCTGGGCGTCGGTGCCCTTCGCGGTGCGGCCGGTCGGCAAGAGCGACCTGTACCGGGGCGAGGTGTCCGACGCGGCGGTGGCCGCGGTCCTGCAAGCCGTGGAGCGCTACGCGGGCGGCTCCTACAAACCGCAGCGGCAGAGCGATCCGTCGGTCGAGGTCGTCCGGCGGGAGTTCTTCCGGCAGGAGCGGCGGCGGATCGACTGGCACAAGGACGACACCGACACCGTCCTGCGCAAGCTGCGCGGCGCCGACTCCCAGCCCGGGGTGCGCGACACCCTCCTCGGCCAGGAACTGTTCCTGCACGGCGGGTATCCCGAGGACGCGTTGCGCGGCCGACCCGGCGAACTGCTGGCCACTCGCCACGGTGCCGTCTGCCGGGCCACCCGGGACGGCGCGGTGTGGATCCCGGAGCTGCGGCCCCGCCGGGTCTCCGGCGACCCCCACCCTTTCCGCCGGCCCGCCACCGATGTGCTCGGCGACCGGCTGCGGGGCGTCCCCGAGGTCCCCGTGCCGCTCGAACTGCCCGCGCAGCGGCGCACCTGGGCCGACATCCGCTACCGGCAGCGCGGCGACGTCGGCTTCCTCACCTTCTCCTTCCCCGGCGGGGCGATGAGCTCCGAGCAGTGCCGCCGGCTGCTCGCCGCCTACCGGCACGCCCTGGAGCGGCCCACCCCGGTGCTGGTCCTGAGCGGCGGACGGGACTTCTTCTCCAACGGCATCCATCTGGGCGTCATCGAGGCCGCCGCCGATCCGGCCGGTGAGTCGTGGACCAACCTCAACGCCATGAACGACCTGGTCGAGGCGGTGCTGCGGACCACGGACCGGCTGGTGGTCGCCGCGCTCGGCGGCAACGCGGCGGCCGGCGGGGTGATGCTCGCCCTGGCCGCGGACGAGGTGTGGTGCCGTACCGGGGCCGTGCTCAACCCGCACTACCGGCGCATGGGGCTGTACGGGTCGGAGTACTGGACCTACAGCCTGCCCCGGCGTGCCGGTGCGGAGACCGCGGCACGGCTGGTGCGGGAGGCGCTGCCGGTCAGCTCCGTCTCCGCCGCCCGGCTCGGCCTGGTCGACCGGCTGGTCCCGGCCGCGCCCTCGGCGTTCGGCCACGACGTCGACCGCCTGGCCGCGACGCTGGCGCGTTCGGCGGATCTGCGCGAACGCCTCGACGCCAAACGGGCCAGGCGGGAGCGTGACGAGTCCCGGCGGGCACTCACCGAGTACCGGCGCGACGAACTGGCCCGGATGCGCCGCATCTTCTTCACCCCCGACGCCCCGTACCACGCTCTGCGCTCGGCGTTCGTCCGCAAGGTGCCCTCGGGCTCGCCCAGGCCGCTGGCCCTGGCGGCATCCGAGGACGGAACGGTCACGCCATGACCCGCTGAGCCGGGACGGCGCCCGGTGACCGTTGGCCGGGCCGGCCGGTCCGGCCGGTCGGGCTCAGTAGCGCAGGGCCGTGCCGATGTCGGCCCGTACGCCGGCGGTCAGCTTGCGGTGGCTGTTCGCGACGGCGTTGTCGGACTTACCGGCGGGCACGTCCTTGAGCGTGACGACGACCGTGTCCAGCAGGTTGCCGTCCGCGTCCTTGAAGGTGACCTGCACCGCGAACGACTTTGCGGAGTCGGCGGTGTTGTGAGCGGTCACCGGGACCGCGACACGTCCGTCGCTGCCGGTGGTGACGGCGCCGAGCTTCACATCGTCCTCGGCGTCGACGCCCTTCCCGGCCTCCTCAAGCTGCCGCTTGGCCTCGGCGCTCGCGGAGGCCAGTGCTTCCGACGCCTCGGAGGCGAGCGAGGACGCGGCCGACGCCGCCTGCGACGCCAGTGACGATGCCGCCGACGCTCCCCGGGAGGCCGCGGAGGCGGCGGCCGACGCCGCGTTGCTCGGGGTGCCGGACGAGCCGCTGTCGTCCGAGCAGCCGACAGCCGTCGTCGCCACGACCGCCGTCAGCAGTACTGCCGCCGCACTCCGTGCCCGGTGCCGGTGTCCCGCCATGCCGCCTCCTTCGCCGCCGGATTCTCGCTCCGTCCCAGTGAAAGGGCGCCGGCCCGCGAGCGCATGCCGACAGCGAGAGCGCATCACCCGGTCGGCGCAGCCCGCATGGCCGTGCGCCCGCGCTCCCCCCGAGGCTCGAAGACGCCAGGCGGGTCTTCACCCGCGGAGCCGGCTGAAGGGACACCCATGAGCCAGCAAGCCGCACAGCCCAACCGCCCGGACAGCTCCTTGTGTCCGGAACGGTCCGACACCAGCGCCGGCTGGGCCGCGGGCGGGGTCGTCTTCGCCGCCGTCATGCTGCTGTGCAGCGGCGTCCTCGCTGTACTGCAGGGCATCGCGGCGGTCGCCGAGGACGACGTGTACGCGCGGATCGGTACGTACGTCTACGAGATCAGCCTGACCGGGTGGGGCGTCATCCACATCGTCGTCGGGGCGCTGGCCGCGGTCACCGGCTGGGGTCTGCTCAAGGACATGACCTGGGCGCGGCTGGCGGGTATGTTCCTGGCCTCGCTCAGCCTGGTCATGCAGTTCCTCTTCCTGCCGTACGCGCCGGTGTGGTCCGTGGTGATGATGGCCATCGACACCTTCGTGATCTGGGCCCTGGCCACCGCCCGAGACCGCGCACTGACCCCTCGCCGGACCGCGCACTGACCCCTGGCGGGGCCGGGCCTACCCGCGCAGGGTCCGGAAGTGCCGGTACAGCGAGCCGGTGCCGCCGAACTCCTTCAGCACCGGCTCCCACACGGCCGTGATGTGGGCGACCGCCTGCTCCTCCGTGAGCCACTCGGAGAAGCTGAGCACGCGGGTGCCGTCCAGGCTGATGTGCAGATGGGCGGCGACCGCGCCGGGGTAGGCGCGGTCCTCGCCCTCGGAGCGCTCCTCCGACTCCAGCAGGCCGTCCAGCCAGGCGCGGGCGGCGCTCTCGTCGGCGGTGTCGAAGAAGGCGACCGGGAACGACTGCGGCGCGGGCGCATCCTCCGGTACGGCGGTGCCCCGCACGGCCCGGTAGTGCCGGAAGGCCACCGTGTCGGCGACCGCGCCGAGCCCGTCCGGCAGCGGATTCCCGCCGTCGCCGAGCGCCTGTGCCGGCGCCTTAGGCGACGACCACTGGGCGTAGACCAGAACCGAGTCGCCGTCGCCGTCGGTGTACACGGTCAGCGAGATCAGCTCCCGCGGCCAGGGACGCGACTCCCAGTGGGCGGCCAACGACTCGGCGACCTCCTGCTGTTGCCCGGGGCCGGACACCGCCACCGTGGTGACGAGCGCTGTGGCGCTGTCGGGGTCGTCCAGCACGGGCCGGGCAGTGGTGGGGGAAGGCTGCGATGACATACGAGGCTCCTCGGGCAGGTTCCGGGGGAGGGGGCGGGGGAAGATCCGCCGGACGGGGCCAGTGTCCGTCGGGTCCTCCCCCGCGCCCAAGAGGCGCCGTCTCAGAAGTGCGCAAGGTTTTGGCAGGAATGTCAGACGCCCGACAGGAGTTGCTCGGTGAGCTCCTCCAGCCGCCGGGCGGCACGGCGGTCGAAGCCCGGTGAGTCGACACCGATGCGGTGGCCTTCCACGAACGCGCTGAGGGGCTCGTTCGGCGGCGAGTCGATCGCGGCGACGATCGGCGGCAGCGCCGCCGAGACCGGTTTGGCGTGCCGCTGCATCGACTTGATGTGGGGCAGCGTCGCCTCGTCGTACACGCCGGAGAAGCTGGTCGCGGTGACCCCGGGGTGGATGAGGACGTAGCGGATGCCGGGCGTCACCCCGTACCGCTCGGCGAAGGACACACCGAGAAGGTCGTTGAGTTTGCCTCCCTGCCCCAGCGCCGCTCCCCCGTGGTAGCCGCGCCGCAGCTGCAGGTCGTCCCAGCGCACCAGCCCGAGGTCGGCGCCGGGTCCGGCGACGTTCACGACGACCGGGCGGTCGGCCTTCCGCAGCGACTCGACGAGTCCGTGGCCCAGCAGATAGCGGCTGAGGTAGAACAGGGCGAAGTTCTCCTCCAGGCCCTCCGGGGTCTCGGTCCGCAGCGAGCGGTAGTGCCGGGCGCACAGCACCAGCGCGTCCACCACCGGCAGCAGGTCCCGGATCTCCTCGACGGCCCGGGAGGTCTGCGCCAGCAGGCTGAGATCGGCCCGCACGAAGTGCGCCCGCTCGCCCGCGCCCCGCTCCCGGGCGGCGTCGAGGAACGCCCGGCCCTTGTCCTCGGCCCGGCCGATGACGACGACCGTGTCACCTCGGTCGAGATACAGCTCGGCGAGCGCCTTGCCGATTCCGTCCGTGCCGCCCGCGACGACCAGTGCGCTCACTGCGCATCCCCCTTGCCCGCCACGGCCGTTACGGCGCTGCCGGGCTCCACTGCCTCGGCGTCCTCGGTGACCGCGGCATCGCCGCCGTCGTCCTGCGGGGCCGGTTTCGGTGGACCGGGCAGGAGTGTGGCGGCGGCCAGCGTCACGGCGAGTGCCACGGTGACGGTCCAGGCGGCCGCGTGGAATCCGCGTACGGCGTCGCCGTCGCCGGCCGTCTGCACGACGAGCGCGACGAGCGCGATGCCGATCGACGCGCCGAGCTGGTTGAGCATGTACAGCACCGAACTGCCCTGCGGTACGAGCGCCGGGGGCAGCGTGCGGTACAGCGACGCGATGGTCGGTGCGCCGACCGAGCCCAGTCCGAGTCCGAGGGTGAAGGCGGCGACAGCCGTCCACGCCTCGGCCGTGTGGGCGCCGGCCCGGGTGAGGGCGAGCGCGCTGAGCCCGGCGACGACGGCTCCGGCCAGCACCAGGTAGCGCGAGCCGATCCGGTCGGACAGCCGCCCGGTCAGCGGCATGGAGATCGCGGAGCCGACCCCGAGCGGCGCCAGCAGCAGCGCGGTCGCGAACGTGCCGTGGCCGCGCGCCTGCTGGTAGTACAGCGGCAGCGCGAACAGGCTCGCGAAGGTGGCGAGTCCCACCAGCGAACCGACCGTGACGCTCGCCGAGAAGCTGCGCCGGGTGAACAGCCGCAGGTCGATCAGCGGCGGGGTGCGCCGGGCGCCCAGCGCGTGCACGGCGTACCCGCCGAGCAGGACGATCGCGGCGGCGAGCGGTACGAGGACCTGCCACACGGTGACCGTGGCGCGCTCGGCGGCCTGGGACAGGGCGAGGACGCCGGAGGCGACGCCGGGGCCGAGCAGGGCGATGCCGAGGACGTCCAGCGGGGTGTGCTGCTGGTCGACGGGCGGGGTGTCCCTCGGCACCGTCCTGAGCGCGAGCAGCAGGGCGACGAGCCCGATCGGCACGTTGACCAGGAACATCCACCGCCACGGCAGGCCCTGCAGGATGATCCCGCCGACGACGGGGCCGAGCACCGGGCCGCTGGAGCCGACGACGCCCATCAGCCCCATCACCCGCCCGGCGCGGGCGGGTCCGGCGGAGCGCGCGAGCAGGGTGAGCATCAGCGGGTCGAGCAGGCCCGCGCCGAGGCCCTGGACGACGCGGAAGACGATGAGGCTGCCCGCGTTCCAGGCCAGGCCCGAGCCGATGGAGCCGGCGAGAAAGACGACCAGGCCGAGCAGCCACAGCCGGCGGCCGCCGAACCGGTCGACGGCCCAGGTGGTGACGGGGATGGAGACGGTGAGGGCCAGCAGATAGCTGGTGGAGACCCAACTGATCGTGGCGAGCGAGGTGTGGAAGTCCTCGGCCAGGGTCTCGGCGGCGACGGCGACCATCGAGCCGTCCAGGATGCCCATGATCCCGCCGAGCAGGATCACTGCGATCAGCCGGCGCAGTGCCGGGTCGAGACGTTCGTCCGGGGGTTGTGCCATGACGCTTCTCCGGTCGGTCGAAGGAGGACGGGGAAGGTTGACGCGTGCGAGCGAAAAAATGCACTGACGAGTGCACTCTAGGGTCCGGGAGCGTTCAGTTGCAATGACGAGCCCACCAAACTGCACCAGTCAGTGCAGTTTCCGGCCCGGCCCGGTACGATGGCGCACGTGACTGGAACGAAGGCAGCCAAGGCCCCCGGCCGCACGGCGTCCCGTGGCCGTATCGACAAGCGGGAGGCGATCCTGGGCGCCGCCTTCACCGTGTTCGCCCGACGGGGCTACGCCCGGGCCTGCATGGAGGAGATCGCCGAGGTCGCGGGGGTGGCGAAGCACACCGTCTACAACCACCTCGGGGACAAGGAGAACCTCTTCCGCAGCGCCCTGGAGGCCACCGCGGACGCCGTCATGGCCGAGAACCTCGCCGTGGTCGACCTGCTGGCCGACGAAGGCACCGGCAACGAGGCCGGGCAGCCGCAGGCCGGCGACCTGAGGGAAAGACTCGAAGACGTCGCCCACCGGCTGCTGTTGCAGTGTTGCGACGAGCGGTCCTGGTCGCTGCGGCGGCTGCTGTACGCGGAGATCACCCAGTTCCCCGACCTGCTGGAGGTCGTGTGGGGGCGGGGCGCGAGCCGTCTCAAGCAGGCGCTGGCGGACCGCCTCGCGCGCCTGTCGCTCGCCGGGCGGCTGCGGCCGTGCGACCCGGCCGAGGCCGCCGAGCAGTTCCTGGCCCTGCTGACCGCCCCCATGGAGGCCCGGTCCCGACTGGGCACCCGCGAGGTCCCCGAGAGCGAACTGCACACCGTGGGCCGGGCCGCCGTGGACACCTTCCTGCAGGCCTATGGAACGGCCGGCTGACGGCGCGGCACAACCGCTTGGGTTGTGAACTCTTTTTTAAGACCGCCGTCGGGCCGTTCCCCATCCGCGTTTTCGATGAATCATCAAGGAAGCGCGACCACCCGATGAGGGAGGCGCACACCGAATAGTCCACAGCACCCGCACGCTTCGATCCGAGCGAAGGAGAAAACGTGCACATACTCGCGGTGGGAAATCCGGCCGAGGGCCCCGGCTCGTCGGCGGACCGACTGGAACGCCACGGCCACGACGTCACCGTCGCGGCCACCGGCACGGCGGCGCTGGAGGCGTACGCGCAGGCCGGTCTGGTCCTGCTCGACCTCGACCTGCCGGATATCGACGGTCTGGAGGTGTGCCGGCGCATGCGCGAGACGGCGCACACACCGATCATCGCGTTCACCGCCGGCGGTGACGAACTGGACCGCGTCCTCGCCCTGCGCGCCGGCGCGGACGACTGCCTCGACAAGCCGTACGAAGTAAGGGAGTTGATCGCCAGGATCGAGGCGGTGACGCGCCGCACGCACCCGCGCGAGGGCTCCCGCGACTCCCTGACGACCGTGTCGATCGGCGGACTCAGCATCGACGCCGCCGCCCGTGAGGTGATGGTGCGCGGCAGGCCGATCTCCCTGACCCGCAAGGAGTTCGACCTGCTGTACTACCTCGCCCGGCACTCCGAGAAGGTGGTCAGCCGGCAGCGCCTGATGCAGGAGATCTGGGAGGATCCGCGGCCGGAAGCGCTCGGCCCCCGGGCGAGCCGCACCGTGGACACCCATGTCAGCTCACTGCGCAGCAAGTTGGGACACAGTGACTGGATCCGCACCGTGAGAGGGGTGGGATTCCGGGTCGGACACGTGTGACGTGACGCGGGGCTGCGGGACGAGCGGCCCCCTTGTCGCGGTTCTCATTTTCTTGACATGGAATTATGGACAATTCATTGAATCACTGACGGTCGACGCACGGAACGACTTTTACAGTCGTCGGGTCAGCATCTGTGTTCCTTTCAGCGACGGAGAACGCTCGATGACTTCGACCGATTCCGGTGAATCCCCCGCGTCCTGCCCGTTCCTCGCCTCCGACTTCACCTCACAGCGCCTCGACCTCGACCCCTCCTACGCCCGGCTGCGCCGCGACGAGCCGGTCGCCCGGGTGACCATGCCGCACGGCGGCGACGCCTGGCTGGTGACCCGGTACGACGACGTCCGCGCGGTGCTCGCCGATCCCCGGCTCAGCCGGGCGGCGGCCGTCGGCAAGGACGTGCCGCGCTCCAGCCCGCTCATCCAGCAGGCCGAGTCGCTGCTGAGCATGGATCCCCCGGAGCACACCCGGTTGCGCCGGCTGGCCGCCCAGGCGTTCACCGTGCGGCAGGTCAACGCCGTACGCCCGCGGGTGCAGTCCATCGTCGACACGCTCGTCGACGAGCTTGAGGCCGCGGGTCCGCCCGCCGACCTCGCGCACCAGCTGGCCTGGCCGATGGGCATCACGGTGATCTGCGAGACCTTCGGCATCCCGGCCGAGGACCGCGACCGGTTCCGTGCCTGGACCGACGAGATGATGGCGCTCACCGTCGAGGACCCTGGTTCCATCCAGGCCGCGCGCGACAGCCTCGACGCGTATCTGCGCGATCTGATCGCCCGCCGTGTCGCCGCGCCCGGCGACGACCTCCTCAGCCGGCTCGTCACCTCCCGCGAGGGCAGCGACCGGCTCAGCGAGCGCGAACTGGCCATCTTCGCGGTCGACCTGCTCACCGCCGGGCACGAGACGACCGCCAACCAGACCGGCAACTTCCTGTTCACCCTGCTGTCGCGGCCCGAGCTGTGGGAGTCCCTGGTCAAGGACCCCGACCTGGTGCCGGGGGCCGTGGAGGAGCTGCTGCGGTACACGCCGCTGGCGACCAGCGTCGCGCCGTTCTCCCGGATAGCCGTGGAGGACTTCACCCTCGGCGGGCGGGTCATCAGGGCCGGGGACGCCGTGGTGGCCCAGAACGACTCGGCCAACCGGGACGAGACGGTCTTCGAGCGGCCCGAGGAGCTCGACTTCACCCGGGCCTCCAACCCGCACCTGGCCTTCGGGCACGGCCCGCACCACTGCCCGGCGGCGCCGCTCGCCCGGGTGGAGCTGCAGACCGTCATCGCCACCCTCGTCCGCCGGCTCCCCGGGCTGCGGCTCGCCGTGCCGGCCGACGAGGTCGTCTGGAACACCAACCGGGTGATGCGCGGGGTCAGGGAGCTGCCCGTCGAGTGGTGACGCGCCCGGCACGACGACGCGGTGCCCCGCCCCCCGGCTGGGGGCGGGGCACCGCGTGGGTCGGCGGCCGGCGTCGCGTCAGCGGAAGTCCTCGGCGTGCTCCGTCGCCCACTGGCCGAACCCGAGCGCCGGCCGGCCCAGCACCGCCTCCGCGTCCGGGTGCGGCGGGTTCGGCACTCCGTCGCGTTCGGCCTGGAAGTCCAGCAGCGTGTCCACGATCGCCTCCGGGAACACGGCGGTCAGCTGTGCGCGGTACTCGGCGCGGCTGATCCGGGTCACCTCCACGCTCTCGCCGATGGCCCGGCCGATCAGCTCGGCCTGCCGGCGCGCGGACAGCGACTGCGGTCCCGTGATCCGCAGGACGGCCCCCCGGTGGGTGTCGTCGAGCAGGGCCCGGACCGCGACCGCGGCCAGGTCGGCCTCGTGGACGGGCTCGCTGTGGGTGTCCGGGTAGGCCAGCCGCAGCGCCCGCCGCTCGCGGATCTGCCCGGCCCACTGCAGGGCGTTGGCGGCGAACGCCCCGGCCCGCACGAACGTGAAGCCGATCCCGGACGCCCGCAGCGCCTCCTCGACCACCAGGTGCTGCTGGGCGATGGGGCTGTCCTGCGCCCCGTCCGCGTCGATGGCCAGCGACGACAGCAGCACCACGTGTTCGACCCCGGCCGCCACGGCGGCCTCGGTGAACTTGGCGGCGGTGTCGGGCCGCGCGTACAGGAAGACCTTGCGCACGCCCGTCAGGGCGTCCGCGAAGGTGCCGGGTGCGGCCAGGTCGAGGTGTGCGGTGGGCACCTGCCCGGGCGGTCCGGCGGTGCCGGGGCTGCTGCTCGCCGCGCGCACCGGGGCACCGGCGTCGAGCAGTTGGCGCAGCACGGTGCGGCCGACGCGGCCTCGGGCGCCGGTCACCAGGATGGTCACGGCTGTCTCCTGTCGTTCGGGGGATGTTCGATGCTGATGCTGCGGTGCAGGTGGTAGCGCTTGAAGCCGATGGGGCGCACGCCGGGTGTCTCCCCGGTGGCCCGCAACGTCGCCCTGCGGGTCGCTCCGGCGAGGAACGCCACGTGGGCCTCGTCGGTCGTCCACTCCGCGTAGTTGAGGACGCGGGTGCCGTCCGTGCTGGCGTGGAAGTTGGCCGTCAGCATGCCCGGGTGCTGCTCGGCGGGGGCGCCGGTGACCGCGCCGGCCACGGACTCGATGATCCTTTCCTGGCGTTCGGGGCCGTCGACGTCGAAGCTCGCCACGACGACCGCGCCCGGCAGGCCCGGCTCCAGAACGACGCTGCGGCGCAGCCGGTACTCGACGCCTTCGGCGCGGGCCGGGCCGCGCAGCGCGCGCACGAAGGGGCGGTAGGTGTCGGGCCGGCTCGCCTGCACATAGGTGAGGGCGGTGTCGTCGTCGGTGCCGAGGTAGGCGGCGAAGGACAGGATGCCCGTCGGCCACGGGGTGCCGGCCCACTGCTCCGCCACCTCGTCGAGCGAGGCGAGCCCGGCGGCACGGCCGGGGACGTACCACTGGGTGACGAAGACGGCCCTGACGTCGGAGCGCCGGATGTCGGGCGGCGTGCCGAGCGGCACGGGCCGGGTGTCAGCCGCCATAGGGGTGCTCCTCGCGTGCCGAGCGCAGGGCCCGTCCCCACCAGACGAGCTGGTCCAGCAGGGTCTTCGCCGCCGCCTCGCTCGCGGCGGTGTCGACCGGTTCGCCGTGTTCGTCGAAGCGCTCCCAGGCGTTGTGGAAGCTGACGCTCTCGCGGACGGTCACGGCGTGCAGTTCGGCGAAGACCTGGCGCAGCTGCTCGACGGCGCGCAGTCCGCCGGCCAGCCCCCCGTAGGAGACGAAGCCGACGGGCTTGGCCGCCCACGGGGTGAGGAACCAGTCGAGGACGTTCTTCAGGGAGGCGGGGAAGCTGTGGTTGTACTCCGGGGTCACCACCACATAGGCGTCGGCCCGGGCCAGCACCGCTCCCAGCTCGTCCCGGACGCGGGCCGCCTGCGCCGGGGGCTGCTGCCCGGGTTCGGGCAGGGTCAGCGGGAGGGGGAAGTCGCGCAGGTCGACGGCGTGCGTGACGACGTCGGGGCGGGACGCGGCCTGGGTGCGGAACCACTGGGCCACGGTCGGGCCGAACCGGCCGTCGCGGACCGTGGCGGTGATGACGGCGAGGGAGAGCGGGGGCTGCTCTCGGCTCATGGCTGATCCTCTCTGTCGGTGGTGCGGGTTCCGGCGGTCGCGGTCAGCAGGCCGACCGCGCCGACGGCGGTGATCAGGGCGAGGGCCGGGCGGTAGCCGTCCCCCGTGGTGAGCAGCCAGGCGGTGAGCGGCAGCATCGGTACGGCACCGAGCTGCACGGCCGTCTGGTAGAGCGGTACGGCGGCCGGCCGGTCCACGGGCGGGACCGCGTCGGCGGCGCGCATGTTGAGGGCGGCGAAGGACAGCACGAACCCGGCGCCGACCAGGGCGAGTGCCGGCAGCGTCCCGGTGGCGTACCCGGCCCGGGGCCGCCACAGGGACAGGGCCTGCCCGGCGAGCGGAGCGGCGGCTCCCAGGGCGATGAGCCGCCGGGTTCCCCACCGGGCCACCATGGGCGCGGCGAACGGCACGGTCACGGCGAGCGGCAGACACGCCGGCAGCAGGGCGAGCGCGCTGCGCCAGGGGGCCCAGCCGAGTTCCTCCTGCGTCCGGAAGGTGATCAGGAACAGCAGGCTGTGGTAGGTGCCGTTGAGGGTCGCCGCGCACAGGGCCGTACGCAGCAGGGGACCGTTGCGCAGCAGCGGGGCGACGGGACGGGCGGGCGGCCCGGTGCCCCGGTCGCGCGGGATCAGGCGCAGCGCGACCAGCAGCAGCGCCAGGGCCAGCGGCGCCGGGAAGAGGAACGTCCCGCGCCAGCTGACCTGGAGCAGCAGGCCGGACAGCAGGAGCCCGGCGGTGAAGCCGGCGGCGCCGAAGAGGGAGTAGACGGAGACGGCACGGCGTGCTCGGCGTTCCTCGGGGAAGAGCGTGGCGATGATGGCGAGGCCGGTGGGCGCGGTGAGGGCCGCGCACAGTCCCTTGACCACGCGGGTGGCGATCAGCAGCGCGGGGGCGTCGGCGAGGGAGCCGGCGACCGACGCAGCGGCGAAGCCGAGCATCGCGGCCAGGTAGACGCGGCGCCTGCCCCAGCGCGCGGTCAGCCGGGGGCCGGCGATCAGCAGGGCGGCGAAGCCGAGGGCGAAGCCGCTCATCAGCCACTGGACGGTCCACAGCGACAGGCCGAGGTCGGCGCGGATGGTGGGCAGGGCGACCAGGACGATGGAGACCTCGATCGCGTCGAGGATCATGTTGGCGGACAGGGTGAGCAGGACAGCCCAGTCCCGAAGGCTCCAGCTCCCCTCGCGTCGTGCGAGGTGGGCGGGTGCCGTCGTCATGCCGGTGATCCGGTCGCGGCGGTGTCCCGGGCGAGCAGCGGCGGCAGTTTCTCGGTGATCAGCTCGATGTTCTCGGTCACCAGGTCGTCCGGCATGCCGGCGATGCTCGCCCAGAAGATCAGGTGCCGTACGGGCAGTCCGTCGGTGAGTTCCCTGATCCGGTCGGCCGCGTCCTCGGGGGTGAGGATGTCCAGCAGTCCGCGGGTGTCCTCGGCGTCCGGGTCGCGCAGGTCTTCGAGGGTCAGGGGCTGGAAGCCGTCGTCCCCGCCGCGGCCCTCCAGGGCGCCCTGACGGTAGGAGTTGACCTGATGGACCAGGTGCGGTCCGATGCGCCGCCAGGCGGCCTCGGGGTCGCTGGAGAGGATGATGGGCAGCAGGTCGGAGACGCGTGCGGTGTCCGGGTCGTGGCCTCCTTCGACGAGGCCCTCCCGGTAGTGCGCGAACAGCGGGCGGGAGATGTGCAGCAGGCCGATGCCGAGCCGGCCGGCGATCCGTGCGCCGCGCGGGCCGTAGAACCCGCCCCACACCGGCGGCGGGTCCTGGATCGGTGACGGGGTCACGGCGCGCTCCCGCCACAGCCGCAGGATCTCGGCGATGTTGTTCTCGGTGTGTTTGAAGCGCCGGGTGAAGTCGGCGCCGAACAGGTCGTACTCGGGCAGCCGGTAGCCGGCGCCGAGGCCCAGTTCGAGGCGTCCGCCGCTGATCAGGTCCACCAGGGCGGCCTGTTCGGCGAGGTCGACGGGATGGTGCAGGGCGGGCAGCACGACGGAGGTGCCGATGCGGGCGGTGCGGGTGCGGGCGGCGGCCGCCGCGGCGAAGGTGAGGGGCTGGGGCAGATAGCCGTCCGCGAAGAGGTGGTGCTCGGTGAACCACAGGCCGCCCGCGCCGCGCCGGTCGGCTTCCTCGCAGAACTCCAGGGTGCGCGCGTAGTGCCCGGCCCAGGGCCGGTGCCACTGCTCGGGGTTGCGCAGGTCGAAGAGGAGTCCGACGTCCATGACTGGGTTACCTTTCGCTGGGGCCGACGCGGGCCCGTGGCCGGGGTGGTGGGCTACTGGGGCGGGTTGCCGTGCTTGCGGGGCGGCAGGTCCGCGTGTTTGGTGGCGAGCATGGCCAGGGCGCGGCACAGCAGGGGCCGGGTCTGCCGGGGGTCGATGACGTCGTCGAGGAGTCCGCGCTCCGCCGCGTAGTAGGGGTGGACCAGTTGTTCGCGGTACTCGGCGATCTTCCGGGCGCGCATCGCCGCGGGGTCGTCGGCGGCGGCGATCTCGCGGCGGAAGACCACGCCCGCCGCGCCCTCCGCGCCCATGACGGCGATCTCGTTGGTGGGCCAGGCCAGCGCCAGGTCCGCCCCGATGGAACGCGAGTCCATCACGATGTAGGCGCCGCCGTAGGCCTTGCGCAGGACGATCGAGACGCGCGGCACGGTGGCGTTGCAGTAGGCGTACAGCAGTTTCGCGCCGTGCCGGATGATGCCGTCGTGCTCCTGCCCGACGCCCGGCAGGAAGCCGGGGACGTCGACGAGGGTGACCAGCGGGATGTTGAAGGAGTCGCAGAACTGCACGAACCGCGCGCCCTTCTCGCTCGCCGCGATGTCCAGCACCCCGGCGAACGCCGACGGCTGGTTGGCGACGATGCCGACGACGTGGCCGTCCAGCCGGGTCAGCGCGCACACCAGGTTCGGTGCGAAGCCCTGGTGCACCTCCAGGTACTCGCCGTCGTCGACGATCTCCTCGATGACGTCCCGGATGTCGTAGGCGATGTTGCCGTCGGCGGGGACCAGGCGCAGCAACGCCTCCGACTCGCGGTCGGCGGGGTCGTCGGCGGCGGCCCGGGGCGGCAGTTCGCGGTTGTTGGCCGGCAGCAGCGACAGCAGGTAGCGGACCTCCTCCAGGCAGCTCTCCTCGTCGTCGTGGACGAAGTGCGCGACGCCCGAGGTGGCGGCGTGCACATCGGCGCCGCCGAGCCCGTTGTGGGTGATCTCCTCACCGGTGACCGCCTGGACCACGTCGGGTCCGGTGATGAACATCTGGGCCGTGTCGCGGACCATGAACACGAAGTCGGTGAGCGCGGGGCTGTAGGCGGCGCCGCCCGCGCACGGACCGAGCATCACGCTGATCTGCGGGATCACTCCGGAGGCACGGGTGTTGCGCTGGAAGATGCCGCCGTAGCCGGCCAGGGCCGAGACGCCCTCCTGGATGCGGGCGCCTGCGCCGTCGTTGAGGGAGACCAGCGGGGCACCGGCCGCGATGGCCATGTCCATGAGCTTGTGGATCTTCTGGGCGTGGGCCTCGCCCAGGGCGCCCCCGAAGATGCGGAAGTCATGGGCGTAGACGAAGACCGTACGGCCCTCCACCGTGCCCCAGCCGGTGACGACCCCGTCGGTGTGCGGGCGTTTCGACTCCAGGCCGAAGCCGGTGGCGCGGTGCCGGCGCAGCGCCTCGACCTCGGTGAAGCTGCCCTTGTCGAGGAGCAGGTCGATGCGTTCGCGTGCGGTGAGCTTGCCCCGGGCGTGCTGGCGTTCGGTGGCGGCCGGGTCCGGGCCCGAAGCGACGCTCTCCTTCAGGCCGGCCAGCTCCCGCACCCGCTCGTCGACGCTCATCCGAGGAGCGTCCCGCCGCTGGCGTCGATGAACGCCCCGGTGATCCAGCGCGCCTCGTGGGTGGCGAGGAACGTCACCACGTCGGCGACGTCCCCGGCCTCGCCGACCCGGTTGAACGCGGAGAGCGCGGCCATCTGCTCGACGGCCTCGGGGATGCCGAACACGGGGCTGCCGTTGTCGGTGATGCCCGGGGCCACGCTGTTGATGGTGATCCCGCGCGGGGCGAGGAGCCGCGCGAGGTGCAGGGTGAGCTGCTCGATCGCGCCCTTGGTCATGGCGTACGCCACCTGGTCGGGGTTGGCGACCCGGGTCAGCCCGGAGGAGATGTTGATGACGCGGCCGCCCTCGGGTATGTGCGGCAGGGCCCGCTGGAGGAGGAAGTAGGGGGCCTTGGCGTTGACGGCGAAGAGGCGGTCGAACTGCTCCGCCGTGACGTCCTCGGGCCGTACGCCCTCCTGGGTGGTCTCCCCCGCGTTGTTGACGACGATGTCGAGGGTGGTCTCCCCGGTACGGTCCTTCAGCTGCTGTTCGAGTCCGAGGAAGAGTTCGTGGACGTCTCCGGGCACGCCGAGTTCGGCGCGGACGGTGAAGCCGTGGCCGCCGTCCTTCTCGATCAGCTCCAGGGTCTCCTGGGCGGCGGCCTCGTTCGCGGCGTAGTGGACGGCCACGAGCGCGCCCTCCCGGGCGAGGCGCACGGCGATGGCGCGGCCGATGCCGCGGCTGGACCCGGTGACGAGTGCGGTCTTTCCGGTGAGCCGGCTCATGGGTCAACTCCTGGTCTTCTCGGGGGTTTCGGGGGTGTGGCCGGTGTCGCGCAGCCCGCTGATGCCGCGGGCGAGGTGGGTGCGCACCACGTCCAGCTCCAGCAGTTCGGCGAACACCGAGCGCAGGCCGTCCACCTCGGGTCCGCCGAGCAGCAGCCGGGCCTGTGCCTGGATGTCGGTGAGAGTGCGGGCGCCGGCGCGGTGGCGGGCGGCGTGGTAGGCGTCGAGTTCGCCGCCGCGGGCGCGTCCGGTGGCGTGGGCGGCGAGCGCCCGGCCCAGTGCGGCGGCGTCCTGCAGGCCGAGGTTGAGGGCCTGTCCGCCGACCGGCATCTGGACGTGGGCGGCGTCCCCGGCGAGCAGGACACGGCCCCGGACGTAGCGGGCTGCCTGCCGGCGGGTGTTGTCGAAGGCGTTCAGCCATACGGGCGTGCCGTGGCCGATGTCCTCGCCGGTGACCTTCGCCCAGGCGGCGACGACCTCCTCGAAGGCGGGCGGGCCGGTGCGCGCCCCGGGTGTCGCGCCGTGGACGTGGACCATGATCCGGGTGGTGCCGTCGGGCCAGCGGTGCGCGGTGGCGAGCCCGTGGGGCCTGCGCTCGAAGCGCCGGTCGGGCACGTCTATGCCGGCCACGTCCGCCCGGAGCATCTCCAGGGTGCCGTCGTCGCCGGGGAAGTCGAACCCGGCGAGTTGCCGTACGGTGCTGCGTTCGCCGTCGCAGCCGACGACGTAGGAGGCCGTCAACTGCTCTGGCTGGCCGCCCAGTTCGATGGCGGAGACGACGACGCGGTCGTCGAACTGGCGCAGTCCGGTGACGGCGTGGCCGCGCCGCACGCGGGCGCCAAGTTCGCTCGCCCACACCTGCAGGACCGCTTCGAGGCGGCTCTGCGGGCACTTCCACTGACCGGCGTGCGGATGCCCGGGGGCGGCGGCACCCAGGTCGAGCGGGAGGCCGCCGAAGTGGCCGGGGCCGCCGCCGGGCAGGGGGCCGAGGCGGTCCAGCAGTCCGCGCTCGGCCAGGATCTCCATGGTGCGGGTGTGCAGGGTGGAGGCGCGTGACTCCCGGGTCGGCTCGGTGAGCTGCTCCAGGACGGTGACGCCGGCGCCGGCGAGCCTGAGTTCACCGGCGAGCAGCAGCCCGACCGGCCCGGCGCCGACGACGATCACGTCGGTGTGTCCCGCCGTGTGCGGGGGTGCGGCCATGGTCAGCGCCGCGCTTCCGCGTACTCCTTGGCGTGGCCCAGGGTGGCGCGGCTGTTGCCGCCGAGAGCCTCCCGAAGGTAGGCGCGCGCCTCGGGCACGCCGGCGTCCGGACCGAGGACAGGTGCGATGTTCTCCTCGGCGATGACGACGGTGTGCTGGGAGGTGGCGGTGGTGACGCCGTCGGGGCCCTCGTCGAGCTGCCAGTAGCCGGTGTGCAGGGTCAGCAGGGCGGGCAGGGTGGTCTGCTTGTAGGCGATCCTGTGGTGCGGGAAGGTGACCCGCACGGACTCGGTGGTGTGGGTGGAGCCGTCCTTGGTGCGGGTGTCCATGCGCAGGGTCTGCAGGCCCGGTGTGTCCTCGGTGAGTTCGACGGCGGCGACGTGCGGCAGCCGCTCGGTCCACAGCTGGGCCTCGTTGAGGAAGTCGAACACGTCCTTGGCCGAGCCGTCGATGCGGACGCTGTCCTCGAAGGACAGGGTCAGTCCGGCGGCCTGCGTGGACAGTTCCAGGTTGGTCTTCAGGCCGGGCAGTTCGGCCCTGCTGTTGCGGTCCACGGCCTCGTCGATCCAGGCGAGGCCCTCGGGGTCGTCGTCGATGGCGCGGTACTCGTGCAGCAGCCGCACCCGGGTCTCGGCCGCGCCGAGGGGCTCGATGATCCAGGTGCCGGTCATCTCCTTGACGGGCGGGGCGGAGACCTCCTGCCAGAACCGGATGCGCAGGCCCTCGGGGTCGAGGACGCGGCGGGACGTCCAGTTCTTGGGCTCGCCGTTGGCGGTGGCCCAGATGCGGATGCGCTCCTCGTTGCCGTCGCGCTCCAGGTAGTCGACGTACACGGACGGCGGGAAGAGCCGCGGCCAGTTCTCGACCTCGGCGAGCAGCCGGTAGACGTCGGCCGCGGCCGCTCCCACCGTGATGGCGTGTTCGACCTGACGCTTCGTCATGATGCCTCCGATGAAGTGGGTGGTCAGTAGTTGCCGAGTCCGCCGCAGACGTTGAGGGCCTGCGCGGTGATGGAGGCGGCCGTGTCGGAGGCCAGATAGCCGACCAGGCCCGCGACCTCCTCGGGCGTCGAGTAGCGGCCGAGCGGGATCTTCGCCTGGAACTTCTCCAGGATCGCGTCCTCGGTGGTGTCGTAGGCGGCCGCGTAGCCCTGCCGTACCCGCTGCGCCAGCGGGGTCTCGACGTATCCGGGGCAGACGGCGTTGACGGTGATGCCGGTGGGCGCGAGTTCGTTGCCGAGGGCCTTGGTGAAGCCGACGACACCGTGTTTGGACGCCGAGTAGGGGGCGCCGAGCACGACGCCCTGCTTGCCGGCCGTCGAGGCGATGTTGATGATGCGGCCGCGGTCCTTGGTGCGCAGGCCGCCCGCGTTCAGCACCTCCCGGGTGACCCGGAAGACGCTGGTGAGGTTGGTTTCGAGGACGTCGTCCCACAGTTCGTCCGCGAGGTCGGCGGTGACTCCGCCGCCGCTGCGGCCCGCGTTGTTCACGAGGACGTCGATCGTGCCGAACCGTTCGACGGCCGCGCCGACGAAGGCCCGCACCTCTTCCGGCGAGCGGACGTCGACGACCGAGCCGTCCACCTCCAGCCCCTCGTCCTGGAGGCGCTTGACGGTCTCGGCGACGTTCTCGGCGCTGCGCGCGCCGATGTACACGCGGTGTCCCTGGCCGGCCAGCAGGCGTGCCACGGCCAGTCCGATGCCGCTGGTGGCCCCGGTGACCAGGGCGACGCGTGGGGTGCTCTGTGTCATGGTGGTCCTCCTCAGGCGGCCTTGGCGGCGGACAGCCGCGCGTTGACCGCGTCGATCAGGGCGCGCGGGGTGTCGGCGTCGCCGAGCGCGTCGTCGTCGAGCGAGATGCCCCACTCGCGCTCGATGCGCCCGCCGGTCTCCAGCAGGGCGAGCGACTCGTAGCCGAGGGCCTCGAACTCGGTGTCGAGGATGTCGCCGTCGAGGTCGACGCCCTCGTCGGCGCCGGCCGCCTCGCGCAGGACGCGGCGCAGGTCGTCGAGGGTGAACAGGGCGGATGTGGACATGGAAGAGCCTTTCCGTGGGTGGTGGGAGCCGGCAGGTGTGGGTCAGCGGCCGGCGGCGCGGACGACCATGGCGGAGTTGAAGCCGCCCTGGCCGCGGGCCAGCACCAGCGCGGTGCGCACCGGTGCCGTCCTGGGCACGCCGGTGACCAGGTCGATGTCGTAGTCGCCGGCGAGGGCGGTGCCGACGGTCGGCGGGATGACGCCGTCGCGGATGCTGAGCAGCGCGGCGGCGACATCGAGGGGGGCGGCACCGGAGTACAGGCGGCCGGTCATGGTCTTGGGAGCGGTGACCGGGACGCCGCGCGGCCCGAACACCGCGCTGATCGCCTCGGCCTCGATCCGGTCCAGTTCGGGGACGGCCGCGGCGTCCGCGAAGACCACGTCGACGTCGTCGGCGTCGGTTCCCGCGTCGCGCAGGGCGAGTTCGACGGCGGTACGCAGTCCGGGCGCGCGGTCGCTGCCGGGCCGGGGGTCCATGGTGGCCGCGTGGCCGGCGATCTCGCCGTAGATCCGTGGGGCGCCGCGGCGCTCGGCGTGCTCGGCGTCCTCCACGACCAGCAGGGCACCGCCCTCGCCCGGAACGTGCCCGGAGGCACCGGCGTCGAAGGGCAGGTAGGCGCGGCGCGGATCGTCGCTGGTGGTGAGCCGGCCGCCGGCCAGCTGGGCCACCCAGCCCCAGGAGCAGATCGACGCGTCGACGGCGCCGGAGACGACCACCGGGGTGCCTTTGCGCACCTGCCGGCGGGCCTGCGCCAGGGCGTCGAGGCCGCCGGCCTGGTCGCTGACGACGACGCTGCTGGGTCCGCGCATGCCGTGCCGGATGGAGATCTGGCCGCTGTTGACGGCGTAGAACCAGGCGAAGGACTGGTAGGCGGAGACGTACTGGCCGCCCTTGCTCCACAGGGCCTTCAGCTCGTTCTGGCCGAACTCGAAGCCGCCCGAGTGACTGGCGGTGATCACACCGATGTCGTAGTCCGGCAGCCGGCCGGGGCTCACGTCCGCGTCGGCGAGCGCCCAGTCCGCGCCGACCAGGGCGATCCGGGTCATCCGGTCGGTCTGCGGCAGCAGCCTGCTGGGCAGCAGGTCCTCCGCGACGAACCCGGTGATCTCGCCGGCCAGCCGGGAGGGGTACGAGGACGCGTCGAACCGGGTGATGCCCCGGATGCCGCTGCGCCCCTCCAGCGTGGCCTTCCAGTAGTCGTCCACGCCCAGTCCGTTGGGGGCCGCCACGCCGAGCCCGGTGACCACCGCGCGCGGGCTCATCGTGCGCTCCGCTCGGGCCGGGCGAGCACCACGGCGCTCTGGAACCCGCCGAAGCCGCTGCCCACCGACAGCACCGTGTCGGTGAGCTGGTCACGGGCGACGAGGGGCACGTAGTCCAGGTCGCACTCGGGGTCGGGGGTGTGCAGGTTGGCCGTGGGGGGAACCACGTGGTGCTCCATGGCCAGCGCGGAGGCGGCGATCTCGATGGAGCCGATGGCGCCGAGCGAGTGCCCCACCATCGACTTGATGGAGCTGACGGGCGTGCGGTAGGCGTGGTCGCCGAGGCTCGCCTTGAAGGCGGCGGTCTCGTGCCGGTCGTTCTGCTTGGTGCCGGAGCCGTGCGCGTTGATGTAGTCGATCCGGTCCGCGTCGAGCCGGGCCTCGTCCAGGGCGACCCGGATGGCCTCGGCCATCTCCCGGCCGTCGGGGCGCAGGCCCGTCATGTGGAAGGCGTTGGAGCGGGTGGCGTAGCCGGCGACCTCGGCGTAGATGTGCGCGCCCCGGGCGCGGGCGCGGTCGAGGCGTTCCAGGACGAACACGGCGCAGCCCTCGCCGAGGACGAAGCCGTTGCGGCTGGCGTCGAAGGGGCGTGAGGCGTGTTCCGGGTCGTCGTTGCGTGCGGTGGTGGCCTTGATGGCGTCGAAGCAGGCCACGGTGATCGGGGAGATGGGCGCGTCGGTGGCGCCGGCGACCATGACGTCGGCGAGGCCGTCGCGGATGACCTCCGTGGCGTAGCCGACGGCGTCGAGGCCGGAGGTGCAGCCGGTGGAGATCACCGTGCTGGGGCCCTCGGCGCCCACCGCCCAGGCCACCTCCGTGGCGAAGGAGCTCGGCACCAGGAAGTTGTAGAGGTGGGGTACGGCGTAGTGGTGGTCGACCACGTCGAGCCGGCCGCCGTCGCTGACCGTGCGGTACTCCTGGTCGAGTCCCGTGGTGGCGCCGACCGCGCTGCCGATGGTCACGCCGGTGCGGCTCGGGTCGAGGCTGTCGAAGGCGAGGCCGCTGTCCTCGACCGCCTCCCGCGCGGTGACGACCGCGAACTGCGCGGCCCGGTCCATGCGGCGGATCTCCTGCGGGGTCAGCCCGGCCAGTTCGGCGTCGAAGTCGACCTCGGCGGCGATCTGCGAGCGGAAGGGCGAGGCGTCGAAGAAGGAGATGCGGCGGGTCGCGGTGCGCCCGTCGACGAGCAGCTGCCAGAAGTTCTTGGTACCGATTCCGCCGGGCGCGGTGACACCGATGCCCGTGATCACGACCCGGCGGGCGTCGTCGACGCTCATGAGGCGTTCCACTGGTAGAAGCGGTGCGCCAGGGCGTCGGCCGGGGAGCGCCAGGTGGCGGGGTCGTAGGCCTCGATGTGCGGCTTGAGGTCCTCGCTGATGGCCACGAACCTCGGGTCCGACTTGGCGGTCTCGATGCGTTCGCCGCCGTCGTTGTCGTCGAAGTCCTGCAGGTGGAAGTACAGACCGCGGTAGGCGAAGAGCTGACGCCGCCGGGTGCCCATGACGTGGGGCATCTCCGTGGCGTCGAACTCGCGGAACAGGCGCGCGACGTCGTCGGCCGAGCCGAGTTCCATCCGCGCGACGATCAGGGTGCTGTGCATCGTTACCTCTCTCGGGAACGGGTCCGGGACCGGTCTCGCAGACGGGTCCGGGCGGGACCGAACCAGCGGTCCAGTGCGGTGGGCAGGTCGTGGTGGCTGCCGGGCGCGGCCCAGGCCACATAGCCGTCCGGGCGCAGCAGCACCGCGGAAGTGGGGTGCGCCGCCGGCGCCTCGGGTGCGGCGGAGGCCTGCTCCGGGGCGGCGAGGGCTTCCTCCGGGGCGGCGAGGGCTTCCTCGGGCGTGGCGGTGACGATGTCGACGCGGTCGCGCCAGGGGGCGGCGCGGCGGCGCAGCCACCGGTTGTCCTCCAGGTCCAGCAGGACGCCGCGCCCGCTCCTGAGCAGGGCGGTGCTGCTGGTGGTCCGCCGCCCGGCGGTCAGGCGCAGTGCGGGCAGCCGGGCGCCGAGCAGCGGATGCCGCCCGCCGCCGACGTCGTAGCGGATCTCCACACCGCTGACCTTGGCGGCGAGATGCCGGGCGACGTCCTCGTAGGCGAGCAGTTCGCCCAGCACGTCCCGCAGGGGCTGCACCTCGTCGCCGCCGAGGATGAGCAGCGACTGCGCGCGGGTGTTGGCCAGCAACTGGCGGCCCACACGGTGGCGTTCGGTGTGGTAGGTGTCGAGCAGGCCGGCGGGTGCGGTCCCGCGGAGCACGGCGGCGAGCTTCCAGCCCAGGTTCACCGAGTCCTGGATCGAGGTGTTCATGCCCTGTCCGCCGGCCGGCAGATGGATGTGCGCGGCGTCCCCGGCCAGCAGGACCCGCCCGCGCCGGTACTCGGTGACCTGCCGGGTGGCGTCCGTGAAGGCGCTCACCCAGACGGGTTCGGCGTGCGAGATGTCCGCCCCGGTCAGCCGTTTCCAGGTGTCGGCGACCTCGTCGTAGCGGGGCGGTCCGTCGCGCCGGCGCGGTGGGGTGCCGCGCTCGCCGACGATGACCCGGTGCACGCCGCCGCCGAGCGGCGCGGCCATCACCATGCCCCCGGAGACCACTTCACCGGTCATGCGGGGTGTCACGTCGACGCCCCGGATGTCGGCGAGGAGCAGTTCGGTGGTGGCGGCGGTGCCGGGGAAGTCGAAGCCGGCCGCCTTGCGCACGCTGCTGCGGCCGCCGTCGGTGCCGACCAGGTAGCGGGCGCGCAGGGTCTGCTCCCCGCTGTCCGTGCCCACCCGCACCGCGACCGACGTCTCGTCCTGGTCCAGGGAGAGGAACGTGTGCCCGCGCCGGATGTCGGCGCCGAGCTCGCGCGCCCAGCTCTCCAGGACGGTCTCGGTGACGGACTGCGGGACGGTCCTGGCCGCCCGGTGCCCCGCGCCGAGGACGCCGAAGTCGAGCGGTATCCCGCCGAAGTGGCCCTCGGTGCCGGTGTGCAGGTCACCGAAGCGGGGCAGGAGCCCGCGCTGGTCGAAGGTCTCCAGGGTGCGGACGGTGAATCCCAGTCCGCGTGATTCTCCGGTACGCCGCACCAGTCGTTCCAGCACGATGACGTCGATGCCGGCCAGCCGCAATTCTCCGGCGAGCATGAGCCCGGCGGGCCCCGCTCCCACGACGACCACGGAAGCATCCATACAGCTCTCCCTCCTCGTGAGGGTCATTTCGAGCGACACCGACAGCCTGATCCACCACTGCTTGTGTTTTCAACCGGCGAAGTCCAGGACCTGCAAAGGGAGCTGTCAGACGATCGTCAACCGGTGCCTTGATTTCTTGACGTTGGCCGCCGGCATAAAAGCGGCAGAGGAACGACAGAGAAATGTCAGAGAAAGGTCAGAGGATGTACAAATCCGCGGCAGTCCCCGGCCACGGCGCCGACCCCGGACACGCCTTGTGACTCAGCTCACTGCCGACCGCAACGCACCGACCTAGCCTGGGAGTTCGCGCCCCTATGGGTGGCGGAGCGCCACCGGCGTCGCTCCTCACCGACTTTACAGGCTTGTGAAAGAAAGGGGACCTGCCTTGTGGTTCCCCAGTGATATCCGCCAGCCTGCTCATCGGGTGTACGCCTGCGGCACAGAAATCGGGGGAGAACATGCGAGCATTGGTGGTCGACTCCGACGTGTCCGGCGGCAAATCCCTGAGCAGCGAGCTGAAACGCCATGGATTCGACGTGCAGGAATGCAGCACAGGAAGCGAGGCGCTGGAAATACACGACAAGTTCGACCTGCTTCTCGTCGATCTGCGGTTGTCGGACATCGACGGCCTGGAGGTGTGCCGCACCGTACGCGCCGTCAGTGACGTCCCCATCATCGCCTTCACCGATTCGGGTGTGAATCTCGACCGCATCCTCTGCTTACAGGCGGGGTGCGACGACTGCATGGCCAAGCCGTACGGCCTGCGGGAGCTGCTGGCCCGCATCGAAGCGGTGCTGCGGCGCACCCGGCTGCGGGCGGCGCCGGCGGCCGGGGCGGCACCCCTCGCGCTCGGCTCCCTCTGCATCGATCCCGAGACCCGGGCGGTGCGGCTCAACGGACGGCCGATCAGCCTGACCCGCAAGGAGTTCGACCTGCTCTACCGGCTCGCCTCCGAGCCGCACACCGTGCACTCACGGGCCCAGCTGATGGCCGACGTATGGGGCTTCCACAGCTCCGGTTACACACCCGGCGCCCGCGCCAGCCGCACCATCGACACCCATGTCAGCGCGTTACGCACCAAGTTGGGCGCCCGGGACTGGATCGTCACCGTCCGCGGTGTCGGCTTCCGGTTCGGCCGTCCCTGACACCCGGGGTGAAGGAGGGGGCACACCGCCGTGCCCCCTCCTTCACCCCGGACATCGGCCCCTCGTCTCTCTGATCCAGCCCTCCCCCCTTTCCTTCACCGTCCTCGCCACTGGAGTTCCTCCGCCATGCCCCGTCCCAGACGCCATGCCGTCCTGCTCGTCTCCGCGCTGTGCCTGTCCCTGCCGCTGACCGCCTGCTCCTCCGGCTCCTTTGGCAGCGGCCGGCCCGGCGCGGACGCGGGAGGCCGTCTGACGTTCGCCCTGTCCTCCGACCCGACCTGCGTCGACCCGCACCAGGCGGCGACCAGCGACGCCTTCTACGCGGCGCGCGGCATCGTCGACTCGCTCACCGACCAGGACCCGAGGACGG
>NZ_PQSS01000014.1 GCF_002920535.1 Streptomyces sp. Ru71 | reverse complement strand
CGCGCTTGCCGCCGGCGAGCAGCTTGGCGCCGGCCGCCACGGCCTCGTCCACCCAGGTCTCGACGCGCTTGGCGGCGTCCTCGCTGACCAGCGGGCCGACGTCCACGGTGTCGTCGGACGGGTCACCGGTGACCTGCGCCTCGACGGCCGCGACGATGCGCGGGAGCAGGCGGTCGTACACCGACGCGTCGGCGATCACGCGCTGCACCGAGATGCAGGACTGGCCGCCCTGATAGTTGGAGAAGGTCGCGATGCGGGTCGCGGCCCAGTCCAGGTCCTCGTCGCTCGCCCAGTCGGCCAGCACGACGGCCGCGCCGTTGCCGCCCAGCTCCAGGGTGCAGTGCTTGCGCGGCACCGAGTCCATGATCGCGTAGCCGACCTTGTCGGAGCCGGTGAAGGAGATCACCGGCAGGCGCTCGTCCTGGACCAGGGCGGGCATGCGGTCGTTCGGGACGGTCAGGACCGACCAGGAACCGGCCGGCAGGTCCGTCTCGGCCAGCAGCTCGCCGAGGATGAGACCGGACAGCGGGGTGGCGGGGGCCGGCTTGAGGATGATCGGGGCACCGGCGGCGATCGCCGGGGCGACCTTGTGGGCGCACAGGTTCAGCGGGAAGTTGAACGGCGCGATGCCGAGCACGACGCCCTTGGGGAAGCGGCGGGTGATCGCCAGACGGCCCTGGCCGCCGGCGTCGGTGTCGAGGCGCTGGCCGTCGCCGCCGTTGAAGCGGCGGGCCTCCTCGGCCGCGAAGCGGAACACGGACACGGCACGGCCGACCTCGCCGCGCGCCCACTTGATCGGCTTGCCGTTCTCGGCGGAGATCAGCTGGGCGATCTCCTCGGTGCGCTCGACGAGCCGCTTGCTGACGTGGTCCAGGGCGGCGGCGCGCACGTGGGCCGGGGTGGCGGCGAACTCGTCCCGCACGGCGTACGCGGCGGCCACGGCCTCCTCGACCTGCTCCTCGGTGGGCACGGCGACCGTGCCGACGAGCCGGCCGTCCCACGGGGAGGTGACGTCGAAGGTGTCGTCGCCGGTGGCCTGGCGGCCGGCGAGCCAGAAGGCGTGGGTGGCCCCCACAATTTTTTCTTGGGGCATGTGCGAGTCCCGGCCCTTCCGCGTAGGGGGTGTGCGTGCTTTCGCCACCACCGTAGGGCCGGGACGGGCAGGGGTCGTTTGTCCGACCCGTAGCAGTCGACGGCGAGCATGCGCCGCTTTGGCGTACGACTATTCGGTCGAGGTCGCCTTCAGCGCCAGCCACAGCTCCATGCGGACGTCCGGGTCGTCCAGGGAGCGGCCGAGGATCTCCTCGACGCGGCGCATCCGGTAGCGCAGGGTGTGCCGGTGGACGCCCAGGTCGGCGGCGGCCGCGTCCCACTGGCCGTGCCGGGACAGCCAGGCCCGCAGCGAGGCGACGAGGTCGCCGCGTCCGGTGGCGTCGTGCTCGTGCAGGGCGCGCAGCAGGCCGTCGGCGAACGCCTTCACCGCGTCGTCGGCGAGCAGCGGCAGCACCGAGCCGGACGCCAGCTGCTCGTGCTCGACGCACACCCGGCCGCGCCGGCGGGCCACCGACAGCGCCTGTTCGGCCTGTTTGTACGCGGCGGCGGCCGCGATGGGCCCGGAGGGCGCGGACAGGCCGACGATCAGCTCGTCCTCCTCGCCGCCGCCCGGCTGCTCGTGGACCTCGCTGGTACGGGCCCCCTCCAGCGCGGCCGCGTACGCGGTGCAGGCGCCGACGGCGGCGCCGCCGTCGGTGGCGAGCACCACGAGCCGTTCCCCGTCGGGGACGACGAGCACGGCCTCCCCGGCCCGGGCGGCGGCCGACTCGACGGTCTCGGCGAGCCCGCCGAGGGGGTCGCCGGCCGGCTCGACGGTGGTCGTGGGGGCGGCGGGGGCCGGTTTCGTCGCCGTCACCTGCGCGTGCCCGTCGGCGTGCGCCCGGGCGGCGGACGCGGACGCCGACTCGGCGACGATCACCCGGAACGGCGCGTCCAGCAGCGTCCCGTACAGGTCCCCGGCGACGGCCCGCGCGTGGTCCGGCTCCCCGGCGAGCAGCATGCGCAGGACGGCGGCGCCCACGCGCTGCTCGGCGGCGTGCAGCGAGCGGGAGCGCTCGGTGGTGAGGGTGAGCAGGGCGATGGCGGAGTGGACGGCGTAGCGCTCGGCGGTGCCCAGGGCGGCGGCGGTGCCGACGGCGAGGGCGGCGCGGGGGGCGGCGGCCGGTGCCGATGGAGTGCAGTTCGACGCGGTCCTCGTGGTCGGGACCGCCGACCACGGATGAGGCGGGGGCGGGCCGCTCGCGCAGCCGTTCCACGTCGGCGGTGAGCCGGCCCGCCCGGCGTCCCGCCCACTCGGGCGCGGTGGCGACGACGGCGCCGGACGCGTCGTAGAGCGCGGCCCAGCCGTCGACCTGGGCGGCGAGCGCGGCGAGCAGCCCCTCGGGGCCGGAGTTCAGGGCCTGCTTGGTCAGCTCACGCTGGGCGGCGAACCCGGCGGTGACGGCCCGGTACTGGTCGGCGGCGATGGCCGCGGAGACGGCCTTGCTGATCGCGAGGAACGGGGTGCGGCGAGGCACCTCCAGCAGCGGCAGGCCCTCCTCGTCGCAGGCGTCGACGAGGGCCTTCGGGGTCTCCTCGTAGTTGACGCCGACCGCGAAGCCGAGGCCGATCACGCCCGCGCCGGCCAGCCGCCGCACGTACCGGCGCATCGCCTCGGGGTCCTCGGCGTCCAGCTTCAGCGCGGTGACCAGCAGCAGTTCCCCGCCCTCCATGTAGGGCACGGGGTCGGCGAGCTCGCTCACGTGCGCCCAGCGCACGGGCACGTCCAAGCGGTCCCCGCCCGCCCGCACGGTCAGCTTGAGCGCCGAGTGATGGACGAGGGAGGCGAGCGTGAGGGGCATGGGGCCTTCAGGTCTGCGGATGTCGCGTGATCACTGTGATCCTTTGGCCGCCACGTATGAACGACCTATGTCGATTCTGCCTCACCGTACGGTCACCGCGCCCCGTCGTGCTCGTGGATCCGGTCAGCCACGCAGGTCCAGCAGCAGCGGCGGGGCGTGCTCGCCGGTCACCGTGGTCAGGGACAGCACCGCGTGGCCCGGCGGCACCGAGTGTGCCAGCTCGGACGCCGACCAGCGCTCCCGCTCGACCTGGCGGACGGTGACGGCCTCGGTGGTGACGGCCTTGCCGGTGACCAGTTTGCGCAGCGCGTGCAGGGCGCGGGTCATGGGCTGGTCGGCGAAGACGGTGTGCTGGGCGACGTCCCGGGTCTCCACCCACTCGGTGCCCCACGCCCCCGCGAACCGGCTGCCGTCCCAGGTGGAGACCCCGGACAGGGCCATGCGGCAGCCGACGGCGGCGTACAGCGGCCCGTGCAGCGCCTCGGGCACGTCGGCGACGGTGCGCAGCGCGAGCACGACACCGGCGTTCTGCGAGCGCAGCCGCTGGATGCGGCGCACGGACTCGGCGGTGACGGCGCCGGTGGCGTCGTCTAGGACGAGGCAGGCGAAGTGCTCCCGCCCGGCTTCCCGGGCGACGGCGGTGAACTGGGCGAGGACGAGCCGGGTCAGCAGCCGGGCGGCCTCCTCGTGCCCGTGCTCGGGCAGGTCGATGCGCACCCGCAGCGGGTGGTGGGCGAGGGCGCGCAGCGAGAACGGCCGGATCGCGTCGTCGCCCGCGCCGCTCGCGGGTGAGCCGGCGCCGAAGAAGTCCGCGAACACCGGCCGGTCCAGCAGGGCGAGCCGGTCGGCGAGGGCGAGGCCGGGGTCGCCGGGGGTGCCGGACTGACGGACCCGGGCGTCGAGCTCGCGCCGCATCACGGCGTGCCGCTCCTCGGCGAGCGCCGCGCGCAGGTCGGTGAGCGGGGCCGGCTCCCCGGCGAGCAGCTCGCGCAGCACGGGCAGGGTGGGGAAGGCGCCGTAGGCGGCCCGGTAGGGGCCGAGCAGCTGGGCCAGCGCGGTGGCGGCGCGCTGGGCGCCGACGGTGTCGAGGTCCCCGGCGAGGGCCTCGGCGAGCAGGGCGGCGGCCTCGTCGGGGTCGGCGGTGCCGGCGTAGGGGTCGAGGTCGTGCACGGAGGCGGGGTCGCCGACGCGGACCACCACGTCGAAGGAGGCGTCGGGGCCGCATCCGGCGCCCACGGCGACGACGGCGCACTGCCCGGTCAGCGCCTGCAGGGCGAGGGACTCCACCACGGGTGCGACCACGTGCCGGGTCTTGCCGGACCCGGACGGGCCGACGACCAGCAGGGAGGTGGCGAGGGCCGCCGGGTCGAGGGCGGCGCCGGCGCCGCCGTAGGCGAGCGGGGTGCGCTCGCCGGCCACCCAGTGCCCGATGCGCACCTGCCCGGCGCGCAGGTCGTGCCGGGCGGTGCGGGCGGGCAGGTCGCGGGCGCCGGAGGGGTGGGTGAGCGCGGCGGAGCCGTGGCGCAGGACGGCGTCGGTGAACTCGGCGAGGCGGCCCCGGGCGCGGGCCCGGGTCCAGGCGTGCTCAAGGCGGGCGCAGTCGACGTCGTTCATCCGCCCGGCGAGCACGTCGGCGGTGAGCAGATCGGCGGCCTGGTGCTGCCCGGCCTCGCGCAGGGCGGGCCACTGGGTGGGCGGTACGGGCTTGTCCGGTACGTCGGCGGTCTGCGTCTCGCGGCGGGCGGCGAGCCGCTCCCTGGCGTACGGCAGCCAGCCGCCGAGGCGGGCGAAGGGCCACACCACGAGCAAGGTGATCACGGCGTACAGCAGGTCGGTGACCCAAGGCGAGGTGAAGACGTCGTAGCCGCCGGTGACCAGGGCGACCAGGGAAAACACGGGTCCCACCACGGGCAGCGCGTCCCAGCCGACGCCGGGGAAGGCGCTGGGGAAGACGAGGCTCAGCGCGGCCAGGGCGAACACCAGCGCGAGCAGGGCGCGGGCGGGCTGCGGGCGGCGGGCCACGACGTGGCGCACGACCCCGGGCCAGCTGCCGAGCCGGCCCATGGCGTAGACGAGGACGCCGAAGAAGACGCCGTCGTGGACGACGATGGCCTCGGCGCCCTGCCACCCCTTGGGCGAGGCGAGGGTGCCGCCCCACCACCAGTCGTCCGGGGTGACCAGGCGCAGCAGGCTCCACTGGTAGGGGACGCTGCCGTGCCGCCACAGCGACCACAGCAGCAGCCCGATGACCAGCGGGACCGCGACTCCGACGAGGGTGACCGGGGCGAGCCGCTCACGGCCCGGCGCGGGGTCGGGCGTGCGGTAGCCGAACCGCCAGATCCCGGGCCCGGCGGCCGGGCGGGGCGTGTCCAGCCACTCGGCGACGGACGACGGTGCCCCCTGACCCGGCGCGTGCGCCGGCCGGGGCGGCACCACGGGCGCCGCGGGCACGTCCGGCGGCCCCGCCGGGCGCGGCACCGGGTTCGCGTGGGTGCCCGGCTGGGCACCCGATCGGGCGCCCCGTGCCTCCTGCGTCCCGTCGCTCTCCATCGCCTCTGCCCCCTGACCAGCCGTTCCGTCGACCACTAGCGAGCCAATCTAACGCCCCCGCAAGGGGAGTTCACCGCTTCCGCGGCCGGGCCGGCGCCATGGGCCGCCCTCACCTCTATATCCATCGCGGACAAGGGACACCCCCGACAACGCCCACATGGAGCATGCCCGCGCCTCCTCCCCCGTCTTAGCCTGCGAGAAAAGAAGGCAAGCATCCGCAAAACCCCCAGGAGCCCCGCATGACCGCACTTCCGCAGGAGCGCCGAGTCGTCACCGCCATCCCCGGCCCGAAGTCCCAGGAACTTCAGGCCCGCCGTCTCGCCGCGGTCGCGCAGGGCGTGGGTTCCGTGCTGCCGGTCTTCACCACGCGTGCGGGCGGCGGCATCATCGAGGACGTCGACGGCAACCGCCTGATCGACTTCGGCTCCGGCATCGCCGTGACCTCCGTCGGCGCCTCCGCCGAGGCCGTGGTGCGCCGCGCCTCCGCGCAGCTCGCCGACTTCACCCACACCTGTTTCATGGTCACCCCGTACGAGGGCTACGTGGAGGTCGCCGAGGCCCTCGCCGAGCTCACCCCGGGTGACCACGCCAAGAAGACCGCCCTGTTCAACTCGGGCGCCGAGGCCGTCGAGAACGCCGTCAAGATCGCCCGTGCCTACACCAAGCGCCAGGCCGTCGTGGTGTTCGACCACGGCTACCACGGCCGCACCAACCTCACGATGGCGCTGACGGCGAAGAACATGCCGTACAAGCACGGCTTCGGCCCGTTCGCCCCCGAGGTCTACCGTGTCCCGGTCGCCTACGGCTACCGCTGGCCGACCGGCCCGGAGAACGCGGGCCCCGAGGCCGCCAAGGCCGCCATCGACCAGATCACCAAGCAGGTCGGCGCGGACAACGTGGCCGCGATCATCATCGAGCCGGTGCTCGGTGAGGGCGGCTTCATCGAGCCGGCCAAGGGCTTCCTGCCGGAGATCGTGAAGTTCGCCAACGACAACGGCATCGTCTTCGTCGCCGACGAGATCCAGTCCGGCTTCTGCCGCACCGGCCAGTGGTTCGCCTGCGAGGACGAGGGCATCGTCCCGGACCTGATCACCACCGCCAAGGGCATCGCCGGCGGTCTGCCGCTGGCCGCCGTGACCGGCCGCGCCGAGATCATGGACGCCGCGCACGCGGGCGGCCTGGGCGGCACCTACGGCGGCAACCCGGTGGCCTGCGCCGGTGCGCTCGGCGCCATCGAGACGATGAAGGAGCTGGACCTCAACGCCAAGGCGAAGAACATCGAGGCGATCATGAAGTCCCGCCTCGGTGCCATGGCCGAGAAGTTCGACATCATCGGCGACATCCGTGGCCGTGGCGCGATGATCGCCATCGAGCTGGTCAAGGACCGCGCCACCAAGGAGCCGAACCCGGAGGCGGCCGCCGCGCTGGCCAAGGCCTGCCACCAGGAGGGTCTGCTGGTCCTGACCTGCGGCACCTACGGCAACGTGCTGCGCTTCCTGCCGCCGCTGGTGATCGGCGACGACCTGCTGAACGAGGGCCTCGACATCATCGAGCAGGCCTTCACCCGCATCTGAGCAGGGCGCACACCTCCGCGAGCGGCCCCCGAGCACGGCGCATCCGTGCACGGGGGCCGCACGTCTGAGATCCCTGCGGCAGAGGGTGTGAAGAACGTGTGCGAGGTGGATGGCAGGACGCCGTTCCTGCTGTCGCTTCGCCACCCCCTGCCGTAGGTTCTACCCAGATGAGAGATACACCCCGTCCACAGGGCACTGTGGGCGACATCGGGCCGAGGCCTCCCCAGCTTCGACCTGGTCGTGCCCTCGCGCACACAACCGGAACCTGACGGCTCCGGTATCTCCTCACCGATCGGACGGTCGCCCGCCCCAAACCCCCCGGGGCGCGCGGCGTTCCGGTCAGTTCGGCCGCCTCGGAACGCCCCCCCTGTTCCGGGGCGGCCGGCCTCCTTTTACGCCCCGCTTCCCGTCCGCTGACGGATGATGGGGCCCATGCTTGTGATGGTCCTCCCGGCGCTGCTCTTCGTCCTCATCACCTGGCAGGTCGTCAGCGACGGACCACTGCTCACCGTGGACGAGCGCGTCAGCGGTGCGCTGGTGCACCCGGACCGCTTCTCGGGCGCCCTCTCGGACCTGGGCGAAGTGCAGGTGGCCGTGCCCCTGCTGGCGCTGGCGGTGGCGTTCTCCGCCTGGCGCGGACGGGCCGCCGGGGCCGATCGCTGGTGGTTCCCGCCGGCCGCCGCTGCCGTGGCCATGGCCCTGGTGCCGGCGTTCGTGGTCCCGCTGAAGGAGTGGACCGCCCGCCACGGCACCCCCGTCGTCCCGCCGGCCACGGGCTACTACCCCTCCGGCCACACCGCCACCGCCGCCGTGGCCTACGGCGCGGCGGCGCTGCTCCTGCTGCCGTGGCTGCGCTCCGCCGCCGCGCGCCGCGCCGCCGTCGCCGGGTGCGGGGTCCTGGTACTGGCCGTGTCCTTCGGGCTGGTGCGCCGGGGCTGGCACTGGCCGCTGGACGTGGTGGCCAGCTGGTGTCTGGCCACCGTCCTGCTGGTGGGTCTGCGGCGGGCGGTCAGCCGAAGTAGCCGTCGAACGTCCGCTGGAACTCCCAGCCGCCGAAGCGGTCCCAGTTGACCGACCACGTCATCAGGCCGCGCAGGCCCGGCCAGGTGCCGTGGGTGGCGTAGGAGCCGCAGTTCGCCTTTCTCGTCAGGCAGTCCAGGGTCTTGGTGACCTCGGCGGGAGCCACGTATCCGTTGCCCGCGTTGGTGGTGGCCGGCATGCCGATGGCGACCTGGTCGGGGCGCAGCGGCGGGAAGACGTTGTTCGCGTCGCCGGCCACCGGGAAGCCCGTGAGCAGCATGTCGGTCATCGCGATGTGGAAGTCGGCGCCGCCCATCGAGTGGTACTGGTTGTCCAGGCCCATGATGGGGCCGGAGTTGTAGTCCTGGACGTGCAGCAGGGTGAGGTCGTCGCGCAGGGCGTGGATGACCGGCAGGTACGCCCCGCAGCGCGGGTCCTGGCCGCCCCACTTGCCGGTGCCGTAGTACTGGTAGCCGTTCTGCACGAAGAAGGTCTCGGGGGCCATCGTCAGCACGAACTTGGCGCCGTACTTCGCCTTCAGGGTCTTCAGGGCCGAGATCAGGTTGACGATCACCGGGGTCTTGGGGTTGCGGAAGTCGGTGTCGTCGGCGTTCAGGGACAGCGAGTGGCCCTCGAAGTCGACGTCGAGGCCGTCGAGGCCGTAGGTGTCGATGATCTTCGAGACGGAGAAGACGAAGGTGTCGCGGGCGGCGGCCGTGGTCAGCTGGACCTGGCCGTTCTGGCCGCCGATGGAGATCAGGACCTTCTTGCCGGCCGCCTGCTTGGCCTTGATCGCCGCCTTGAAGTCGGCGTCCGACTCGGCGTTCGGGCACTCGGTGACCGGGCAGCGGGTGAAGCGGATGTCCCCGGAGGTGGCCGAGGTGGGCTCGCCGAAGGCCAGGTCGATGACGTCCCAGCTGTCGGGGACGTCGGCCAGGCGGGTGTAGCCGGCGCCGTTGGCGAAGCTCGCGTGCAGGTAGCCGACCAGGGCGTGCGCGGGGAGGTTCCCGGTGCCGCCGCCGGTGCCGGCGCTCGTCGTCGCCGTCACGGCCGCCGACTTCGCCGACTCACCGGCGTCGTTGAGCGCGCTGACCTGGAAGGAGTACGACGTCGAGGGCGCGAGGCCGGTCACCGTGGCCGTGGTGCCGGTCACCGTCTGGACCTTCGCGCCGTCGCGGTGGACGGCGTAGCCCGTGGCGCCCGGTACCGCCGACCAGGACAGGGCGACGCTGGTGGAGGTGACGCTGGAGGCGGTCAGGCCGGTGGGCGCGGCGGGCGGCTGTCCGGTGCTGCCGCCGGGGCCGGTGAGGGTGATGTCGTCGGCCTGGTAGGCGCCGGTGCCGTACCAGCCGTGCGTGTAGAGGGTGACCCTGGTCGTGGTGGCGCCGGTGCGGAAGGTGGTGGTGAGCTGCTGCCAGTCGGGGGCGGACTGGGTCCAGGTGGAGACGTCGGTGGTGCCGGTGCCGCTCGCGCCGAGGTAGACGTAGGAGCCGCGGACGTAACCGGACAGTGTGTACTGCGCGTTCGGCTGTACGGTCACCGTCTGGGCGCACTGGGCGTTGTCGTTGCCGGCCGGGGTCGCCTGCAGCGCCGAACTGCCGCTGTGCACCGGCGAGCTGACGGTCTGTCCGGCGGTGCAGGTCCAGCCGGTCAGGCCGGACTCGAAGCCGCCGTTCACCGCGAGGTTCGCGTCGGCCGCACGGGCGGCCGACGAGAGCGCGGTGATGCCGGGGACGGTCAGGACGGCGGCCGTGAGAAGGGCGGCCAGGGGTCTGGTGCGTTCCACAGATGCCTCCGGGCATGGGGGAAGTGGAGGAGGTGGAGCGCGCCCAACTTGGTCCAGACCAATCCGGTTGTCAAGACTCCCGGCGTCTCACCCTCCCTCGCCCCCGCCCGCGAGGCCCGCCGCCGCCTCGTGCATCGCCAGCTCCAGCAGCGCCGCGTCGGTCAGCGTGCCGGAGCCGTCCGGCTCGACCAGCCAGCGGACGGCGCCGGTCGAGCGGCCCGGGTAGGGCACCACGATCCAGGTGCCGCGGCCGGCCGTACGGATGCCGGTGCCGACCCAGCGGGAGGCGGTGCCAGGCGGCACGAAGAACCCCATGCGGTCGTCGCCGAAGTCGGCCAGCACCGGGCCCGGCCGGTCCAGGATGCGGGTGAGGACGTCGAGCGTGGGGTAGCCGAGTTCGCCCGGCAGGACCAGCACGTCCCAGGCCCGGCCGGCGGGCAGCAGGGCCACCCCGAGCGGGCTGCGCTCCCACTCCCAGCGGCAGGCCTCGGGGTCCGGTGCCACCGATGCCAGCCATTCCACCGCCGTCTTCGCCCCTGCCATGAGAAGACCTCCCCGTCCCTCGTGGACATGCCGCGACGCGGGGCGCGTCGCGAACTCCACGAGGGAGAGGGAGTTCTCCCGGAGGGCATTACGCGGATTCGGTCGACCCGTTGAAGTGATCCAGGTCACAACCAGCTGGCGTCAGCTGTCGAAGCCGAGCCCCAGCTTGTCCATGGTCCGCAGCCACAGGTTGCGCCGCCCGCCGTGCGCGTCCGCGCGGGCCAGCGACCACTTGGTGAGCGCGATGCCGGTCCAGGCGAACGGCTCCGGCGGGAAGGGCAGCGGCTTCTTGCGGACCATCTCCAGCGCGGTGCGCTCGGTCTGCTCCCCGGCCAGCAGGTCCAGCATCACGTCCGCGCCGAAGCGCGTCGCGCCGACGCCGAGCCCCGTGAAGCCGGCCGCGTACGCCACCCGGCCCTGGTGGGCGGTGCCGAAGAACGCCGAGAACCGCGAGCAGGTGTCGATCGCGCCGCCCCACGCGTGCGTGAAGCGCACCCCCTCCAGCTGCGGGAAACAGGTGAAGAAGTGCCCGGCGAGCTTGGCGTAGGTCTCCGGGCGGTCGTCGTACTCGGCGCGGACCCGGCCGCCGTAGGGGTAGATCGCGTCGTAGCCGCCCCACAGGATGCGGTTGTCGGCGGACAGCCGGAAGTAGTGGAACTGGTTCGCCGAGTCGCCGAGGCCCTGGCGGTTCTCCCAGCCGATCGACTTCAGCTGCTCGGCCGTCAGCGGCTCGGTCATCAGCGCGTAGTCGTAGACCGGCACGGTGTAGGCCCGCACCCGCTTCACCAGGCTCGGGAAGATGTTCGTGCCGAGCGCCACCTGCCGGGCCCGGACCTGGCCGTACGGAGTGCGTACGGCCATGCCGGCGCCGTACGCCTTGAGGGTCAGCGCGGGCGTGTGCTCGTAGACGCGCACCCCTAGGTCGAGGCAGGCGCGCTTGAGGCCCCAGGCGAGCTTGGCCGGGTGCAGCATCGCCACACCCCGCCGGTCCCACAGGCCGGCCTCGAAGGTCGGGGAGTTCACCTGTGCGCGCACCGCGTCCGCGTCCAGGAACTCGATGCCGTCGGCCAGCCCCTTGGCCTCCAGCTCGTCGTACCAGTCGCGCAGTTCCCACGCCTGGTACGGCTCGGTCGCCACGTCGATCTCGCCGGTGCGCTCGAAGTCGCAGTCCAGGGAGTAGCGGGCGACGGCCTGCTCGATCTCGTCGAGGTTGCGCCGGCCCAGCTCCTCCAGCTTCTTGATCTCCTGCGGCCAGCGGGTCAGCCCGTTGGGCAGGCCGTGGGTGAGGGAGGCGGCGCAGAAGCCGCCGTTGCGGCCGGAGGCGGCCCAGCCCACCTCGCGGCCTTCGAGCAGGACCACGTCCCGCTGCGGGTCGCGCTCCTTGGCGATCAGCGCGGTCCACAGTCCGCTGTACCCGCCGCCGACGACCAGCAGGTCGCAGGTCTCGGCGGCGGTCAGCGCGGGCTCGGGGCGCGGCCTGCCGGGGTCGTCCAGCCAGTACGGGACCGGCTGCGCTTCGGAAAGAGACTCTGTCCAACGGCTCATGGCGCTTGGGGCCATGATTTCAACTCCCTACCAGGGTGACTCAGGTGGCTTTACGCCTTCTGCTTGGTACGGCGATTGCTGATCAGCATGGAGGTCAGCACGAACAGCACCGCGACCAGGAACATGGCCGTACCGATGACATTGATCTGGACGGGCGTGCCGCGCTGCGCCGAACCCCACACGAACATGGGGAAGGTGACGGTGGAGCCCGCGTTGAAGTTGGTGATGATGAAATCGTCGAAGGAGAGCGCGAAGGCGAGCAGCGCGCCCGCGGCGATTCCGGGGGCCGCGATGGGCAGGGTGACCCGCAGGAAGGTCTGCGCGGGACCGGCGTACAGATCCCGGGCTGCCTCCTCCAGACGCGGGTCCATCGACATCACCCGCGCCTTGACGGCGGTGACGACGAAGCTGAGGCAGAACATGATGTGCGCGATCAGGATCGTCCAGAAGCCGAGCGGCGCCCCCATGTTGAGGAACAGGGTGAGCAGCGAGGCCGCCATGACGACCTCGGGCATCGCCATCGGCAGGAAGATCAGCGAGTTGACCACGCCGCGGGCGCGGAAGCGGTAGCGCACCAGCGCGAAGGCGATCAGCGTGCCCAGCAGCGTGGCGCCGACGGTCGCCCACACCGCGATCTGGAGGCTGATGCCGAGCGAGCCGCACATGTCGGCGACACCGCACGGGTCCTTCCAGGCGTCCGTGGAGAACTGCTGCCACTCGTAGTTGAAGCGGCCCTTCGGTTTGTTGAAGGAGAACACCGTGACGACGACGTTCGGCAGCAGCAGATAGGCGAGCGTGAACAGGCCCGCGATGACGACGAGCTTCTTCTTGAGCCAGTTGACGAAGGGCATTTAGACCAGATCCTCCGTCCCGGACCTGCGGATGTAGAGGGTGACCATGAGAAGGATCGCGGCCATGAGGATGAAGGACAGCGCGGCGGCGGTCGGATAGTCCAGCACCCGCAGGAACTGCGTCTGGATCACGTTGCCGATCATGCGGGTGTCGGTGGAGCCGAGCAGTTCGGCGTTGACGTAGTCGCCGGCCGCCGGGATGAAGGTGAGCAGGGTGCCGGAGACCACGCCGGGCATCGACAGCGGGAAGGTCACCTTGCGGAAGGTGGTCCAGGGCTTGGCGTACAGGTCGCCGGCCGCCTCGTGCAGCCGGGAGTCGATGCGCTCCAGGGAGGTGTACAGCGGCAGGATCATGAACGGCAGGAAGTTGTACGTCAGTCCGCACACCACCGCCAGCGGGGTGGCGAGCACCCGGTCGCCGGCCGTCCAGCCGAGCCAGCTGGTGACGTCCAGGACGTGCAGCGTGTTCAGCACGTGCACGACCGGGCTGTTGTCGGCGAGGATCGTCTTCCAGGCCAGGGTGCGGATCAGGAAGCTGGTGAAGAACGGCGCGATCACCAGGATCATGACCAGGTTCTTCCAGCGGCCCGCGCGGAAGGCGATCAGATACGCCAGCGGGTAGCCGAGCAGCAGGCACAGCACGGTCGCGGCGGCCGCGTAGGCGACCGAGCGCAGGAACTGCGGCCAGTACTCGGACAGGGCGTCCCAGTAGGTGGCGAAGTGCCAGGTGACCTTGTAGCCGGCCTCCAGCGAGCCGGTCTGCACGGACGTGGACGCCTGGTAGATCATCGGCAGCGCGAAGAAGACGACCAGCCACAGGATGCCGGGCAGCAGCAGCCAGTACGGCGTGAGGCGGCCCCGCTTGCGCGGCGGCTTCTTCTGAGGTGCGGTCGGGGTGAGCGGCGGGGGCGCCTCGGTCAGCGTCGACATCAGGCCGCCGCCTCTTCCTCGGTGCCCGCGTCGATGTCCTGGGTCGCGTCCAGGCCGAAGGTGTGCGCCGGGCTCCAGTGCAGGACCACGTCGGCGCCGGGGACCAGACGGCCGTCGCGCTCGACGTTCTGCACGTACACCGCCAGCTCGTCGCAGACGGGGCTGTCGATCACGTACTGCGTGGAGACGCCGATGAAACTGGCGTCGGCGATCTTGCCGGTGATCCGGTTGCGGCCCTCCGGGATCGAGCCCGCGTCGTCGGCGTGCGTGAGCGCGATCTTCTCCGGGCGGATGCCGACCAGCACCTTGCCGCCGGCGGTGGCCGGTGCGGAACACCGGGCCTGGGGCAGCACCAGCTTGCCGCCGCCCGCCTTGAGCACGATGTCGTCGCCGCTCTTGGTGTCGACCTCGGCCTCGATCAGGTTGGAGGTGCCGAGGAAGTTCGCGACGAACGTGGTCTGCGGGTTCTCGTACAGGTCGGTGGGCGCACCGAGCTGCTCGACCCGGCCGGCGTTCATCACGGCGACCGTGTCGGCCATCGTCATGGCCTCCTCCTGGTCGTGCGTGACGTGCACGAAGGTGATGCCGACCTCGGTCTGGATGCGCTTGAGCTCCAGCTGCATCTGGCGGCGCAGCTTCAGGTCGAGCGCGCCGAGCGGCTCGTCGAGGAGCAGCACCTTGGGGTGGTTGATCAGCGCGCGGGCGACCGCGACGCGCTGCTGCTGGCCGCCGGAGAGCTGGTGCGGCTTCTTGCGCGCCTGCTCGCCGAGCTGGACCAGCTCCAGCATCTCCTCGACCTGCTTCTTCACACTCTTGATGCCGCGCCGGCGCAGACCGAAGGCGACGTTCTCGTAGATGTCGAGGTGCGGGAAGAGGGCGTAGGACTGGAAGACGGTGTTCACCGGCCGCTTGTAGGGCGGCAGGTGGGTCACGTCCTGGTCGCCGAGGTGGACGGTGCCCGAGGTGGGCTCCTCCAGGCCGGCGATCATGCGCAGGGTGGTGGTCTTGCCGCAGCCGGACGCGCCGAGCAGGGCGAAGAAGGAGCCCTGCGGCACGGTCAGGTCGAGCGGCTGCACGGCGGTGAAGCCGTTGTCGTAGGTCTTGCTGATCCCGGAGAGGCGGACGTCGCCGCTGTGGTCTGTCGTCATGGTCGTCACGCCCCAGTGAGCTTCGCGAACTTTCCTTCGTAGGCGGTCTCTTCCTTCTGCGTCAGGGAGCGGAAGGGGTGAGACCTCGCCTGCATGGCCTTGTCGGGGATGATCAGCGGGTTGTTCGCCGCATCCTCGTCGATCTTCGCAAGCTCGGCCTTCACGCCGTCCACCGGACAGACGTAGTTGATGTAGGCGGCGAGCTCGGCGGCCGCTTGCGGCTCGTAGTAGTAGTCGATGAGCCGCTCGGCGTTCGTCTTGTGACGCGCCTTGTTGGGGATCAGCATGACGTCCGTCGACGTGATGTACCCGCTGTCCGGGATGACGAAGTCGACGTCCGGGCTGTCCGCCTTCAGCTGTACGACGTCACCGGCCCAGGCCAGACACGCGGCCAGGTCGCCCTTGGTGAGGTCGGAGGTGTAGTCGTTGCCGGTGAAGCGGCGGATCTGGCCGCTGTCCACGCCCTTCTGCAGGCGGGCGATCGCGGCGTCGTAGTCGTCGTCCGTGAAGTGCGACGGATCCTTGCCCATGTCCAGCAGCGTCATGCCGACGCTGTCGCGCATCTCGGTGAGGAAGCCGACGCGGCCCTTGAGCTTGCGGTTGTCGAGCAGGTCGGAGACCGACTTCACCTCGACGCCGTCCAGCGCCTTCTTGTTGTAGGCGATGACGGTGGAGATGCCCTGCCAGGGGTAGGAGTACGCGCGGCCCGGGTCCCAGTCGACGCTGCGGAACTGCTGGGAGAGGTTGGCGTAGGCGTGCGGCAGGTGTGACGGGTCCAGCTTCTGCACCCAGCCGAGGCGGATCAGGCGGGCGGCCATCCAGTCGGTGAGGACGATCAGGTCGCGGCCGGTGTCCTGGCCCGCGGCGAGCTGCGGCTGGATCTTGCCGAAGAACTCGTTGTTGTCGTTGATGTCCTCGGTGTAGCGGACCTTGATGCCGGTGCGTTTGGCGAACGCGTCCAGCGTCGGGTGGTGCTTGCCCGAGTCGTCGACGTCCATGTACTCGGTCCAGTTGGAGAAGTTGACGGTCTTCTCCTGGGCCGAGTGGTCCTCGGCGGAGGTGCCGCCGGCGCTCTGGCCGGCCGCGGGGATGCCGCAGGCGCTCAGCGCCCCGAGTCCGCCGACCGCGAGCGCGCCGCCGGCGGAGGCGCGCAGCAGGGACCGGCGGGTGAGGGCCGCCCGGCCGTTGGTGAAACTGCGCCGCATGGCGGCCGCTTGGGCCGGGGTCAGGCGGTCGGGCTCGTACTGCTCCATGCGCGTGGTTGCCCTTTCGGGAGGGTGGGCCGTGGTCGGCGGCCCGTCGTGGCTATCGGTCCCCGAAGATCGTGCGGTGCCAGTCCTTCCTGACGACCGCCGTGTTGTCGAACATGACGTGCTTGATCTGCGTGTACTCCTCGAACGAGTACGATGACATGTCCTTGCCGAAGCCGGACGCCTTGTAGCCGCCGTGGGGCATCTCGCTGATGATCGGGATGTGGTCGTTGATCCACACGCACCCCGCCTTGATCTCGCGTGTCGCACGGTTCGCCCGGTACACGTCCCGGCTCCACGCGGAGGCGGCGAGGCCGTAGGGGGTGTCGTTGGCCAGCCGGATTCCTTCATCCTCGCCGTCGAACGGCAGGACGACCAACACGGGACCGAAGATCTCGGCCTGGACGATCTCGCTGTCCTGCGGGGCGTCGGCGACCAGGGTGGGCCGGTAGTAGGCACCCTTGGCCAGCTCACCGCCCGGCGCCTCGCCGCCGGTGACCACACGCGCGTAGGCACGCGCCCGGTCGACGAAGCCGGCCACCCGGTCGCGCTGGGCGTGCGAGATCAGCGGGCCGAGGTCGGTGCCCGGGGCGAAGGGATCGCCGAGCCGTACGGTCTCCATCAGCGCGGCGGTCCGCGCGACGAACTCCTCGTACAGCGGACGCTGCACGTACGCGCGCGTGGCGGCGGTGCAGTCCTGCCCGGTGTTGATGAGCGCGCCCGCGACCGCGCCGTTGACGGCCGCGTCCAGGTCGGCGTCGTCGAAGACCACGAAGGGTGCCTTGCCGCCGAGCTCCAGGTGCAGGCGCTTGACCGTGGCGGTGGCGATCTCCGCGACCCGCTTGCCGACGGCGGTGGAGCCGGTGAAGGAGGTCATGGCCACGTCCGGGTGGCCGACGAGCCGCTCACCGGCCTCCTTGCCGGCGCCGGTGACGATGTTGATCACACCGTCCGGGATGCCAGCGTCGGTGGCGGCCTGGGCGAACATCAGCGAGGTGAACGGGGTCAGCTCGGCGGGCTTCAGCACGATCGTGTTGCCCGCGGCGATCGCCGGGAGGATCTTCCAGGCGGCCATCTGCAGGGGGTAGTTCCAGGGCGCGATGGATCCGACGACACCGATCGGCTCACGGCGGACGTAGGAGGTGTGGTCCCCGGAGTACTCCCCGGCGGACTGGCCCTGCAGATGCCGGGCGGCACCGGCGAAGAAGGCGGTGTTGTCCACGGTTCCCGGTACGTCGAACTCGCGGCTGAGCTTGATCGGCTTGCCGCACTGCAGCGACTCGGCGCGGGCGAAGTCCTCGGCCCGGTCGGCGAGCACGGCGGCGAACCGGTGCAGGGCGTCCGAGCGCTCGCCCGGCGTGGCCCCGGCCCAGCCGGGGAAGGCCGCGCGGGCGGCGGCGACGGCCGCGTCGACGTCGTCGGGGCCGGCCAGCTCGTAGGTGAGGACGTCCTCGCCGGTGGCCGGGTCGACGACCGCGTGCGTGCGGCCCGAGGTGCCCTGGGTGAGCCGTCCCGCGATGTACTGCGCGCCCTGCGCGAAACGTTCCTGTGCGGGGAACTTCGTGGTTCGCGTGGAGTGGTCCGGGGTGGTGCCCGGGTTGTGCATGTCGCTCTCCTCCGCCGTCGTCCGGCCCCTGTCCCGCGGGGTGGGTGGCGTAGCTCCAGCTCGATTTGAGTGCCGATCCTGACAGAGGCATGGGATGCCTACAAGGGATTCCGTTGTTGCCTTTCGGTTACGCGACGGAATCTGTCGACCAGGTGTCGAGTGATGCCGGAAAAGGCCGGACGCAGTGTCAGTGGCGCGTGCCAGACTCGCGTGCATGGAGAAGATCGATTCTTGGGAAGCCCTGGTCAGGGCGGTCCACGCGGGGGCGAGGATCAAGTACCTGCACTTCTGGGGACACCGCCCGCGACCCGACGGCAGCATCGGGCCGAGCTGCCTCAGCCAGTGGTGGCCGTCACCGTTCGTGGTGGACGGAGTGCGCTACGAGACGGCCGAGCACTGGATGATGGCCGGCAAGGCGAGACTGTTCGGCGACGCGGAGGCGGAGCGACGGGTCCTGGCCGCCTCGCATCCGTCCCAGGCGAAGAAGGCGGGGCGCCTGGTACGGGGCTTCGACGAGGCGGTCTGGGAGCGCGAGCGGTTCCGGATCGTCGTCGAGGGCAGCGTGCACAAGTTCTCGGCCCACCCGGAGCTGCGGGAGTTCCTGCTGAACACCGGCGAGCGGGTGCTGGTGGAGGCGAGCCCGGTGGACCGGGTGTGGGGCATCGGCCTCGCGGCGGACGACGATGCGGCGAGGGACCCGGAGCGGTGGCGGGGACCGAACCTGCTGGGCTTCGCGCTGATGGAGGCGCGGGGGCGGGTGCGGGTGGGCGGATGAGCGGGGGGTGGCGGTCTGCGGGGGTCGCTCGACTGCGTTGACTCGCTTGGGCGTGCCGGGTGGGTCGCGGGCAGTCGACGCGGTCCCGGCAGGCGGAGGGGGCGGTCAGCGGGCCACGATGAGCAGGATCACGAAGCCGATGCCGAGGACGATTCCGGCGGCGCCGCAGATGATGCCGGCCAGCGCCTGGCCGGGGTTGGTGGCCTCGCCCCGCTTGGCCTTGGCGCGGCCGATCGCGCCGAAGATCACGCCGAGCACGCCGCCGATGATGGCCAGCGGCCACGCGCAGAAGACGACCGCGGAGATGATGCCGAGCACCAGCCCCGCCGTCCCCATGCCGTTGCTGGGCAGGGGCTGCATACCGGGCCAGCCGTAGTAGCCGCCCTGCGGGCCGTGCGCACCGCCGGGCCCCGCCGCTCCCGGGTAGCCGTAGCCGCCGGGGTAGCCGTACGGCACCTGGCCGGGACCCTCCGGGGCGATGGGCGGCGGCGGAACCGGCTCACCGTACGCCGGGCCCGGCGGGGCGAAGGGGTTGGCGGCGCGGGGGTCGCCGGGCTGGGGCGGAGCGAAGGGGTTGGGCTCCGACCAGGCGCCGGGCCGCTGGGCGGCGTCCGTCCCGCCCGGGGCCGAGGCGAGCGTCTGCTGCTCGTGCACGGACGCCGGGGCCGGCGGGCCCGAGGAGAACACGGTGTGCCCGGGGCCGTCCGCCGCGCCAGGGGCGTCCCCCGTGCCGGGACCGGCCATCGCGCCGGGGGCGGCCCAGGGAGCGGGCGCGGAGAGCGGGGCGGCTGCGGGGCGGCCGGTGCCGCCATCGGCGGGTCTGCCATCAGGGGCCCCGGCGGGGGCCGGGGCCGTGGGGGCCGAGGTCTTGCCGAGGGAGATCTTGGGGGAGTCGGCTGAGTCGGTGGGACCGTCGCTGGGCGGCGGTGCCCAAGGGTCGCGGTCCGCAGCCGCGCCGTGCGGCGCCCCCGGCATCACCGTCTCGTCGGCCATTCCCCGATCCCCCCTCTACGAACGTCCCGCCATGCTACGTCCCCGCCCCCGCCTCGGACCGAACACCCCTGCGAGCCGACGACCGTGCGCCGGGAACGCCCCTCCCCGGCCACTCCGGCAAGGCTCGCTCCGCGCCCCCGACCGAACACCCCTGCGGGCCAGCGACCGGAACGGACCTTCGGCTCGGGACACCCTCCCACCCGGGTTGCTCGCTCCCGCCAGGCTCGCTCCCCACCCCAACCGACGCCCCCTGCGGGCCGGCGGCACGGCATGGACAGCCAGCCCGCTCGAAACGCCCCTCCCCGACCGCTCCCGCAACGCTCGCTCCGCTCTCATTCCCCCCTCGCCGGCGGCCCGCCCTTCCGCCGCCTTCCCGCACCGCCCGAATTCCCCCACCCGCCCATCTCTCCCCCGGCCTACGATGATCCCGAGTCACCGATCAGCCGATCACCCGCGTCCCCGCGCCCGGCATCGCCGGCGAGGGGGGCGCCGTCCCGGGGAGGACCCCTTGACCGACCGCTTCGACGCACCCGCCGCCGCGCCCGTCCCGCACGATCTGCACGCCTTCATCGCCGGCCTGCCCAAGGCCGAGCTGCACGTGCACCACGTCGGGTCCGCCTCCCCCCGGATCGTCTCCGAACTGGCCGCACGCCACCCCGACTCCAAGGTCCCCACCGACCCCGAGGCGCTGGCCGACTACTTCCAGTTCACGGACTTCGCCCACTTCATCCAGGTCTACCTGTCCGTCGTCGACCTGATCCGCACCCCCGAGGACGTCCGGCTGCTCACCTACGAGGTGGCCCGCGACCTGGCCCGCCAGCAGGTGCGCTACGCCGAGCTGACCATCACGCCGTACTCCTCCGTGCGCCGCGGCATCGACGAGCGGGCCTTCATGGCGGCGATCGAGGACGCCCGCAAGGCGGCCGAGGCCGAGCTCGGCACGGTGCTGCGCTGGTGCTTCGACATCCCCGGCGAGGCCGGCCTGGAGTCGGCCGAGGTGACCGCCCGGCTCGCCACCGACGACGCGGTGCGCCCCGAGGGGCTGGTCTCCTTCGGGCTCGGCGGGCCGGAGATCGGTGTGCCGCGCCCGCAGTTCAAGCCGTACTTCGACCGGGCCATCGCGGCCGGGCTGCACTCGGTGCCGCACGCCGGCGAGACCACCGGCCCGCAGACCGTGTGGGACGCGCTCACCCACCTGGGCGCGGAGCGCATCGGGCACGGCACCAGTTCCGCGCAGGACGAGAAGCTGCTCGCGCACCTCGCCGAGCACCGCATCCCGCTGGAGGTGTGCCCGACCTCCAACATCGCCACGCGCGCGGTGCGCACGCTCGACGAGCACCCGATCAAGGAGTTCGTCCGGGCCGGCGTCCTGGTCACGATCAACTCGGACGACCCGCCGATGTTCGGCACCGACCTGAACAACGAGTACGCGGTCGCCGCCCGGCTGCTGGAGCTCGACGAGCGGGGCCTGGCCGAGCTGGCCAAGAACGCCGTCGACGCCTCCTTCCTGGACGGCGCCGGCAAGGCCCGTATCCGCGAGGAGATCGACACCTACACCGCCCGGTGGCTCGCTCCCTGACCGGCGACGGCCGGCTGCCGTCACAATGGCCCGCATGCAGACCCTGACGGCCGTGGCCCACCGCGGCGACCCGTACCGCGTACGGGAGAACACGATCGCCTCGCTGCGTTCCGCGCTCGCCGCGGGCGCGGACGCCGTGGAGATCGACGTACGGCTCACCCGTGACGGTGTCCCGGTCCTCCTGCACGACGAGACGCTCAAGCGGCTGTGGGAGCAGGACCGCCCGCTGCTCGCGCTGTCGCTGGCCGAGGTGGAGGGGCTGACCGGCGGCGGAGTGCCGACGCTGACGGCGGCGCTGGCCGCGACGGACGGCAGCCGGGTGATGGTCGACCTGCCCGGCACGCCGGACGTGGCGGCGGCACGCCGGGTGGTGGACGCCGTCCGGGAGGCCGGGGCGGGCGACCGCGTCTACTACTGCGCGGGCGCCCCGGCCATGCTGGCGGTGCGGGCCGCCGATCCGGCCGCGGAGATCGCGCTGACCTGGACGAGCCTCGCCCCGCCGCGCCCCGCGCTGCTGGAGGCGGTGCGCCCGCGCTGGCTGAACTACCGGTTCTCGCTGGTGGACCGCGCCCTGGCGGAGCGTGTCCATCGCGGCGGCCACCTGCTGTCCGTGTGGACGCCCGACACCCGCCGCGCCATGCGCCGCCTGATCGGCCTGGGCGTCGACTCCATCACCACCAACCGCATCGACGTCCTGAGCGCACTGCGCCGCGGCTAGGAGCGGCGCGTGCTCGTGGCGTGCCCGCACACCCAGGTGGTGACCATCCCCGGCGCGGTGTTCTTCCTGCCGAACGAGGTCGCCGACCGGGTCGCCGACGTCATCCTCCAGACAGCGGCCCACGCGCGCCGCTGAATCAGCCAACTAGGTCCCTTCGGTGGCGGCGGTGCTGGTGCGGCGGGCACCGCTCGGCACGGCCAGCGGGGTGGCGTCGTCGAAGTGCCAGCCCCAGTGCGGCCGTTCCACACCCTCGTAGGCGTCGGGACCTCCGCTGACGAGGCCGTCGTGGGCGACGCCGTTGTGCGTGAAGCCGTCGTGGACCGGGGCCGGGATGCCGTCGAGGCGCTCCGGCTCCAGCAGGCCGGGGATCTCGTCGGCCCAGCCGAAACAGTCGGAGGCCAGCGTGCGCACCCGGACCCCGGACAGGAAGCCGGAGAGGATCTCCCGTTCACGGGCGCGGAGTTCGGTGTGGTCCAGGCCGTCCACGCTGAGCGCGGGGGCCAGATAGCGGAAGGGCGGGAAGCCGTAGGCGTCCTCGGTGTTGCCGAGCATGCGCCGCACCGCCTCCTCGTAGGGCATGTCGGCGAGTGCGGGGGCGCCGCGTTCGATGACGAACAGATCGCTGACGGTGGTGGTGGTGCCGACGGTGCAGGGCACCAGCCGGTCGACGGCGTACTTGGGCGGCGGCACCATGATCTGGGTGAGCGCGTTGATCGTCATGATCGGCAGGTTGAGGCGGGCGAGGGTGAGGGCGAAGGAGCGGCCGCCCTTGGAGTGCAGACGGCTCTGCGCGGCGAGTTTGAGCCACTCCGGCCGGGTGATGTCGTCGGCGTGGACCGCGTGCAGGGTGTGGGCGCTGATGGTGAGCGGCTTGGGGAAGCACACCGCGTGTCCGGCGGCGTCGACCAGCGTCATGTCGTCGGACAGGAAGCATCCGCCGTGCTCGCGCAGCATCCTGAGCACGGTGGCGGTCTTGCCGGTGTCGGTGAGGGCGGAGAGCATCACTCCGGTGCCGTGGAAGTCGAGGCAGGCGGAGTGCAGCAGCATCCAGCCGCGGGGCACCACGACGAAGCGCAGCAGGGCCTCGATGATGTTGGTGTAGACGACGTGCGGGGAGCGCGCCAGCATCGGGCTGACCTCCACCGAGATCGGCTTGCCCAGGTCGACGCGGAAGTTGGCGCCGAGCCGGCCGAGTTGCTCCTCGTAACGCAGGCTCGCCGGGCGGCCGTTCACCTCTCGGGTGAGTTCGGTGAGCGCGGCGCGGTGGTGCGGGATGCGGCGGCCGATGTCGCTGACCCGGATCGCGATGTCGCAGTCGCGCGGGGGCACCCACTGCGCCCGGAAGAACTCCAGCTCCGGCAGCGGCACTTGGGAGGCGATGCTGACGCGGCCGGCGATGTCGTAGCGGTAGGGCAGGTACTGGGAGCGCTTGTGCCCGCCGTGCGCGGTGGACGGGGTGCTGACCGGGGCGCCCGGGTCGACGAGCGTGCGCACCGGGTCGCGCCCGGTGCTCTCGTCCTCGCTCGCGGGGGCCCGGTAGATGAGCCGGTCGCTGAAGAGGAACCGCAGCAGGAACAGCAGGACGAGGGTGAGGGCGTTGGCCGTGAGCACTCCGACGCCGAGAGCCAGCAGCCAGGCCAGCACCGGGAGGCGGGCGAGCAGCAGCAGGTTGTTCATGGCGAAGAAGCGGACACCGCGGCCGGTGCGTGTCCCGCGCAGGGTGCCGCGGTAGACGAGGAGTTCGACGAGCGCGAAGTTCCAGCCGGTGGAGACCTGGGTGGCCAGGGCCGCACCCCACAGCGGCGGCGCGTTCAGGACGTCGTGGAACAGCCAGAGCGCGGCGGTGTTCACGCCGATGCCGCTGACCCCGATGAGCCCGAAGGCGAGCAGCCGGCCGAACGCCGCGGCGCGCTCGCCGCCGCTGCGGGTCGTTCCGCGCAGCCGCACGAGATGGCGCAGATAGGTGAGGCCCTCGCGCAGCGACGCCTTGGAGGTGCCCGCGGCGCGCGGGGCGAAGGTGTAGGCCACCTCGGCGACCCGGGCGGACGGATGGCGGACGAGCAGCTCAAGGAGGATCTTGAAGCCGAGCGGGTTCAGCCGGTCCAGGTCGATCCGGTCGCGGCGGAAGGCGAACAGCCCGCTCATCGGGTCGGTGACGGTGGCCAGGCGGCGCGGGAAGAACAGCTTGGCGAGCAGGGCGCTGCCGGAGGACGCGAGCGACCGTGCGGCGCCGTCCAGGCCGCCGCTGGAGCCGGTTCCTGCGTGCCGGGTGCCGACGACGATGTCGACGTCGTGGCCCAGGGCGGTGCGGGCGAGCGCGGCCGCGGCCTCCGGCGGGTGCTGCAGGTCGGCGTCCATGACCAGCACCCAGCCGCCGCGCGCCGCGCGGGCACCGGCGATCACGGCGCCGGACAGTCCGCCCGCGCGCCGGCCGGGCGGGCGGTGCAGCATGCGCACGGGCAGGGGGCAGCGCGGCCCGTGCGCCGCGGCGACCGCGGGCGTGTCGTCGTCGCTGTCGTCGACGAGCAGGACCTCGGCGTCCAGTGCGGCGAATGCGGTCCCCAGCGCACGCAGCAGGAGCGGGACGACCTCCTGCTCGTTCCGGGTCGGCACGACGACGGTCAGGCGGGGCGCGGCAGGCGTCGCCGGCTCCCCCTGACTGACGCGGCGGCCGGTGTGCGGCATGTCATTGAGGTCCATAGCGGCCTCCGGACGTGGGGCTGCGTCGACGTCGGGCCCGTACAGAAAACCGCGATCTGTACGTTTACGCCGTAAATATACGAGCCATTCTGCTCACTCGCATCCCCCAAGGCAAGGGCAAATGACAGCGAAATGAACGAAAGGCGAATATCGGACGTACAGGCGCACCGCCGTCACTCCGGCGGGGTCCAGGCCGCCACCAGGTCCAGCAGGCCGGGGAACCGGGCGTTGAGATCGTCGACCCGCACCTGGCTGCGGCGTTCCAGGCCGTACTGGCGCTGCCGCGTGAGCCCCGCCTCGCGCAGCACCTTGAAGTGGTGGGTGAGCGACGACTTGGGCCGGTCGAAGCCGAACCAGCCGCAGGAGTGGTCGAAGTTCTCCGACTCCAGCAGGAGTTTGCGGACGATGGTCAGCCGCAGGGGATCGCTGAGCGCGCCGAGCACGGTGTCCAGGCGCAGCTCGTCCACCCCCGGCTCCGGCAGGGGTTCCGGCAGGTCGGGCGGCTCGGGGAACACCCTGATGGCGGGCGCGGCGGCCGTGGTCGCGGACATGGACAACTCCTCAAGACACCGTTCCTTTGTACGAGTTCAATCGTACTGGATGCTAAGTTCGACTCGACTCGTACTGCTGGATGCCGGCAGGGAAGATCGGGAGGAACAGTCATGTCCGAGACCCGGACCCCAACCGTCCAGGCCCTCCACGGGAGGCGGCACACACGCGGCGCGGACACCGGCGGGCGCTCCGTCGCGCCACTGTGGTGGGTGTGGCTGGCCGCCTGGCCGGTGACGGCCGTGTTCGTGCTCTCCAACGCGGCGACGCCGCTGTACGTGCTGTGGCAGCGCGACATCGGCTTCTCCAAGGGCACCCTGACCGTGGTGTTCGCCTTCTACATCGTCGGCCTCATCGGCTCACTGCTGGTCTGCGGCGTGGTCTCCGACCGGGTCGGCCGCAAGCCCGTCCTGCTGCCCGCATTGGTGCTCGCCCTCGCCGCGTGCGCGATCTTCGCCACCGCCACGAGTGTGGCCGCGCTGATCGTGGCCCGGCTGTTCACCGGGATCGCGGTCGGCGCCGTCGTCTCGGCCGGCATGGCCGCCGTGACGGATGTCGCCGGCCCCGGGCGCAAGCGGATCGCCGCCCTGCTCGCCTCCTGCGCGATGGTCTTCGGCGCCGGGCTCGGCCCGCTGCTCGCCGGCGTGCTCTCCGAGACGGCCCCCGGACCGACCGTCACGGTCTTCGTCGTCGAGGGCGCGCTTTTGCTCACCGCGGTGCTGTGCGTGCTGCGGATGCCGGTGCGCCGTCCCGAGGTCCGCGCCGAGGGCGCCTGGGTGCGCGTGCCCGGCGTGCCGCACGGCAACGGCCGCCGACTCGCCCTCGGCATCGCGGTGTTCGCGCCCGGCATCACCGCCACGTCCTTCGTGCTCTCGCTCGGCCCCTCGCTGCTGTCCGGACTGCTCGGCACCACCAACCGGATCGTCGCCGGCGCCATGGCCTTCGTGATGTTCCTCGCCGCCACCGGGGTGCAGTTCGCCGTCCAGCGGCTGCGCCGCCGCACCATCCTCACGGCCGGCGCGGTGAGCACCACGCTCAGCATGGTCACGCTGGTGAGCGCCGTGCACACCTCGGCGGTGGCGGTGCTCATCCTGTCCGCGCTGCTGGCCGGCGCCGGCCAGGGCATGGGCCAGCTCGGCGGGCTGTCCCTGCTCAACTCCGGCATTCCGCCGCAGCGCCTGGCCGAGGCCAACGCCGCGCTGAACGTGGGCGGCTACATCCCGGCCGGTGCGCTGCCCGTCTGCGCCGGCTACCTCAGCGACGCCGTGGGCCTGACCGACGGCGCCACGATCTTCGGCTCGGTGCTGACGGGCGTCGCCGTGATCGGCGGACTGATGGTCCTGGCCACCCGGCGCCAGGTGACGGACCCGGCCTGACCGGGGTCCTGCCCGGCTACAGCCCGGCGATCCTGTTCCACCGCTTGGCGAACTCCGTCCGTTCCTCGGCCGTGATGTCGCGGGCGATGGCCAGCCGGCGGCGCATCCCCGCGTCCGGGAAGATCAGCGGGTTCTCGGCGAGGGCGGCAGTGTCCTCGTCGTCGGAGGAGGCCAGGACGTCCTGGGCGGCCGGGACCGGGCAGACGTAGTTGACCCAGGCGGCCAGCTCGGCGGCGACCTCGGGCCGGTAGTAGTGGTCGATCAGCCGCTCGGCGTTGGCCTTGTGCCCGGCCAGGTTGGGCACCATGAGCGACTCCGCCCACAGCTCGGCGCCCTCCTCGGGCACGACGAACTCGATGTCGGGGTTGTCCGCCCGCAGCTGGATCACATCGCCGGAGTACGCCTGGCAGGCCAGGACATCGCCGCTGACCAGGTCCTTGGTGTAGTCGTTGCCGGTGAAGCGGCGGATCTGGCCGCGGTGCACCTGGGCCTGGACCTGGTCGCACACCCGGTGGAAGTCGTCCGCCGTCCACCGGGTGATGTCGACACCGTTGCCCAGCATCAGCAGCGCGAACGACTCGTCCAGACCGGAGAGCAGGGTGACCCGGCCGCGCAGGTCGTCGGCCCACAGATCGGAGACGTGCCGTATCTCACGGCCGAGCTTGCGGCGGTTGTAGGCGATGCCGGTGATGCCGGACTGCCACGGCACGGTGAACCTGCGGCCCGGATCGAACGCCGGGGAGCGCAGCAGGGGGTCCAGGTACCGGGTGACGTTCGGCTGGCGGGCGCGGTCCATCTGCTGCACCCAGCCCAGCCGCACGAACCGCGCGCACATCCAGTCGCTGATGACGACGAGGTCCCGGCCGGTGGACTGGTGGTTCATCAGCGCGGGGCTGATCTTGCCGAAGAACTCGTCGTTGTCGTTGATCTCCTCGACGTAGTCGACGGCTATCCCGGTCTGCTTCTCGAACGACTCCAGGGTGGGCCGCCGGCTGGGGTGGTCGTCGTCGGTGTCGATGTACAGCGGCCAGTTCGCCCACGTCAGGCGCTTGTCGCTGGCCGAGGTGTCGGCCGCGGCCCGATCGCCGGGCTGCACGTACGCCGCGGGCACTCCGCAGCCGGCCAGCGCACCGAGCCCGGCGGTACCGCCGAGGCCGCGCAGCAGGGAACGGCGGGAGAGGGGGTGGTGTGGGAGGGGCATGGGTGCAGCATGGCGCCCACTGACACGCGTGATCAATTGACGCGGCGTCGAGTACGGGCCCGTGCGCCGGACACCTTGTCGATCATCCCCCGCCACCGAACACCCCGGGCCGCGGAGGCGGTCCGTCCTCATCGGGCCACGCGTCGCCGGCCGGCGCCCCGCGTCGCCGGCCGCCGGCCTGGGTGGTGGTCCACGCCCCCGGGTGGTGGCCGTACGACCGGGCCCGAGCCGGGAACGCCACCCGCGACGTCCGGCCCCCGGGCCGGGGACCCGCGCCGTCGCCGTGTCGGCCCGCGCGGGCAGTGCGGACGCCCCGACGCGATGCCCGAGGTGCCGCCGGACACACCGCGGCCCCGGACGGTCCGTCCTCCGTCCGGGGCCGCGAGTCTCATCCGAGGCCGTCGGCCTCAGCGTGCCCGCAGGGGCTGGGTCACGCGTCCAGGGACGTCATGACGTGCTTGATGCGGGTGTAGTCCTCGAAGCCGTACGCCGACAGGTCCTTGCCGTAGCCGGACTTCTTGAAGCCGCCGTGCGGCATCTCGGCGACCAGCGGGATGTGGGTGTTGATCCACACGCAGCCGAAGTCGAGCTTCTTGGACATCCGCATGGCGCGGCCGTGGTCCTTGGTCCACACCGAGGAGGCCAGCGCGTACTCGACGCCGTTGGCCCACTCGACGGCCTGGTCCTCGTCCGCGAAGGACTGGACGGTGATGACCGGGCCGAAGACCTCGTTCTGGATGATCTCGTCGTCCTGCTTCAGACCCGAGACGACGGTCGGGGCGAAGAAGTAGCCCTGGTCGCCGACGCGCTTGCCGCCGGCCTCCACGCGCGCGTGGGCGGGCAGCCGCTCGATGAAGCCCTCGACCTGCTTGAGCTGGTTGGGGTTGTTCAGCGGGCCGAAGAGCACGTCCTCGTCGTCCGGCTGACCGGTCTTGGTCTCGGACGCGGCCTTGGCCAGCGCGGAGACGAACTCGTCGTGGATCGACTCGTGCACCAGCACGCGCGTGGCGGCCGTACAGTCCTGGCCGGCGTTGAAGAAGCCCGCCACCGAGATGTCCTCGACGGCCTTGGCGATGTCGGTGTCGTCGAACACCACGACCGGGGCCTTGCCGCCCAGCTCCAGGTGGACGCGCTTGACGTCCTTGGCGGCGGACTCGGCCACCGACATGCCGGCGCGCACCGAGCCGGTGATGGAGGCCATCGCCGGGGTCGGGTGCTCGACCATCATGCGGCCGGTCTCGCGGTCGCCGCAGACGACGTTGAAGACGCCCTTGGGCAGGATCTCACCGAGGATCTCGGCGATCAGCACGGTGGACGCCGGGGTGGTGTCCGACGGCTTCAGCACGACGGTGTTGCCCGCGGCGATGGCCGGCGCGAACTTCCACACGGCCATCATCATCGGGTAGTTCCACGGCGCGACCTGCGCGCAGACGCCGACCGGCTCACGGCGGATGATCGAGGTCATCCCCTCCATGTACTCGCCGGCCGAGCGGCCCTCCAGCAGTCGCGCAGCACCCGCGAAGAAGCGGATCTGGTCGACCATCGGCGGGATCTCCTCGGAGCGGGTCAGCCCGATCGGCTTGCCCGTGTTCTCCACCTCGGCCGCGATGAGTTCCTCGGCGCGCGCCTCGAACGCGTCCGCGATCTTCAGCAGGGCCTTCTGGCGCTCGGCCGGGGTGGTGTCGCGCCAGGCCGGGAAGGCGCGCGCGGCGGCCTCCATGGCGGCGTCGACGTCCGCCTGGCCGGACAGCGGCGCGGTCGCGTACGCCTCGCCCGTCGCGGGGTTGACCACCTCGGTGGTCCGTCCGTCGGCGGCGTCCCGGAACTCACCGTCGATGTAGTTGCGCAGACGACGCAGCTCGGTGCTCACTGCCGGCCCTCCAAGTTCGGGTGTCCAATCACTGAGATGCCCAGACTAATCGCTGAACCCACGTTTTCAACACCCCTGGTCCCCTGACTTCTGCGAAATCCGTCGATCCCGATCTCGCAGACAACGAATTTCATCGATCGGGGCTTGCGGAACTGTCGAGACGTCGTGCACAGTGAGGTCGTGGCCAGTCGAAGCGCAGACCCCAGGGACGCGAGGGACTCCCGCGAGTCCCCCCGCGACACCCCGTCCAGGAACGGATCCAACCCCAACCTGGACGCCGTCTCCCTCGCCATCATCCAGCAGCTCCAGGAGGACGGCCGCAGGCCGTACGCCGCCATCGGCAAGGCCGTCGGCCTCTCCGAGGCGGCCGTGCGCCAGCGCGTCCAGAAGCTGCTCGACCAGGGCGTGATGCAGATCGTCGCCGTCACGGACCCGCTCACCGTGGGCTTCCGCAGGCAGGCGATGGTCGGACTGCACGTCGAGGGCGACGTCGAGGCGGTGGCCGACGCGCTGACCGCCATGTCGGAAGTCGAGTACGTGGTGATGACCGCGGGCTCGTTCGACATCCTCGCGGAGATCGTCTGCGAGGACGACGACCACCTGCTGGACGTCATCAACAAACGCATCCGGGCCCTGCCCGGCGTGCGCTCCACCGAGAGCTTCGTCTACCTCAAGCTCAAGAAGCAGACCTACATGTGGGGAACCCGATAACCGTGAGCACAAAGGACCTCAGCAAGTCCGCGTACGACCACCTGTGGATGCACTTCACCCGCATGTCCTCGTACGAGAACTCCCCCGTCCCGACGATCGTCCGGGGCGAGGGCACCTACATCTACGACGACAAGGGCAAGCGCTACCTGGACGGTCTCGCCGGCCTGTTCGTGGTCCAGGCCGGTCACGGCCGCACGGAACTCGCCGAGACCGCCCTCAAGCAGGCCCAGGAGCTCGCCTTCTTCCCGGTGTGGTCCTACGCCCACCCCAAGGCCGTCGAGCTGGCCGAGCGCCTGGCCAACGAGGCCCCGGGCGACCTGAACAAGGTCTTCTTCACCACCGGCGGCGGCGAGGCGGTCGAGACCGCCTGGAAGCTCGCCAAGCAGTACTTCAAGCTGGTCGGCAAGCCCACCAAGCACAAGGTCATCTCGCGTGCGGTCGCCTACCACGGCACCCCGCAGGGCGCCCTGTCCATCACGGGTCTGCCCGGCCTGAAGGCCCCGTTCGAGCCCCTCGTCCCGGGTGCGCACAAGGTCCCGAACACCAACATCTACCGCGCCCCGCTCTTCGGTGACGACCCCGAGGCCTTCGGCCGCTGGGCCGCCGACCAGATCGAGCAGCAGATCCTCTTCGAGGGCCCCGACACCGTCGCCGCGGTCTTCCTTGAGCCGGTGCAGAACGCCGGTGGCTGCTTCCCGCCGCCGCCCGGCTACTTCCAGCGCGTGCGCGAGATCTGCGACCAGTACGACGTGCTGCTCGTCTCGGACGAGGTCATCTGCGCCTTCGGCCGCCTCGGCACCACCTTCGCCTGTGACAAGTTCGGCTACGTCCCGGACATGATCACCTGCGCCAAGGGCATGACCTCGGGTTACTCCCCGATCGGCGCCTGCATCGTCTCCGACCGCCTGGCGGAGCCGTTCTACAAGGGTGACAACACCTTCCTGCACGGCTACACCTTCGGTGGCCACCCGGTCTCCGCGGCGGTGGGCATCGCCAACCTCGACCTGTTCGAGCGTGAGGGCCTCAACCAGCACGTGCTGGACAACGAGGGCGCCTTCAAGGCCACCCTGGAGAAGCTGCACGACCTGCCGATCGTCGGCGACGTCCGCGGCAACGGCTTCTTCTACGGCATCGAGCTCGTGAAGGACAAGAACACCAAGGAGTCCTTCAACGACGAGGAGACCGAGCGCGTCCTGTACGGCTTCCTCTCCAAGGCGCTGTTCGACAACGGCCTGTACTGCCGTGCCGACGACCGTGGCGACCCGGTCATCCAGCTCGCCCCGCCGCTGATCTCCAACCAGGAGACCTTCGACGAGATCGAGCAGATCCTGCGGGCGACGCTCACGGAGGCGTGGACGAAGCTCTGATCGTCCGGACGGCCCTCACCGTCCCGACGGTCCCGATCATCCGACGCCCCTGATCGGCGGTCCTCCCCTGGCCGATCTTCCGTCTGGATGATCATCCCGGCCCCGGTGCCCCCCGTTCGAGTGAAGAACGGGGGCCCGGGGCCGCGTGCTGTCCGGGCTTGCGCCGTCACCTGCCTAGCGTGCCAGTGACCGATCGGCCCTGCCTTCGTTCCCCCGCACGGGGGAATGGCACGGGAACTACGGATCTGACACGAGGTGTACGCCCATGGAGGCCCCGCCGGACAACGACGTGCTCTGGGCACGCTCCCTGCACTTCACGCACAGCGACGGCTCCCCCGCGCTCCAAGGCGTCTCGCTCGGCGTGCGCGAGGGCGAGATCCTCGCCGTCGGTGGCCCGCGCGGCAGCGGCAAGACGACCCTGCTGCGCTGTCTGTCCGGGCTCACCCCGGCCCAGCGCGGCGAGGTGTGGTTCAACAGCGTGCCGGTGCACACCCTGGGCCCGATGGCCCGCGAGCGGATGCGCCGCGACCGCTTCGGCTGGATCGACCCGGCCCCGGTGCTGGTCCCCGAACTGAACGTGTGGGAGAACGCCGCCCTCCCGCTGATGCTGCGCGGCGTCAGCCGGCGCCGCGCCAAGGTCGCCGCGACGGAGTGGCTGGAGCGCGTCGACATCGGCGACAAGGCCCGCCGGCGCCCGCACGAACTCACCCAGGCCGAGCGGCAGCGCGCCTGCATCGCCCGCGCCCTCGCCCCCGCGCCCGCGGTCCTCTTCGCCGACGAGCCCACCGCCCCCCTGCACCGCGCCGACCGCGCCCACGTCCTGCGCACCCTCACCACGGCCGCCCGCTCGCACGGCATCACCGTCGTGCTGGCCACCGCGGACCCGGAGACGGCCGCGCTCGCCGACCGCACGGTGTCCCTGCTCGACGGACGCCGGGTGAGGACGGTGCACCTCCCGCCGGTCACCGAGACGGAAGGCCGGGCCGCGTGGTCGCTCTCCGTCTGACCCGCGGCGCCCACCCGGCCGTCCACCTGCGCCGTCTGCTCGTGGCGGCGGCGTCGGGCGGCACCGGCTTCCTGCTCCTGTGCACCCTCGGCTACGCCCTCGCCCACCCGGGCGCCTCCCCGGCGGCCCTGCTGCTGCGCCTGGCGTGGTGCGTCGTACCGCTGGCCGCCACGGTGTGGTTCGCCCTGGCCGTCGCCCGCACCGACCCCGCGACCAGACCGCGCCCCGGCCTGTCTGCCGTCGGCCTGGGCCCGGCCCGCCTGATGGCGGTCTCGGCACTGACGACGGCCCTGTCCACGACGCTGGGCTCGACGCTGGCCCTGCTGGTCTTCCTGCACCTGCGCGGCGACCTCACGGGCATGCCGTTCGACGGGGCGGCGTCGGAGTTCCTCGCGGCGGACCAGCCGCTGCCGGTACCGGCGGCGCTGACCCTGCTGGCCGTCCTCCCGGCGACGGCCTCGGCAGCGGTGGCCCTGACCCACCGCCCCCGCGACCCGCACCGCCCGCACACCCCGCACCGGTACGGCCGCTTCGGCGCGTACAGCAGGACCGTGGTCCGGGAGACGTTCGGCGCATACGGCCGCTTCGGCACCCACCTGGGCGCCAAGGAGCGACACCCCGGCGCAGGCCCCACGTCCGCGGACGGCTCCCAGCCCCTCGTCCAGTCGGCGAGGAACCTCGTCACCACGCCGACGCCGTCGGACGCCGACCACCAGGCCGCGGGAGGCCTTGTCACGGCGTCGGCGCCGGCGCCGGCGGACGCTGCTCATCAGCCCGCTGAGTCCGCGGGCAGTCGTGCCGCTGGGGCGGCACGGGTGGGCGCGGCCGGCACCCCGCAAGCGCCGGGCAGCGCGACCGACCCCCACACCGCGACGGACGGCACCCCCGAACCCCCGGCCGCCCCGACCAACCGCACCACCGACCCCGAACCCACCCCCACCACCACCCTCCCCTGGGGCATCACCCTCCTCGCCGCCGGCCTCGCCACGGAGGCCTACGCCCTGCGCACCGGAGCGGCCAAGACCCTCCTGATGCCCAGCGGCATGCGCACCGGCTCCGTCGCCGTCCTCCTCGGCTGGCTCCTCACCGCCGTCGGCCTCGCCCTGGCCGGCCCCGGCCTCACCCACCTCACCGGCCGCCTGCTGCAGGCCGCCCGCCCCGGCGCCCTGCGCCTGCTGGCCGGCCGCGTCCTGATGGCGGAGGCCACCCGCATCGGCCGCCCCCTCGGCGTCGTCTGCGCCGTCGCCTCCGCCGCGTTCGCCACGACCGCCCTGCGCGGCACCGGCCAGGCCGAGTTCGGCCCGCTGACCACCCTCGGCGCCCTGGTCGTCGCCGGCTGCACGGTGGCGACACTGCTCACCGCCGCCGTGGAGGCCCGGCAGCAGCGTGCCGACACCACCGCCGCGCTGCTGCGCCTGGGCGCACCGGCCACGATGCTGCGCTCGGCGGCGCTGCTGCGCACGGCCGCGCTGCTGGCCGTGTTCGCCCCCCTGACGCTGCTGGTCGCCGAGCTGGCGGCACTGCCCCTGACCCACTGAGGCTCAGCGAAAAAAGATCAGCGGCCACCGATGAGTTCCGCGCGGCCCCCCGGTCTACCGACCGACAACACCGCACCACCGACGGGAGAGGCCCGCATGTACCAGCAGATGATCTTCGTGAACCTGCCCGTGAACGACCTGGAGGCCTCCAAGAAGTTCTTCACCGACCTCGGCTACACGATCAACCCGCAGTTCAGCGACGACAACGCCGCCTCCGTCGTGATCAGCGACACGATCGTGGCGATGCTGCTCACCAAGCCGTTCTACGCGACCTTCACCGACAAGGAGATCGCCGACGCGACGAAGACGAGCGAGGTGCTGGTCTGTCTGAGCGCCGAGAGCCGCGAGAAGGTCGACGAGCTGGTCGACCGCGCGCTCTCGCTCGGCGGCACGGCCACCGGCAAGACGCAGGACATGGGCTTCATGTACGGCCGCGCCTTCGACGACCTCGACGGCCACACCTGGGAGGTCGTGTGGATGGACCCGGCGGCGGTGCAGGGCTGACCCTCCCCGCCCGACGGCCGTGCCTAGCATGGGCGGGTGCATCCGACACCCGCCCAGCCGTTCGACGGCTCCCACGACCGTGAGATCGAGTCCCTCGCCGAGTTCGACGAGGTGGTGGGACTCCACGGCACGCTCGCCGGCTTCCGGGTCCAGGCAGTGGACCTGACGGGCCGTACGGAGGTGCTGCTGTCCGTGGACACCGCGGGCGCCGTCTTCCTCGGCTGCCCGATGGCCCCCGAGGCGGCCGCCCGCGTCCGCGCGTCCGACGCCCTGGTCTTCCCGCCCGTCCCGGGCCTGCCCTTCGACCCGTACCGGGGGTTCGTCTACTCCCCCGAGGAACTCTTCGCCGGGCTGGACCGGGGCTACGAGGCCACCCCGGACGCGCTCACCTACGCCTGGTTCCAGCGGACCAGGGCGGACGGCGACATATTCGCCTCCATGCTCCGCTCCCTGCACGACGACGCCGTCTCCGACGCCCTCGACGAAGTCCTGGTCGGCGCACGGGTCGTCGGCGTCATGGGCGGCCACGCTATGGCGCGCGGGACGCGGGAGTACGCCGGTGCCGCGCGCCTCGGCCGCGCCCTGGCCCGCACCGGCCTCACCGTGGCGACGGGCGGCGGCCCGGGCGCTATGGAGGCCGCGAACCTCGGCGCGTACGCGGCCCCCTTCGACGACGAGATGCTGGGCGAGGCCCTGCAACTCCTCGCCGCTACGCCGTCGTTCACACCGTCGATCACCGACTGGGCGCGGGCCGCGTTCGAGGTGCGCGCCCAGTGGCCGCGCGGCGGCTCGTCGATCGGCATCCCGACCTGGTTCTACGGCCATGAGCCGCCGAACCCGTTCGCCACGCACATCGCCAAGTACTTCGCCAACGCCACCCGCGAGGACGGCCTGCTGGCCCGCTGCACCGGCGGTGTGGTGTTCCTGCCGGGCGCCGCCGGCACCGTACAGGAGATCTTCGACAACGCGACGCCGAACTACTACGAGTCACGGGGCGAGCCCACGCCCATGGTGCTCGTGGACCGGGCGCACTGGACGGAGCGGCTGCCGGCCTGGCCGCTGCTGGAGTCGCTGGCGGGGGACCGCTCGATGCGCGCCCGGATCGCGCTGGTCGACGGGATCGAGGAGGCTCCGGAGGCGCTGAAACGTCTCGTCGGTTAATAAGACGGCAAAGGCAACTGGCTTGACCGGTCTGTGCATTGACACTCCTTACGGAGCGCTTATAAACCTGTGAGCCTCATGGGGGCGGTGTTGCCGGAGGGTTGCTCCCGCGACCGTTCGACGACCCAAGTCCCCTTCCACCCCCCGCAGTTGCATCCCGTAAAGGACAAACGTGTCCATATCTCGCCGTACCGCCGCCCGTTCCGTGCGCGCCCTCGGGGTCGCCTCCGCCGCGGCGGCTCTCGCGCTCGGTGTCGCCGGCAACGCGCTCGCCTGCAACATCAGCGAATTCTCCGCCAAGGCCTCGTGCGAAGGTGACAAGGGCGTCATCACCGTCACCGACGTCGACGCCTCCGGCACCCCGGCCGTCGTCTCCGTCTTCCTGGAGAACAACGGCGGCGACGAAAAGAAGATCGGTGAGCAGGAGGTCCGGGGTTCGCGCGAAGGTGCGACGATCACCTTCGCCGAGGACTGGAAGCCCAACGCGACCTACCGCGTCCACGTCAAGGCCGGCAACCTCGTGGACGAGGACATCAAGGGCAACCTGACCACCCCGTCCGAAGGCTGCAAGAAGGACACCCCGACGACGCCGCCGGCCACGCCGAGCAGCCCGGCGCCGTCGCCGTCCGCCTCCACCCCGGCCGAGGAGACGCCGGCCCCGTCGGCGTCCACCAGCACCGCCCCCGCGGACACCGTGAGCAACGCCCCGTCCCCGGCGGTCGGTGACTCCAACCTCGCCGAGACCGGCGCGAACTCCAACACCGGCCTGATCGCCGGCGTCGCGGGCGCCCTGGTCGTCGTCGGCGGTGGCGCGGTCTTCTTCGGCATGCGCCGCCGCGGGGCCAAGAGCGGCAACTGAGGCCCGACGCGCGCGAACGGCCCGTCCCCGGTCACCGGGGGCGGGCCGTCCGCGTGTCCGGCGACCGGGGCGGGGCGCGCGGGCGTGATACGGCGGATCAGCCGAAGGTGGCCCGGCTCAGCCAGAACTCCAGCAGCTCCCGCTCGCCGAGGATCTCCAGGCCGGGCGTGTCCAGCGGCAGCCGCCGGTAGAAGGCGAGCAGAACGTCGGTCAGCGGTCCGCGCAGCGCGACCGTCGCCTTGGCGTGCCCACGCCGCCGGCGCACGCCGTCCTCGGCGAGCTCCACCAGCCACTCGGCGTCCAGCTCCGCCGGGGTGTCGGTGGCGTGGAGGTGGATGCTGCGGCCGTCGCCACACAGCTCCTTCGCCCCCTCCGTGAGGCCCATCCGCTGGATGAACTGCACGATCTCCAGCCACTCGTCGATCGCGTCGGCGGCCACCTCGGGCGCGACCTCGTAGGGCAGGCCGGCGGCCAGGGCGGCGTCCGCGCGGTGGACGGTGATCTCGTGCGTCATCCGGCGGGCCCAGAAACCGGCCGTGGCCTGCCCCGACCATGCCCACGCCGCGGCATCCGGACCGGCCTCGCGCAGCGCCTCGACGACCAGGTCGCCGGCCTCGGCGAGCCAGGCCCCCAGTGCGGCGGCGTCACCCACGGCGTCCGGGCCGGCCCTGTCCGGCACCTTCTCGTCCGGGATGTTCTCCTCGGCGCGGGTGCGCACCAGCTGATCCGCCCAGCGCAGGGCGCGGCCCACATGCCGTACGAGCTCGTCCAGCGTCCAGTCCGGGCAGGTCGGCACGGTCGCCGTCAGGTCGGCCCCGGAGGTCACGATCGACGTCAACTGGTCGATCTGGCGGGCTATTTCGTCGCAGTAGCGGTCATGGGTCAGCTGTGTCATGCGGCCACCCTAGGCAGCCGGCGATCAGCCGAGCACGACGATTTCCGCCATGTCGAAGGCGACCCCGACCTCGTCGCCGACCTCGGGTGCCTCGCGCAGCGCACAGGCCGCCTCCAGCCGGGGCGCGTCCTCGGGCTGGAGGTGGACGGCGACATGGGTGCCCTTGAAGGTGCGGGCGGTGACCGTGCAGCGCAGGCCGTCCTCCACGCCGGTGAGCCGGACGCCCGCCGGGCGCACCAGCAGGTCACACGCCCCCTGCGGGGAACCGTCGGGCACCGGCAGCTTGCCCCACGGCGTGTCGGCCGCCGCGCCGGCGACCGTCCCCGGGACCACGTTGTCGAAGCCGAGGAAGCGGGCGACGAACGCGTCCGCCGGGTGCTGCCACACCTCAAGAGGCGTGCCGGACTGGGCGATCCGCCCGTCCCGCATCACCACGACCCGGTCGGCGAGCGCGAACGCCTCGCCCTGGTCGTGGGTGACCGCGAGCACGGTCGTGCCCAACCGGCCGAACAGCTCCCGCAGTTCGACGACGAGACGTTCACGCAGTGAGCGGTCCAGCTGGCCGAGCGGCTCGTCCAGCATCAGCAGCCGGGGCCGGGGCGCGAGCGCCCGGGCGAGCGCGACCCGCTGCTGCTCGCCACCGGACAGCGCGCCGACCGCCCGCCGGCCGGCGCCGGGCAGGCCCACCAGGTCCAGCAACTCCCCGACCCGCTCGGCCTGCTCACTCCGCGCGGCACCGTGCATGCGCAGCCCGAAGGCGACGTTTCCGGCCACGTCCCGCTGCGGGAACAGCTGGTGGTCCTGGAACATCAGCCCCACGCCCCGCTTGTGCGCGGGCACCCGCGTCTGGTCCCGGCCGTCCAGCACGATCCGGCCCGCGTCCAGCGGCTGGAGCCCGGCGACCGCCCGCAGCAGCGTCGACTTGCCGCTGCCGCTGGGCCCGAGCACACACACCACCTCGTGCTCGGCGACGTCCAGATCGACGGCGTCGAGCACGGTCCGCTCACCGAAGCGGACGGTCGCGGCAGCGAGGCTGAGCAGCATCTAGAACTCCCCCGTCCGGTCGGGCACCCGCAGGCTCTCCAGGACCAGCAGCGCCACGGCGCACACCACCATCAGAATCGTCGACAGGGCCATCGCCTGCCCGTAGTTGAGATCACCGGGCCGCGACAGCAGCCGGGCGACGGCCACCGGCAGTGTCGGGGTGTCCGGCCGCGCGATGAACACGGTCGCCCCGAACTCGCCCAGCGACACGGCGAAGGCGAACCCGGCGGCGATCAGCAGTGCCCGCCGCACCATCGGCAGATCGACCTCGCGCCACACCCGCCACGGCGATGCCCCGAGCACGGCCGCAGCCTCCCGCAGCCGCCCGTCCACCGCGCGCAGCACGGGCAGCATGGTCCGTACGACGAAGGGGACGCCGACGAGCGCCTGGGCGAGCGGCACGAGGATCCAGGAGCTGCGCAGGTCCAGCGGGGGCGTGTCGAGCGTGATCAGGAAGCCGAAGCCGACGGTCACCGCGGACACACCGAGCGGCAACATCAGCAGCGCGTCGAAGCCGCGCACCAGGCGCCCGGCGTCCCGGCGGGTGAGCGCGGCGGCGGCGAGCGCGCCGATCAGCAGCGCGATACCGGTGGCGGCGACGGCGTACTGCAGCGAGTTGCCGATGGCCTCGATCGGCGGGACGAGGAAGGTGTTGCCGTCCTGGCCGGTCAGCGCCCGGTAGTAGCCGAGGCCGCCGTCCAGGGAGCGCTGCACCAGCACCGCGGGCGGCAGCACGAGCAGCAGCGCGATGGTCAGCAGCACCCCGGCGAGCAGCGCCCACTGCCCGGCGCCGCGCGGCCGGCGTGCCGTCGTCGCCGCGTCCACCAGCTTCAGCGCGCTCTCCCGGCGCCGTACCGTCCAGGCGTGCACGGCGAGGATCACGCCGACCGCGACGAACTGGACGATCGTCAGCACGGCGGCGGTGGACAGGTCGAAGACGTCGGCGGTCTGCCGGTAGATCTCCACCTCCAGGGTGGAGTAGGCGGGTCCGCCGAGGATCTGGACGATGCCGAAGGAGGTGAAGCAGAACAGGAACACCATCAGCGCGGCCGCGGCGACGGCGGGCGCCAGCGCGGGCAGGGTGACCTTGCGCCAGGCGGTGAAGCGGGAGGCGCCGAGCATGCGCGCCGCCTCCTCCTGCCGCGGGTCGAGCTGTGCCCACAGGCCGCCGACGGTGCGTACGACGACGGCGTAGTTGAAGAAGACGTGCGCGAGCAGGATCGCCCACACGGTGGTGTCCAGCCGTACGCCCCACAGGTCGTCGAGCAGCCCGCCGCGCCCGACCAGCGCCAGGAAGGCGGTGCCGACGACGACGGTCGGCAGCACGAACGGCACCGTGACCACGGCCCGCAGCAGCCGCTTGCCGGGGAAGTCGAAGCGGGCGAAGACGTAGGCGCCGGGCAGCGCGAGGAGCAGGGTGAGCCCGGCGGAGACCAGCGCCTGCCAGGTGGTGAACCACAGCACGTGCCGGATGTCGGACTGTCCGAGGACGTCGGGGAGCCGGCCGAACTGCCACACGCCGTCGACCTTGAGTCCGCGGGCGACGATCGCGGCCACGGGGTAGGCGAAGAACACGGCGAAGAACGCGACGGGCAGGGCCATCAGCCCGAGCCGCGCCGCGCTCCCCGCGCGGTCCTTCCGGCGGACTACCTCAGTACGAGCGAGGTCCACTGCTTGACCCACTGGTCACGGTGGTCGGCGATGGTGCCGGGGGCCATGGTCTGGGGGTCCTTGGCCGCGGGGCCGTACTGGGTGAACTCGGCGGGCACCTTGGCGCCGTCGAGGACCGGGTAGACGAACATGTTCAGCGACATGTCCTCCTGGAACTCCTTGGAGACCAGGAAGTCGATCAGCGCCTTGCCGCCCTTGGTGTTCTTGGCGTTGCTCAGCAGACCCGCGAACTCGATCTGCCGGAAGCAGGTGCCGGCGGCCACGCCGGTGGGCGCGGTCTTCGGCTGCGGCTTGGCGAAGACGACCTCGGCGGGCGGGGAGGAGGCGTACGACACGACGAGCGGCCGGTCGCCGTGCGCCTTCTTGCCGCCGGCCGAGCCGGAGAACTCCTGGTCGTAGGCCTGCTCCCAGCCGTCGACGACCTTGACGCCGTTGGCCTTGAGCTTCTTCCAGTAGTCCTGCCAGCCGTCGTCGCCGTACTTGGCGGCGGTGCCGAGCAGGAAGCCGAGGCCGGGCGAGGAGGTGGACGCGTTCTCGGTGACCAGCAGGTTCTTGTACTCGGGCTTGACCAGGTCGTCGAAGGAGGCCGGCGGGGTCAGCTTGTGGTCGGCGAAGTACTGCTTGTCGTAGTTGACGCAGATGTCGCCGAAGTCGATCGGCGTGACCCGGTGCTTGTCCTTGTCCAGCTGGTACTGGGCGCCGATGGAGCCGAGCCCCTTGGCCTCGTACGACTGGAACAGTCCGTTGTCCAGCGCCCGGGAGAGCAGGGTGTTGTCGACGCCGAAGAAGACGTCGCCCTGCGGGTTGTCCTTGGTCAGGATCGCCTTGTTGACGGCCTGCCCGGCGTCGCCGCTGGTGAGGACGTTGACCTTGTACCCGGAGCTCTTCTCGAAGTCCGCGAGGACGTTCTTGGACACGGCCCACGAGTCATGGCTGACCAGAGTGACGGTCTTGGACTCGGTGGCAGAGGTCTTCTCGCTCCCGCCCGACGACCCGCACGCGGACAGCGTGACGAGCCCGAGGCCGACCACCGCGACCGTGGCCTTCTTGGTGATGCTCACTGACATTCCTCCTGGAGGGACCAGGAAGAGACGCGGCCCTGCCCGGGACGCCTGACGACGGCCCGGGCAGGGCGCAACAGCTAGAGTGATGACCGATCTCCCTACCCAGAATGACCTGGGCGAGGTTCGGAGGGTCTGCGGCCCTGTCCGCCGCACTCTCAGCGCTGTGGCGCTCCCCTGTCGGAATATGTAGATGTACTGACGAAGGTCAGATTACCGCTCGGTGGCGGCGAGCTGACCACACGCCCCGTCGATCTCCTGGCCACGGGTGTCCCGAATGGTCACCGGTACACCATGGGCGGCGATGGCCTCGACGAACGCCTTCTCGTCCTCGGGGCGGGAGGCGGTCCACTTGGACCCGGGCGTCGGGTTCAGCGGGATGAGGTTGACATGCACAGGCTTGCCCTTGAGCAGCCGCCCGAGCCGGTCCCCGCGCCAGGCCTGATCATTGATGTCCCGGATCAGCGCGTACTCGATGGAAAGCCGACGCCCGGACTTCTCCGTGTACTCGAACCCGGCGTCGAGCACCTCGCGCACCTTCCACCGCGTGTTCACGGGGACGAGGGTGTCGCGCAGCTCGTCGTCGGGGGCGTGCAGCGAGATCGCGAGCCGGCACTTGAAGCCCTCGTCCGCGAACCGGTGGATGGCGGGCACGAGCCCGACGGTCGACACGGTGATCCCGCGCTGCGACAGCCCGAGCCCGTCGGGAGCGGGGTCGGTCAGCGCCCGAATGGCCCCCACCACTCGCTTGTAGTTGGCGAGCGGCTCACCCATCCCCATGAAGACGATGTTGGACAGCCGCGACGGCCCCCCGGGGATCTCCCCGTCCCGCAGCGCCCGCATGCCCTCCACGATCTGGTGCACGATCTCGGCGGTGGACAGATTCCGGTCCAGCCCGGCCTGCCCGGTCGCACAGAACGGACAGTTCATCCCACACCCGGCCTGCGAGCTGATGCACATGGTCACCCGGTCCGGATACCGCATCAGCACGGACTCGACGAGCGTCCCGTCGAACAGCCGCCACAGCGTCTTGCGCGTCGTCCCCTCGTCGGTCGACAGATGCCGCACGACGGTCATCAACTCGGGAAACAGCGCCTCGCGCAGCTTGTCCCGCGCACCGGCGGGAATGTCGGTCCACTGCTCGGGCTCGTGCGCGTACCGCGCGAAGTAGTGCTGCGACAGCTGCTTGGCGCGAAAGGGCTTCTCCCCGATCTCGGCGACAGCGGCCTTGCGCTCGGCGGGCGAGAGATCGGCAAGATGCCGCGGCGGCGCCTTGGCACCGCGCGGCGCGACAAAGGTAAGTTCTCCGGGCTTGGGCATGGTGCTACCAGTGTCGCAGATCGACTTGGGTGGGCTGGGGCCGCTTGCCCCGGTGTGCTTGCGGTACTGGTGATGCCAGAGAGGTCCTGGTCCTGTCGCATGGTCTGTGAGGCTGCTGCAACCTGGGGGTATGAGGGACCGACGATCGCGCCTGATATGGGTTGGCGCTGCCTTGATGGGTGTCAGTGTGGTGGTGCTCGTCGTGGCTGTTCTCAGCGGCTTGAACGGTCAGGAATCGGGCCGTTCGACGTCGCCGTCCCCCACATCCTCCGCAACGCTGCAATCGCCGTCACCGCCTCCAACGCCGACCGAGAGCGAGCCCAGCGCCGGAGAGCCCCCGGGAACATCTCCCAGCGAGACCGACACCGAAGAGCCGACTCAAAGCTCTTCCGGCAGCACGGAGGCCAGCCTCCCGGCATCTGCTCCCGCCGTGACCGTGACGGTCACTGAGACGGTCCAGCGGGTCTATTCCACCCAGGCCGGCGCCGGGTCCGGGGGGTCCGACCTCCCTACGATCCTCACCTGTGTCGCGGCGCTGGTCAGTGCCGGAGTGGGTGCCGCGTCGTTCGCCGCGGGGATGCGAAGGGATCGTCAGTCATCTGGCGGGTCTTGAGGAGCGTGGATCAGTCCGGCTCACCGAAGCGGCGGTCGGTCCGGGAGAGGACTCCGGTGACCGATGCCGAGAAGGGCTCACGCCTCGTGCGGGGCAGGGGTACCTCGATCAGTTTGCCGTCGTAGATCATCCACAGACCGAAGCAGTCGTCTTCCTCGTCCCGGACCAGGACCTGCACGGAATGCGGGTCCGGCCAGGGCAGCGACTCCAGGTGTCCGAGCAACCCGTGCCAGTTGTGGCGGATGAACTGGATGACCCAGGCGTAGCACTCATGCGATCCCCCGCTCCGTCCGGCGAACACCCGGTCTTCCACCCGCGTGAAGCACTGGTGCCACTCCCGGTTCTCATCGGGACGGGTGAGGGGCTCCATGACCTCCTCGGCATCCCTCGCCAGGACCATGACCTCCGCGTACCTGCTCATGCGCCACTATGGGCACAGCTCATCGGCTCCGGACAACGAGTTATCCGCCCGGCTCGGTCAGGCGGGGCTGGTGGTGCCCCGCCTGGTCTGTGTGTGTCTCGTTGGACGGGATCTACGCGGCCGTGTGTTCCAGGTGCTGCTTCAGCAGCTGTTCGTTGCGGGGGAACTCCTTGCGGACCTGGGGGCGGACGACCAGGGGGATCAGGACCTTGCCGAGGCCGTGGCCCTCGAAGTCGAGGTCCATGGTCAGGCGGGTGCGCCGGCCCTCGTCGACGGGGGTGATCTCGCCGTGGAAGTTGCCGCGTACCGGCCCGTCGATGCCGTGCACGCTCCACGAGCGGCCGGGCTCGTACTCGGTGCACTGCATCGTCATCGGCATCTCGCGGCGGCCGACGTGCCGGATGACCTTGACCCGGGAGCCGAGTCCGAACGGACCGGCGTCGAGTTGCTCGGCGGACACCGCGCTCGCCTGCCACTCCGGCAGATGGGCGGGGTCGGTGACGTAGGTCCACACCTCGTCGGGGCGGCAGTCGAGGACGATCTCCTCATGGAAACCGGACATGGTGGCCCCCTTTCCAGGGCGAGCCGGTTCGGAGCTGATGGGTCTTTTCGTCAGAATCGTCCCACTGTGTTCGCCGTGGGGCCAGCCATCCCGCGGGCCAGGCCCTACGCGACGAGCCCCCGTCCTCCGGGAGGGAGGACGGGGGCTCGACAGCCGTGTCAGATCAGCCGGCGCCGACGAACAGCACCAGCAGCAGCCACACCACCGGCGCCGTCGGCAGGAGCGAGTCCAGGCGGTCCATGATGCCGCCGTGCCCGGGGAGCAGGGTGCCCATGTCCTTGATGCCCAGGTCCCGCTTGATCATCGACTCGCCGAGGTCGCCCAGCGTCGCGCTGGCCGCCACCGCGAGGCCCAGCAGCAGGCCCTGCCACCAGGCACCGTCGTCGATCAGGAACTGCGTGCACAGCGCGCCGGCGACCATCGCGAACGCGACCGCGCCGAACAGGCCCTCCCGCGTCTTGCCGGGGCTGATGCGCGGAGCCAGCTTGTGCTTGCCGAAGCGCCAGCCGACGGCGTACGCGCCGGTGTCGCTGACGACCGTGAGCAGGAGGAACGTCAGCACCCGCCAGGGGCCGTCGTCGGCGGTGAGCATCATCGCGACGAACGTCGCCAGGAACGGCACGTAGAACGCCGCGAAGACGCCCGCCGTGACGTCCTTGAGGTAGCCCTCCGGCGGCTCGGTCATCCGCCAGACCAGCACCGCGAGCGCCGTGAGCGCCATGGCGACCCACGCGCCCTCCGCACCGCGCACATACCCGGCGACGACCATCGCGGCCCCGCCGACCGCGAGCGGCACCAGGGGCGCACGGATCTCCTTGCGCTCCTGCAGCCGGCTGGTCAGCTCCCACAGGCCGACGACGACGGCGACGGCGATCACGCCGACGAACACGGCCTTGACGATGAACAGCGAGGCGATGATGACCGCGCCGAGCCCGACCCCGACCCCTATGGCGGCGCTCAGGTCGCGGCCCGCGCTCTTCTTCTGCGGGGCGGGCGCCGGCTGCGGGGCGTCGGGCATGGGCTCCGGATTCTGGTCGCGGGAGGTGTGGGTACGGACCTGGTCCTGGCGGACGTTCTGCGGGCGGACGCCGCCGTCGTGAACGCCGGCGTCCAGGGCGCCGCCGTCGTGAACGCCGGCGCCCTGGACGGCACCGCCGTGGACGGCACCGTCGTGGACGCCGCCGCGGACGTTCTCGTCGCGGAACAAGGGGCCGCTCAGCCGAGCGGCCCCCCGGTCGTCATCCTGGTCTCCGCCGTGTGCGGGTCCGTCGGGCACGATGGGCATGGGGCGAGTCTGCTGCGCTTCCTGCGCATCGTACGCGGGACCCGCCGGGCCGGCGCCAGGCACGGGCCCCTGGTCTGCGGGGCCCCAGTACCCGGCCTGGCCGGCGTGCGGCGGCGCTCCCCAGGAAGAGTCGTTCATCAGACCTCAAGCAGCTCCGCTTCCTTGTGCTTGAGGAGCTCGTCCACCTGGGCGACGTACTTCGCGGTGGTGTCGTCGAGCTCCTTCTCCGCACGGCGGCCCTCGTCCTCGCCGACCTCGCCGTCCTTGATCAGCTTGTCGAGGGCGTCCTTGGCCTTGCGGCGCACGGAGCGGATGGAGATCTTGGCGTCCTCGCCCTTGCCGCGGGCCACCTTGATGTACTCGCGGCGGCGCTCCTCGGTGAGCTCGGGGAACACCACACGGATGATGTTGCCGTCGTTGCTCGGGTTGACGCCCAGGTCGGAGTCGCGGATCGCCTGCTCGATGTTGCGCAGCGCGCTCTTGTCGAACGGGGTCACGACGGCCATGCGCGGCTCCGGCACGGAGAACGAGGCCAGCTGGTTGATCGGCGTCGGCGCACCGTAGTAGTCGGCCACGATCTTGTTGAACATCGCCGGGTGCGCACGGCCGGTGCGGATCGCGGCGAAGTCCTCCTTGGCGACCACGACGGCCTTCTCCATCTTCTCCTCGGCTTCGAGGAGGGTCTCTTCGATCACCACTTGCTCCTGCGTGTCTGAGTAGGCCCGGCTGCGGTTCCTTGGCTGCGGTCGGCGGCCGGCTGCGTCGCGTCTTCTTCCTGCACGGTTCCCGACCGGTAGGACATTGTCCATCCCCCGGTCAGGGTCCGAGGCGATACCCGGTCAGGGTCCGGGTGAATCCCGGTCAGGGTCCGGGTGAATCCGGTCAGGCCCGGCTGCCCTGGTCACCCACAAGCGTGCCGATCTTCTCACCCTTGACGGCGCGGGCGATATTGCCCTCCTTCAGGAGCTCGAAGACCACGATCGGGAGCTTGTTGTCGCGGCAGAGCGTGATGGCCGTGGCGTCGGCGACCTTCAGGTCGCGCGTGATGACCTCGCCGTAGCCGAGCGAGTCGAACTTCACGGCGTCGGGGTTGGCCTTCGGGTCGGAGTCGTAGACCCCGTCCACGCCGTTCTTGCCCATGAGCAGCGCCTCGGCGTCGATCTCCAGGGCACGCTGGGCGGCGGTGGTGTCGGTGGAGAAGTACGGCATGCCCATACCGGCGCCGAAGATGACCACTCGGCCCTTCTCCAGGTGGCGCACGGCGCGCAGCGGGATGTACGGCTCCGCTACCTGGCCCATGGTGATGGCGGTCTGGACGCGGGAGACGATGCCCTCCTTCTCCAGGAAGTCCTGAAGGGCGAGGCAGTTCATCACGGTGCCGAGCATGCCCATGTAGTCGGAGCGGGCACGGTCCATGCCGCGCTGCTGGAGCTCGGCCCCGCGGAAGAAGTTGCCACCGCCGATGACGACCGCGATCTGCGCGCCGTCACGGACGACGGCGGCGATCTCACGGGCGATCGCGTGCACCACGTCGGGGTCGACGCCGAGGCCGCCGCCGCCGGAGAAGGCCTCTCCGGACAGCTTCAGCAGAAACCGGCCGCGTACTTTGCCGTCGTCGCTCTTCTCGGACTTGGTGGTCATCGGGATCCCGCCTCTTTCAACGTGGTGCACATGCGAAGAAGGCCACTGCCAATGGGGCGTTCACATCCCATGCGGCAATGGCCTCCTCGTCAGATCTGCTGCCGTCCGCCACGCGCGCGTGGGCCACGCCGTGCGCGGACGACAGGGACGACTGATGTCGACCCTATCGGGGTCGAGCGTCGATCGCCGTACGGACTCAGATGCCGACCTTGATACGCGCGAAGCGCTTCAGGGTGACACCGGCCTCCTGCAGGACCTTCTCGACGCTCTTCTTGTTGTCCAGCGCGTAGGGCTGGCCGAGGAGCGTGGCGTCCTTGAAGAAGCCGTTGAGGCGACCCTCGACGATCTTGGCGATCGCGGCCTCGGGCTTGCCCTCGGCGCGGGTGGTCTCCTCGGCGATGCGGCGCTCGGACTCGACGACGTCGGCCGGGACCTCGTCCTTGGAGAGGTACTTCGGGGCGAACGCGGCGATGTGCTGCGCGATGCCCTTGGCGACCTCGGCGTTCGGCTTGTCCAGCTCGACGAGGACACCGATCTGCGGGGGCAGGTCGGGCATCGTGCGGTGCATGTAGGCGAGCACGAAGCCGTCGGCGAACTGCGCGAAGCGGTCCAGGACGATCTTCTCGCCGAGGTTGGCGTTGGCCTCGTCCACGAACGCCTGGACGGTCTTGCCGGGCTCGATCTCGGAGGCGAGCAGGGCCTCGATGTCGGCCGGGGAGGTCTTGGCGACGTGCTCGGCGATCGTGTTGGCGACGGCCTGGAACTTGTCACCCTTGGCGACGAAGTCCGTCTCGCACTTCAGCTCGACCAGGACACCGGAGGAGTTGTCGTCGGCGATGATCGAGACCACGGCGCCGTTCTCGGCGGAGCGGCCCTCGCGCTTGGCGACGCCCTTCTGGCCCTTGATGCGGAGCGCCTCGACGGCCTTCTCGACGTTGCCCTCGGCCTCGTCCAGCGCCTTCTTGCAGTCCATCATGCCGGCGCCCGTGAGCTCGCGGAGCTTCTTGACGTCGGCGGCGGTGTAGTTCGCCATGAGTCTGTGAATCTTTCTCGAAGTCTGGAGGATCGAAGATCTGCGGGGTGCGGACTCCATGTGGTCGGAGGCCGCTGTCCTGCCGCTGACCTACGGGTGAACGGCGGGGGCGGACTCCATGTCACTGCCCCCGCCGTCAACGCTGACGCTGACGGTCAGGCCTGCTCGCCCTCGGCGGCCTTCTCGCCCTCGGCCGGCGCGGCCTCGGCGGGGGCCTCGGCGGCGGGGGCCTCGGCGGCCGGAGCAGCCTCGTCGGCCTTCTTCTCACCCTCAAGCAGGTCGCGCTCCCACTCGGCGAGCGGCTCGCCCTCGGCCTTCTCGCCCTTGCCCTCGCCACCGCCGGAGCGGGCGATGAGGCCCTCGGCCACGGCGTCGGCGATCACGCGGGTGAGCAGGGTGACGGAGCGGATCGCGTCGTCGTTGCCCGGGATCTTGTAGTCGACCTCGTCGGGGTCGCAGTTGGTGTCGAGGATCGCGACGACCGGAATGTTCAGCTTCCGGGCCTCACCAACGGCGATGTGCTCCTTCTTGGTGTCCACGATCCAGACGGCGCTGGGCACCTTCTGCATCTCGCGGATACCGCCGAGGGTCTTCTCCAGCTTGGCCTTCTCGCGGGAGAGGACCAGGAGCTCCTTCTTGGTCAGACCGGAGGACGCGACGTCCTCGAAGTCGATCTGCTCCAGCTCCTTCAGGCGCTGCAGGCGCTTGTAGACGGTCGAGAAGTTGGTGAGCATGCCGCCCAGCCAGCGCTGGTTGACGTAGGGCATGCCGACGCGGGTGGCCTGCTCGGCGATGGCCTCCTGCGCCTGCTTCTTCGTGCCGACGAACATGACCGTGCCGCCGTGGGCGACGGTCTCCTTGACGAACTCGTAGGCGCGGTCGATGTACGACAGCGACTGGAGCAGGTCGATGATGTAGATGCCGTTGCGCTCGGTGAAGATGAAGCGCTTCATCTTCGGGTTCCAGCGACGGGTCTGGTGACCGAAGTGGACGCCGCTCTCCAGCAGCTCCCGCATCGTGACGACGGCCATGGCCGTATCTCCTTGAGTTTCTCGGTTGTGCCGCGTCCGCCGGACGGCGGTCGCGCCTGACGCCCTGGGTGCGCCGTGCCACGAAGGACCGAGGGGCGCTGATACGGACCGTTGCCGGTGGCCGTACCGGGGCGTGCGAAGTCGACCCGGTGACCCGGATCGCCAGAAGAAGTGTACGGGACCGGGGAGGCAGCGGGTGACGCCGCTGTCCACAACCGGGGAGTTGTCCACAGCCTCCGGACGGATCGGCGGTAGTGCGGGACCGTCTCACCCATGGGGACACAACTGGGGACACAGCTGGGGACACAGCGATACGCACGGGTGATGTGGGCGGTGCTGGTGGGGCTGGTGGTGGCCGCCCTGGCACCGCTGGCGTGGGCGCAGGGGGCTCAGTGGGCTCGTGGCCCGTCGCCGGGGCCGCGGGGACCGCAGACGCGGGTGCCGGCCGTGGCGACGACCTGGCCGGTCGGCGTACGGCCCCGCATCCTGCGGGGCTGGTCGCCGCCGGCGTCGCCCTACGGCCCGGGACACCGCGGAGTCGACCTGGCGGCCGGGCCGGGCGCTCCCGTGCGGACCGTGGCGGCCGGCCGGGTGTCGTTCGCGGGACGGGTGGCCGACAAGGGCGTGGTGTCGGTGGAACTGGCGGGGACCGGGACGCCACCGCTGCGCACGACGTACGAGCCCGTCCGCCCGTCGGTGAAGAGGGGCGACGAGGTGCCGGCGGGGGCGGTGATCGCCACGGTGGAGCCGACGGGGTCCCACTGCACGCTCACCTGCGTCCACTGGGGCCTGCGCGGAGCCGGTACCTATCTGAACCCGCTGCTGCTGCTCCCGCCCCGCCTGCGCAATGGAGGCTCGTCTCGGCTGCTGCCGGTGCTGGGGGTGCCGCTGCCCTCGTAGCGGAGGTCAGCCCCGCACGCCCCGGAGCACCATCGCCACGGCCGCCTCCGCGATCACCGCGGGTTCCTCCGCCGCACCGAGCTCAAGCCGCCGCACCGCCGCGTCCACGACCCCCTGCACCAGCATCGCCGCCAGCCGGGCCTCCCCGTGTCCCAGGGCCTCCAGCGCCTCGACGATCATCGCGACCAGCCCGCCGTGCGCCGCCCGGATCTTCTCCCGCGCCCCGGCGTCCAGCTCACTGGCGGAGATGGCGACGACGGCCCGGTGGCGCCGGTCTCCCACCAGCTCCAGCTGCTTGCGCAGATACGCCTCGATCTTGCCCTCGGGCGTGGCCGCCTGCTCCATGGCGGCCGCCACCTCCGCCGCCCAGACGGGGAAGTCGACCGCGCACAGCTCCTCGACCACCGCCGCCCGCGAGCGGAAGTACTCGTACACGGACGACCGCGCGAGCCCCGTCCGCTCGGCCAGGGCCGGGAACGTCAGCGCTTCGGTGCCGCCCTCGGACAGCAGGGAACGCGCCGCGTCCAGCAGGGCGGCGCGCTGCATCGACCGGTGCTCGGCCACGGAGGCCGCTCGAATCCTTGGCACGTCAACCACTCTACGGACGCGCCACCCCGGAGGGGAGTCACTCACCGGTCACCGCCCCGTCAGCGTCCGAAGCTCGCGAGCTTGGCGCGCAGCTGGAGCACCGACTTGGTGTGGATCTGGCTGACCCTGCTCTCCGTCACCCCGAGCACGTTGCCGATCTCCGCCAGCGTCAGGCCCTCGTAGTAGTACAGCGTGACGACGGTCTTCTCCCGCTCGGGCAGCGTGTTGATCGCCCGCGCGAGGAACCGGCGCAGCTCCCGGTCCTCCGCGACCTCCACCGGGTTGTCGGCGGCGGTGTCCTCCAGCGTGTCCATCAGGCTCAGCCGGTCCCCGCTCTCACCGCCGACGTGCAGCAGCTCCTCCAGGGCGACGACGTTGGCCAGCGACAACTGGCTGAACACCGCGTGCAGTTCGTCCACCGGGATGTCCAGCTCGGCGGCGACCTCCTGCTCGCTCGGGGTGCGCCGCAGCCGGGCCTCCAGGGTGGCGTAGGCGCGCTCGACGTTGCGCGCCTTCTGCCGCACCGAGCGCGGGATCCAGTCCAGCGCCCGCAGCTCGTCGATCATGGCCCCGCGGATCCGGGTGATCGCGTACGTCTCGAACTTGATCTCCCGGTCGATGTCGAACTTCTCGATCGCGTCGATCAGCCCGAACACCCCGGAGGAGACGAAGTCGGCCTGCTCCACATTGGGCGGCAGGCCCACGCTCACCCGGCCCGCCACGTACTTCACCAGGGGCGAGTAGTGCAGGATCAGCTGCTCCCGCAGCCGTTCGTCTCCCGTCGCCTTGTACGACCGCCACAGCTCGTCGAGCGTCGAGGGAGCGGGCGGCCGCACGCTGCCACCGTCACGGGCGGCTGAGGGGATCGCCGCCCGGTCGGACCCGGAAGTGTGCTGGGGCATTCGTCGCCTTGTGCCGTTCTGCAGTGCCGTACGGGTGAAGGTAGGGATGTCGTCGCCGATCCTCGTGAGCGTAGCGTGACTGAGGGATCGCGGTGCGCGAAGAAAGCGTCCCGGAGGATCCGCAGATACGTTCCGCTGGACGCCCCGGCGGAGTGCGGCGCTCGCCGCGCCCACTCTCCGCCAGGCGCCAACTCGCCGCTGTTTCCCCGGGCTTCACGCTTCCCCCGGACGGCCGAACGCACCCCGTCAGCCGGTCCCGCGACCCCCTCTGGCGGACAGCACGGCCTGGCGTGTCAACTTCCAGTCGTCGCCGTGTCGTTCGACGTAACCAAGTGCCCTGAGTTCGTACAGTCTCGCGATGGCGTCGTCCCGGGTGGTCTGCGCGCCGCACGCGATCTCGGACGGGGAGGCGGTGCGCCCGCCGGGCAGCGCGGCCAGAACCCGGCGGGTGCCCGCGGCCAGCAGGTCGCGCGGGAGGACGGGGCCGCGCCGCTCCGGTGCCAGCTCCCCGATGTCACCCACCAGTTCGACGACCTCCGCGGCGTCGGTGACCAGGGTGGCGCCGCCGCGCAGCAGCTCGTGCACGCCGGCGGACAGGCCGCTGGTGGCGGGGCCGGGTACTCCTATCGTGTGACGGCCCAGGCGCTGCGCGGCCCGTGCGGTGACGAGGGAGCCGCTGCGGTGGGCGGCCTCCACGACCACGCTGCCCCGGGTCAGCGCGGCGATGACCCGGTTGCGCAGGATGAACCGGCTCGGCGTCGGATGGTCGCCCGGCGGCAGCTCACCGACCACCAGCCCCTGCTCGGCGATCCGGTTGATCAGCTCGATGTGACCGCGCGGGTAGGGCCGGTCCACCCCGCAGGCCAGGACGGCGACGGTGGCACCGCCCGCGCCGAGGGCCCCGCGGTGGGCGGCGCCGTCGATGCCGTAGGCGCCGCCGGAGACGACGACCCAGCCACGTTCGGCGAGCCCGGCGGCGAGGGTGGCCGCCATGTGGGCGCCGTACTCCGTGCAGGCGCGTGCGCCGACCACGGCGACCGAGCGCAGCGCCCACATGCGCAGGCTGGGCCGGCCCCGCACCCACAGCCCGAGCGGGCGGGCGTCGCCGAGGTCGTCCAGCTGTCCGGGCCACTCGGTGCAGCCGGGCGCCACGAACCGCACGCCGGCGGCCTGCGCGGTGGCCAGGTCGGCCTCGGGCTCGGCCCGCCCGGCACGGGCCAGCAGCCCGGCCCAGCGCTGCGCGCTCACCCCGGGCAGCGCCGGCCCGCCGGCCCGCAGCCGCCGTACGACCTCCGCCACCCCGTACTCCCGCACCCACCGCCCGCCGGCCTCGTCCCCGGGCTCGACGACCCGGGTGAGGAGGACCCGGCCGAGCAGTTCCCCGGCCGGTCCGGCTCCGCCGGTCACGTCAGCGCTCCGATGGCCATCGGGACGCCGCGTGGGACGCCCGTGCGCAGTTGCAGCGCCAGGGCCACGTCGGTGACCTCGGGCCGGTCGTGGCCCACGAGGTCGGCGACGGTCCAGGCGACCCGCAGGACGCGGTCCAGTCCGCGGGCCGTGAGCACCCCGCGCTCCATGTTGCGTTCGGCCTCGTCCATGGCGCCGGGCGCGGCGTGCCAGCGGGTGCGCAGCTCACGGCCCGGGACTTCGCTGTTGGTGCGCCAGGGCGTGCCCGCCAGCCGGCCGGCCGCCCGCTCCCGGGCCGCCCGTACCCGCGCGGCGACCGTCGCCGTCGACTCCCCTCCGGGGCCGCGCTGCGCCAGTTCGGCCCGGCCCACCGGGTCCACCTCCACCCGCAGGTCGACGCGGTCGAGCAGTGGGCCGGAGATCCTCGCCTGGTAGCGGCGGATCGCCGAGGGCGGGCACTCGCACAGGCTGTCGCGGAGCGAGAAGCGCCCGCAGGGGCAGGGGTTCGCCGCGAGCACCATCTGGAACCTCGCCGGGAAGCGCACCACGCCGGCACTGCGCGCGATCACGACGTGCCCCGACTCCAGCGGCTGCCGCAGCGCGTCCAGCGCCTGACCGCTGAACTCGGGGGTCTCGTCGAGGAACAGGACGCCCCGATGGGCCAGCGAGACCGCGCCGGGCCGGGCGATGTTCGGGCCGCCGCCGACGAGGGACTGCATGGTCGCCGAGTGGTGCGGGGCGCAGTAGGGCGGGACGTCGATCAGCGGCTTGCCCGGCGGCAGCAGGCCGGCCACCGAGTGCACGGCCGTGACCTCCAGCGACTCCTCCCGGGTCAGCCGCGGCAGCACGGCGGGCAGCCGCTCCGCGAGCATGGTCTTGCCCGCACCGGGCGGCCCCTCCAGGAACAGGTGGTGCCCGCCGGCCGCGGCCACCTCCACCGCCGTGCGCGCGGAGATCTGGCCGACGACGTCGGCGAGGTCGTGCCCGGCGTCCTGGTGTGCGGCGCCCATGCTGTGCATGCCGGTGGCCGCGCCCGTGCCGGGCACCCGCAGCCCGGCCAGCAGCGGATCGGGGCGGCCCAGCTCGTCGGGCTCCTCGTCCGGGACGGGCTCATCGGTCAGTACGGCGATCAGCTGCCGCAGGCTGCGGACGCCGAGCACCGACACCCCCGGCACCAGGGAGGCCTCGGCGGCGGCGCACTCGGGCACGACCACCTGCTCGTACCCCGCGTCGGCGGCGGCGAGGACGGCGGGCAGGATGCCGCGCACCGGCCGCACCCGCCCGTCCAGCCCCAGCTCGCCGATCATCACGATGTCGGCCAGCACCCGGGGGTCGATCCGCTCGGCGGCGCCCAGCACCGCGCAGGCCACGGCCAGGTCGAATCCGCTGCCCGCCTTCGGCACCGAGGCGGGCGAGAGCCCCACGGTCAGCTTCTTCTGCGGCCACTCGGCCCCGGAGTTCACCACGGCCGCCCGCACCCGGTCACGGCTCTCCGTCAGGCTCTTGTCCGGCAGGCCCACCAGGGTGAACGCGGCGACGCCGGGTTCGAGGTCGGCCTGGACCTCCACGACGACGCCCTCGACACCGACCAGGGCCACGGAACACGTACGTGCGAAGCCCATGTCAGGCCACCCCCCGGACATGCTGGACGACCGGCGCTCCCCGGCGCGGCAGGACCACGCCGACGACGTCGATGCGGACGCCTCCCGGTGGGCCCCGCCGTGCGCCTGGATCCATCGCTCGGCCAGGGCCCGCAGCCGATCGGCCTTGTCCGGGGTGACGGCGGCCATCGGATGCTCGAAGGCGCCGTCCCTGCGGGTCTTGACCTCGCAGACGACCAGGACGTCGCGCTCCCGCGCCACGATGTCGATCTCTCCGGACCGTCCTGCGCGCCAGTTGCGCTCCAGGATCACCAGTCCGGAATCGGCCAGCCGTCGTGCGGCCAGACTCTCTCCGTACCTGCCCAGGGCACTGCGTGCGTTCATGTCGGCACCACCTCCGGCGCCAACGATCACGCACTCCCGGCCAAGAAGTGGATCTTGGTGGACAGCTGACCGATTGTGGAAAACTCAGCCACCCACACGGGTGACCGAACAGCGGCCGTCAGCTGCCCGGCAGCTCCAGGTCGCTCTTGTTCAGCTCCTCGATGTTCACGTCCTTGAACGTGAGAACGCGGACCTGCTTGACGAAGCGAGCCGGCCGGTACATGTCCCAGACCCAGGCATCCGCCATCGTCACCTCGAAGAACACCTCACCCTGGACCGAGTGCACCTGCATCTCGTAGTCATTGGTCAGGTAGAAGCGCCGCTCGGTCTCGATCACGTATTTGAACAGACCGACGACATCGCGGTACTCCCGGTAGAGCTTCAGCTCCATCTCGGTCTCGTACTTTTCGAGGTCCTCGGCGCTCATGGCATGTTCCCCTTCAGCCGTGCGATCCCCCCATTGTGCGCCAGTCCCGCGCGCCCCTAGACGATTTCCGTCTCCAGGGTCACAGGCCGGCTCGGGGGACCTTCGTCGAGCAGCCTGCGCAACAGCTCGGCGAGTCTGGTCGGATACACCGTCTCACGTGTCCGCGTCAGTTCGGCACAGGACCACCACCTCGCTCCCGCGACACTGCGCCGTTCCAGCTCCGTGAGCGCCGCCGCCCGGATCACCGTCGTCGTCGTACGGGCCAGGTAGTACCACTCGTCCTGGTCCCAGCGGCGACCCGCGAACGGGAACGAGCACGTCCGCCGCCACAGCACCGGGCCGAGGTCCACCTCGGTGACACCCGTCTCCTCGGCGAGTTCCCGCAGCGCGGCCTGTTCACGGGTCTCGTCGCCCTCCACACCGCCGCCGGGCGTGAACCACCAGTCGTCCTTGGGATCGTCCGGCTCATGTCCGTGCAGCAGCAGGACGCGGTCCTCGGGATCGAGCAGCACCACCCGCGCGACCTTGCGCAGACCGGCCTCAGCGGGCACCGGCGGGCTCCGTCCGCGCGGCGCCCCGGTCCCGGCCCGCCGCCCGCTTGGCGATGGGCCCGTACGCCCCGCCCAGGAAGACGAGGACCGCGCCGGCGACGACCAACCCGACGATGGTGCGCAGCGGACCGGGCTGGGACAGCGCGCCGAGGGCCTCGAAGCCGGTGGGCCGCTTCAGCATGCCGTCCATGGGCCATACGACGGCGTCGACCCGCGCGGTCACGGCGCTCTCGTCGACCGTGCCGCGGGCCGCGTCGGTCAGGTGGGCGGTGGAGTCCAGGGAGCCCTGGCGCTCGTCACCGAGCAGGAACAGGCGCCCCTTCGGAACGGTGACCTCGGGAAAGTTCGTGATCTCCGCGGGGCTGCCCTTGGCCAGGTACGGCTCGTCGATCTCCTTGCCGTTGACGGTCAGCTTGCCGTCCGTGCAGCAGGAGACGGTGTCCCCGCCGACCGCGACGACACGCTTGACCACGGGGGCGTTGGTGACCCAGGTCTTGTCGGTGAACACCACCACGTCGCCCCGGCGCACCTCGCTGCCGTCGACGCGCTGGGCCAGGACGCGGTCGCCGATGTCGATCGTCGGGGTCATCGAAGGGGTCGGCACGGTGTACGGCCGGTAGACGACGGCGCCCCAGGCGAAGCCGCCGAGAAACAGCACCAGCCCCAGTGCGACGGCGAGCCCGGAGAGCCGTTGGCCCACCTTGTTGCCGCCGCCCGTACGTATGCGCTCACCCATGGCCCCGCACCCTACCCGGGGGTACGGCCCCTTTCCCACCCTTGGGCTCCGCCCGAGCGGAAGATCCAACCCGCACCGGCACCGAGCGGTGCCCTGGCGGCACGGCTGCCCGCAGCTATGCGGGGAAAGCCGCCGACGGCGAGAAGGGGACGGGGTGGGGGGTGTCCGCCCGCAGCGGCCGGCACCGCCGACCCTCACCGCGTCGGAGACAGCGGGCCGGACCGAGGACGGATACCCCCCACCCCGGCCCCGACCCACAACGAACCGCAGGCGCTACGCACGCCACGACGCGACAGCGACGGGCCGCCTCAGGCATTTCAGGGGCGCGGGGAACTGCGCGAGCGACCACCCACGCACCCGCAGACGAACGACTACCGCCGACGCCGGCGCCACACCACCACCGGCACCACACCCAGCACCGCAACCGCGCCCGGCGCAGCCGCAGCAGAGGGCGACGCCGCCAGCCCCGGCTGGTCGAACGTGTCCGGAACCGGCAGCGTCCCCCAGCGATTGATCGGCCACGCCTTCACGATCGCGCGTCCGACGACGTCCTTCACCGGCACCATGCCGTGGTGCTTGTCGCTCTGGTTGTACCGCGAGTCCTTCGAGTCCTGCCGGTGGTCACCCATGACCCAGATGTAGCCCTTGGGCACCGTCACCTTGAACTGCCCGCCACCGTCGTCATCGCTGCACGGCGTGTTCCCGGCGTACACGTAGTCCCGCTCGTCGAGCGCCTTGCCGTTCACCAGCAGCGGCCCGGTGCCCTTGCACTCGACCGTGTCACCGCCGACCCCGATGACCCGCTTGATCAGGTCCTTCTCCTCCGCCGACGGCATCAGCCCGATCCAGCTGAGCACCTTCTGCACGGCGTTGGGGTTGGTGGTCGCCTCGCCCGCCAGCCAGTTGTCCGGGTCGTGGAAGACGACGACCTCGCCCCGCTCCGGCTCGGACCCGAACCACGGCGTGAGCTTGTCGACGAGGACCCGGTCACCCTCCTGCAGCGTGTTCTGCATGGACGCCGAGGGGATGGAGAACGCCTGCACCAGGAACGTCTTGATCAGCAGCGCCAGCACCAGCGCGATCCCGATGAGGATCGGCAGCTCCTTCCAGAAGGAGCGCGGCTTCTTCGGCCCGGCAGCCGCCGAACCCTGCTCCGCCGTCCGCCCAGCCTCGCCCGGCACCGGCACCGCGCCGCCCTCCACGTCAGAGTCGTTCCCCGAGGTCACGGCGCCGTCCGCGGCCAAGGCGGCGGACTCCACGGGGCGTCCGCGGTGTTCCTCGCCGTCGTGACCGGACCGAGCGCCAACCGCCACATCCCCCACGCCAACTCCTTACTCCGTGTCGCTGCCTGCCCCGTGCACGACGCAGGCCCACCACTCCCATAACGAGCGGGAGTTCCGCAGGGGTCGGGAGCTGGATCATTTCGTTCCGATCCGCAGGAGCGGTCCCCTGCGGATCACCGGGTGCAACCCTATGCGACACCGGCCCGGCCATGGCCGACCCGTACACCGCCGCGCCGTACGCCGAGTCCTCGGCATCCCGCACCGGCCCCGCCGCCGACGGCACCGGCTCGAACGCCGACGGCTCCTTCAGGGTGCTCCAGTGGCCGAAGGGCCAGGCGATGACCATGGCCCGCCCGACCACCTCGTCCTCCGAGACCGTACCGCCGTACTCGGTGTCCTGATGCGAGCGGGAATCCGCCGAGTTGGACCGGTGGTCACCCATCACCCACAGCCGGCCCGGCGGAACGGTGACGTCGAACGGCGTGTCGGAGGGGGTGTCCCCGGGGTTCAGATAGTCCTCGTTCAGGGGAACGCCGTTGACGGTGATCCGCCCTTGCGCGTCACAGCACTTGACGTGGTCCCCGCCGACTCCGACGACCCGCTTGATCAGGTCCTTCTCGTTGTCCGACGGCAGCAGCCCGATGAAGGTCAGCCCCTCTTTGACCTGCTTGACGACGACCGGGTCGTCCTTCTTGGCCGTCGGCTGCTCGTCCCGCAGCCAGCCGCCGGGGTCCTTGAACACCACGACGTCCCCGCGCTGGGGCTTCGCCCCGAACCACGGGGTGAACTTGTCGACCAGGACGCGGTCGCCGATGCGGATCGTCTGCTCCATGGAGCCCGAGGGGATCACGAACGCCTGGACGAGGAAGGTCTTGAGCACCAGCGCTATCAGCACCGCGACCCCCACCAGCAGCGGGACCTCCTTCACCGCGCTGCGCCGCCGCTTGCGCTTGACCTTGCGCTGCAGCTTGCGCCGCTCCGCGCGGGTGCGGCCGCCACCGGTGGTCGCCGAGGCCCGCCCGGCAGCCGCCGGGGCACGCCGCGTACCAGTGGGCAGGGGTTCGTCCACCCCGCCTCCGGACGCACCGCGCGGCCTGCCGCGGCTACCCATGCCCACTCTCCGTGCCTCCCGGCGCCGGCACCCGCGCGTACGCCCCCGGCCGCTCCAGATGCGTCGCGTGCCCGAACGGCCAGACGATCCAGTCGGCCCGTCCGACGACATCCCCGACCGGGACCATGCCGCCCCCCGGCGAGCCGAGGTGGTCGCGTGAGTCGCTGGAGTCGCTGCGGTGGTCGCCGAGCACGAACAGGCGGCCGGCGGGCACCACGACGTCGAAGGGCACCGTGGAGGGGCTGTCCCCGGGGTACAGGAACGCCGACTCGTCGACCGACCGGCCGTTCACCCGGATCCTCCCCTCCGTGTCGCAGCAGACCACGTGGTCTCCCCCCACACCGACAACGCGCTTGATGTAGTCGCCGTCCCCGAAGGACCCGCTGCCGTCGAACACGACGACGTCGCCGCGCCGCGGCTCGGCTCCGAAACGGTACGCCAACTCATTTACGAGAACCCTGTCCCCGATCCTCAACCCCGACTCCATGGAACCGGAGGGAATCTGGAACGGCCGCACCACGAAGACGTTGAGGAGCAGCAGGAAGACCAGGCAGACCAGCAGGGTCAGGGTGAGGCGGCCGCCGGGAAGCCACTCGGCGATCCGCGCCGCCAACGCGAAACGCGACCGTCCCTCCGCACCCGGCGTCGCGGGTGGGGAGGAGCGGTCGCGCTCCGTGGGCTGTGCTTCGGTGTCCATCGGGGCCGAATGCTATCCGGCCCCGCTGTGACCCCGGGAAAGCGCTCAGCTCTCGCGCTTCTCCTTGATCTTCGCCGCCTTGCCGCGCAGGTCGCGCAGGTAGTACAGCTTGGCGCGACGCACGTCACCGCGGGTGACGAGCTCGATCTTCTCCACGATCGGGGTGTGCACCGGGAAGGTGCGCTCGACGCCGACGGAGAAGGAGACCTTGCGGACCGTGAAGGTCTCGCGCACGCCGGAACCCTGGCGACGGATCACAACGCCCTTGAACTGCTGCACACGAGAGCGGTTGCCCTCGATGACGCGGACGTGGACGTTGACGGTGTCACCCGGGCGGAAGGCCGGGACGTCGCTGCGCAGCGACGCGGCGTCGACGGAGTCGAGCAGGTGAGACATTTCGTCTGCTTTCCTCGCTGATGCCACAGGTCATCAACGGAAACTAGTTCTTCCAGTGGAACGCTGTCCGGGTCGGAGCGGGCGTCGTCTCCCCCTGTGGCAGGGGCGCACGCCGGACGGACGGACAGCAGCGGTCTATTCTTCCACGCCCTCGGCCCGGCGCCAAAATCGGCCGTACGGCTCGCCCGCCGGGTCGGGCTCCCAGCCCAGGATGGAGAGCATCTCGCGGTCCTTCTTGTCGAAGGCCTTGGGGTCGCACCGCTCGATGAGGTCGGGCCGGTTCAGGGTCGTCCGCTTCAGGGCCTCGTCGCGGCGCCAGCGGGCGATCTTCCCGTGGTGGCCGCTGAGCAGCACCTCCGGGATCTCCCGGCCGCGCCAGGCGGGCGGCTTGGTGTAGACGGGGCCTTCCAGCAGGTTGGCCATGGCGCCGGGCGCGAAGGAGTCGTCGCGGTGGGACTCGGCGTTGCCGAGGACGCCGGGCAGCAGCCGGGCGACGGCCTCGGTGACGACCAGGACGGCCGCCTCGCCGCCGGCCAGGACGTAGTCGCCGATGGACACCTCGTGGACCGGCATGCGGGTGGCGTACTCGTCGATGACGCGGCGGTCGATGCCCTCGTAGCGGGCCGGGGTGAAGATCAGCCAGGGCCGTTCGGAGAGGTGGACGGCGAGTTCCTGGGTGAAGGGCCGGCCGCTGGGCGTGGGCACGATGAGGGTGGGCTCGCCCGCGCCGCTCTCGTAGCCGTCGGCGAGGACGGAGTCGAGCGCGTCGCCCCAGGGGTCGGTCTTCATCACCATGCCGGGGCCGCCGCCGTACGGGGTGTCGTCGACGGTGTTGTGCCGGTCGTACGTCCACTGCCGCAGGTCGTGGACGTGGACGTTCAGCTGGCCACGCGCGCGTGCCTTGCCGACGAGGGAGACGTTCAGCGGGTCGAGGTACTCGGGGAAGATCGTGACGACGTCGAGCCTCATGCGCTCTCGTCCCCCGGCTCCTCGCGGGAGGAGGCGATCACCGCGCGGTCGTCGATCAGCCCGGGCGGCGGCGCGATGACCGCCTTCTGCTCGGCCAGGTCGATCTCGGTGACGATCTCCTCGACGAACGGGATCATCACCTCGCTGCCGTCGGGCCGCTCGACGATGAACAGGTCCTGGGAGGGCAGGTGGGAGATCTCGGTGATCCGGCCGACCTCGGTGCCGTCCTCGGTGACCACGTCCAGGTCGATCAGCTGGTGGTCGTAGTACTCGTCCTCCTCCTCGGGCAGCTCGTCCGGGTCGACCTCGGCGATCAGGAGGGTGTTGCGCAGCGCCTCGGCGGCGTTGCGGTCGTTCACACCCTCGAACCGCAGGAGGAGGCGGCCGCTGTGCACGCGGCCGGTTGCGATGGTGAGCGGCCCCGTGGCGGCGGGGTCGGTGGTCAGGACGGCGCCCGGCGCGAGCCTGAGCTCCGGTTCGTCGGTGCGTACCTCGACGGTGACCTCGCCCTTGATGCCGTGGGCGCGGCCGATCCGTGCGACTACCAGCTGCACTGTGCGTGATCTCCTGTCATACGACTGCGGGCCGGGGACGGCCCTGTGGCCCTCCCCGGCCCGAGCCGGTGCTGCGAAGCGTCAGCGGACGTGGTCGACGTCGACGAGGTCGACGCGGACACCGCGGCCGCCGATGGCGCCCACGACGGTGCGCAGAGCGCGTGCGGTACGGCCGTTGCGGCCGATGACCTTGCCGAGATCGTCCGGGTGGACCCGGACCTCCAGCACACGTCCGCGGCGCAGGTTGCGCGAGGCCACCTGCACATCGTCAGGGTTGTCGACGATGCCCTTCACGAGGTGCTCAAGCGCCTCTTCGAGCATGCTGCTCAGGCCTCGGTCGACTCGGACTCGGCAGCCGCCTCGTCCTTCTTCTCAGCCTTCTTCTTCTGGGTGATGGCCTCACCCTTGCCCTCGTCGTCACCGCCGAGAGCCTCGAACGACGGACGGGCCGGCTTCGGCTCGGCGACGAGCAGCGGCGCGGGAGCCGGCTCGCCCTTGAACTTCTGCCAGTCGCCGGTCTTCTTCAGGATGGCGAGAACCGGCTCGGTCGGCTGCGCGCCGACACCCAGCCAGTACGCCACACGCTCGGCGTCCACCTCGATGACCGACGGGTTGTAGGTCGGGTGGTACTTGCCGATCTCCTCGATCGCACGGCCGTCACGACGGGTACGGGAGTCGGCGACGACGATGCGGTAGTGAGGCGAACGGATCTTGCCCAGACGCTTCAGCTTGATCTTGACTGCCACGGGAGTGGGTTCTCCTGGTTTTGACGTGGTTGGGCACGGCGAAGTTGCCGCGTGGGGTTGCGGTACCCGAGTGCCCGATGGACGCGTCAGCCGGAGGAGAGAGGGGTCCTGTGCGGCTGTCGAGTACAGCTAGCCATTGTGCCACACCCCGGGGGCCTTCCTGGCCGAGGGTGAGCTGAGCATGGGCATGCCTGAAGAGCACCCGGCGGCCACGGTGTCCGCCGTCGGGTGCGCGGCCCGGCGCTGCGGGGTGCCGGACGGCGCCCACCCGTGCCGCCCTGCGGCACGACTGCCCGCGGCCGGGCAGCACGGGTGGCCCGCACCCCACAGTCGGCGCCCGCCTCCTCGCACCGGCAGCCACGAGATGCCGGTGTGCGCGGCCGGGGGCTACGCCGCGCCCACGACCTCGGGGATCCGGAACGGCTTGCCGCAGCCGCCGCAGACGATCGGCGCCTGGGCCAGGACGGACGGAACGACCCGGACGTTGCGGCCGCAGTCGCACACCGCCTTGACGCGGACGCCGCCGCCCGAGGAGCCGTGCCGCGCGGCGGGGCCGCGGAAGGCGCGCGTGGCGTCGGAGGAGGTCGCCGCCGAGTGGGCCTTCAGGGCCCGCTGGAGGCGCTCGATGGTCGGCCGGTAGCGCCGCTTCGCCTCGGGGCTGAGCGTGACCAGGGAGAAGCCGCTGCTCGGGTGCGGCTCCTCGGGGTGGTCCAGACCCAGCTCCTCGGCGATCGCGAGGAATCTGCGGTTGTGGTAGCGGCCGGCCCGGGACGTGTCGCGCACGCCGCGCGCCGCGGCGATGCCGTGCACTGCCTCGTGCAGCAGCCGCTCGAAGGAGAGCTCGTGCCCGCACGCGGACGACGACTCTCCGATCAGGGACTCCGGCGCGGCCAGGTCCGGCAGCTCGGGGTGGTGCCGCTGAATGTCGGCCCACGCCTGCGCCAGCTCGGCGGCGAGAACAGGTGGTGTCTGTGTCGTGCTCACGTAATGACAACGAGCCGGGGTGCCGCTGTGTTCCGATTCCGGGGCATCCCAAATAATTTGCACGTACCCGTCAGTTGCCGCTGATGCGTCCTGACGAGGACGGGTGCGCTGATCTGCGGATATGCCGCACAGCTCGTACCAAGCCGGTGCGTAGCCCGACGTAGGCGTACGTACGTACCTGCGCGTAGATCGTGTCGACGCGCCGCGCCCCACGGGACCGGCGGCTGCGCAAGGGGCCTTTCGGTCACCCGTGCGGTGAGGCCGTGCCACCTTGGTCAGCGCCTGCGACGACCGCGACGTTACCGGGTGTCCGGCCGGCCTCCGGCACCGCCCCTGCGCCGGGTGCCGGGCGCCGTGCGCGCCGTGTTGCGCGCAGGTGAAATCCCGCCACCCGGGCGGCCAACTCTCAAACCGGGGCCGCTTTCCACTGGACGCACCGCCGAGCCCGGAGTTTCCTGGCATACGGGGGTCAGTGCGAGCGCACTGCAACGGGGGCCACGCATGACCGGGCAACTCCCTGCGATACGGGCACAGCGACTTTCTCTCGGCGGATTGGGGCGCGTACCTATGACACCTACGCTCGTGCGGCAGCACCTCCCTCACGCGGGTTCGGCCCCTCGCGTGGACCTCGGTGCACGCGCGCGTGACTGGTCGGAGATCCAGGAGCGGATGCTCGTGCCGCTCTACGAAGCCGTCTACGAGCGACTGGAAGTGGGGCCCGGCACCCGTGTGCTGGGCCTGGGCTGCGGCTCCGGCCTGGCCCTGCTGATGGCGGCGGTGCGCGGCGCGGAGGTCACCGGCGTCGAGTGCCGCTCCCCCGAACGGCTGGCCCTGGCCCGCGAGCGGCTGCGTCCGGAGGCGTCCGACGCACCCGCGCGGGGCGGAGCCAGGCTGGTGCGCGAGACCCCGCAGCGGGCGGCCGCCCCGTACGACCTGGTGACGGCGTTCGAGCCCATCGGGTGCACGGCCGGCGACTCCGACGGGCTCGCCGAGCTGCTCGCCGGGGCCGTACCGCTCGCCGAGCGCGGCACCCCCGTGGTGCTGGCCGGCTGGGGGCCGCCCGAGCGGTGCGCCACCTCGTCGGTGCTGCGGGTGGCCGGGAAGCTGGCCGATCCGCTGCGCAGCCCGGGCAGCTGGCGCCCCGCCCTGCGCGACGACCTGGAGGAGGTCGCCCACCGCGCGGGACTGCGCCCGGACGGCTCGGGACGGGTGGCCTGCCCGTTCGGGTACGCCGACGTGGACAGCGCGGTGCGCGGCATGCTGTCGACCGGGCTGTTCGACGCGGCGATCGCGGCCGCCGACCAGGAGCAGGTCGACAAGGAGCTGACCGAGGCGCTGCACGCGCACCGGCGGCAGGACGGCACGGTATGGATGCCGAACGTCTTCCGCTACCTGATAGCCCGCGTGCGGTAAGAGGCTTTCAGGACTCGTCCTTGGCCAGGCGCGGGACGCCCGCGATGCGGTAGGCGTCGGCCTCCTGAAGCGTCTCGCGGTCCAGCAGCGCCTCGGCCAGGGCGTCCAGCTGCCCGCGGTGCTCGCGCAGCTTGCGGCGGGCCTCCTCGTAGCACTCGTCGACGACCCGGCGCATCTCCTCGTCGATCGCGTCGAGGGTCTGCGGGGCGGCGGCCAGGCCGTAGGCCTGCTGGGCGTCGTCGGGCAGCGCCGAGAGCCGGCCGACGCGTTCGCTCATGCCCCAGCGGGAGACCATGCCGCGGGCGATGCGGGTGACCTGTTCCAGGTCGCTCTCGGAGCCGGTGGTGATGACGCCGTAGACGACCTGTTCGGCCGCCATGCCGCCGAGGGCGCCGATGATCCGGCCGCGCAGGTACTCCTCGGTGTACGCGTACTTGTCCGCGTCCGGTGTGGACAGGGTGACGCCGAGGGCGCGGCCGCGCGGCACGATGGTGATCTTGCGGACCGGGTCGGCGCCCGGCTGCAGCATGCCGAGCAGCGCGTGCCCGCTCTCGTGGTAGGCGGTGCGCCGCCGTTCCTCGTACGGCATGACGAGCGCGCGCTCCGCGCCGAGCTGCACCTTCTCCAGGGCGTCGGACATGTCCGACTGGGTGACGTGCCGCTGGCCGCGTTTGACGGCGAGGAGCGCGGCCTCGTTGGCGAGGTTGGCGAGTTCCGCGCCGGTCATGCCCGGGGTGGTCTTGGCGACCTGGGCGAGGTCGACGTCGCCGGCGAGGGGGATCTCGCGGGTGTGGATGCGCAGGATGGCCTCGCGGCCGCCCCGGTCGGGGGGCGAGACCTGCACGATCCGGTCGAAGCGGCCGGGCCGGGTGAGCGCCGGGTCGAGGACGTCGGCCCGGTTGGTGGCGGCGATGACGATGACTCCCTCGGAGCCGGAGAACCCATCCATTTCGGTCAGGATCTGGTTGAGGGTCTGCTCCCGCTCGTCGTGGCCGCCGACGCTCGCGCCGCCGCCTCGGGCCCGGCCGATGGTGTCGATCTCGTCGATGAAGATGATCGACGGGGCGACCTTGCGCGCCTCCGCGAACAGCTCCCGCACCCGGGAGGCGCCGACACCGACGATCATCTCGATGAACTCGGAGGCGGACGCCGAGAAGAACGGCACCCCGGCCTCCCCGGCCACGGCCCGCGCGAGCAGTGTCTTGCCGGTGCCCGGCGGTCCCGCCAGCAGCACACCGCGGGGCATCTTGGCACCCATACGGCGGTAGTCGTCGGGATTCTTCAGGAAGTCGACGACGTCGTTCAGCTCGCCCGCGACCTCGTCGATGCCGGCCACGTCGGCGAAGGTGGTGCGCTGCTGACCGGGCTCCAGTTCGACCGGCTTGGGCGGCGCCTTGCGGCCCAGCATGCCGCCGGCACCGCCGAGCCCCGCGCGCATCCGCCGGGCGATGAACACCCACACCGCGATCAGCAGCACCATCGGCGCCAGCGAGATGAGCAGGTTGGCGAGAAAGCTGCGGTGCTGGACGACCGGTTCCGCGGTGACCGTGACGTTGTGCTTGGTCAGCGAGTCCCAGATCCGGTCGTCCGCGAAGGTCGGCCGCTCCGTCTTGAACTTGGTGTAGGTGCCGGAGTCCTTGGGGTTGTCCTGGGCCTTCTTCAGCTCGCCCTGGATCGCGTTGCCCTTGGCGTAGATCTTGCTGACGTTGCCGGCGTCGACCTGCTTGCTGAACTCGGTGTAGGAGATCGTCGGCTCGGTCGCCTCGTCCTGGAAGGACAGGATGAGGTTGGCGATCAGGTACACGACCAGCGCGGCGACGATCAGCCGCCACCAGCCGCCCCGCATCCGCCGCCCGCCGGACGACGGTTTCGGCGGCTCCTCGGGGGTGCCCTCGGTACGCCAGGGCTGGTCGGGAGACTTCCGCGGCGGCGCAGGGTTGGTCATATCGGGACGGTACGCCAGGAAAGCCGCACAGGCATGCGGGTGTACGACGCCGGGGCGCAGCCCCCTGTACGACGCCGGGGGCGCCCTTCCTGGCGAAGGGCGCCCCCGGGGACGTACGACTCGGGCGGTCAGCCCATGAACTTCTTGAACTCGTCCGGAAGCTCGAAGTCCTGGCCGGCCTGCTGGCCCGGCAGGCCGAAGGCGCCGCCGTTCTCGGCGGCGGCCGCGCGGCGGGCGGCCTCCTCCTGCTCCTGCTGCTTGCGCTTCATCGGGTTGCCGGAGCGCTGCTTGCCCTTGGCCTTCTTCTGCTGCTTCTTCTGCCGGCCGGGGCCGCCGCCCATGCCCGGGATCCCCGGCATGCCGGGCATACCGCCGCCCTGCGCCATGCGGGACATCATCTTGCGGGCGTCGAAGAACCGCTCGACGAGGTTCTTCACGGCGCTGACCTCGACACCGGAACCCTTGGCGATACGGGCGCGGCGGGAGCCGTTGATGATCGTCGGGTCCTGGCGCTCGGCCGGGGTCATCGACTTGATGATCGCGGCGGTGCGGTCGACGTCGCGCTCGTCGATGTTGTTGATCTGGTCCTTGATCTGGCCCATGCCGGGCAGCATGCCGAGCAGCTTGGAGATGGAGCCCATCTTCCTGACCTGCTCCATCTGGGCCAGGAAGTCGTCCAGGGTGAAGTCCTGGCCCTTCTTCGACGCCAGCTTGGAGGCCATCTTGGCGGCCTCTTCCTGGCTGAACGTCTTCTCCGCCTGCTCGATCAGGGTGAGCAGGTCACCCATGTCGAGGATGCGGGAGGCCATCCGGTCGGGGTGGAAGGCGTCGAAGTCGTCGAGCTTCTCGCCGTTCGACGCGAACATGATCGGCTTGCCGGTGATCTGGCGGATCGACAGGGCGGCACCACCGCGGGCGTCACCGTCGAGCTTGGAGAGCACCACGCCGTCGAAGCCGACGCCGTCGCGGAAGGCCTCGGCGGTGTTGACGGCGTCCTGACCGATCATCGCGTCGACGACGAACAGGATCTCGTCCGGCTGGACCGCGTCCCGGATGTCCGCGGCCTGCTGCATCATCTCCTGGTCGATGCCCAGGCGGCCGGCGGTGTCCACGATCACGATGTCGTGGACCTTGGACTTGGCGAAGTCGATGGAGTCCTTGGCGACCTTGACCGGGTCGCCGACGCCGTTGCCGGGCTCCGGCGCGTACACGGCGACGCCCGCGCGCTCGGCGACGACGCTCAGCTGGTTGACGGCGTTGGGGCGCTGGAGGTCACAGGCGACCAGCAGCGGGGAGTGACCCTGCTCCTTGAGCCAGCGGCCGAGCTTGCCCGCGAGGGTGGTCTTACCGGCACCCTGGAGACCGGCCAGCATGATCACGGTGGGCGGCTGCTTGGCGAAGCGCAGGCGCCGGGTCTCGCCGCCGAGGATCGTGACGAGCTCGTCGTTGACGATCTTCAGAACCTGCTGGGCCGGGTTCAGCGCCCGGGAGACCTCGGCGCCGAGGGCGCGCTCCTTGACGTTCTTGATGAACGTCCGGACGACGGGCAGGGCCACGTCGGCTTCGAGGAGCGCGATGCGGATCTCGCGCGCGGTGGCGTCGATGTCCGCTTCGGAGAGCCGTCCCTTGCCGCGCAGGTTCTTGAAAGTCGCTGACAGGCGATCGGAGAGAGTGTCGAACACGGCGCTCGCGGTCCTCGGGGTCGGTGGCTGCTGACGAATCGCCCTCCAGGGTATCCCGGCGACACAAGTCACCGGGGCGGGCTCACCCTCGCAAGGTCTCCTCCAGCTTCCTCGCCACCGCCGACGCCTCCTCCTCGGGCAGCGGCGCACCCTCCGGTCCTGTGACATAGAAGGCATCCACCGCGTTGGCGCCCAGCGTCGACACATGGGCGCTGCGCACGCTCACGCTCGCGTCCTCCAGCGCCCGCCCGATGCGGAACAGCAGGCCCGGGGCGTCCTGGGCGCGGACCTCGATCACCGTGGCGAGGCGGGAGGCGGCCGGGTGGACGCTGACCCGGGGCGGGGGCGGCAGGACGCCGCGCCGGCGCGGGTAGGCCGCGTCGCGTTCCGCGAGCCGGGAGGCGATGTCCAGGGAGCCGTCCAGGGCCCGTACGAGGTCGGCGCGCAGCCGGGCGGCCTGCGGCAGCGAGCCGTACTCGGCCGCGACCCGCCAGTCCAGCAGCAGCACCGAGCCGTCGACCCCGTCGGGCAGCTCCAGCGCGCGCAGCTCGGCGGTGCGGACGGTGAGCCGGTGCATGGCGAGGACGCCGGCCACCGCGGGCAGCACGCCGGGCTGGTCGGGTACGGCGATGAGCAGCTCCACGCCGAGCGGCTCGGGGTCGGTGGCGGGCTCCTCGGCGGGCGGCTCGGTCTGCGCGCGCAGCGCCAGCACGGGTCCGCCGGTGGCGACCGCCTCCAGGGCGAGCCGCTCCTGCTCGGCGGTGGGCGCGGCGGTCTCGGGCTCGTCCGGCGCGTCCCCGGCGAGCACGGCCAGGACCCGCCGCACCAGGTCGGCGACGAGCGAGCCGCGCCAGGACGACCAGGCGGCCGGGCCGGTGGCCAGGGCGTCCGCCTCGGTCAGGGCGTGCAGCAGCTCCAGCGTGGACGGGGTGCCGACGGCCTCGGCGACCAGCCGGACGGTGGCGGGGTCGTCCAGGTCGCGCCGGGTGGCGGTCTCGACCAGCAGCAGGTGATGGCGGACGAGGGTGGCGAGGACGGCGACGTCGGCACGGTCGAAGCCGATGCGGGCGGCGACGTCGCGGGCGATGATCTCGCCGGCCACCGAATGGTCGCCGGGCCAGCCCTTGCCGATGTCGTGCAGCAGCGCGGCGACCAGCAGCAGGTCGGGGCGGCTGACCCGGCGGGTGAACTCCGAGGCGCGCACGGCCGTCTCGATCAGGTGCCGGTCGACGGTCCACACGTGGACGGCGTTGCGCTGGGGGCGGCAGCGCACCCGCTCCCAGTCGGGCAGCAGCCGGGTGATCAGCCCCTCGGCCTCCAGTGCCTCCCAGACCTCGACCGTGGGGCGGCCGGAGCCGAGCAGGGTGACGAGCTGTTCGCGGGCCTCGGCGGGCCAGGGCGCCGGCAGGGGGCGCACGGTGGCGGCCATCCGGCGGACCGCGTGCAGGGAGAGCGGGAGGCCGGCCTGTGCGGCGGCGGCCGCGGCGCGCAGCGGGAGCACGGGGTCGCGTTCGGGGCGTGCGGCGCGGGCGAGGACGACCTCGCCGTCCTGTTCGACGACGCCCTCGGCGAGCGGGGAGCGCTCGGCGACCGGCTTACCGCCGCCCAGCATGGCGCGCAGCCGGGGACGCACCGCGCGGGAGCGCAGCACGCGGCCCACCTCACGCCAGGTGACGTCGCTGGCGTAGGCGATGACCCGGGAGGCCTCGTAGACCTGGCGCAGCAGGGTGTCGGCGTCGAGCAGTCCGAGTTCGGCGGCGACCTGGTCCTGTTCCTGCAGGGAGAGCCGGTCGGTGGCCCGGCCGGTGGTCAGGTGCAGGGCGTCGCGGACGTCGAGGAGGCGGCGCCGGGCGTCGGCGAGGCCCTCGCGGGGGGCGTCGGCGAGCCAGGAGGCGGCGACGGCGCGCAGGGCGGTGGCGTCGCGCAGGCCGCCCCGTGCCTCCTTGAGGTCCGGCTCCAGCAGGTACTGCAGCTCGCCCTGGCGTTCGGCGCGCTCGGCGCACAGCTCCTGCAGTTCGGGCAGGCGCTTGGGGGCCTGGTTGCGCCAGTCGGCGAGGATCGCGGTGCGCAGGCCGGCGGTGAGGCCGAGGTCGCCGGCGAGATGGCGGGCGTCCAGCAGGCCGAGCTGGACCTTGAGGTCCTCGCCGGCCGTTTTGCGGGCCTCGGCCGGGGTGCGCACGGAGTGGTCGAGGGCCAGGCCCAGGTCCCACACGGGGTACCAGAGGCGGTCGGCGAGGGCGGCGACCTCCTTGGGGGCGCCGCCGTCGTGCAGCAGGAGCAGGTCGAGGTCGCTGCGCGGGGACAGCTCGCCGCGCCCGTAGCCGCCGACGGCGACCAGCGACACCCCGGTGAGATCGCCGGCGGCCGCCGTGAACAGCTCCGCCAGCCAGTCGTCGGTGAGCTGGGACAGGGCCGTACGGCGCGGCGGCCCGGACTGCTCCCCCTCGGTGAGGAGGTGCAGCCGGGCCGCCGCGTAGCCGCTGGGGCCGGAGTCCTCTGCTTTGCCGTGCACGTCCGTACTCGTCACCCAGCGACTCCTGTTCTCGTTGCGGTCAGAGCGCGTCGGGGCCGCGCTCGCCGGTGCGGACCCGTACGGCCGTGTCGACCGGGATCGACCAGACCTTGCCGTCACCGATCTTGCCGGTTCGGGCCGCCTTCACGACGACCTCGATCAGCTGCTCGGCGTCGTCGTCCTCGACCAGCACCTCGATGCGGATCTTGGGGACCAGGTCGACGGTGTACTCGGCACCGCGGTAGACCTCGGTGTGGCCCCGCTGCCGACCGTAACCGCTGGCCTCGGTGACCGTCAGGCCCTGGACTCCGAAGGCCTGGAGGGCTTCCTTGATCTCGTCGAGCCGGTGCGGCTTGACGACGGCGGTGATGAGCTTCATGCGTCCACCTTTCGGGTCGCGGCTTCGGCCACGGGGGCCGGGACGGCGCTGGTGCGGGCGGCTCCGCCACCGGCGCCGCTGAAGTCGTAGGCGGTCTCGGCGTGCTCGGCCTGGTCGATGCCGGCGATCTCCTCGTCCTCGGTGACCCGCATACCGATGGTCTTGTCGAGGAGGAAGGCGAGGATCGCGGAGACGATCAGGGAGTAGGCGAGGACGGCGCCGACACCGGCGCACTGCTTCCACAGCTGGTCCCACGTGTGGTCGCCGTAGAACACGCCGGTGGCGGTGGACTGGCCCTTGCCGGTGGCGAAGAAGCCGATGAGCAGCGAGCCGGCGATGCCGCCGACCAGGTGGACGCCGACGACGTCGAGGGAGTCGTCGTAGTTGAACCGGTACTTCAGGCCGACGGCCATGGCGCACAGCACACCGGCGATGGCGCCGACGGCGATCGCGCCGAGCGGGGAGACCGCGCCGCCGGACGGGGTGATGGCGACGAGGCCGGCGACGGCACCGGAGGCGGCGCCCAGCGTGGTGAACGCGCCGTGGCGGATCTTCTCGTAGATCAGCCAGGCCAGCATGGCGGCACCGGTGGCGACCTGGGTGTTGACGAACATCAGCGCGCCCACGCCGTCGTCGTTGCCGAGCCAGGAGCCGGCGTTGAAGCCGAACCAGCCGAACCACAGCAGGCCCGCGCCCAGCATGACCAGCGGGAGGCTGTGCGGGCGCATCGGGTCCTTCTTGAAGCCGACGCGCTTGCCGATGACGAGGATCACGCCGAGCGCCGCGGCACCGGCGTTGATGTGCACGGCCGTACCGCCGGCGAAGTCGATGACGCCCAGTTCGTAGGCCCAGCCGCCCGCGCCCCAGACCCAGTGGGCGACCGGGAAGTACACGACGGTGGCCCACAGCGCGATGAACAGCGCCCAGGCGCTGAACTTCACGCGGTCCGCGAGCGCGCCGCTGATCAGGGCGGGCGTGATGATCGCGAACATCAGCTGGAAGACCATGAACACGAAGACCGGGATGGTGTAGCCGTCCCAGAGCTCGGTCAGGCCGATGTTGCTCAGCCCCAGCCAGTCGGAGTTCCAGCCGATGAGGCTGCCGGAGTCCGTGCCGAAGGCGAGGGAGAAGCCGTAGAGCACCCACAGGATGGTGACGATCCCGAGGCTGATGAAGCTCATCATCAGCATGTTCAGGGTGCTCTTGACGCGGACCATGCCTCCGTAGAAGAAGGCCAGGCCCGGGGTCATGAGCATCACCAGGGCGGAACAGATGAGCATGAAGCCTGTGTTGGCGGACGACAGCTTGGGTGCGTCCGCCGCGAGCATGATGGCTGCTGGTGCCATCGGCGTCTCCTCGTGGTTGTACGGCCCCGTGCGGGCGAAGCCTGAGCGGAATGCCTCGGCGGATCCCTGGGCGGGATGAGGGGTGGGCCGGTTATGGGCCACGAGATTGGCGCAGTGCCGTTTCGGTGGAAGCCCCCCGTTGTTTCGCCGGGGTGACGAAGGCGCCGCGCGTGTTACGCGCCGATGAATTGCCGGATGGGCGGCCGAGCGATCGTTATCGTGGCGCAATCTTCCCCGGCCGGGCCCGGCCGGGGAGACGGGACCGGCCGCGGTCGGCCTTCCGATGACCTGGCATGGGGGAGCCGAGTCGGGCAGTTCGGGAGGGCCGGCCGCGGCCGGGGTTCAGCGGGGTGGTGCGGGTCGTGCGGGCTGTTTGGTGCGGTGGTCAGACCGCCTCGGCGGCCTCGGGCAGTTCGGCGGCGAGCTGGTCGGTGAGGTCGACGATCTCGACGAGGTCGCCGAAGTCGCGGGCGGCGGTGTCGACGGTCTTGCGGATACGGGTGTTGACCCGCTCGGAGCGCACCTTCTTCGCGACCCGCATGGCCTGCGCGGCGTACACCGTGCTCTGCTCGGGCTCGCGGCGCAGCAGATGGACCGTGGCCATACCGATGAGGTTCAGCGCATACGACCGCTGGTGCTCGGCATCCTGGGCGAACAGCTCCACGGCGCGCTGCATCAGCGGCTCGGCCAGGGAGGCGTAGGCGGGGCTGCGGCCGGCGACATAGGCGAGGTCGCGGAAGGAGTGGCTGTTCTCGCCGTGCAGCTCGGCCTCGGAGAAGAAGCGGATCCAGTCGGGGTCCGGCTCGTCCCAGTCGTCGGCGTCGGCGAAGGTGTCCTCGGCCATGCGGACGGCCCGCTTGCACTTGCCGGGCTGGCCCATGTTGGCGTAGGCGCGGGCCTCCATCGCATACAGCATGGCCTGGGTGCGCGGGCTGGCGCAGTCGCGGCTGCCGTACTGGGCGAGGTGGATGAGCTCCAGGGCGTCCTCGGGCCGGCCGAGGTGGATCATCTGGCGGCTCATGCTGGACAGGATGTAGGAGCCGAGCGGCTTGTCGCCGGCCTCCTTGGCCGCGTGCAGGGCGAGGACGAAGTACTTCTGCGCGGTCGGCTGGAGTCCGACGTCGTACGACATCCAGCCGGCCAGCTCGGCCAGCTCGGCGGCGACCTTGAACAGGCGCCGGGTGGTGGACGCGGGCTGGGGTTCCTGGAGCAGGTCGGTGACCTCGTGCAGCTGGCCGACGACCGCCTTGCGGCGCAGGCCGCCGCCGCACTGGGCGTCCCACTGCCGGAACATCACGGTGGTGGACTCCAGCAGGTCCAGCTCCGGCTTGGACAGCCGGCCGCGGGCGCGGCTGGTGGGCACCGGCTGGGCGTCGGGCTCGTGGCGCTGGCCGGGCAGCGCGGGCGTGGGCACCAGCCAGCGCTGCATCGGTTCGATGAGCGACGGGCCCGCGGCCAGGGCCAGCGAGCTCCCGAGGAAGCCGCGCCGCGCCAGCATCAGGTCGCTGCGCGAGAACTCGCCGAGCAGGGCGACCGTCTGCGGGCCCGTCCAGGGCAGGTCGACGCCGGAGGCGGACGCGGAGGGCCGGGCCGCGCGCAGGCCGAGGTCCTCGATGGAGACGACGCAGCCGAAGCGCTCGGAGAACAGCTCGGACAGGATGCGCGGGATGGGCTCGCGCGGGTTCTCGCCGTCCAGCCAGCGGCGTACGCGCGAGGTGTCGGTGGAGATGTGGTTGGCGCCCAGCTGGCGCGCGCGGCGGTTCACCTGGCGGGCGAGCTCGCCCTTGGACCAGCCGCTGCGCACGAACCAGTTTCCCAGCAGCTCGTTGGGGCGCTTCTCAGCGTTCGTCCCGCTACCGCCGTTGCCGCCCACTGGAACGCCCCCATCCCTCTAGACCGCCTGCCGCGCCGCTGCGCCAAGCCCTATCAGAATGCCGGTTCTCGCGGCTTCCGTCCGGCGGTTGTCACCCTTCGAACGGAATGCCGAGTTGCCTCCGGCATACCCACGAGCGCATGTGCCCGGGGGTACCGTGCACTCAAAGTAATCCTACGATCACCCGTCCGGCCATGGCGATCCTGGAAACGCCACCATTCGCCACCCCTTCGAATGAACTCACGGTGGCCTTCCCGCGATTCACTTGACATAGGACAGCCGGGAGTGAGCGGACGGATGCACTCGGGGGCGCGTGTCGCCGACTGCACCACCGCGGGTACTTCCGGACGCCGTCCACGGCAGGGTCGGGGACACGCTCCGTAGCGGGTTGAGTGTCTTTCGTAACCACCGGTGCGTCGGACCCGTTGGAGGGGGCATGGGCTTCACGATCGGCAGCAGTCGGAGCATCCGCGACATCCGGTCCGTCTCGCGCCGTCGCGGCCGCTCGTCGGACTGCACCGCCGTGGCCGAGTTCACCGGCCTGTGGGGCTGGGACGTGGTGCCGGGCGCGCGGGCGGCGGCGGGGGTGTGCTCGTGCGGCCGGGGCGACTGCCCGGCGCCGGGCGCGCATCCGCTCGACTTCGCGTCCGAGGTCCGAGCGGGGGCGACGCTGGACGAGGTGTCGAGGGCGTGGGGCGAGGTGCCGGGTGCGTCGGTGATGCTGCCGGTCGGCCGCTCGTTCGACGTGATCGAGGTGGCGGAGGCAGCGGGCCGGCGGGCGCTGGTGCGGCTGGAGCGGATGGGGGTCCCGCTGGGACCGGTGACCGCGACGCCCCAGGGACGGGCGCAGTTCTTCGTGGCCCCGGGGGCGGCGGCGGAACTCCCGAAACTGCTGTACCGGATGGGCTGGGACGACCCGGCGCTGGACCTGCGCGGCCTCGGCCCCGGCACGTACATCACGGCCCCGCCGTCGGACCGGGGCGGCCGGGGCCCGGTGCGCTGGCTGCGGCCGCCGGGCCTGGACTCGGCGACCCGGCCACCGGCGGCCCGGCTGGTGCTGGGGACGCTGGCGTACGTGGCGCACAGGTCGCGTGCCTGACCTGGGTCGATGTGACGGACACGCACTCCTGATACGCGGGCGCCCGCCCCCGGCTGTATGTCGGGGGCGGGCGCTTCGCGTCGGTCGGGGCCGGTGGGTCCTCAGTCGCCGATCAGGGCGTCCACGAACGCCTCCGGCTCGAACGGGGCCAGGTCGTCCGCCCCCTCGCCGAGGCCGATCAGCTTGACCGGGACGCCCAGCTCGCGCTGGACCGCGATCACGATGCCGCCCTTGGCCGTGCCGTCCAGCTTGGTCAGCACGATGCCGGTGATGTCGACGACCTCGGCGAAGACGCGGGCCTGGACGAGGCCGTTCTGGCCGGTGGTGGCGTCGAGGACGAGCAGCACCTCGTCCAGCGGAGCGTGCTTCTCCACGACCCGCTTGACCTTGCCCAGCTCGTCCATCAGGCCGGTCTTGGTGTGCAGGCGCCCGGCGGTGTCGATGAGGACGACGTCCGACCCCATCTCCTTGCCCTCCTTCACCGCGTCGAACGCGACGGAGGCGGGGTCGCCGCCCTCCGGCCCGCGCACGGTGTAGGCGCCGACGCGCTCGCCCCAGGTCTGGAGCTGGTCGGCGGCCGCCGCGCGGAAGGTGTCGGCGGCGCCCAGGACGACCGAGCGGCCGTCGGCCACCAGGACGCGGGCCAGCTTGCCGGTGGTGGTGGTCTTGCCGGTGCCGTTGACTCCGACGACCATCACGATGCCCGGCTTGCTGGTGGCCGGCTCGGTCTTGACGACGCGGTCCATGTCCGGGCCGACCAGCGTGAGCAGCTCCTCACGCAGCAGGCCGCGCAGTTCCGCGGGGGTGCGGGTGCCGAGCACCTTCACGCGCTCGCGCAGCCGCTCGACCAGCTCCTGGGTGGGCTGCACACCGACGTCGGCGGTGAGCAGGGTGTCCTCGATCTCCTCCCAGGTCTCCTCGTCGAGGTGCTCCCGGGACAGGAGGTTGAGCAGGCCCTTGCCCAGGGCGTTCTGCGAGCGGGACAGGCGGGCGCGCAGGCGCACCAGGCGCCCGGCGGTGGGCTCCGGGATCTCGATCTCCGGAGCCTCGACAAGGGCCTCGGGGGCCTCGGCGGGCGGTTCCTCTACGACGACGGGGGCCGGGCCGCCCGGAAGATCCACCTCCTCGATGGTGCGCCGCGGTTCCTCCCGCGGCGTCTCGGCCTCGTCGCCGACGTGCGGCTCGGCCGGAGGGGCGGTGATGTCGGGCGCGGCGGGGGGCGGCGGGGGCAGCGACTTCTTCCGTCGGCTGCCGACCACGAGCCCGCCGAGCGCGACGATCGCGACCACGGCGATGACTACAGCAAGGATGACGGTTTCCATAACTCGTCCAGTATCAGCCATGGGGGTGCGCCAGAGCTGTTTTGTGGCTTCCTCTGAGAGACAAACGCCACTGGAGGGCAGGAGTCGGCCCAAAGTACGATGGTGGTCCCTACATCAACGCGCGTAGAGTCCCGACGTCACCCTGTCCCCCCACCTTGAGGCTCCCCCTTTCCATGAGTAAGACCGCCGAGACCGAAGGCGCTCTCGAAACCCGCGGCATCGAACAGGTGCCGGACGCCGAGCGCACCGCCAAGACCCGCGAGCTGTTCCCCACCTGGGTGGGCGCCAACATCAGCGTGCTGCTGTTGACCATGGGCGCGAGCCTGGTCGTGGCGTACCACCTGAACATCTGGCAGGCGCTCGTCGTCGCGGCCGTCGCGCCGGTCGTGTCGTACGGCCTGGTCGGGCTCATCGGCATCGCCGGCAAGCGCGGCGGGGCGCCCGGCATGGCGCTGTCGCGCGCGGTGTTCGGGCAGCGCGGCAATCTGCTGCCCGGTTCGCTGATCTGGGTCGCCCGCTGGGGCTGGGAGACGATCAACGCGGTGACCGGCGCCTACGCCATGCTCACCATCCTGGAGATCGTCTTCGGCATCGGCGCGAACAGCGTGCTGGACATGGTCATGCTGCTGTTGTTCGTCGTCGCGACGTTCGCGATCTCCGGCCTCGGCATCAACGCTGTGCAGAAGTGCAACAAGTACGCGACCTATCTGTTCGGCGCGTTCTCGGTGCTGGTGCTGGTGTACCTGGCCGTGAACACCGACTGGTCGAAGGTGATGGAGCACTCCGCCGGTTCCACCGCCGCGGTGATCACCGGTATCGGCATGATCGCGGCCGGCGGTGTCAGCTGGATCCCGTCCGCTCCGGACTTCACCCGCTATCTGCCGCGTACCGCGTCGTCCAAGGCCATCGTGGGTACGGCGGTGGGCGGCGCCGGGATCGTCGTGCTGCCGATGGTGCTGATGGGCGCGGTGATGGCGGTGTCCACGCCGGACCTGGCGTCGGCGTCCGACCCGGTGTCCTTCCTCGGCGAGATCCTGCCGACCTGGATCGCCGTGCCCTACCTGCTCATCGCGCTGATCGGCATGCTGCTGATCAACTCCATGTCGATGTACTCGGCCGGCTTCACCGCGCAGACCCTCGGCTTCAAGGTGCCGCGCCACTGGGCGGTGTCCGTGAACGCCGTGATCTCGCTGGTCTTCGGCGGTGTGCTGATGCTGGTCGCGACCAGCTTCATGGGGTCCTTCATCGCCTTCCTGTCCCTGCTCGCCGTCGCCTTCTCGGCGTGGGTCGGCGTCTTCGGCGCGGACATGCTGCGGCGCGAGGAGTATGACGGTGCGGCCATGGCCGACACCACGCGCAGCAGTGCGTACTGGTACCGGGGCGGGTTCTCCCCCGCGGCGGTCGTCGCCTGGGCGGCCGGTCTCGTCGCCGGGCTGATGTTCACCACGTCCGACTGGTTCACCGGGCCGCTGGCGAAGAACAACTTCATCGGCGAGTACGGCCTGGGCTGGATCGCGACCGTCGTGATCTCCGGGCTGCTGTACCTCGTCCTGCCGAAGCCCGCCGTCGCCGGCCCGCAGGCGGCCGAGGCGGACCGGGAGCGCGAGACCCTGGCTGTCTGACGCACCGTCAGCTACTGTCCCCTCCGTCGGCGAAGTCGCCTGCGGAGGGGGATTTTCCATGCCCGTCACGGTCGTCCGGTTCAACCTCGTCGCTCCCGGCGCCTCCCCCGCCGAGCTGGCCGCCCGCTACCGCGCGGCCCTGGAGATGGCCGCCTACGCCGACGAGCACGGCATCGGCATGGTGCAGACGGAGGAGCACCACGGCTCCGGCGACAACTGGCTGCCGTCGCCGCTGGCCTTCGCGGGCGCGGTGTTCGGGGCCACCCGGCGGATCACGGTCACGGTGTCCGCGCTGATCGGCCCGCTGCACGAGCCGCTGCGGCTCGCCGAGGAGATCGCCGTACTGGACCTGCTCAGCGGCGGGCGCCTGGTGACGGTGGCGGGCATCGGGTACCGGCCCGAGGAGTACGCCCTGTTCGGCCGCGACTTCCGGCAGCGCGGCCGGCTCCAGGACGAGCTCCTGCACACGCTGGTGCGGGCGTGGTCCGGGGAGGAGTTCGAGTACCGGGGCCGGCGGGTGCGGGTCACCCCACGGCCGTACACCCAGCCGCATCCGCTGCTGCTGGTGGGCGGCTCCTCCCGGGCCGCCGCGCGGCGGGCGGCACGGCTCGGCCTGCCGTTCTTCCCCAGCGCGCACCTGCCCGAGCTGGAGGCGTACTACAAGGAGCGGCTCGCGGAGTACGGCACCGAGGGCTGGGTGCTGATGCCCGGCGCCGAGACCCCGCTGCTGCACCTGGCCGACGATCCGGACCGGGCGTGGGCGCTGTACGGGGAGCACTTCCTGCACGAGGCCCGGACGTACACCTCCTGGCAGTCCGGCGGCGTCCGCTCGGCGGTGGGGTCGGCGGCCACGACGGTGGCGGAGCTGCGGGCGGAGGGGGTGTACCGGATCGTCACTCCGGAGCAGTGCGCGCGGCTGGGGCTGGACACCCTGGTGCTGCATCCGCTGGTGGGCGGGATGCCGGTGGAGGAGGCCTGGCGCAGCCTGCGCCTGTTCGCGCGGACGGTGGCGGGCCACGACGCTGATCGTCCCGGGTGACACGACACCGCCGCCCCCGCCCGGGCAGTGGCCGGGCGGGGGCGGCGGACGGGTCGAGGAGAGGGCAGCGGGGACTTGGCCCTTCTCCCCGAGTTCGGGGGCGTCAGCCCATCTCCTCCAGCGCCTTGCCCTTCGTCTCCTTGACGAACTTCAGGACGAACGGGATGGAGAGCGCGGCGAAGACCGTGTAGATCACATAGGTGCCGGAGAGGTTCCAGTCGGCCAGCGACGGGAAGCTCGCGGTGATCGCCCAGTTGGCGATCCACTGCGCGGCGGCGGCCACGCCCAGGGCGGCGGCGCGGATCTTGTTCGGGAACATCTCGCCGAGGAAGACCCACACGACCACACCCCAGGACAGGGCGAAGAACAGCACGAAGATGTGGGCGGCGATCAGGGCGACCCAGCCCTGCGTGGCGGGGAGCTTGCCGCCGACGAGGTCGTAGGAGAAGGCCCAGGCCTCCAGGGCGAGGCCGATCGCCATGCCGACGGAGCCGATGAGCGCCAGCGGCTTGCGGCCGACGCGGTCCACGAAGATCATCGCGATCACGGTGCCGATGATGTTGATGATCGACGTCGTGAAGGAGTAGAAGAACGAGTCCGTCGGGTCGACGCCCACCGACTGCCACAGCGTGGACGAGTAGTAGAAGGCCACGTTGATGCCGACGAACTGCTGGAAGACCGACAGGCCGATGCCGACCCACACGATCGGCTTGAAGAAGAAGCCGCCGCCGAGCAGGTCCTTGAAGGAGGACTTGTGCTCGCTCCTCATGGCGTGCTCGATCTCGGTGACGCGGGCGTCCAGGTCGATGCCCTTGCCCTCGACCTCGGCGAGGATCTCCTTGGCGCGGTCACGCCGGCCGGCCGAGATCAGGAAGCGCGGGGACTCGGGGATGGCGAAGGAGAGCAGGCCGTACAGGACGGCCGGGACGACCATGACGCCCAGCATGACCTGCCAGGCCTCCAGGCCCATCAGCTCGCCGCGCTGGTCGCCGCCGGCGGCGTTGAGCAGGCCCCAGTTCACCAGCTGCGAGACGGCGATGCCGATGACGATCGCGGCCTGCTGGAAGGAGCCGAGACGGCCGCGGTAGGCGGGCGGGGCGACCTCGGCGATGTAGGCCGGGCCGATCACGGAGGCCATGCCGATGGCGAAGCCGCCGACGATGCGCCAGAAGGCGAGGTCCCACAGCGCGAAGGGCAGCGCGGAGCCGACGGCGCTGATCGTGAAGAGCACCGCGGCGATCTGCATACAGCGGATACGGCCGATGCGGTCGGCTATGCGGCCGGCGGTGGCGGCGCCGATGGCGCATCCGATCAGGGCGATCGCGATGACCTGGGCCAGCGCGGCGGAGCCGATGTCGTAGCGGTCGCGGATGGCCTCGACGGCGCCGTTGATGACGGAACTGTCGTAGCCGAAGAGGAAACCGCCCATCGCGGCGGCGGCCGCGATGAAGATGACATGCCCGAGATGATCGGGATGGGCCGTACGGGCTCCTGACTGGGGTGCCTGCGCTGTGCTGGTCACGTGTACTCCTCGGGCCACCGGCAACGCTGCCGGGTGGGGGTCTGCCCTTGCAGGTGAGACCTGAAGGTAAAAGCAACGTTGCAGAGACTATGCCTTCAAGTTTCGAAGTCAATAGGTCAGCGCTTGTGAGTTTCTAGATACGCCTCGTTGCTTCGTGTTCAAGAAATGAACATTGAGTCAGATGATCTTGTGGACTCAGCGAAGGCGCTGGGAGATGACCTTCGAGACGCCGTCGCCCTGCATGGACACGCCGTAGAGGGCGTCCGCGACCTCCATCGTGCGCTTCTGGTGCGTGATCACGATCAGCTGCGAGGCCTCCTGCAGCTCCTGCATGATCCGGATCAGCCGCTGCAGATTGGTGTCGTCCAGCGCCGCCTCGACCTCGTCCATCACATAGAACGGGCTCGGCCGGGCCTTGAAGATCGACACCAGCAGCGCCACGGCCGTCAGCGACCGCTCGCCGCCCGAGAGCAGGGACAGCCGCTTGACCTTCTTGCCCGGCGGCCGTGCCTCGACGTCCACGCCCGTGGTGAGCATGTTGTCGGGGTCCGTCAGGACGAGGCGGCCCTCACCGCCCGGGAAGAGCCGGCTGAAGACGCCCTCGAACTCGCGGGCCGTGTCCCGGTAGGCCTCCGTGAAGACCTGCTCGACCCGCTCGTCGACCTCCTTGACGACCTGCAGCAGGTCGGCACGGGTCTTCTTCAGGTCCTCCAGCTGCTCGCTCAGGAACTGGTGCCTAGCCTCCAGCGCGGCGAACTCCTCCAGCGCCAGCGGATTGACCTTGCCGAGCTGCTGGTAGGCGCGCTCGGCCGCCTTCAGGCGCTTCTCCTGCTCGGCGCGCACGAAAGGACGCGGCTGGTTGCGCGGGTGCTCCGGGTCGTCCGGCAGCTCCTCGCCCTCGGCGGGGGGCGAGGGCGGCACGGGCTGGTCCGGCCCGTACTCGGCGACCAGCCCCTCCGGCTCGACACCCAGTTCCTCCAGCGCCTTGGTCTCCAGCTGCTCGATGCGCAGCCGCTTCTCGGCTCCGAGTACCTCGCCCCGGTGGACTGAATCCGTCAACTTGTCCAGCTCGGCCTTGAGTTCGCGGCCGGCGGCGCGGGCGGCGGTCAGCTCCTGCTCGCGGGCGGCCTTGGCGGCTTCGGCGGCCTCGCGTTCCCGCACGGCCCGGTCCAGGGAGACCTCGACGTGCGCCAGCAGCTGGCGGGCGCCGGAGGCCACCGCCTGGGCGACGGACGCCTCGTGGCGCAGCCGGGCCCGGCGCTGCTCGGCACGCGCGCGTGCCTCGCGTTCCGCGCGGGCGGCGCGGTCCAGGGAGTCGGCCCGTCCCGCCAGGCCTTTCACCCTCTCCTCGTGGGTGCGGACCTGGAGGCGGGCCTCCATCTCGGTCTGCCGGGCGTTGGCACCGTCGGCCGCGAGCCGGTCGCGCACGGAGGTGTCCGGTTCCTCCTCGACGGGCGTCTCCTCGGCGACCGCCAGCCGTTCCGCCAGCTCCTCCGCGTCCTGGACGGCCTGCTCCAGCGCCTCCTGCGCGCGTGCCGCCGCCGCGGTGGACCGCTCGGCCTCGCCGGCCGCCGCGCGGGCCTGCCCGGCGAGCCGCCCGAGCTGCTGGGCCACGGCCGACTTCTCCCGCTCGGCGGCCCGCCGGCGCTCCGCCAGTTCCTCTACGACGGTGACGGCCTCGGTGCGCCGTTCCGCTGCCGCCCGCTGCTCCTCGGCCAGCCGCGCGCATCGCACCTGGAGCTCGGCCAGCTCGGCCGCGGCCTCGTCCACGGAGGCCTGCACCTCCAGGAGGCTGGGCGCACCGGCGGAGCCGCCGTGGGCGAAGTGAGCGCCCAGCAGGTCGCCCTCCGCGGTCACGGCGGTCAGCTCGGGGTGCGCGTAGACGACGTCCTCGGCGTCCTCCAGGGTGCCGACGACCACGGTTCCTTGCAGGAGGCGGCGGACGGCGGGCATCAGCTCGGCCGGTCCTGTGACGAGGTCCGCGGCGGGGCGCGTTGCGGGGTGGGGGTGGCGGGTGCGTTGTGGCTGGTCGCGCCGTTCCCCGCGCCCCTTTGGGGCGCGATCCCGCCGTTGGCGTCTGCGGGTGCGTCGTGGTTGCTCGCGGCGTTCCCCGCGCCCCTTTGGGGGGCTTCCTCCGGGGCGCCTGCGAGGAGCAGGGCTGCTCTGCCTCCGTCCTGCTTGCGTAGGAGGCGGATCGCTTCTGCTGCCGCGGACGGGGTCTCCACGGCGATCGCGTCCGCCGCCGCGCCGAAGGCGGCCGCGAGGGCCACCTCGTAGCCCGGCTCCACCGTCAGCAGTTCCGCCGCCGGCCCCAGGACCCCGGCCAGACGGTCCCGTGCGCCCAGCAGTGTTCCGGTGCCGTCCTTGCGGCGCAGGCCCAGCGCCAGGGCCTCGTGGCGGGCCTGGGTCGCGGCGCGGGTGCGCTCCGCCGCGGTGAGTGCCTCACGGGCGGCGCCGAGGGCGGCGTCGGCCTCGGCGAGCTGCCGCTTGGCCGTCTCGTGCCGCTCGGCCAGCTCCTCGTCACCGGCGTCCAGGCCGTCGACCTCGGCCTTGAGAGCCTCGTACTCCTCCTGGGCGGCGACGGCGCGTTCCTGGGCCTCGTCGCGGGCGGCGGCCAGGCGGTCGATCTCCGCCTGGGCGGAGGCGGCGCGGGAGCGGGCGGCGCCGACCTGGCCGCGCAGCCGGGCCAGGCCCTCGCGGCGGTCGGCGATGGCGCGGGCGACGTCCTTCAGGCGCCGTTCCTCCTGGGCGAGGGCGCGCTCCAGTTCCGCGCGGTGCTCGACGGTGTCCTCCAGGGCCCGCTCCGCGGCCTCCAGGGCTGCCGTCAGCTCGGCCTCCTGCTCGCGGATGCGGGCGGCCTCGCGTTCCATGTCCTCGGGGTCGCGTCCGCGCCGCTCCTCCGGCGGGGCGGAGGTGGCGCTCTTGACGCGGGCGTCGGCCAGGGAGATCGTGCCGCGGACGCGTTCGGCGAGCTGGGAGAGTTCGTGCCAGGTCTGCTGGGCGCGCTGAAGGCGCGGCGTGAGCTGCCGTACCTCGTCCTCCAGCAGGGCCTCGCGCTGCTGGGCCTTCTTCAGGTCCTGCTCGGCGGCCTCCTTGCGGGCCTTGAGCGCGGCCTCGTCGGCGATCTCGGCCGTGAGGGCCTGGCGCAGCCGGACCAGGTCGTCGGCGAGCAGGCGCAGCCGGGCGTCGCGCAGGTCGGCCTGGATGACGGCGGCCCGGCGGGCGACGGCGGCCTGGCGGCCCAGGGGCTTGAGCTGCCGTCTGAGTTCGTCCGTGAGGTCCTGCACACGGGCCAGGTTGGCCTGCATCGCGTCCAGCTTGCGCAGCGCCTTCTCCTTGCGCTTGCGGTGCTTGAGAACGCCCGCGGCCTCCTCGATGAAGGCGCGGCGGCCCATGGGGTCGGCGTGCAGGACGGAGTCGAGCTGGCCCTGGCCGACGATGACGTGCATCTCGCGGCCGATGCCGGAGTCGGAGAGGAGTTCCTGGATGTCCAGCAGGCGGCAGGTGTCGCCGTTGATCTGGTACTCGCTGCCGCCGTTGCGGAACATGATCCGCGTGATGGTGACCTCGGCGTACTCGATGGGCAGCGCGCCGTCGGAGTTGTCGATGGTCAGCGACACCTCGGCGCGGCCCAGCGGCGGGCGGCCGGTGGTGCCGGCGAAGATGACGTCCTCCATCTTGCCGCCGCGCAGCGACTTGGCGCCCTGCTCGCCCATGACCCAGCTGAGCGCGTCCACGACGTTGGACTTGCCCGAGCCGTTCGGGCCGACGACACAGGTGATCCCCGGTTCGAACCGGAGTGTGGTCGCCGAGGCGAACGACTTGAACCCGCGGAGCGTGAGGGCCTTGAGGTGCACGCCGTCGGACTCTACCTTCCGGGGTTGTCTCACTCTATGAACCACGGTGCTACCCGCGGTTTCACCGGTGAACGCGCAGGGCACACCAGACGTTAAAGAGAGTGAAAGGATGCACGGGGGCAAGAAAGAAGGGACGCCGAGGCGTCCCTTGCACTTCTGACACTGAAGCGGTTGTGACGGACAGCCCAACCACTGCTTGTGCTGTTGTGGAGCGTGCAGTGATCAGGTGAGCGCAGGCTCCGCCTGGTGTGCGTCAACGCTCTCCATGATCCTGTCGTGAGAAGCGGCAGCCTGCAGGGCGTCGTTCTCGGCCTGGATCCGCACGAGCTCGGATTCGAGGTCCTGAACGCGCTGCTGGAGCCGTCGCATCTCGGCGAGGAGTCGAGGGTCGGAGCCGCCGACGTAACCGAGAAGCGCCTTTGCCATGATGGATGGTCCTCCACAATGAGTGACCGACCGAAGCGGTGTGGGTCGTGAGGGATTCGCACCCGCGGCTGCCTGGCGGGCCTGGAGTTGTGCTGCCGTTCAGCCATGCCAAACAGCTAAGGTGCGCGGGCTTTCAGCGTCTCACCAAAAAGTTTGACGGTCAACACGATCACGCCCCAACGGGAGGGTGACCCGGGGGCGCGCGGCACGAACATGCCTGCGCGGCGACTCCTGCGGGCCCCTCGGGGCGTGGCGATCATCCTTGCGTGCGGAGCCTGCCATCTGCAAGCGGTTCTCCGCAACCACCTGCCGGTTTCTCCCGGACGAGGGTGCCCGGCGAGGGCCGCCGAGCGCGTCCGGGACCGGCTCCGGGCGCCGGGTCAGCGGATGGCGAAGCCGTCGTAGCCGCCGCGGGGTGTGTCCCAGATCTCCGTGACGCCGTCCACGTGCCCGGGCGTGTCGCCCTCGCGGAGCCAGTCGAGCAGGACCTCGCAACCCGGACGGGGCCCTTCCGCGACCACCTGGACGCGGCCGTCGGCCAAATTGAGAGCAAAACCACTCAGGCCGCCGATCTCCAGCGCCTTGGCGCGCGTGAACCAGCGAAAACCCACACCCTGCACGCGTCCACGCACCCAGGCGACCAGTCGTACATCCTCGCTCATGGGTGCAACCTAACCGGCCAATGTCTCTCGGGACACTTCCTCCCCTTGCGCCATGCGGTACCGTCCCGACCCAATGCATCTCATATGAAACTCACTCGATCGGGTGAGTCTGGCCGGCTGCCGGGGGCGAGGGGACCCCCGTGATCCGCAAGGCGGGCCGGCCGCGAGAACGAGGAAGGCCAGGACATGGGACGCCACCGACGCTCCGCCGCCGGCCGCGCCGCCGAAGGCCGCGCCACGGGGGCCACGCAGCCGGAGGGCTCCTTTCCGGAGCACCGCGGGACCCCGGGGGACTCGACCGGACGCGACACCGCCCCGCTGGGCATCGCGCCCTATCTGAACCCGGAGGCGTACGCGGAGGCCGTGGCGAAGAGCCAGGCCTACCTCTTCGCCACCGACGACGGCCCCTCCGGGGGCGCTCCCGGGTCGGGCTTCACACCGAACACGGGTTCCCCGCGCCGGGGCGGGCACCGGCGCCGCAGGCGGGCCGTGACGCCGGTGCGCACCGGTCTGCTGGGGGTCGCGGGCGCGGTCGCCATCGGGACGGTGGCCGTCGCGTCCGGCATGGTGCCGGGACTGCACAACTACCGGCTCGGCGGCAGCGCCGAGGACAGCAGGGTGCAGGCCACGGACACGTCGTCGAACTCCCCCAGCGAGCAGGGCGGCACGTCCGGCAGCGCCGAGTCCCATGCCGGGGGCACGGTCACCGGCCGGGGCGCCGGGCGCCCCACGTCCGCGCCGTCGTCCCCGTCGGCAACGCCTTCCTCGACGCCGTCGCCGTCGGCCTCCCCGTCCACGGCGGCGCCCTCGCCGACGCCCACGAAGACCCCGACGAAGACCCCGACGAAGAAGCCGTCGGCCACGCCGAGCACGCCGCGGACGACCGCCCCGGCGCGGAAGGCGACCCCGCCGAAGCCGCCGGAGCACACCAGCCCGCCGGTGACCGTGTCGGCGGTGGCGCAGGCCGAGGCGCAGGTCCTGCAGCTCGTCAACGCCGAGCGGGCCAAGGCGGGCATCGCCCCGCTGGCCGCGAACAGCGCGCTCACCGAGCTGGCCGAGGACTTCTGCGACGACATGGCCGCGCGGGACTTCTTCGACCACACCGACCCCGACGGCCGCACCCCCTGGGACCGGGCGGCGAAGGCGGGCATAACCGGCCTGGGCGGCGAGAACATAGCCCGTGGCCAGGCCGACCCGGCAGCGGTGGTGGATGCCTGGATGAACAGCCCGGGCCACCGCGCGAACATCCTCAACCCCGACTTCAAGACCCTGGGCGTGGGAGTCCACTTCGGCTCCGGCGGACCTTGGTGGACGCAGGACTTCGGGTACTGAGGCAGCCGGCTGCGCCGACGTGTACGACACCCCCTGTGCGGCGAACGCGATGCTAAGTTGAACGCGTTCAAAACACAGGGGGGTTTGCCGTGTCGCCACAGCAGGAGACGCCCTACCGGGTGGGACGAGTGCTGCGCCGGATGGGTGGGTGCGTCCTCGCGTACCTGCTGCTCTATGCCGGGGCTTGGGTGGCGGTTGCGCAGACCGCCGACCTGGAGGAGGGCTTCTGGGACACCCTGGGACTGGGGGTGCGTTTGTTCCCGCTCGTCGGTGTACCGGCCCTGCTGGTCTCGGTGTTCGGGGTCACGGTGCACAACCGCATGCATCCGGTGCGGGTCCGGTTGCTGCTGTTCGTCGCGCTGCTGCTGTGCACCTGGCCGCTCATGCTCGCCGACGTGGCCGAACCGTTCCAGTCCCAGCTCATGGCCCACATCGCCTACGTCGCCCTGATCCCCGCGCCGCTCTTCCCGGAGGACTGGGTGGGTGACCCCGCCGACCTGCCGGGTCCGCCGCCGGCCGGCGACCCCCACCGCTGAGCCCGGCTCAGGCCGCCGCCAGCCCCCGGCGGAACACCCTCGCCGTCTGCGCCACCCGGTGGCCCAGGTGTTCCGCCGTTGCGATGTCCGCCTTGTGGACCGCGTCCGGGCCCTCGTCGACGTTCGTCTGGGCTGCGGCGCCGGTGAAGACGCCGAGGCGGTTGAGGTCGTTCTCGGAGCCGGCGCTGTTGTTCCAGCCGGGGTGCAGGCCGAGGCTGATCCAGTTCATCCCGTGCTGCGCGGCCAGGATCTGGAAGAACTGCAGGGTGTGCAGCTTGTCGCCGCTCTTGGAGCCGGAGTTGGTGAAGCCCGCCGCCAGCTTGTCCTTCCAGTCCTGGCCGAACCAGCGCTTCGAGGTGGCCTCGGCGAAGACGTGGAAGGCGCCGGACGCGGTGCCCATGTAGGTCGGCGAGCCGAAGACGATCGCGTCGGCGCGGTCCAGCAGCTCCCACTGTGCGTCGGTGATCTCGTCGACCTTGATCAGGTGGACCTCGGCACCGGCGTCCGCGGCTCCCGCGCGCACGGCCTCGGCAAGGACCGCGGTGTGGCCGAAGCCGGAGTGGTAGGCGATGGCGACGACGGGGGTGGTCATACGTACTCCTCGTAAGGGCAGGTCGTAAGCAGTGACCCCAGGAAAGCACTAACTTTTAGCAAGCGCAAGCCGAGGGTTAGCGCTGCACTGGAGTACGCTGGAGACATGACCAGGACCGATCAGCGCACGCCCGACCAGGACCTGCCGTACAACGTGTTCGCCAAGGCCTGCCCGTCACGGGGCACGCTGGAGCACGTCACGGGACGCTGGGGCGCGCTGACGCTCGGCGCGCTGTACGAGGGCTCGCTGCGCTTCAACGAACTGCGCCGCCGGGTGGACGGCGTGAGCGAGAAGATGCTGTCCCAGACGCTGCACGCCCTGGAACGCGACGGCCTGGTCCACCGCGAGGCCCAGCCCACCAACCCGCCCCGGGTGGACTACGAGCTGACCCCGCTGGGCCGCGAGGTCGCCGGCCGGCTGCTGAGCCTCATCCGCTTCGTCGAGGGCAGCATGGACGACGTCCTGGCCGCCCGCGAGCGCTACGACGAAACCCGCGCTACGGCGTGACGCGCGGCGCCCGCTGGCACTTCGGGCAGAAGTAGCTGGAACGGTTCATCCACGGGCGGCGGCGCATCGGCGTACCGCACCGCTTGCACGGCAGGCCCTCACGGCCGTACGCGTCCAGGGACCGGTCGAAGTAGCCCGACTCGCCGTTGACGTTGACGTACAGGCTGTCGAAGCTGGTGCCGCCGACGGCGAGCGCCTCGTTCATCACATCGCGGATGTGCGTGAGGAGTTCCGCCGTGCGGGGCCGGGTGAAGCCGGCCGTCGGGCGGTCGTAGTGGATGCGAGAGCGCCACAGCGCCTCGTCGGCGTAGATGTTGCCGACCCCGCTGATCAGCGACTGGTCGAGCAGCGCCCGCTTGATCGTGGTGCGCTTGCGGCGCAGCGCCTGGTGGAAGCCCTCGTCGTCGAAGAGCGGGTCCAGCGGGTCGCGGGCGATGTGTGCGATGACGTCCGGCAGCCCGTCCCCGGTCGTGTCGTGCAGGGAGAGCCCGCCGAAGGTGCGCTGGTCGACGAAGCGCAGCTCGGTGCCCTGGACGTCGGTGAAGCGGATACGGATGCGCAGATGCTTCTCGTCGGGCGCGGAGTGCTGCTGCACCAGCAGCTGGCCGCTCATCCCGAGGTGGGCCAGGATCGCCTGCCCGGTGTCCTCCAGCGGCAGCCACAGGTACTTGCCCCGCCGGCTGGGCGTGCCGATGCGGTGGCCCTTGAGACGGTGCGCGAAGTCGTCGGCACCGGCGGTGTGCCGGCGCACGGCACGCGGGTGCAGTACCTCGGCGTCGGCGACGGTGCGGTGGGCGACCCACCGCGCGAGACCGCGCCGTACGACCTCGACCTCGGGCAACTCGGGCATGGGGCTCCCCCCGTCACACAGTAGGGCGTCACACCGTACGGATCGAGCGCCCGCCCCGGTGGGGGACGGGCGCTCGGTCGTCGTTCGTCGGATCAGGCGGAGGCGGACGCCTCGTCGGCGTTCTCGACGGCCTGTTCGGCCTTCGCCGCCTCGGCCGCCTTGGCTCGCTCGTCCGCGGCGGCGCGGATGGCACGCCACGCGGACTCGGCGGCCTGCTGCTCCGCCTCCTTCTTGCTGCGGCCGGTGCCGGTGCCGTACGAGACGCCTCCGACGCGGGCGGCAGCAGTGAAGGTCTTCTCGTGGTCGGGGCCGGTCTCCGTGACCAGGTACTCGGGCACGCCGAGCCCCTCGGTCGCGGTGAGCTCCTGGAGACTGGTCTTCCAGTCCAGGCCGGCTCCGAGGTTGGAGGACTTCTCGATCAGCGGGTCGAACAGGCGGTGCACCAGTTCGGAGGCCGCGTCGAGGCCCTGGTCGAGATAGACCGCGCCGATCACCGCTTCCAGGGTGTCGGCGAGGATGGATGCCTTGTCCCGGCCGCCCGTGCCCTCTTCACCGCGGCCGAGCCGGATGAAGGAGCCCAGGTCGAGGCCGCGCCCGACCTCCGCCAGCGCACGCGAGTTGACCACCGCGGCCCGCAGCTTGGCCAGCTGGCCTTCGGGCAGGTCGGGGTGGGTTCGGTAGAGCGTGTCGGTGACGACGAGACCGAGCACGGAGTCCCCGAGGAACTCCAGGCGCTCGTTCGTCGGCAGTCCGCCGTTCTCGTACGCGTAGGAGCGGTGCGTCAGCGCTCGCACCAGAAGGGCGGACTCGACCTGGTAGCCGAGCCGCCCTTCCAGAAGCGTGTGGGACGAGGCCTGGTTGTCCGCCGACTGCTTCTTGGGCGTGGACACAGTGCCTCTCACCAGCCGCTCAGACCTCGATGACCTGGCGCTTGTTGTAGGTGCCGCACGACGGGCACGCGATGTGCTGCTGCTTGGGCTCGTGGCAGCGCTCGCACGCGACCAGGGTGGGGACCGCAGCCTTCCACTGCGACCGGCGGTGGCGCGTGTTGCTGCGCGACATCTTCCGCTTCGGAACAGCCACGGCTACTTCTCCTGCTTCTCGTCGACGCCCGCTTCGGCGCCGCTCGTATCGTCCTTGTCGCCGTCCCGAAGTGAGCCGGCGAGTCCCTGCAAAGCCGCCCAACGGATGTCGACGGCGTCGTGATGGTGGTCCGGGTCGTCCGCGAGCCGCACCCCGCACTCGGGGCACAGACCGGGGCAGTCTTCCTGGCACACCGGCTGCATCGGCAGTGCGAGCACCACCGCATCACGCAGCACACCTTCGAGGTCGAAGAGTCCGTCCTCAAGGAAGAGCCTGTCCTCGTCGTCCTCGGCGTCGTCGCCCGGTTCCGTGTGCTGGACACGGCCCCGGTCGTCGGCGTCAGGGTACGAGAACATCTCCTGGAAGTCCGCTTCGACGTCGAGCTGAAGCGGCTCCAGACACCTTACGCACTCCCCCTTCGCCGTGGCACGGGCGGTGCCTGTGACAAGCACCCCTTCCATGACCGACTCCAGGCGGAGTTCGAGCTCCACCGGGGCGCCTTCCGGCACTCCGATGACTCCCACCAGACCGAAGTCCTTGGGAGCGGGGACCGTGCGGGTCAGACGCTGCAGCGCGCCTGGCCGCCGGCCCAGCTCGTGCGTGTCGAACACGAGGGGGTTGCGGTGGTCGAGGCGGGCGTTGTGAGCCATTCCTGCTTTCGGTCTTCCAGCTCAGGGGGACGCCGCCGCGGAAGCTCCGGGCAGCGCTGATCGCGGACGTACTCGCGACCGAAGAGCCAGGATACTGGACCTTTCGCTCTCGGCCCAATCCGGGCCGGACGCTACAGGCCGCGGCCCTGCTCGTAGGCCCGCAGCTGCTCCGCGCTGATCATGCTGGTGTCGAAGAGGCTGGTCTCGTCCAGGGCGTATCCCTGCTGGGACTGCTGGGGCTGGGGGGCCTGCTGCGGGTCGTACACGGGCTGCTGGCCCGTGTCGTAGCCCTGGTAGGCGTACGGGTCGGCGTGCTGGTAGCCGTAGGCGTCCTGCTGGGCGTACTGCTGCTGCGGGTAGCCGGCGTACGGGTCCGGCTGCTGCTGGGCGTACGCCGCGTACTGGGGCTCGTGCTGGGGCTGCTGGGGCTGGTGCGCCGGCTGGGACTGCTGAGTCTGCTGAGTCTGCTGGGACGGGGCGTCCTGCTCGGCCAGCGCGGCCAGGTCGGCGAGGTAGTCGGCGTCGCTGGAGTGCTGGACGGTGCTGGTGTCGCCGGCGAGCGCGCCGAGGTCGTCGGTGGCGATCCGGCCGTGCAGCTTCTGCCGGCCCCGGCCGACCGCCTCCAGCGTCTTGGCCAGGACCGCCTCGAAGGCGCCGAGCTTGGCGTCGACGTAGGCGTCGGCGTCCCGGCGCAGGGTCTCGGGGTCGTGGCTGCGCTGCGGGGCGTCCGCGTCCTCGTAGCCGTCCTCGTCGAGGCCGGGTCCGGTGCCGAGCAGCTTCTCGCGGCCGCGGCCGACCGAGCCGAGCGTCTTGGTGAGGACGACCTCGAAGTTGGCGAGCTTGGAGTCGACGTAGTCGTCGGCCTCGGCGCGGATCTCCTCGGCCTCCTGGCGGGCCTCGGCGAGGATCCGGTCGGCCTCGGCCTGGGAGCGGCGGGCGATCTCGGTGTCGGAGATCAGCGAGCCGCGCTCGGCGTGGGCGCCGGCGATGATCCGCTCGGCCTCCTGGCGGGCCTGCTCGACCATCTGCTCCCGGTCGCCGATCAGCTCCTGGGCCTGCGCGAGGGAGTCGGGCAGGGCCGCGCGCAGCTCCTCCAGCATGGACAGCAGGTCGGCGCGGTTGACCACGCACGAGGCCGACATCGGCATCGACCGGGCACTGGAGACCGCCGTGACGATCTCGTCGAGCTTCTTCTGCACGTCCACCGTGTGCTCGCCACTCTCTACGGATGTGATGGAGACGGACGGGACGACTGTAGCCCGTTCAGTCCTGGCGCAGCCGCGCGTTGAGCGCCTCCAGCACGGGGGCCGGGACGAGGTGGGAGACGTCGCCGCCCCACTGTGCGACCTCCTTGACCAAGGAGGACGACAGGAAGCTGTAGGTGGGGTTGGTGGGCACGAAGAGGGTCTCGACGCCGGTGAGCCCGTTGTTCATCTGGGCCATCTGCAGCTCGTAGTCGAAGTCGCTGACGGCGCGCAGGCCCTTGACGATGGCGGGGATGTCGCGCTGCTTGCAGAAGTCGACGAGGAGGCCGTGGAAGGCCTCGACGCGGACGTTCGCGTACTCGGCGGTGACCTGGTGGATCAGGTCGATCCGCTCCTCGATCTCGAACAGGCCCTTCTTGGCCTTGTTGATCATCACCGCGACGTAGACCTCGTCGTACAGACGGGAGGCGCGGGCGATGATGTCGAGATGTCCGTTGGTGATCGGGTCGAACGACCCGGGACAGACGGCGCGGCGCACTTGTGATCCCTCGCTCTCCGGTCCGGTCATCGTGCGTCTTCGCACGTAGAGGCGGCGCGACCGTACCAAAACGTTCCCTCGCCGTAGCGACGGGCCCGGATGGCCTCGAAGCCGTCGGGCCACCGGAACTCCCCGCCTCTGGTGCTGCGCTCCACGGTGACGAGCGCTTGCTCAGCGAGCCAGCTTTCGGAGCGGAGTGTGAGCAGGATCTCGCGAAGATCGTCGTCCGTGACGGCGTAGGGCGGATCGAGAAAGACCAGGTCGTACGGGGCCTGTGGGGGCGCGGTGCGGATGATCTGTTCCGCTTTGCCGTGTCTGACCTCGGCGCCGAGCAGACCGAGGTTCCTCGCGTTCTCGCGCACGATGCGGGCCGCCCGCACGTCGGCTTCGACCAGGAGGGTGTGGCTCGCCCCGCGGGAGAGGGCCTCCAGGCCCACGGCGCCGGAGCCCGCGTACAGGTCGAGGACCCGCTCGCCGTCCAGGGGGCCGCCCAGGAGGGACTGCCAGGTGGAGAAGAGGCCCTCGCGTGCGCGGTCGGAGGTGGGGCGGGTTCCGGTGCCTGGGGGGACGGCCAGGCGACGGCCACCGGCTGCGCCGGCGATCACGCGGGTCATCTCGGGTCCTTGTCGCTGGTGTACGCAGAAGGTGACTGCTCCCAGTCTGTCAGCCCTTTTCCAGGTACTGCTCCCTCTCCTCGTCCAGCAAGGCGTCCAGGGCCGTGCGCAGGCCGGGAAGGCGTTCCAGCTCCGGATCGGCCGCGACCACCTTCGCCGCTTCCTCCCTGGCCTCCGCGATGATCTCCTCGTCCTCGATGACCGCCAGCACCCGCAGCGAGGAGCGGGCGCCGGACTGGGCCTGGCCGAGGACGTCGCCCTCGCGGCGCTGTTCGAGGTCGATCCGGGAGAGTTCGAAGCCGTCGAGCGTGGAGGCGACCGCGTTCAGGCGCTGCCGGGCGGCGCTCGCCTCGGGCATCTCGGTGACCAGCAGGCACAGTCCGGGGGCCGAGCCACGGCCGACCCGGCCGCGCAGCTGGTGCAGCTGGGAGACGCCGAAGCGGTCGGCGTCCATGATCACCATGGCGGTGGCGTTGGGGACGTTGACGCCGACCTCGATGACGGTCGTGGCGACCAGGACGTCCGTCTCACCGGCGGCGAAGCGCCGCATGACGGCGTCCTTGTCGTCGGGGTGCATACGGCCGTGCAGCACCTCTACCTTCAGGCCCTTGAGCGGACCGCGGGCGAGCTGCTCGGCGACGTCGAGGACGGCGAGCGGCGGGCGCTTCTCGGCGTCGTCCTCGGCGGACTTCTTCGCCTTCTTGGGGTCCGCGGCCTCGTCGATGTCGTCTCCGATCCGGGGGCAGACGACATACGCCTGATGGCCGTTCGCGACCTCCTCGCGCACCCGCTCCCAGGCGCGGGCCAGGAAGTGCGGTTTGTCGGCGGCGGGGACGACATGGCTGGCGATGGGCGAGCGGCCGGCCGGTAGCTGGTCCAGGACGGAGGTCTCCAGGTCGCCGAAGACGGTCATGGCCACGGTCCGCGGAATGGGCGTGGCGGTCATGACGAGCAGATGCGGCGTCTGCTTCCCCTTGCCGCGCAGGGCGTCGCGCTGCTCCACGCCGAAGCGGTGCTGTTCGTCCACGACGACCAGGCCGAGGTCGTGGAACTGGACCTTGTCCTCGATCAGCGCGTGGGTGCCGATGACGAGGCCGGCCTCGCCGGTGGCCAGGTCGAGCAGCGCCTGACGGCGACCGGCCGCGCCCATGGACCCGGTGAGCAGGACGACCTTGGTGGCGTGCTCGGCGCCGCCCAGCATGCCCCCCTCGGCCAGCTCGCCCATCATCTCGGTGACCGACCGGTGGTGCTGCTGGGCGAGCACCTCGGTGGGCGCGAGCATGGCGGCCTGCCCCCCGGCGTCGACGACGGCGAGCATGGCGCGCAGCGCGACCAGCGTCTTGCCCGAACCGACCTCGCCCTGGAGGAGGCGGTGCATCGGGTGCTCCGTGGCCAGGTCGGCGAAGATCTCCTCGGAGACCTTCCGCTGGCCCTCGGTGAGGGTGAAGGGCAGGCGGTCGTCGAAGGCGGTGAGGATGCCGTCGGGCCTCGGGCGGCGGGCCACCGCCGGGAGCTGGGCGTCGGCGTGGCGGCGGCGGGCGAGGGCGACCTGGAGGACGAAGGCCTCGTCCCACTTCAGGCGGGCGCGGGCGTCGGCGATGTCGGCCTTGGTGTGCGGGCGGTGGATCTTGAGCAGGGCCTCCGGGAGGGAGACCAGGCCGCGGCCCTCGCGGAGGGTGCCGGGCAGTGGGTCGACGGCCTCCTGGGCGCTGGGCAGGACCGTCTGGACGGCCTTGCCGATCTTCCAGGACTCCAGTTTGGCGGTGGCCGGGTAGATGGGGATGAGCGCGCCGGCCCAGGTCTCGACCGTCTCCTCGCTGTCGCCGCGCAGCAACTCGTAGGCGGGGTGGGCGAGTTGAAGGCGGCGGTTGAAGACGGAGACCTTGCCGGCGAACATCGCGCGGGTGCCCGGCAGCAGCTCCTTGTGGGGCTTGTGCACGCCGTTGCCGAAGAAGACCAGCTGGAGCCGGCCGCTGCCGTCGGTGATGGTCACCTCAAGCCGCTGGCCCTTGCCGCGCGGGGCCCGGGAGGAGGCGAAGCTGTGCAGGCGGGCGTCGGCGACCTGGGCGACCACCGTGACGTGCTCGTCCATCGGCAGGTCGGCGAGGTGGGTGAGCTGGCCGCGCTCCTCGTATCTGCGCGGGTAGTGGTGGAGGAGGTCGCCGACGGTGTGCAGGCCGAGGTGCTCGGCCATCACCTTCGCGGTGGCGGGGCCGAGCACCTTCTTCAAGGGTTCTTGCAGTGCGGGCACGAGATCCATTGCACACCACGGCACTGACAATGCCGTAGACCTGTGGGCGACGGGACCGTTCAAGCCTCGGGTATGTCTTGGGAAATCCCTGGTCAGGACGTTCGTTCGAGCCGTAGGATGACGCGCTCCGGCCATCCCCCGCGGATTCCCGCCCCACCGGGACCGCCCGACCCCGCGCCCTCGGACCCTCCCCCACCAGCGGCGCTGTGACGATGGACTCGCAGACCTCACAGTCATCCCAGGCTTCCCAGTCACCTCAGACACCTCATACGTTCCAGGTCGACCTGCGCGGTCTGGTCGACCTGCTCTCCCACCACCTGTACTCCAGCCCCAAGGTCTACCTGCGCGAGCTGCTGCAGAACGCGGTCGACGCCATCACCGCGCGCCGCGCCGAGGAGCCCGGCGCCCCGGCCCGGGTGCGGCTGTACGCCGAGGGCGGCGCGCTGCGCGTGGAGGACTCCGGGGTCGGGCTCACCGAGGCGGACGTGCACACCCTGCTGGCGACCATCGGCCGCAGTTCCAAGCGGGCGGACGGGCTGCGGGAGGCGCGCTCGGACTTCCTCGGCCAGTTCGGCATCGGGCTGCTGGCCTGCTTCGTCGTCGCCGAGCGGATCCGGGTCGTCAGCCGCAGCGCCCGGACCCCCGAGGCGCCGCCGGTGGAGTGGACGGCCCGCGACGACGGCTCGTACACCGTGCGGCCGCTGCCGGCGACGGACCGGCCCGAGCCGGGCACGACCGTGTACCTCACCGCGCGCCCCGGAGCCGCCGAGTGGCTCGCGCCCGAGCGGGTGCTGACGCTGGCGCGGGACTTCGGCTCGCTGCTGCCCTACGACGTCCGGGTCGGCGAGGAGGCGGTCACCGACCTGCCCGCGCCCTGGGAGCGCTCCTACCCGAGCCCCGCGAACAGGCGCGTGGCGCTCGCCCGGCACTGCCACGAGCTGTTCGGGTTCACACCGCTGGACTCCATCGACCTGGACGTGCCGCTGGCCGGCATCCGCGGTGTGGCGTACGTGCTGCCGTCGGCGGTGAGCCCGGCGCAGCGGGCGGGGCACCGGGTGCACCTGAAGGGCATGCTGCTGACCGAGCGGGCCGAACAGCTGCTGCCCGACTGGGCGTTCTTCGTGCGCTGCGTGCTGGACACCGACAGCCTGCGGCCCACCGCCTCACGCGAGTCGCTGTACGAGGACGAGACGCTGGCGGCGGTGCGGGAGGCGCTGGGCGAGCGGATCCGGTCCTGGCTGACCTCGCTCGCCGCGGGCGACCCGGAGCGGCTCGCGGCCTTCCTGTCGGTGCACCACCTGGGCGTGAAGTCCCTCGCCCGGCACGACAAGGAGATGCTGCGCACGATGCTGCCGTGGCTGCCGTTCGAGACGACGGACGGGCGGCTGTCGCTGGAGGAGTTCGCGCAGCGGCACCCGGTGGTGCACTTCACGCGCACGGTCGAGGAGTACCGGCAGGTCGCGCCGATCGCCTCCGCGCAGGGCGTCGGTGTCGTCAACGGCGGCTACACCTACGACAGCGAGCTGGTGGAGGCGCTGCCGTCGGTGCGGCCGGGCACGGCGGTAGCGGAGCTGGACGCGGACACCGTCACCGCGCACCTGGACTCCGTCGACGCCGGCGTGGAGCTGGCCCTGTCCGGCTTCCTGGCCGCGGCGCGGGCCAAGCTGGACCCGCTGGGCTGCGATGTGGTGCTGCGCGCCTTCCACCCGCTGTCGGTGCCCGCGCTGCACCTGGACGACCGGGCGGCCCGGCACGAGCAGGCGCGCGCCGAGGCGGAGGAGCGGGCGGACGACCTGTGGGCGGGCATCCTCGGCTCGCTGCGCGGCAGCGCGCCCCGCGCGCGTCTGGTGCTCAACCACCTCAATCCGCTGGTCCGCCGGATCAGCGCGCTCGGCGATCCCGAACTGATCGGCACGGCCACCGAGTCGCTGTACGGGCAGGCGCTGCTGATGGCGCAGCGGCCCCTGCGGCCCGCCGACTCGGCGTTGCTGAACCGGGCCTTCATCTCACTGCTGGAGTGGGCGACGCACGGGGAGGGCGGCTCACGATGAGCGACATCACGGACTTCGACTCGCTGCGCCGGGCGATGGCGGAGAACTCCGAGCAGCCGGAGGGCCCGGCGCGCAACGCGCGCGCGGAGCAGCTGCTCGCCGAGGCGGAGAAGCTGAACATCCCGCTCGCCGTGATCGAGGCGCTCGGGCACCAGCTGAAGGTGTACAACTACAGCTCCGAGAAGGCGAAGATGTTCGTCCCGTTCGCGCGGCTGCTGCGCATGTGGGACGAACGGCCCGAGGACTTCGACGCGTACGAGGCGCACTCGCTGCACTGGGTGTTCAAGTGGATGTCGTCGGGCATGCTCGACCAGCCGCACATCCCGCTGGAGTCGATCGAGAAGTGGCTCGGCGAGATGGAGCACCGCTACCGGCTCGCCGGGTACTCCGAGCGGGCGGTGCGCAGCGCCGAGCTGTCCGTCGCCGCCCATGTGGGGGACATCGCGCGGGCCGAGCGGGCCTACGCCGCCTGGCTGGCCGCGGACCGGGACGACATGGCCGACTGCCACGCCTGCGAACTGCACCAGCAGGGCTGGTGGCAGGCGGAGCGGGGGCGGGACGCGAAGGCGGTCGAGGCGTGGCGGCCGGTGCTGGAGGGCGAGTTCTCCTGCGCGCACGAGCCGCACACGGTGCTCGCCTCGTCGCTGGTGCCGCTGCTGCGGCTGGGCCGCCTGGACGAGGCGCGCGCCCACCATCTGCGGGGCTTTCGGCTGGTGCGGGCCATGGAGAGCATGCGGGGCGCGTTCGCGGACCATGTGGAGTTCTGCGCGCTCAGCGGCAACGAGGCCCGCGCGCTGGAGCTGCTGGCCGAGCGGCCGGCGTACTTCACCGACGACGGGCATCCGCGCAGCCGCATGGAATTCCTGGCGGTGGTCGCGCTGCTCATGGACCGCCTGGTCGAGCTGGGCCTGGGCGGGCAGCGGGTGCCGGGGCCGGCGGGCCGGACGTGGACGGCGAAGGAGCTGGCGGTACACGCGCGTGCGCAGGCGCTGGAGCTGGCCGAGCGCTTCGACCGGCGCAACGGCACGACGTACGTGAGCGAGTGGGCACGGGCGCGGATGGCGCGGCGGCCGCTGGTGGAGCGGCTCCCGCTCGGTGTGCGGTCCGTGCGGACGGCCCTGCCGGTGCCGGCGCCCGTGGCCGAACCCGTCGCCGAAGGCGACCTGCCCGCGCTGCTCGCCGAGGCGCGGCGGCTGTCGGACACGCTGCGGCCGGACGCCCTGGAGGCGTGGGCGGCGGTCGCGCGGGCCGCGCAGGGCGTCGAGCTGGCGCCGTACGACCGGGCCGAGCTGGTCGACCGCGAGGCCATGGGCCTCGGCGAGGAGGGCGCCCAGCTGTTCGAGGAGGCCGCCGACCTGTACGCGCAGGCGGGTGACGCGGGCGAGGCGCTGGCGGCACGCGCGCGTGCGGCGTATGTGCGGGCGCTCGCCGGTGACGTGGACGAGGCGCTGGCGGCGGTCGCGGAGCCGTACGACCGGATACTCGCGCTGTACGCCGAGGACGGCACGGGACTGCGGCAGGCCGCGTCGGTGCTGATGAGCCGGGCGCGCATCCTGATGCGGCGCGTGCACGAGGCCGAGGGACCGGTGGAGGCCGGGGTGGCCGAGCGCGCCGAGGCGGCGGTACGGGAGGTGCTGGCGCTCGTCGAGGGCCGCACCGGGGACGATGTGCGGCTCGCGGCGCGGCATGCCGAGGCTCTGGCGATGCTCGGCGAACTCGCCGCGCACGGCGGGGACGCGCGGGCGGCGGCGGAGCTGTTCGCGGACGCGGCGCGGGAGTTCGCGGACGCCGGGGTGCCGTGGTTCGCCGTCGAGTACGAGGCGCGGCTGGCGCAGCTCGCGCACCACCTGGGCGATCCGGCGGAGGCCGAACGGGCTCTGCGCGCGGCCCTGGAGCACGGCGGGGCGCAGCTGGCGCCGGTGGGTCGGGCCCAGCTGCACCTCCAGCTCGCCGAGGTCGTCGGCGCCCGGGGTGAGGCGGCCGAGGCGGCCGAGCACGCCCTGGAGGCCGCGCACTGGGCGGACGAGGCCGGTGAGGGGCCGACGCTCGGCGCGTGGGCGCGGCAGCAGCTCGGCGGGCTACTGGTCCGGCAGGGGCGGTGGGCCGAGGCGGCGGAGGTGCTGGAGTCGGCGCTGCCCGACGTGAGCGCCGAGACGCACGGTGACGGCGCGGTCGTACAGACCCTGTGGTGGCTGGGCGACTGTCTGAGCGAGCTGGGCGAGCACCGTGCGGCGGCCGAACGGCGGCTGCGGGCGGCCGAGATCGCCCGGCACTGGCCCGAGCAGGAGGACCACGCCACGCTCGCCCATCTCGCCGCGACGAACCTGGAGATGGCGGGTCTCGCCGAGGAGGCGGAAGCCGCCTACGCGCGGGCGGGCGAGCTGTGGCGCACGGTGGGCGACGCACACGGCCTGGTCCGCGCCCTGCGCGCGCGTGCCTGGCTGGCGCTGCGCGCCGAGGACGGCCCGGAGCGGGCACGGGAGCTGATGACCGAAGCGGTCGAGGAGTGCGGGGCGGCGCTGGCGGCGGCCGGGGACGACGAGGAGACGCGCCATCGGCTGACCGCCGAACTGGGCCACACCCACCGGCAGTTCGGCGACCTGCTCACCCGCTCGCAGGCGCCGTCCGACGAGGCGCTCGCCGAATTGGACGCGGCGGTCGCCGTCTTCACCGCCCTCGGCCGGGACGCCGTGCACGCCCGCACCGGCGCGGAACTGGCCGCGGGCCGGCTGGAGGCCGAGCTGGGCCGCCCCGACGCGGCGCGGGCACGCGCGCGTGCCGTGCTGTCGGCGTACGAGGACGCGCCCGAGGACGACGAGACGGCCACGGCCCGCCGCACGGAGGCGCAGCAGCTCGCCCAGGCGGTGCAGCCACCCACGCCCTGACGCTCACTCCACCCCGATGAGCACCGGCGCCCCCTGGCGGCCGCCCCGGTACACCACCGTGTCGACCGCCAGATACGTCTCCCTGACCCGGGTCTCCAGGCGGTCGGCGACGCCGTCGGGGGCGTCGTCGCCGAGGACGAGGGTGACGAGTTCGCCGCCCGCGGCCAGCATGCGGTCCAGCACGGTCTCGGCGGTCGCGGTGACGTCCGCGCCGATCACGGCCACGTCGCCGTCGATGAGGCCGAGGACGTCGCCGGCCTGGCAGATGCCGGCCGTGGTCCAGGACTCGCGTTCGGCGACGGTGACCTCGGCGTAGCGGGTGGCGCCCGCCGCCGAGGTCATGGAGACCACGTCCTCGTCGAAGCGGCGGTCGGGTTCGTGCACGGCGAGCGCGGCGATCCCCTGGACCGCGGAGCGGGTGGGGATGAGCGCCACCCGGATGCCCTCGGTGCGGGCCTGCTCGGCCGCAGCGGCGGCGGTGTGGCGCAGCTCGGGGTCGTTGGGCAGCAGCACCACCTCGCGCGCGTGGGCGCGGCGTACGGCCTCCACCAGCTCGCCGCTGGCGGGCGGCTCCCCCGGGCGGGCCAGCACGGTCGTCGCGCCGGCCTCCGTGTACAGCCCGGCCAGGCCCTCGCCGGGGACGACGGCGACGACGGCGCGCTGGACCCGCTCGCGGGGCGGGCGCTCGCCGCGCGCGGTGTGCGCGTCGCCGGCGCCGAAGTGGGTGATCCGGATCCGGTACGGCCGTCCCGCTTCCACGCCGGCCTCCACGGCGGCACCGGCGTCGTCCACGTGCACATGGACGTTCCACAGGCCGTCGCCGCCGACCACGACCAGGGAGTCGCCGAGGGCGTCCAGCCGCCGGCGCAGCCGGGCGACGGCGTCGTCGTCGGCCTCCAGCAGGTAGATCACCTCGAAGGCGGGCCCGTCCTCGTCCGGAACCGCCCCGGGGTCGGGGCAGGTCACGGCCGCCTCCGGGGGCACGCGGTCCTGGGCGGCGTCCCGCGCACCGGCCTCCGCCTCCGCCCGCGCGGTGCCCTGCGCACCGGTCCGCACCCCCGCCTGCGCGGCGGCCCGCGTACGAGCCTGCCCCGGCACCTGCGCCCCGGACTGCGCGTCGCCGCCCGGCCCGGAACCCTGTACGTGCGTGTGGCCGACCGGTCCCTGCACGCGCGCCTGGCCGGCCGGTCCCGCCGGGGCCTCCCCGGTGAACGTCTCCACCAGCGCCCCCAGCACCGTCACCAGACCGCGGCCGCCGGCGTCCACCACTCCCGCGCGGTACAGGGCGGCGAGCTGGCCGGGGGTCGCGGCGAGCGCCGTGCGCGCCCCGTCGTAGGCGGCCCGGGCCACCGTCCCGCAGTCGCCCCGCGCGCCCTCGGCGGCGTCGGCGGCGGCCGCGGCAACGGTCAGCACGGTGCCCTCGACGGGGTGGGCGACGGCCTGCCGGGCGGAGTCGGCCGCGCACCGCAGCGCGCGCCGCAGCCCCGAACCGTCGGTGTGAGCCTGGTCGCTCTCGGCGGCGAGCACCTGCGCCATACCGCGCAGCAGCTGGGCGAGGATGGTCCCGGAGTTCCCGCGCGCGCCGATGAGCGCGCCGTGGGCCATCGCGTGCACCGCGTCGGCCAGGGACGGCCGCTCGCCCCCGGCGGCGGCGCCGATCTCGTACCCGGCGAACACGGCCTCGACCGCGCCGGCCGCGGACTCCACGGTCAGGTAGAGGTTGGTGCCGGTGTCCCCGTCGGCCACCGGGTACACGTTGATCGCGTCGATCTCCTCGCGCGCGCGCCCGAGCGCGTCCAGCGCGAGAGAGCACCAGGTGCGCACCGCGAGAGCATCGAGGAATGTCTGCGGCACCTGCGCCACCTGCGCCTCCCTGAGCTGCTGGACGTGGGACGCAGCGTAGACCCCGGCCCGGTGCCCGCAGGAAGAGGGCCGTGGGCGGACCCCTGCGCTGCCATGGTAGTTTCGTCGAACGGACGCAGTCGTTGTATGCTGCTCCGGTTGCCCGATCCGATCGGGCTGATTCCCCTGGCACCGCCACTCAGATCTCAGATCGCTCACAGATCATAGGATCTGGATCCCGGCATGCCGGGATTGACCGTAAGTGCATCTGAAGTCTTTGGAGTGACCCGTGGCTGCCAACTGCGACGTCTGCGGCAAGGGGCCGGGCTTCGGCAACAACATCTCGCACTCGCACCGCCGTACGTCCCGTCGCTGGAACCCGAACATCCAGCGTGTGCGTACCGTGGTGGGCGGGACGCCGAAGCGCGTGAACGCTTGCACCTCGTGCATCAAGGCCGGCAAGGTCTCGCGCTGACGCTCAGCTGAGCGCGCGGCCACCGTCGGTTCGCCGCACTGAGCCGGTCCACCTCCGGGTGGGCCGGCTTTTTGCCGTACCCGCGCACCGTCCCGACCTGCCAGAATCCGGGGAATGCGCTTCGGCATCCTGGGCCCGGCGGAGATCCGCACCGGCGACGGCACCCCCCTCGACCCCGGCGGTCCCCGCCCCCGCGCCCTGCTCACGCTGCTCCTGCTGGACGCCGGCCGCGCCGTCCCCGTAGACCGCCTCCTGGAGGGCCTGTACGGCGCCGAGCCGCCCGGTGAGGCCGCGAACGCGCTCCAGTCCCAGATATCCCGGCTGCGCAGGCGCCTCGGGCCGCACGCGCGGATCGACGCCGTCCCGGCCGGCTACCGGCTCGCGGCCGACCCGGACGCGGTCGACGCCCACCGCTTCGCCCGCCTGGCCGCCGAGGGGCGCACCGCTCTGCACGCCGGTGACCATCCGCGGGCGGCCGCCCTGCTGCGGGACGCGCTCGCCCTGTGGCGCGGCCCCGCGCTGCCCGACCTGCCGGACGCGCGCGCCGAGCGGACCCGGCTCGACGAGCTGCGGCTGGCCGCCGTGCAGGACCGGATCGACGCCGAGCTCGGGCTCGGAGGCGGCGCGGAGCTGGTGCCGGAGCTTCGGGCGCTGATCGGGGAGCATCCGCTGAGCGAGCGCCTGTACGGGCAGCTCATGCGGGCGCTGCACGCGGGCGGACGGCCCGCCGAGGCGCTCGCGGTGTTCGAGGAGGCGCGCGGCACGCTCGCCGCCGAACTCGGCGCCGACCCGTCGCCCGAGCTGGCCGCCCTCCACCTCGACCTGCTGCGGGCGCGGCCCGACGCCCCGGCCCGGGCACGGCGGCGGCTGCCCGCGCAGCTGACCCGGTTCGTGGGCCGGGAGGCCGAGCTGGCCCGGATCGGGGAGGCGCTCGCCGAGTCGCGGCTGGTGACGCTCACCGGGCCCGGCGGCGTCGGCAAGACCCGGCTCGCCCTGGAGGCGGCCGGCACCGCCCCGGACGTCTGCCTGGTGGAGCTGGCGCCCCTCGCCGACGGCGAGCGGATCCCGTACGCCGTGCTGGCGGCGCTCGGTGTGCGCGACGGCTTCCGCAGCCCCGCCACGGACGCGACGGACCGGCTGCTGGCCGCGCTGGAGGACCGGGAGGTGCTGCTGGTGCTCGACAACTGCGAGCACCTGGTGGAGGCCGCCGCCCGCACCACCGCCCTGCTGCTGGGCGCCTGCCCGGGCGTGCGGGTCCTGGCCACCAGCCGGGAGTCGCTCGCGATCACCGGGGAGGTGCTGGTCCCGGTGGCGCCGCTGCCCGAGGAGCCGGCCGTACGGCTGCTGCTGGACCGGGCACGGGCCGTGCGCCCCGACCTCGACGCGGACGACGCGCGCGTGCCGGAGATCTGCCGGGCCCTGGACGGGCTGCCGCTGGCGATCGAGCTGGCCGCGGCCCGGCTGCGCACGCTCTCGCCGCGGGAGCTGGCCGAGCGGCTGCACGACCGGTTCCGGCTGCTGGCCCGCGGCGACCGGGCCAAGGCGCCCCGGCACCGCACGCTGCGGGCGGTGGTGGAGTGGAGCTGGGAGCTGCTGGAGGCAAAGGAGCGGGAGCTGGCGATCCGGCTGACCGTGTTCCGCGGCGGGGCCACGCTGGACGCGGTGGCGGCGGTGTGCGCGGTGCCGCATCCGGAGGACGTCCTGGCGTCCCTGGTGGAGAAGTCGTTCGTGGAGCTCGCCGGCGGGCGCTACCGGATGCTGGAGACGATCCGCGCGTTCGCGGCCGAGCAGCCGGCATCGGCCGGCACGCAGGAGTTCCTGTCCGCCCACGCCGCGTACTTCCTGCGGCTGGCCGAGCGCGCGGAGCCGTGTCTGCGCGGTGGCGAGCAGCTGCCGTGGCTGGCCCGGCTGGGCGCCGAGCACGACAACCTGGACGCCGCCCAGCGCCATCTGACGGCCACCGACCCGCACCGGGCGCTGCGCCTGATGGCCGCCCTGACCTGGTTCCGGCGGCTGCGCGGCCTGCACGGCGAACGGGTGGAGCAGGCCCGGGCGCTGCTCGCGGCGGTCGGCGGGGAGCCGCCCGAGCGGCTGGCCGAGGAGTACGCCCTGTGCCTCATGAACGCCGTCTCGGGGCAGGGCGACGACCCCGCCGACCCCGGCCTCGTGACCCGGGCCGCCGCCGTCATGGCCGCGCTGGACCGTCCGCTGCGGCTGCCGTTCACGGTGATCGTGTGGTCCCTCACCGGCGGCCCCCAGCTCAGTGTCGGCGCACACGTGCGCGCGCAGGTCGGCGAAGAGCCGTGGGGGCTGGCGCTGCTGGACCTCGGTCTGGCCTACCAGGACTGGTTCTCGGGGCGGGCCGCCGAGGCGGAGGCGTCCTTCACACGCGCGTGGGAGGGGTTCCGCACGACCGGCGACCGCTGGGGCATGGCCAACTGCCTCGACCCGCTCGGCGGCTTCGCGTACGCGCGTGGCGACTACGCGGGTGCCCTCGCCCTCCTCGACGAGGGCCTGACCCATGTGGGGGAGCTGGACGCGCCGGAGGAGACCGCGGACCTGCTGCACCGGCGCGGCTGTGTGCTGCTGGCGCAGGGCGCGCACGAGGAGGCCGCCGCGCACTTCGCGCGCTCCCGTGACCTGGCCCGCGCCGCCGGGGCGGCCGACAAGGTGGCGGGCGCGCTGCGCGGCCTGGGCGACGTGGCCCGCCACGCCGGTGACACGGCACGCGCGCGCGTGCACTACGAAAGCGCCCTCCAGGCGTGCGCGGCCACCTGGTTCAGTGTCGGCGAGACCGTACGCATCATGATCGGTCTGGGCCGCACGGCCGCCGCCGAGGGCGACAGGGGCGCCGCCCGCGACTGGCTCGCGCAGGCCCGCGCCCAGGCGCCGCGGTCACCGGACGTCCTGCTGCCTGCGGACGTCGCCGACGCCCTGGCCGGGCTGGCCGCACGGCCAGAGGAGGCGGCCGAACTGCTGGGCGCCGCGGCCGGTCTGCGGGGCATGCGCCTGGACGGCGACCCCGACGTCGTACGGACGGTGCGACGCACCCGCGCGTGCCTGTCGCCCGAGGCGTACGACGAGGCCTTCGAGCGGGGCCGGCGGCTGCGGTCAGCGGCGGTCAGCGAACGGTAGGGGGACGGTCAGCGCGGGCCGGAAGGCTGCTCGCATGACCGACAACCTGAGTCACCTCGACGTCCTGATCTCCGGTGCGAGCGTCGCCGGCCCGGCCCTCGCCCTCGGACTCGCCCGGTACGGCGCGCGGGTCACCGTCGTGGAGAAGGCGCCCGCGCTGCGCGGCGGCGGCTTCGCGGTCGACTTCCGCGGGCATGTGCACCGCCGGGTGCTCACCGCCATGGGCATCTGGGACGACGTCCACGCCCACCAGACCCACATGGGCCGGCAGAGCGTCGTGGACGCCGACGGCACCCCGCGCGTGGACCTGCCCGCGCAGATGATGAGCGGCGACGTGGAGATCTTCCGCGGCGACCTGGCCCGGATCGTGTACGAGCGGACCAGGGACACCGTGGAGTACGTCTTCGGCGACTCGGTCACGGCGCTGACCGACACCCCGGACGGGGTCGAGGTCGCCTTCGAGCGGGGCACGTCCCGCCGCTTCGACCTCGTCGTCGGCGCCGACGGCCTGCACTCGAACACCCGCCGTCTGGTCTTCGGCGACGAGTCCCGCTACCTGCGTTTCTTCGACCACTACGTGGCCGGCTTCAGCGTGCCCAACCACCTGGGCCTGGACCGCACCGGCCGCCTGTACAGCGAGCCGGGGCGGTGCGTCGTCCTCGGCAACTACGACGGCGACCCGGACCGGGCGGGTGCCCTGCTGGTGTTCCGGTCCGAGCGGCTGGCGTACGACCGCCGGGACGTTGCGGCGCACAAGCGCATCCTCGCCGAACGGTTCGCGGGGATGGGCTGGGAGACGCCGGCGGTGCTCAAGGCCCTTGAGGAGACCGACGACCTGTACTTCGACGCCATCGCGCAGATCCACATCGACCGCCTCACCAAGGGCCGGGTGGCGCTGCTCGGCGACGCCGGGTACGGGGCGACGATGGGCGGGATGGGCACGGGCGTGGCGATCGTCGCCGCCCATGTCCTCGCCGGGGAGCTGGCGCTGGCGGGCGGCGACCACCGTGTCGCGTTCGCCGAGTACGAGACGCGGGTGCGGGACTTCGCCAGGGGCTGCCAGAAGATCTCCGGCAACGCGGGCCCGTTCTTCGCACCGGCCACCGAGCGCCGTATCCGCAGCCGGGACCGGATGTACCGGATGCTCAGCTCCCGGATGCTGGCCGGTTTCTTCAAGCGGCTGACGGAGAAGGCGGCGACCGCCATCGAACTCAGGGACTACCCGGCCTGAGCACGCCGGTGGGCTCTCAGGGAGTGCCGGGCCGTGTGAGGGCCCAGCCGTGGTCCACGGGCCCGATCCCGCCGCCGAGCGCGAAGCCGGCGGCGATCGCCCCGGTGACGTACTCCTTGGCCGCCGTGACCGCCTCGGGCACGGACCGCCCCTTGGCCAGCCCGCACGCGACGGCGGAGGCGAGGGTGCAGCCGGTGCCGTGGGTGTGCCGGTTGTCGTGGCGCGGGGCGCGCAGCCAGTGCTCCTCAAAGCCGTCGGTCAGGAGGTCCACCGCGTCGCCCGCCAGATGCCCGCCCTTGATCAGCACCCAGCGCGGCCCGTACGCCAGCACGGCCTCGGCGGCCCGCCGCATGTCGTCCTCCGACTCGACCCGCACGCCGGTGAGTTGAGCGACCTCGTCCAGGTTCGGCGTGGCCACGGTCGCCACCGGAAGGAGCTTGGTGCGCACGGAGTCCAACGCGGAGGCGGCCAGCAGGGAGTCGCCGTGCTTGGAGACGCCGACCGGGTCGACGACGGCGGGCGCGTCGGTGCCGGCGAGCAACTCGGCTACGGTCTCGACGAGTTCGGCGGAGGCGAGCATGCCGGTCTTGACGGCCTGCACGCCGATGTCGTCGACGACGCTGCGGTACTGCGCCCGCACCGCCTCCACGGGCAGCTCCCAAGCGCCCTGCACACCGCGGGAGTTCTGCGCGGTGACGGCGGTGAGCACGCTCATGCCGTGCGTGCCGAGCGCCAGCATCGTCTTCAGGTCGGCCTGGATCCCGGCGCCGCCCCCGGAGTCGGAGCCGGCCACGGTGAGCACCCGGGGCGGCGCGGCGCTCATGACTCGATGTCCCCGAAGTGGTCCCAGCCGCCCTTGCTGGTCCAGGGGGCGCCGTCGACGGTCACCTGGGGCAGCGCGGAGGGGTTGAGCACCTCGCCGATCACCTTCCAGCGGGCGGGCAGCTTGGCGTCGGAGGGGAAGGTCGCCACGATCGCGTGGTCCTCTCCCCCGGTCAGCACCCACTGCAGCGGGTCGACACCGACGGCCTGCCCGATGTCGTGCATCTGGGTGGGGATGTCGATGGCGCCGGAGCGGATGTCGATGCGCACCTTGCTGGCCTCGGCGATGTGCCCGAGGTCGGCGATCAGCCCGTCGCTGACGTCGCACATCGCGGTGGCGCCGAGCGCGGCGGCGGCGGGGCCGGCGTGGTACGGCGGCTCGGGGCGGCGGTGCGCCTCGACGAAGGCGCGCGGGGAGCGGAAGCCGCGGGAGAGGACCGCGTACCCGGCGGCGGACCAGCCCAGCCAGCCGGTGACGGCGACGAGGTCGCCGGGCTGCGCGCCGGCCCGGGTGACGGGTTCCTGGTTGCGCAGGTCGCCGAGCGCGGTGATCGACACCATGATCGTGTCGCCGCGCACGACGTCTCCGCCGACCACCGAGGCGCCCGCGACCTGGCACTCGTCACGCAGGCCGTCCATCAGCTCGGTCGGCCAGGTCACCGGCAGCTCGGCGGGCACGACCAGGCCGAGCAGCAGCGCGGTCGGGACGGCGCCCATGGCGGCGATGTCGGCGAGGTTCTGCGCGGCGGCCTTGCGGCCCACGTCGTAGGCCGTGGACCAGTCACGGCGGAAGTGCCGGCCCTCCAGCAGGATGTCGGTGCTGGCCACGACCCGCCGGTCCGGTGCGGCCACCACGGCGGCGTCGTCGCCCGGGCCGACCCGGACGGCCGGGGTGGTGGTGAGACGGGAGGTGAGCTCCCTGATGAGCCCGAACTCCCCGAGCTCACCAACAGTGCCCTTCATTGCCCTGACTCCCCTTCTGTCTCTGTCCGTGCCCGGTCGCGCGGGACCAGTGTCCTCGATACCGTCGAAGCAGCAAGCCTTGTCCGCCCTGTGCGCACCCCGGCACGCAAGGCCCGGTTCCCGCAGGTCTCCCCGCGGGGAGCGGCGACGCGGTACCGTGGCGTTCCTTTTCCCCACATGATCCTCGTGGCCGCCCTGGAGGTTCCGTGGTACAGGCGTACATCCTGATCCAGACGGAGGTCGGCAAGGCGTCGACCGTCGCCGAGACGATCGGCAAGATCCCTGGAGTGATCCAGGCTGAGGACGTGACAGGTCCGTACGACGTCATCGTCCGCGCACAGGCCGACACCGTAGACGACCTCGGCCGCATGGTGGTCGCCAAGGTCCAGCAAGTGGACGGCATCACCCGCACCCTGACCTGCCCGGTCGTGCATCTGTAGCCCCCGTCTACGCTTGGCCGGTGAGCTTCTTCCGTCACCGGCCCTTCGGCCTGCCCGCCCTCGTCCTGCTCCTCGCCGCCGCGGGCTGCTCCTTCGCAGACGACAGCGCGTCGGTGGCGGTTCCCTCGCCGGGGGCGAAGGCCGCGGCGCTCTGCCGAGAGCTGGACCGGGCGCTGCCGGCCGAGGTCGACGACCAGGACCGCCGGGATCCCGACCCCGCGTCACCGCTGACGGCGGGCTGGGGGGACCCGGCGATCATACTGCGGTGCGGTGTGGAGCGGCCCGCGAAGATGAACGACGAGGAAGCCGACGGGGTCGAGGTGGACGGGGTCGGCTGGCTGCTGGAGAAGCAGCAGGACGGCTCGTTCCGCTTCACCACGGCGCTCAGGAAGGCGTACGTCGAGGTGACGATCCCCGAGCAGCGGACCGGCGACGGCATGGCGCCCCTCGTCGACCTGGCGCCCGGCATCAAGAAGGCGATCCCCGAGGGGATCGCCGACTAGAGCGGGGTCAGCGCAGACCCGTCGAACGGCGCAGGGCCGCCTGGATGAGGCGGTCGACCAGCTCCGCGTAGCTGATGCCGGTGGCCTGCCACATCTGCGGGTACATCGAGATCGGGGTGAAGCCGGGCATCGTGTTGATCTCGTTGATGACGAACTCGCCGTCCTCGGTGAGGAAGAAGTCCGCACGCACCAGGCCCTCGCAGGAGGCCGCCTCGAAGGCGTCCACCGCGAGCCGGCGCACCTCGGCGGTCTGCTCCTCGGTGAGCGGCGCCGGGACGATGCCGGGCGTGGAGTCGATGTACTTGGCCTCGAAGTCGTAGTAGGCGTGCGCGTCCGGCGGCGGGATCTCGGCCGGGACGGAGGCGCGCGGGCCGTCCTCGAACTCCAGCACGCCGCACTCGATCTCACGGCCGCGCACGGCGGCCTCGACGAGGATCTTCGGGTCGTGCCGCTGGGCCTCCTCCACGGCCTCGTCCAGGCCGGACAGGTCGTCCACCTTGGTGATGCCGATGGAGGAACCGGCGCGCGCGGGCTTCACGAACAGCGGCCAGCCGTGCTCGCCCGCGAAGTCGACGATCTTCTTGCGGGCGGCGGAGGCGTCCCGCTCCCACTCGCGGGGCCGGATCACCACGTACGGGCCCACCTTGAGCCCGAAGGAGGTGAACACCCGCTTCATGTACTCCTTGTCCTGGCCGACGGCCGAGGCGAGCACGCCCGAGCCCACGTACGGCACGCCCGACAGCTCCAGCAGGCCCTGGAGGGTGCCGTCCTCGCCGTACGGGCCGTGCAGCACCGGGAAGACGACGTCGACCTCACCGAGGGCCTTGGGCACCGAGCCGGGCTCGCTGTAGACGACCTCGCGGCTGGCGGGGTCGACGGGGAGCACCACGCCGCCCTCGCCGGACTCGGCCAGCTCCTCGACGTTGGGCGTACGGCGGTCGGTGATCGCCATGCGCTCCGGCGCGTCGGCCGTGAGCGCCCACCGCCCGTCCTGGGTGATGCCGATCGGAAGGACGTCGTACTTCGTCCGGTCGACGGCCTTCAGGACGGCACCGGCGGTGACCACGGAGATCCCGTGTTCGGAGCTGCGCCCGCCGAACACGACGGCCACGCGCGGCTTGCGGGGCTGCTGCTCAGGGCTCTGGGGAAGGTTCTCGGTGCTCATATCGCGATGAGAGTACCCGGTGGTAGAGCAGGGAGACAGCGTCCGCGGCCCCGCGTCGCTCAGCGTCGTTCGGGCTTCGCGCTGCGCGACATCAGCTCCTTGAGCGCGACCACCGGGGACTTGCCCTCGTGCACGATGGAGACGACCGTCTCGGTGATCGGCATGTCGACGCCGTGCCGGCGGGCCAGATCCAGCACCGACTCGCAGGACTTGACGCCCTCGGCGGTCTGCTTGGTGACCGCGATGGTCTCCTGCAGGGTCATGCCCTTGCCGAGGTTGGTGCCGAAGGTGTGGTTGCGGGACAGCGGCGAGGAGCAGGTGGCCACCAGGTCGCCCAGGCCCGCGAGGCCGGAGAACGTCATCGGGTCGGCGCCCATGGCCAGGCCCAGCCGGGTGGTCTCGGCGAGGCCGCGGGTGATGAGCGAGCCCTTGGCGTTGTCGCCCAGGCCCATGCCGTCCGCGATGCCGACGCCGAGCCCGATGACGTTCTTGACGGCACCGCCGAGTTCGCAGCCGACGACGTCGGTGTTGGTGTACGGCCGGAAGTACGGGGTGTGGCAGACGGCCTGGAGGCGCTGGGCCACCGCCTCGTCGGTGCAGGCGACGACGGCCGCGGCCGGCATCCGGGCGGCGATCTCGCGGGCCAGGTTGGGTCCGGTGACCACGGCGACGCGCTCCGGGCCCACCTTGGCGACGTCCTCGATGACCTCGCTCATCCGCATGGTGGTGCCCAGCTCGACGCCCTTCATCAGCGACACCAGGACGGTGCGCGGGGCGAGCAGCGGCGTCCACTCGGCCAGGTTGGCGCGCAGCGTCTGGGAGGGGACGGACAGGACGGTGAAGTCCGCGCCGGCGGCGGCCTCGGCCGGGTCGGTGGTGGCCCGGACGTTCTCGGGCAGCTCCACGCCGGGCAGGTAGTCCGGGTTGGTGCGGGTGGAGTTGATCGCCTCGGCGACCTCGGGGCGGCGTGCCCACAGGACGACCTCGCACCCGGCGTCGGCGAGCACCATGGCGAAGGCGGTGCCCCACGAACCGGCGCTGAGGACGGCCGCCTTGACCGGCGTGACCGGCTTGCTCACTTGCCCTGCCCTTCTGCCTGTTTCCCCGGTGCGCGCACCTCTGCCTGTGCCTGGGCCCTGGCCTGCGCCTGAGCCTGGGCCTTGGCCTGTGCCTGGGCCTGGGCCTGCGCCTGGGTGCGGCGGCGCTGCTCGATGCGCTCGCGGCGCGGGTCGTACGGCGTCGCGGGCGCCTTCTCGCCGCGGATCTCCTCCAGCTGGCGGGTGATGGCGGCCATGATGACCTCGGTGGCCTCCTTCAGCACCTCCGCGGTCATCTCCTTGTCGTAGAAACGGGAGAGGTCCACGGGCGGGCCGGCCAGCACGTGGTGCGTCTTGCGCGGGAAGAGGTTGGGCTTCTTGGCGTACGGGGGCAGCAGCTCGTTGCAGCCCCACTGGGCGACCGGGATCACCGGGCACTTGGTCTGCAGGGCCACGCGCGCGGCGCCCGTCTTGCCGGTCATGGGCCAGCCGTTGGGGTCGCGGGTGAGGGTGCCCTCGGGGTAGAAGGCGACGCACTCGCCGCGCTCCACGGCGTCGATCGCGGCCCGGAAGGCGCTGAGCGCGTCGGTGGACTCGCGGTAGACGGGGATCTGGCCGGTGCCGCGCATGGCGGCGCCGACGAAGCCCTTCTTGAAAAGCCCGCTCTTGGCCAGGAACCGCGGGACCCGGCCGGTGTTGTACTGGAAGTGGGCGTAGGCGAAGGGGTCGACGTGCGAATTGTGGTTCACCACGGTGATAAAACCGCCGTCGGCCGGAATGTGCTCGATTCCGCGCCAGTCCCGCTTGAGCAGAAACACCAGCGGTGGTTTGCAGATCACCGCGGCGAAGCGGTACCAGAAGCCGATTCTGCGGCGGGGCACGCGGACACCTTCCTCTAGGGCTGCCACCGGGGCCCGTGGGGGCCGCACAAGTGTCGCCCCGAGCCGCCGGTCTGTCGAGAACACCGTACGCCCGCCCGTCTCCCGCCACTGCCCTTGCACCGAGCTTCGCGCCGCTGCCCCCGCGCCGGGCCCGAGGTGACCCGGGGGACAATAGCCGCGACGAGAGAGGGGCGGTACGCCGGTGCAGTGGACCTTGGTCATCCCGCTGAAGCCGCTGGCGCTGGCCAAGAGCAGGCTCGCGGACACGGCGGCGGACGGGGTGCGTCCGGGACTCGCGCTGGCGTTCGCGCTGGACACGGTCGCGGCGGCGCTGGACTGCCCCGCGGTGTCCGATGTGGCGGTCGTCACCAACGACGCGCTGGCCGGCCGGGAGCTGGCGGCCCTGGGCGCGCGGATCGTCCCGGACGAACCGGCCGCCGGGCTGAACGCCGCCCTGACGCACGCGGCGGCGGCCGTGCGCGCGGTTCTTCCCCACAGTCCCCTGGCGGCCCTGAATGCCGATCTTCCGGCGCTGCGCCCGGTGGAATTGTCCCGGGTCCTGAAGACGGCCGAGGTATTTCCCCGCGCATTTCTCCCGGATGCCGCGGGAATCGGCACCACTCTTCTCGCGGCGGCCGGGAACCGTGAATTGCGCCCGGCCTTCGGACCGGACTCCCGCGCCCGGCACCGGGCAGGCGGCGCGGTGGAGCTGCCGCTGGAATCGGTGGACTCGGTGCGCCAGGACGTGGACACCGGCGACGACCTGCGCGCCGCGCTGGCCCTGGGCGTGGGCCCCCGGACGGCCGCGGTGGCCGCGCGGTTGCTGATTCCCGGGCAGTAGGCTGGCGGCCATGCAGGCGACCGCATACACGTACGACCCCGAGACCCGCACCGGCCAGGTCCTCCTCGACGACGGCACTCCGCTGCCGTTCGACGCCCCGGCCTTCGACGCGGGCGGTCTGCGGATGCTGCGCCCCGGCCAACGGGTGCGCATCGAGACCGAGGGCGAGCCGCGCCGCATCACGCTGGTGACCCTGCAGACGTTCTGAGCGCGCGCACGCCCGTACGCGGCCACGGGCAGGCCACCGCGTCCCATATCCCCGTGCCACCAGGACACCTGGGCCACAACACACCGCGGGCCGGGCTCCCGAGGGAGTCCGGCCCGGCGTGTGAGTGGCCGTGCGCCCCGCCTCCTAGCGGGCGGTGGTCTTCTTCGCGGCGGTCTTGCGAGCCGTCGACTTCTTGGCGGGAGCCTTCTTGGCGGTCGCCTTCTTCGCCGGGGCCTTCTTCGCCGTGGTCTTCTTGGCGGCCGCGGTCTTGCCCGTGGTCGTCTTCTTCGCGGCGGCCGTCGAGGTCTTCTTCGCCGGGGTCGCCTTCTTGGCCGTGGCCTTCTTGGCCGCGGCGGCGGTGGTCTTCTTCGCCGGGGCGGCCTTCTTGGCCGTGGTCTTCTTCGCCGCCGCCTTGGTGGTCTTCTTCGCGGCGGCCTTCTTCACCGTCGCGGAAGCGCCGCCGGTCAGGCTGCCCTTGGGCGCCTTCTTGACCGCGACATCGTTCTTCGGGAGCTTCTTCGACCCGCTGACCAGGTCCTTGAAGCCCTGGCCCGCGCGGAAGCGCGGAACGGAGGTCTTCTTGACCCGAACCCGCTCGCCCGTCTGGGGGTTGCGGGCGTAGCGGGCCGGCCGGTCGACCTTCTCGAACGAACCGAACCCGGTGACCGAGACCCGGTCACCCGCGACGACCGCGCGGACGATGGCGTCCAGGACCGCGTCGACAGCATCGGCGGCCTGCTGGCGGCCACCCATCTTGTCGGCAATCGCTTCTACGAGCTGCGCCTTGTTCACGTCTTCCCCTTCGGAGACATCGCCAGAACGAAAGTGTTCAAGCTTTTTCGCACGTTAGGCAGATATATACCGCAAATCAAACACGAAACGGGCTTATCACCCTTGTGCCGCAACGAACTCGGCGATCGCGGATGTGTTCAGCGGTCCTCTTCGGGGATGCGCCCCGCGTCGAGGTCCGCCATGAACCGCTCCAGACGCCTTGTCGCACCGGCAAGATCGTGTTTGGCCGCGGCCGTAATGACCAGCAGCTTCCGGGTCAGCGCCATCCGTACGCCCTCCGGGACTTGCAGTGCGCGCACCCTGGCGTGCGCTTGTTTGAGTTGGTCCGCGACCGCCGCATAGAGCCCGAGTTGGCCGTCGTGTTCCATGCACAGATTGTGCCATCTGGGGCGAGTTGTCGCCCGCGCAGGGGGCAACTGCCGCCTTCGGCAGCCCTTCCCGCCGCGCGCGGCGCCACGCTCCTGAACCTCGCGTACCCCGGCAACCACCGCCGTAACGTGGGAAGTTGAAACCGGCACCAGAGCCCCGCGGAGCCGTCCGGGCCCGGACATGGCTGTACCCCCGATCGGGCCGATCGGGGGTACAGAAGGGGTTCTCGGTGGCCGAAAGTCGACCCGTTGGTTCAGACCTGGAGCGTGCGCGGCTTGAAGGACGGCCGCTTCGCCTCGTACGCGGCGATGTCCGCCTCGTTCTGCAGGGTGATGGAGATGTCGTCCAGGCCGTTCAGCAGCCGCCAGCGGGAGTTCTCGTCCAGCTCGAAGGAGGCGGTGATGCCCTCGGCGCGCACCTCACGCGCCTCAAGGTCCACGGTGACCTCAGCGGTGGGGTCCTTCTCCACCAGCTCCCACAGCGCGTCCACGATCTTCTGGTCGAGGACGACGGTGAGCAGGCCGTTCTTCAGCGAGTTGCCGCGGAAGATGTCGGCGAAGCGGGAGGAGATCACGGCCTTGAAGCCGTAGTTCTGCAGCGCCCACACCGCGTGCTCACGGGAGGAGCCGGTGCCGAAGTCGGGGCCGGCGACCAGGACCGTGGCACCCTGCCGCTCGGGCCGGTTGAGCACGAACTCGGGGTCCTTGCGCCAGGCCTCGAACAGCCCGTCCTCGAACCCGTCGCGGGTGACCTTCTTGAGCCAGTGGGCGGGGATGATCTGGTCGGTGTCCACGTTGCTGCGGCGCAGCGGGACGGCCCGGCCGGTGTGCGTGGTGAAAGCTTCCATGACTGATCAGACTCCAGCGGGCGTGACGGTGGCGGCGTCGGTCAGGTCGGCGGGCGAGGCCAGGTGGCCCAGGACCGCGGTGGCCGCCGCGACCTGCGGCGACACCAGGTGCGTACGACCGCCCTTGCCCTGCCGGCCCTCGAAGTTGCGGTTGGAGGTGGACGCCGAGCGCTCACCGGGGGCGAGCTGGTCGGGGTTCATGCCCAGGCACATCGAGCAGCCCGCGTGCCGCCACTCGGCGCCGGCCTCCTTGAAGACGACGTCCAGGCCCTCCGAGACGGCCTGCAGACCCACCCGCGCGGAGCCCGGGACGACCAGCATCCGTACGCCGTCGGCGACTTTGCGGCCCTTGAGGAGCTCGGCCGCGGCGCGCAGGTCCTCGATGCGGCCGTTGGTGCAGGAGCCTACGAAGACGGTGTCAACCTTGATGGAACGCAGCGGCTGGCCGGCCTCCAACCCCATGTACTCCAGGGCCTTTTCGGCGGCGAGGCGCTCCGAAGGGTCTTCGTACGAAGCCGGGTCGGGGACGGACGCGGAAAGCGGGGCGCCCTGGCCCGGGTTGGTGCCCCAGGTGACGAACGGGGACAGCTCGGCGGCGTCGATGACGACCTCGGCGTCGAACTCGGCGTCGTCGTCCGTCTTCAGCGTCTTCCAGTACTCGACGGCGGCGTCCCAGTCGGCGCCCTCGGGGGCGTGCGGGCGGCCCTTGAGGTACGCGAAGGTGGTCTCGTCGGGGGCGATCATGCCCGCGCGGGCGCCGGCCTCGATCGACATGTTGCAGATGGTCATCCGGGCCTCCATCGAGAGCTTCTCGATGGCGGAGCCGCGGTACTCCAGGACGTAGCCCTGGCCGCCGCCGGTGCCGATCTTCGCGATGATCGCCAGGATCAGGTCCTTGGCGGTGACGCCCTCGGGCAGTTCGCCGTCGACCGTGATCGCCATGGTCTTCGGGCGGGTCATGGGCAGCGTCTGGGTGGCCAGCACGTGCTCGACCTGCGAGGTGCCGATGCCGAACGCCAGCGCGCCGAAGGCGCCGTGCGTGGAGGTGTGGGAGTCACCGCAGACGACGGTGGTGCCGGGCTGGGTCAGACCCAGCTGCGGGCCGACGACGTGCACGACGCCCTGCTCCACGTCGCCCAGCGGGTGCAGCCGCACGCCGAACTCGGCGGCGTTCTTGCGCAGCGTCTCCAGCTGGACGCGGGAGACGGGGTCCGCGATGGGCTTGTCGATGTCGAGGGTCGGGGTGTTGTGGTCCTCGGTGGCGATGGTCAGGTCGAGCCGACGCACCCGGCGGCCGCTCTTGCGGAGGCCGTCGAAGGCCTGCGGGCTGGTCACCTCGTGCAGCAGGTGCAGATCGATGAAGAGGAGGTCGGGCTCGCCCTCGGCGTGCCGGACGACGTGGTCGTCCCAGACCTTCTCCGCGAGTGTCCTACCCATCGCTTTCCCTCCGGCCGGCAAACGTCCACCGACCCAACTAGAGATCTTGAGGAGGCGTTGCCCGCGCCCCGTGCGCTCCGGACAACGGCCACCAGGCCCGTTGATCCGCGGGCCGCTGTGCCTTCGTGACATCCAGAGTGGCGGGTTCCGGAGAAAATTGAACTTGCGTTTCACAGAGTGAGACGCGAGTATCGTTGCATGGACAACAGTAGCGGCGTCGGCGTTCTGGACAAGGCGGCCCTCGTCCTGAGCGCTCTGGAGTCCGGTCCGGCCACCCTCGCGGGTCTGGTCGCGGCCACCGGACTGGCTCGACCCACGGCTCACCGCCTGGCCGTGGCACTGGAACACCACCGCATGGTGGCGCGTGACATGCAGGGACGTTTCATTCTCGGCCCCCGGCTGGCGGAACTGGCCGCCGCCGCGGGTGAGGACCGTCTCCTCGCCACCGCCGGCCCGGTGCTCACGCACCTGCGGGACGTCACGGGCGAGAGCGCGCAGCTCTATCGCCGCCAGGGTGACATGCGGATCTGCGTCGCCGCGGCCGAGCGTCTGTCCGGACTGCGGGACACGGTCCCGGTGGGCTCCACGCTCACGATGAAGGCGGGCTCGTCCGCGCAGGTCCTGATGGCCTGGGAGGAGCCCGAGCGGCTGCACCGCGGCCTGCAGGGGGCCCGCTTCACGGCGACGGCCCTGTCGGGCGTACGGCGCCGGGGCTGGGCCCAGTCGATCGGCGAGCGCGAGCCGGGCGTGGCGTCCGTCTCCGCGCCGGTGCGCGGCCCCTCCAACCGCGTGGTGGCCGCCGTGTCCGTCTCCGGCCCCATCGAGCGCCTCACGCGCCACCCGGGCCGTATGCACGCCCAGGCGGTCATCGACGCCGCGGCCCGCCTCTCGGAGGCCCTGCGCCGCTCGGGCTGACCCGCCGCACGCCTCGGAGCAGGGCTCGCCTCAACGCCGCGGCGGGCCCTGCGGTGTGTCTGCCGACGGCCTTGGCGGGTGCTTGATCGTTGCCGGGTGCGGCCGGGTGGGGGGCCGGGCGCGCAGTTCCCCGCGCCCCTGGGGGGTTGCAGTCCCCCGGCGGGCATGAGGAGGGCCCGCCTCGGTGCTGGGCGGGCCCTCCTCGTCCCCCGGTCAGTTGGTCTCGTGTACCGCCTCCGCCGGCGGCTTCCGCGTGCGGTGGGCGAAGCGGTCCTTCGCGTAGCGGCCCCGTGCGGCGAGCGGCACCTGGCCGTGGGCGGCGGCCAGGCCGAAGGCCGGCATGTCGGCATAGATGGCCTCGTACGACCCTTCCGGCACGATGTAGGCCTCGTGCCACAGCCCCACCTCCCCGCGGACCTTCCCGGCCTTCTCCAGCCGGTTGAAGGCGGCCCAGGCGGGGCGGTGCAGGGCGTCGGGGGCGTGCGCGTAGGCGTAGAGCTTCTCCTTGGACTCCCAGTACTGCACGACGTAGTACGTGCGCGGCGAGGCCGTCAGCAGCACGTGCGCGAGCAGCCCGCTCGCGGGGTCCTTGCCCAGCTCGCGCAGCATGCGCGGCATCGCCAGGAACACCGGCAGCCAGCGGTGCACCGCCCAAAAGCGGTTGATGCGCATGCCGATCAGCAGGACAACGACGTCCCCTTCCGCGCCCGCGCTGGTGCGACCGAGCTCGATCCGCTTCCCGAACATGACGTCCCCCTTGTCGGTGAGCGACGCTATCCAAGCGCGCCATGCTTGGATAGTGCCGTTATCCAAAGAAAGGCGCAAGGGATGCGGCTGGCGGAGTTGAGCGAGCACAGCGGGGTCTCCACCGCGACGATCAAGTACTACCTGCGCGAGGGCCTGCTGCCGCCCGGCCGCCAGATCAACGCCACCACGGCCGAGTACGACGAGGAGCACCTGCGCCGGCTGCGTCTGGTCCGGGCGATGATCCAGGTGGGCCGGCTGCCCGTGGCGACGGTCAAAGAGGTGCTGGGGCACGTCGACGACGACTCCCTGGGCCTCACGATCCGCCTGGGTGCGGCCCTGTGGGCGCTCCCCCAGATCCCGGAGCCGGACGCGGACGACGAGTACGTCCGGGCCGCGCGCCAGGAGGTCGCCGCGCTCCTTGACCGGCTCGGCTGGGGCAACGCCCAGCAGCTGGCGACCATCTCCCCCGCGTACCGCTCGCTGGTGGTGGCGGTGGCCGCGTTCCGCCGGCTCGGCTACGACTGGGGGGTCGAACAGCTGGCCCCGTACGCCGAGTTGATGCACCGCACCGCCGTGCTCGACCTGGACAACATGGAGGCGTACCCCTCGCAGGCGGAGCGGGTCGAGTTCGCGATCCTGGGGGCGATCCTCAACGAGCCGCTCCTGCAGGCGCTGCACCGGCTGGCCCAGGAGGAGGAGTCGGCGCGGCGGTACGGCTTCGGCTGACCGGCGCCGGGCACGGCGAAGGCCCCCCGCCGAAGCGGAGGGCCTTCACTGTTGTACCCCCGACCGGATTCGAACCGGCGCTACCGCCTTGAGAGGGCGGCGTGCTAGGCCGCTACACAACGGGGGCGTGGACGCTGCGTTTCCGCAGGTCCGAGCTGGTCTACCTGGACTCGAACCAAGACTAACTGAACCAGAATCAGTCGTGCTGCCAATTACACCATAGACCAATGATGGTTTAGACCAGTCAGTACCCCCGACCGGATTCGAACCGGCGCTACCGCCTTGAGAGGGCGGCGTGCTAGGCCGCTACACAACGGGGGCCCTAGCGATCTCGACGTGATCGAGATCAGTACCCCCGACCGGATTCGAACCGGCGCTACTGCCTTGAGAGGGCAGCGTGCTAGGCCGCTACACAACGGGGGCTTTGCAGATGAGCTCTGCGAGCTGGCCTACCTGGACTCGAACCAAGACTAACTGAACCAGAATCAGTCGTGCTGCCAATTACACCATAGGCCACTGGAACTCAAGCCCCTGAGGGGGTTCTCGTTCTAGTTCGCTCCTCCGGGTCCCGGCCTTTCGGCCCGCTCCCCGGCGGCGCAGGAAGAACATTACCTGAAGGTGGACCGGGCTCCAAAACGGGTATGCGCGCCGAGCACCGCCGGGAGTTCGGCCAGGCTCGCGATCCGGCGCGGGCCCTGGGGCGCGTCACCGCCGGTACGCGCCCCGTCACGGTCGATCCACACCGACAGCAGACCCGCCTCGGCCGCGCCGCGCCCGTCGATGTCCGGGTGGTCGCCGACGTAGGCCACCTCGTGCGGGGCGAGAGCCAGCGCCGTGCAGGCGGCGTGGAAGGCGGCGGCCTCGGGCTTGGAGACGCCCAGCTCGGCCGCGCACAGGATGGTCTCGAAGCGGTGGTGGACGCCCAGGACGCGCAGCTTGCGGTCCTGGACCGTGAGGCTGGAGTTCGACAGCACCGCCTGCCGGTAGCCGGCGGCGAGCGCGTCCAGGGCGGGCAGGACGTCCGGGAAGAGGGCCCAGGCGGCCTCGTAGTGGCCGACGTACCGCTGGAACCAGTCGTTGGCCTCGGCATCGCTCAGCGCCTCGCCCAGGAAGGTGCGCACCCGGTCGCGGCGCTGCGCCTCGAAGGACACCTGCCCGGCCGCGAAGCGCGCCCAGTGCAGTTCGGTGGCCTCCTTCCACAGCGCGAGCGCCCGCTCCGCCGTACCGAAGGCGTCGAGCAGTCCCTCGGCCACCAGATGGGCGCGCATGCCGGCGCGGTCGGCGCTCGTGTAGTCGAAGAGGGTGTCGTCGACGTCCCAGACCACGGCTCGGATGCTCATGGGCCGACGGTAGCGAAACGACAGGGGCGGCATCCGGGCCTTGCCGGACACCGCCCCTGTGCGCGGGTGCGCCTTACGCGGTCAGCTTCGCCAGCGCCGCGTCGATGCGGGCCAGGGCCGTCTCCTTGCCCAGGACCTCCAGGGACTCGAAGAGCGGCAGGCCGACGGTGCGGCCGGTGACCGCGACACGGACCGGCGCCTGGGCCTTGCCGAGCTTGAGGCCGTGCGCCTCACCGGCGGCGAGGACGGCCTCCTTGAGGGACTCGGGAGACGTCCAGTCGGCCGACTCCAGCTTCTCGCGGGCCGTGCGCAGCAGGGCGTCGGAGCCCTCCTTCATCGCCTTGGTCCACGAGGCCTCGTCGAAGACCGGCTCGGCGAGGAACAGGAAGTCGACGTTGTCGGTGATCTCGGAGAGCACCTTCAGGCGGGTCTGCGCGTGCGGGGCGATGGCCTGCCACTTGGCCTCGTCGAAGTCCTCCGGCGCCCAGGGGGCGAACGGGGCCTTCAGCCACGGGCGGCAGCGCTCGGTGAAGTCCTTCACATCGAGCATGCGGATGTGGTCGGCGTTGATCGCCTCGCACTTCTTCAGGTCGAAGCGCGCCGGGTTGGGGTTGACGTCGGAGACGTCGAAGGCGGCGACCATCTCCTCGATCGAGAAGATGTCCTGGTCCGCGGAGAGCGACCAGCCCAGCAGCGACAGGTAGTTGAGCAGGCCCTCGGGCAGGAAGCCCCGCTCCCGGTAGAGGTTCAGGCTCGACTGCGGGTCGCGCTTGGACAGCTTCTTGTTGCCCTCGCCCATCACGTACGGCAGGTGGCCGAAGACGGGGGTGTCCTTGGCGATGCCCAGCTCGATCAGCGCCTTGTAGAGGGCGATCTGGCGCGGGGTGGAGGAGAGCAGGTCCTCGCCGCGCAGGACGTGGGTGATCTCCATCAGCGCGTCGTCGACCGGGTTGACCAGCGTGTACAGCGGGGCGCCGTTGGCCCGGACGATGCCGTAGTCCGGCACGTTCTCGGGCGTGAAGGTCAGTTCGCCGCGGACGAGGTCGGTGAAGGTGATCGTCTCGTCCGGCATGCGGAAGCGGACGATGGGCTCACGGCCCTGCGCCTTGTACTGCTCGACCTGCTCGGCGCTCAGCTCGCGGCAGTGGCCGTCGTAGCCGGAGGGCTTGCCGGCGGCGCGGGCGGCCTCACGGCGGGTGTCCAGCTCCTCCTGGGAGCAGTAGCAGTGGTAGGCGTACCCGCCGTCCAGCAGCTTCTGCGCGACGTCCTTGTAGATGTCCATGCGCTGCGACTGGCGGTAGGGCGCGTGCGGGCCGCCGACCTCGGGGCCCTCGTCCCAGTCGAAGCCCAGCCAGCGCATCGCGTCGAGCAGCTGGTTGTAGGACTCCTCGGAGTCGCGGGCCGCGTCGGTGTCCTCGATGCGGAACACCAGGGTGCCCTGGTGGTGCCGGGCGAACGCCCAGTTGAACAGGGCGGTGCGGACCAGGCCCACATGGGGGTTACCGGTGGGCGAGGGGCAGAAACGGACGCGTACGGGGGAGCCGGGTGCGCTAGCCACGCTTGACAACCTTGTTGGTGAGAGTGCCGATGCCTTCGATGGTGACGGCGACCTCGTCGCCGACGTTCAGGGGGCCGACCCCTGCCGGGGTGCCGGTGAGGATGACGTCGCCGGGCAGCAGCGTCATGGCCTCGGAGATGTTGACGATCAGGTCCGCGATGGGGTGGATCATCTCGCTCGTACGGCCCAGTTGGCGCTGTTCGCCGTTGACCGTGAGCTGGAGGGTGAGGTCGTTCGCGGTGTCCAGGCTCAGGTCCGTCTCCACCCAGGGGCCGAGCGGGCAAGCGGTGTCGAAGCCCTTGGCCCGGGCCCACTGCTTCTCCCGCTTCTGCACGTCGCGGGCGGTGACGTCGATGGCGCAGGTGTAGCCGAAGATCACGTCCGCCACGCGCTCGCGCGGGACCTCGCGGCACATGCGGCCGATGACGACGGCCAGCTCGGCCTCGTGCTGGAGGTCCTCGGTGAAGGGCGGGTACTGGATCGCGTCGCCGGGGCCGATCACCGAGGTGGACGGCTTGAAGAAGGCGAACGGGGCGTCCGGCACCTCGTTGCCCAGCTCGCGGGCGTGCTCGGCGTAGTTGCGGCCGAACGCCACGACCTTGTTGGGCAGTACCGGGGGCAGCAGCCGGACCTTGTTCAGCGGCACCTTGGTGCCGGACAGCTCGAAGTCCGCGAACGGGATGCCCTTGATGATGTCGAGGACGAGCTCGTCCGGCTTGTCGCCTTCGACCGCGCCGAAGGCTACGTTCCCGTCGATGGAGAACCTGGCGATGCGCACGGGATCCTTGCGCCCCTTAACTTGTCACTGAGCTGGCTGGAGTCTGACGCTCCAGGCTAACGCGGCAGGCAGGCCGCGGCCGCGCGCATTACGCCCCCCGCATGACCGCCCGGCCGGCACGGGCGCCGGTGCCGGGCACGACGAAGGGCGCCCGCTCGGTGCGGGCGCCCTTCGTCGACGTGAAACGGCTACGCGCTCACTGGCCGGCGGTGACCGCCGGGGCCTCCATGAGGACGGTGCGCCGCGGGTTGGCGGTCTGCGCCGGGAGATCGATGGAGTGCTCCGGCTGCTCGGGGCCCTGCAGATCGTCCGCGCTCTTCAGGTGCGCCAGCGTGGTGCGCCGCGGGTTGGCAAGCATGTGGAACATCATCGTCGTCTTCACGGTTAACAAGGACCTGTTCGTCTCGGGGCGCTGGGAGGCGGCCAAAGCTACCTCACGCGCGCGCGGGTTGTCAGAACGTCACCTCTTGTCAAGCGCAGAGGTTAAACCCCCGCATTCCCGTCGAAGACGTGAAGACCACATGATCCGCGTGTGAGTTTGCTCACGAAACAGCGCTCAAAACGGTCAATTCCGGCCCGCCCTCCACCCTGGCGAAACGGACATTGGACCCCTGAAGCCCGCATTCCGCTCCTGATCATGGCGACTGGGACACCGGCCCCGCTCCGACGACTCGCTCGGATACGCCCGATTCGTCCGGGATCACTTTCCACGCCTGGTAACGCGGCACTCACATGGTGTCACGGTGCTCACACAGTGACCCGCGAACCTTGTTGGAGATCCTGCACTGTGCTGGAATGCCACGGACCGCCGCAGGATCGAGCCGGCGCACAGGGGGCGCGAAGCAGCGTCGCTCCCGACAAGGTGAGCGGCGAGAAGGGGGAGCCAGCGCCGGTCACTCACGACCACCCGGGAGACGTATTCAGGGCGCCTCCCAAGACGCCGACACCGTCCTTCCGTTTCTGCGGAGGGGCGCCTGGTCCAGAGGTTGCGACGCTAGTGCAGGGACGTTTCAAGAGGGATGGCAGCGCTTCGGCGGAGCCGGAGCCGCACGGCGGGACTGGCCCCATGGCCGTCAGCTCCTCGCCCCAGCACGCCCAGAACCAGGCCCCGGCGGCCCCGTCCGGTGACGGCAGTGAGCGCCCCGGGCGCCCGGGGGTGACCGTGTCGGCCTCCACCCCGGCCACTCCGCAGGTCAAGCCTCCGCGCGGCCCGTCCGGCCCCGGTACGCGAATAGCCCTGCGCAACTGGCGCATCTCCACCCGTCTGGTGTCGCTGCTCGCGCTGCCCGTGGTCGCCGCGACCACGCTGGGCGCACTGCGCATCAACGAGTCCATGGAGAACATCCAGCAGCTGGAGAACATGAAGCTGCTGACCGAGATGACCAAGCAGGCCACCGAGCTGGCCGCGGCGCTCCAGGACGAGCGCGACGAGTCCGCCGGTCCGCTGGCGCACGGTTCCAAGGCCGAGGACCCCACGGTCAAGGGGCTGCGGGACAAGACCGACCGCGCCAAGGACAACTTCATCGACGCCTCGGAGCAGGTCGAGGACGGCGATCTGCAGGGTGTCCGCGAGAGCGTCGTCGCCATCGCCCGTGACCTGAACCAACTGGGCCACATCCGCCAGGAGGCCTACACGGCCCAGGGCAACTCCTCCCAGACGGTCGAGGGCTACCACCGTCTGATCACCCACCTGCTGGGCCTCTCGCAGGACATGGCCGAGGCCACCAGCAACCCGGAGATGATCCAGCGCACCCGCGCGCTGGCCGCGTTCTCCTCCGCCAAGGAGTACGCCTCCATGCAGCGCGCGGTCATCGCGGCCGCCCTGCCCGCCAGCAACACCACCTACGGCGACCTGTCCGCCAACGACCGCAACTACGCCCAGTCGGCGCTCGACGGCCAGCGCTCGGAGCTGAGCACCTTCCGCAGCATCTACGGCGACAAGAACGCCGAGGAACTGCTCAAGCCCATCCTCCAGGGCAACCCGATCATCGACGCGGCCGACACCTACGCGTCCCGCGCGGTGCAGGACGTCGGCGGTCTGAAGAAGCTGGACAAGCGGTCCTACAAGGACTGGCTGGACGACAGCGGCACCAAGCTCCAGCAGATGGCGAACATCGAGCTGACGCTGCTCAGCGAGATGGAGCAGAAGGCCCGCGAGCTGCGCAGCGAATCCGAGCGCGAGGCGATCATCTCCGGTGCGCTGATCCTGCTGGTCCTCGGTGTGTCGCTGGTCGGCGCGTTCGTCGTCGCCCGGTCCATGATCCGTTCGCTGCGCCGGCTGCAGGAGACCGCGACCAAGGTCGCCCAGGAACGCCTGCCCGAGCTGGTCAAGCAGCTGTCGGAGGCCGACCCGCAAGACGTCGACACCTCGGTGGAGTCCGTCGGTGTGCACTCCCGGGACGAGATCGGCCAGGTGGCCGCGGCCTTCGACGACGTGCACCGCGAGGCGGTCCGCCTCGCCGCCGAGCAGGCCCTGCTGCGGGGCAACGTCAACGCGATGTTCACCAACCTCTCGCGCCGCTCCCAGGGTCTGATCCAGCGCCAGCTGTCGCTGATCTCCGAGCTGGAGTCCCGCGAGGCCGACCCGGACCAGCTGTCCTCGCTGTTCAAGCTGGACCACCTCGCCACCCGTATGCGCCGTAACGGTGAGAACCTGCTCGTCCTCGCCGGTGAGGAGCCGGGCCGGCGCTGGACCCGTCCGGTCCCGCTGGTCGACGTGCTGCGTGCCGCCGCGTCCGAGGTGGAGCAGTACGAGCGCATCGAGCTGGCCTCCGTGCCGACCACCGAGGTCGCCGGCCGGGTCGTCAACGACCTCGTGCACCTGCTCGCCGAGCTGCTGGAGAACGCGACCTCGTTCTCCTCGCCGCAGACCAAGGTCAAGGTCACCGGTCACGCGCTGCCCGACGGCCGCGTGCTGATCGAGATCCACGACAGCGGCATCGGCCTCTCCCCCGAGGACCTCGCCGCGATCAACGAGCGGCTCGCCTCGCCGCCCACCGTGGACGTGTCCGTCTCCCGCCGCATGGGTCTGTTCGTGGTCGGCCGTCTGTCGCAGCGCCACGGCATCCGCATCCAGCTGCGCCCGTCCGACTCCGGCGGTACGACCGCGCTGGTCATGCTGCCGGTCGACGTGGCGCAGGGCGGCAAGAAGCCGCAGCCGCCGAAGCCGGGTCAGGGTGGCAGCGGCGGTCCGGCCGCCGCGCAGGCCGCCGCCGGTGCCGCGGCGGCCCGCCGGCAGGCCGCCGGGCAGAACGCCGGCTCCCCCGCCGGTGGCGCGTTCGGCGGCTCCCCCGCCGGTGCGCCCGGCGGCGCGTTCGGCGGTGCGCCGTCCGGCGGTGCGCTGGGCTCCGGCCCGGGTGCCGGCGGTGCCCTCGGGGCAGGCGCGGGTGCCGGTGGCCGGCTCGGAGCCGGTCAGGGTCCGCGCGCCGCGCTGCCCGGCCGGGACGCCGACGGTCGTCCGGGTGGACCGGGTGCGCCGGGTGGCGCGCGCGGTCAGCAGCCGCAGGGCGGTCCGCAGCAGGGCCGGCCGTCGCCCGCCGGTGCGGGTGCGCCGGGTTCCGCCTTCGGCCAGCCGGCCGCGCCGCAGGGTCTGCAGGCCTCGGGTCCGGGCATGCCGCAGGGCGTGCGGCCCTCCGGTCCCGGTGCGCCGGGCCAGGACGCCTTCGGTGGCACGCGCGGCCCCGCGCCGCAGCGGCCCGCCGACGAGCCGGGCGCCGAGAAGACCGGACGCCGCGGTCGCCGGCCGCAGCTGCCGCCGCGCGGCGGTCCCCGGGCCGAGCTGCCCGGCAGCGCCCCGCAGCAGCCGCGCACGCCCAGCTGGAGCGACCGGAGCGCGGAGCCGCGTGCCTCGCTGGACACCCCGCGTGGCCACGAGGAGCCGGAGGTTCAGCAGACCTCCCGGATGCCGCGGATCGACGACCGTCAGGGCCCCGGCGCGACCGCCGAGATCCCCGTGGTGGGCCACGGCAACGACGCTCAGGGCCCGGGCGCGACCTCCGAGTTCGCCCGCCCGGACCTCGGTGCACCGCGCCCGAACGCCGGCCAGGACGGCGACCAGTTCGTCCGCTCCGACGTCTTCGGCACCCCCGGCGGCCCCGATTCCGGGTCCGCGACGGGCCGGTTCGCCACCCCGCAGTCGTACGACAACAACTCCACCGGCCAGTTCCCGCAGTACGACGGCTCCGGCACCGGCCGGCACGCCCTGCCGGCCCGCCAGGAGCCCTCGGCCGGCGGCGGGTTCGACGCCGCGCAGCCGGGCGGCTACGGCTACCCACAGCCGCAGGCCCCGCAGCAGCGCCCCGCGCACCCCGAACCGCAGGCCCCGCAGCGGCCCGCCCGGCGTGAGCCGGAGGCGCTGCCGCCGGCCACGGGCCCGGGTGACGGCCGTACCCCGCTGTACGACACGCTGGAGACCAACTGGTTCCGCGGCGCGCAGGAGGGTGAGCAGCAGGGCGGCGGCGCGGCTCCGCAGCAGGCTCCGCAGCAGCCGCAGGCTCCCACGGGCCAGCAGCAGCGGCCGGGTGCGAGCGGCTGGCGCACCTCTCCGAACGACGAACTCGTCCGGCAGGCGGAGCGGGTGCGTCAGCCCGCCTCGGGTGGGGTCACCACCTCCGGTCTGCCGCGCCGCGTGCCCCGGGCGAACCTCGTGCCGGGCACGGCTCAGCAACAGCAGCACCAGGCCGGTCCGCAGGTCTCGCGCGCGCCGCAGGACGTGCGCGGACGGCTGACCAATCTCCGTCGGGGCATCGCTCAGGGCCGTCAGGCCGGCAGCGGCCAGACCGGCAGCTTCCCGAGCCCCACTCACCAGCAGGAGCGTTAGTTGAGCCAGATGAGCCAGGCCGCACAGAACCTCAACTGGTTGATCACCAACTTCGTGGACAACACCCCCGGGGTGTCCCACACCGTCGTCGTGTCCGCCGACGGTCTGCTGCTGGCGATGTCCGAGGGCTTCCCACGCGACCGTGCCGACCAGCTGGCGGCCGTCGCGTCCGGGCTCACCTCGCTGACGGCCGGGGCCTCCCGGATCTTCGAGGGCGGCACCGTGGCGCAGACGGTCGTCGAGATGGAGCGGGGATTCCTGTTCCTGATGTCCGTCTCGGACGGCTCGTCGCTGGCCGTGCTCGCGCACCCCGAGTGCGACATCGGCCTCGTCGGCTACGAGATGGCGCTCCTGGTCGACCGCGCGGGCGCGGTGCTCACGCCCGACCTGCGCGCCGAGCTCCAGGGAAGTCTGCTCCACTGACCGGCCCGTGATCCATACGCGTCACCAAAAAACCGTCCGGCCGCCACAATCCCCCCACGGCCCCGTCAGACGGCCAGCCTGACCGACTTGCTGTCCCGCCCGGAGGATTCATGACCCCGCCACCGCCCATCATGATCCGTACGCAGGGTCGTACGAGGAAGAGGGCGACCAGCCGCTGGTCAGGCCGTACGCCATGACCGGCGGCCGGACCCGGCCGCGCTACCAGCTCGCCATCGAGGCGCTGATCAGCACCACGGCCGACCCGGCTGCGCTCATGGGGCTGCTCCCGGAGCACCAGCGCATCTGCCATCTGTGCCGCGAGGTGAAGTCGGTCGCGGAGGTCTCCGCGCTGCTCAACATGCCGCTCGGCGTGGCTCGCATCCTCGTCGCGGACCTCGCCGAGGCCGGTCTTGTCGCGATCCACCAGCCGGGCGGCGACGAGGCCACCGGTGCTCCGGACGTGACGCTGCTCGAAAGGGTGCTCAGTGGACTTCGCAAGCTCTAGCGGCGGACAGGCGGCGCAGAGTCGCTCGACCACCTCGGCGAAGATCGTGGTGGCGGGCGGCTTCGGCGTGGGCAAGACCACGTTCGTCGGCGCCGTCTCGGAGATCAACCCGCTGCGCACGGAGGCCGTCATGACGTCCGCATCCGCGGGCATCGACGACCTCACCCACACCGGAGACAAGACCACCACCACGGTGGCCATGGACTTCGGCCGCATCACCCTCGACCAGGACCTGATCCTCTACCTCTTCGGCACGCCCGGACAGGACCGCTTCTGGTTCATGTGGGACGACCTGGTGCGCGGCGCCATCGGCGCGGTGGTGCTCGTGGACACCCGGCGCCTGGCCGACTGCTTCCCCGCCGTCGACTACTTCGAGAACAGCGGCCTGCCCTTCGTCGTCGCCCTCAACGGCTTCGACGGACAGCAGCCCTACGCCCCCGACGAAGTGCGGGAAGCCCTGCAGATCGGACCCGACACCCCGATCATCACGACCGACGCCCGGCACCGCGCCGACGCCAAGTCCGCGCTCATCACGCTGGTGGAACACGCGCTGATGGCACGACTGCGCTAGCACTCAAGTCGGAAGGGCGGTACGGCAGTTGCCGTAGGGCCCGACGGAGCCGGTTGTGGCCTTTGACACGGCCGGCTCCGGTGTTCATAACAGTTCGGCAGAGGAATCGTGGAGAACCGCCACGCGTCGCGGTCGAGCGGTCTCGCTGTGCGCACAAAGGCCCCGTCTTTTGACGGGGCTCGCTCTTTATGACCGTTTTATCTGGGGCCTGCCGCGGCCGGAAGCGCGCATTCCACTGTTTGGAAGAGCGCAGGTCGTCGTGCTCAAATGCCTGAACTGCCCAATAGTCAACGACGTACTGGTAGGCACACCGGGCGTCCTTGGCCGACCGGGCTCTGAGACACTGCGGCACGACGAAGGTGCCGACCGCCGAGAGGTTGTTGGTCGAGTGAGGCGAAGCAAGAACAGTCCCGAGCCGGCGGCGCGGGGCAACTTCACCCCGCCGCCGCGCACAGCGGCGCCCGCCCCTGTGCCCGGTTCGGAACCGTCGGCGACGCCGGCCCCGAGCGGCGGCCGCTTCTCCCCCCGCAACTGGCGGGTGCCGACCCGGCTGAACGCGATCCTGCTCATACCCGTGCTCGTCGGCCTCGTCATGGGCGGCTTCCAGGTCAAGAGCTCGATCGACACCTGGCAGAACGCCGAGGACGCCGAGAACGTCGCCCTCCTCGTGCGTGCCGCCGAGGACTACGGCCAGGCCCTGCTCGACGAACGTGACCTCTCCGCCGCCGACCTGCTCCAGGGCAAGGGCGAGACGGACACCGTCAAGAAGCTGCGCGCGGCCACCGACTCGGCCAAGCAGAAGTTCGACGACGCCGCGAAGAACCTGCCGCACACGGCCGCCCTCGACCGCCGTATGCAGCTCTTCCGGTCCAACGAGACCAGGCTCCCGGCGCTGCGCCAGGCCGCCTTCACCGAGCCCATGGACCCGGTGAAGACCGAAGAGGGCTACGTCCTCGTCCAGCACTCCCTGATGGAGTTCGCCAACGAGCTCAGCCTCGGCTCCGGCAACGTCACCTCCTACGGCCGTACCGTCTACGCCGTCTCCCTCGCCAAGGCCGCCGCCTCGCTGCAGCGCGCGATCGGCGTGCACCTGCTGATCCGGCCCGCCGAGAAGAAGACCGTGGTGGCGCAGCAGCGCGTCTCGCTCGCCACGTACCGCTATCTCGAAGGCATCGCCGTCAACGAGTTCGTCTCCGGCGGCACCCAGGCCGACGTCAACCGGCTCGACCAGGTCATGGCGCAGCAGCGCCAGAAGGTCGGCGACCGGGGCGCCGCCGTCAACGCCGGTGACAACAGCTCCACGCAGGGCGGCGCCTACAGCGCCATGCCCGTCGCCGACAAGATGCTGCAGGGGCTGGCCGCCGGCACCTTCAGCTCCGAGGAGCTGGCCGCCAAGGGCGTCACGCCACAGACCTGGCTGGGTGCCTACACCGCCAAGTTCGACGGCTACCGCGCGGTCGAGACCGAGCTGGTCGACAAGGCCGTGGCCGACGCCCAGGACATCGCCGACAACGCCAAGCAGGACGCCATCGTCACCGGTGCCGTCGTCGTCATCGCCCTGCTGGTCGCGTTCATCCTGGCCGGTGCCGTGGCCCGCCAGATGAGCCGCTCGATGCGCCAGCTGCGCAACGCCGCCTTCGGTATCGCCGAGCAGCGCCTGCCGATGCTGGTCGACCAGCTCTCGCGCACCGACCCCGGCCGCGTCGACACCCGGGTCGCGCCGATCCCGATCAACACCACCGACGAAATCGGCGAGGTCGCCCGCGCCTTCGACCAGGTCCACCGCGAGGCGGTCCGGCTCGCCTCCGAGCAGGCCCTGCTGCGCGGCAACATCAACGCGATCTTCACCAACCTCTCGCGCCGCAACCAGTCGCTGATCGAGGGCCAGCTGACCCTGATCACCGACCTGGAGAACAACGAGGCCGACCCGGACCAGCTGGAGAACCTCTTCAAGCTGGACCACCTGGCCACCCGTATGCGCCGCAACGGCGAGAACCTCCTCGTCCTCGCCGGTGAGGAGCCCGGCCGCCGCTGGGACCAGCCGGTGCCGCTGGTCGACGTGCTGCGCGCCGCCTCCTCCGAGGTGGAGCAGTACGAGCGCATCGAGCTGTCGGGCGTGCCGGAGGCCGAGATCCACGGCCGGGCCGTGACCGACCTCGTGCACCTGCTCGCCGAGCTGCTGGAGAACGCCACCACGTTCTCCTCCCCGCAGACCAAGGTCCGCGTCACCGCGACCCGTCTCCCGGACGGCCGGGTGATGATCGAGATCCACGACAAGGGCATCGGCCTGACCGCCGAGGACTTCGCCGACATCAACCACAAGCTGGCCAACCCGCCGACCGTGGACGCCGCGATCTCGCAGCGCATGGGCCTGTTCGTGGTCGGCCGGCTGTCCGACCGGCACGGCATCCGGGTCCAGCTGCGCCCCTCGGGCGAACAGGCCGGCACCACCTCGCTGGTCATGCTGCCGGACGCCATCACGCACGGCGGTGGCGGCGAAGTCCACGTCGAGCGCGACGAGTTCACCGTCTCGCAGATCATCCCGGAGCAGAACTTCCGGGGTGAGGACTTCAACCAGCCGATGCGGACGGCCGAGGAGCTCGGCTTCGACGACAGCCGCTACGCCGACGTACCCGACGACATACGGGACCTGGACCCGGTCGGCCGCTCCCTGATGCGCGAGGAGCGCCGCGCGGCCCTGGAGGCCCAGTCGCACGGCCAGCCGCAGCAGCAGGAACCCGAGCAGGGCCGGTACGCCGACGACTTCGGCGCCGGCACCCACCAGCAGCCCGCCTACGACGCCCAGCAGGGCGGCTTCCCCGAGCAGGGCTCCGGCTACGACCAGCAGACGGCGTACCAGGACCAGCAGGGCGGCTACGACGGCCGGCAGACGCCGTCGTACGAGGAGCCCTACTTCGGGCAGAACGGCCACCTGCCGCAGGATGACGGTTTCGGCTCCCTCGGCGGCTACCCCGAGCCCGGCTATGCGGAGTCCGCGCAGGAGCAGTCCGCGTCGGCGCACACCGCTGCGCCCGACAGCCTCTCTGGCTTCGACCGGTCGTCCTACCAGGACGACTGGCCTCAGCAGAACGGCTACCAGAACGGCTACGGGTCCCAGTACGCTGCGGACGCACCGGAAGCGGAATCGCAGCGGGCCGCTGACGCGAGTGAGCAGGACCGCGTAGGCTTCGACCGTCCGGGACCGGCCACTTCCGCCGTCCACGAGCTGACCGACGCCGGGCTGCCCCGCCGCGGATCGACCGCGAGCGGTTCGAACGGTGCCGCGCAGCGCGTGGACGAGGAAGCGCCGGCGCCCGCTCCGGAGAGCAACGGCGACAATGGCGTCTGGCGGTCGGCGAACGACGAGCGCTGGCAGCAGGCCGCCCAGCTCCGGAAGCCCAAGGCGGGCGGGGTGACCTCCTCCGGCCTGCCGCGGCGGATCCCCAAGGCCAACCTGGCCCCCGGTTCCGCCGAAAGCACCCCCCAGGGGGGCCCACAGGTCTCCCGTGCCCCGGAGGACGTCCGGGGCAGGCTGAGCAACCTGCGCCGGGGCGTCCAGCGTGGACGCAACCAGGGCGCAGGCAGTGAAACGAACGGCCAGGGCTTCGGTCCTGACAGCACCTACAACCAGGAGCGTTAGTGTGAGCCCGATGAGCCAGGCGGCACAGAACCTGAACTGGTTGATCACCAACTTCGTGGACAACACCCCGGGGGTGTCCCACACGGTGGTGGTCTCCGCCGACGGACTCCTTCTGGCGATGTCCGAAGGCTTCCCCCGCGACCGAGCCGACCAGCTCGCGGCCGTCGCCTCCGGTCTGACCTCGCTGACCGCCGGTGCCTCCCGCATCTTCGAGGGCGGCAGCGTGAACCAGACGGTTGTGGAGATGGAGCGGGGATTCCTCTTCATCATGTCCATTTCCGACGGTTCCTCGCTGGCGGTGCTGGCCCACCCGGAGGCGGACATCGGTCTCATCGGGTACGAAATGGCCCTTCTGGTGGACCGGGCCGGTACCGTCCTGACCCCGGATCTGCGGGCTGAGCTCCAGGGCAGCCTGCTCAACTGACAGGGGGACGGTGCGTATTGGCGTCCCGGGGCCGTAAGGTTTCGGGACGCGGCTTCCACGGTGTGGGACGCCAGACACGCTCGGAGGAGGAGAGAAAGTGGCAACACCCCCAGGCGGTTCGTCTTCGGGCAACTGGTCGTACGGCCCTGGCCAGGGCCACGGCGACGGTTCCGCGAACCCGTACGCCTACCCCTCCGCCCCGAGCCACCGGCAGCCGTACATGCCGCAGGGCCCCGGCCCGTCGCCGTACGACCAGCCGCCGGCCCCGCGCATCCAGCCCGTGCAGCCGCAGCGTCGCACCCCCGAGCCGGCGCCCGCCGGGGCGTCCAACAACCCGTTGGTCCGTCCGTACGCCATGACCGGCGGCCGGACGCGTCCGCGCTACCAGCTCGCCATCGAGGCGCTGGTGCACACCACCGCTGCTCCGCACCAGATGCAGGGCCAGCTGCCCGAGCATCAGCGGATCTGCAACCTGTGCCGCGAGATCAAGTCGGTGGCCGAGATCTCGGCCCTGCTGACGATCCCGCTCGGCGTGGCCAGGATTCTCGTCGCCGACTTGGCGGAGGCGGGCCTGGTCGCCATCCATCAGCCCGGCGGCGACGAGAACGCCGGTGGCCAGCCAGACGTGACACTGCTCGAAAGGGTGCTCAGTGGACTTCGCAAGCTCTAGCGGCGGTCCTTCCCGCTCCACCACCTCCGCGAAGATCGTGGTGGCGGGCGGCTTCGGCGTGGGCAAGACCACGTTCGTCGGCGCCGTCTCGGAGATCAACCCGCTGCGCACGGAGGCCGTCATGACGTCCGCATCCGCGGGCATCGACGACCTCACCCACACCGGAGACAAGACCACCACCACGGTGGCCATGGACTTCGGCCGCATCACCCTCGACCAGGACCTGATCCTCTACCTCTTCGGCACGCCCGGACAGGACCGCTTCTGGTTCATGTGGGACGACCTGGTGCGCGGCGCCATCGGCGCGGTGGTGCTCGTGGACACCCGGCGCCTGGCCGACTGCTTCCCCGCCGTCGACTACTTCGAGAACAGCGGCCTGCCCTTCGTGATCGCGCTGAACGGCTTCGACGGGCAGCAGCCGTACTCTCCGGACGAGGTCCGCGAGGCGCTGCAGATCGGTCCTGACACCCCGATCATCACGACCGACGCGCGGCACCGGGCGGACGCCAAGTCGACGCTCATCACGCTGGTCGAGCACGCGCTCATGGCGCGACTGCGGTAGACGCCCGCGCCGGGAACCACTCCGAGCGGCCCTCGCTTCTCCATACGGAGAGCGGGGGCCGTCGGCGTTGCGACCACGGCCGCCCAGGCCTGGCTCGGCGGCCGGCGGCGGGAACAGGAACGCCGGATGTCCATGGCGGAGCTGATACGGCTGCGGGTGCCGGGGCTGCGGCTGCACCTGATCGACGGCGTGGACGAACTCCTCGACGGCGAGCGCGGGGCCGTACGGGAGTGGCTGCACGGGCTGCGGGCGCGGACTGGCTGCGGCGGGAGGAGTTCACCTGTCTGAACGGCACGTCCGACCTGAGTGAACTGCGGTTCGGGCCGAGACTCGCCCATCTCTCACTGTGGGAAGTGACGGAGGCAGCCGACCTGGGGTCCCTCCCCGACTGCTCCGGCCTTGGCCGCATGGACGTCGTCACCGAGCAGATGTGCCTACGACTGCGTCCTGCCCGAACCCGGTGCCCTCGACTTCCCCGGCGTCGACGTCCACGTGCCCTGAACGCGCCGACGGCTCCGTCCTCCGCGTCGAGGGCGGTGGACGGAGCCGTCTGCGTGGCCTGGGCTCAGCGCCAGCTGTGCGGGGCGCGGAAGCCGTTCTCGCGCTCCAGGCGGCGCCAGCCGGCGCGCTGGCGGCCACGGTGGGCGGGGGCGGTGTCGGCGGGGCGGGCGGCCGCGCGGGCCAGGAGGACGGCCGTGATGGCGGCGACCTCCTCGGGCTCGGCGTGGCCCTTCTCGACGCGGATGTCGGGAGTGCTCATGGCTGTCAGTCTCCAGGAGAGAGGGGTCCGCGGGGTTGCCGCGGTGGGTCCGCGGGGTTACTGCGGGGGGTTGCCGTGCTTGCGGGAGGGCAGGTCGGCGTGCTTGCTCTGGAGCATGGCGAGGGAGCGGACGAGGATCTCGCGGGTCTCGGCGGGGTCGATGACGTCGTCGACCAGGCCGCGCTCGGCCGCGTAGTAGGGGTGCATCAGCTCGGCCTTGTACTCCTTGACCATGCGCTGGCGCATGGCCTCGGGGTCCTCGGCGTCGGCGATCTGGCGGCGGAAGATGACGTTGGCCGCG
>NZ_PQSS01000013.1 GCF_002920535.1 Streptomyces sp. Ru71 | reverse complement strand
GCATGCGGGGATGGTCCCCGGTCCCGCGACTGCGGGGCCTTGTGCACGGTCTGCTCCCCGCGCATGCGGGGATGGTCCCTTGGGAGGGGGCAAGGGGCACCTCCGCAGGACCTGCTCCCCGCGCATGCGGGGATGGTCCCGGAGCGAAGGCAGGAGCCGCCGCGTCCAGGGTCTGCTCCCCGCGCATGCGGGGATGGTCCCTTTGCCGCCGCCGGGCCGGAGCGGGACCGTCCTGCTCCCCGCGCATGCGGGATGATCCCTCGAATGTGTTGGCGAGGTCGGAGACCTTGGTCTGCTCCCCGCGCATGCGGGGATGGTCCCGCGAAGGCGATGACGGCGGGCAGGCCGACGGTCTGTTCCCCGCGCATGTGGGGATGGTCCCACGCCCGTCATGGGGCAGCTGGCCGCGAACCCCTGCTCCCCGCGCATGCGGGCACCTGACGTGCAGGGCGCGAACGGGCCAGTCATCCCCAGCCCGCGCTCTCGACTTCACAATTTCTCCGCGGCCCCAACCCCCAGTGATCACAACCGGTAGGCTCTCGACCGCACTACAGGCACAACTGAGGGGGGATCACCTCATGCGCACCCGCTACGCCGCCCTGGCCACTGCCGCATCCGCTGGACTTCTGGCCGCACTCGCCGCCGCGCCCGCCCAGGCCGCCGAGTACTCCTCGGCCCTGAAGATCAAGGGCATCCAGTACGACGCACCCGGCCGCGACGACAACCGCTGCAACGGCGGCAACACCAAGAACGAATACCTGACGATCAAGAACTACTCGCGTACGAACGTTAACCTCAAGGGCTACGTCGTCAAGGACGCCGCAGGCAACAAGTTCGCCTTCACCGCCAGCCACACCCTCGAACCCGGCGACTACGTCCAACTGCGCGGCGGCCGCGGCACCGACTCCGACCGCGACAACGTCGTCTACCGGCAGAACTGCAACTTCATCTGGAACAACGACAAGGACACCATCTACCTGAACAAGCCCGGCGGTGCCCGTGCCGACGTCCACTCCTACACCAAGCGTGACAACGACCGCGACGGCAACGGCTACATCACCTACCACGGCTAAAGGCGGGACCAGCAGGACACCGGCCGGCAGGGTGTTCCTCACCCTGCCGGCCCCTGCGGCGCCTTCCGCCGTGGTCTGGGCGTGGGGCGTGACAGGTGGTTTCGGATGATTATGGGGTGGCTGAGTGGACCGACAGGGTCGGGCAGACGCGGTCGACCGGGAGATGGCCCACCGTCTTCTTCCCGACGCCGTCGTGACGGCATTGGGCGCCTGGTGGGGCACGCACGCCGGGACGTGTACGGATGGGACGCCCGGCACGCACGCGGTGCTCTACACGCCAAGCAGGTGGGCACAGATCGCCCCTTGGCCTGCGGGGCTGGCTTCCGCTTCCCACGCCGACGATGCCGCGATCAGCCGGGCGGAAGTTACCGCGATCGTCGCCGATGCGCTGCGCCGCGAAGCCTTCCGAGAAGCGTTGGTCGCGGCCTATGTGTGGGGAAAGGGCAAGCGCGGCACTCCTCGCGGCAGCGGAGCGGCAACGCTGCACAGGATCCTGGCAGCTGAGCGGCTCGATGCGGCCCTCGCCGGTGCGGTTACGGCGCTCGCTAAGCAGGGCGCACGAGCGGCTTACGCTGCGTTGCATAGGCGGGTCCCGGAGTTCGGGCCGTCTTTTTCACCAAGTTCCTGTACTTCGTCAGTCAAGCGGCACCGACGAGTCAGGGCCCGCAACCGCTCATCCTCGATCGCGTGCTGTCCGGGCGACTGCGGACGATCGCGGCAGCCGTCGGCCGGGAAACCGGTCACGATCCGGACGGCTCCATCGCGGCCTGGGTATGGGCCGATTGGGACTGGTCGCCCCACCGTTACCAGGTCTACCTGTCCTTCATGCAGGCGGCCGCCCACCAACTCGCCGACACTGATGCCTGGCCCTGTGGCGCGAGTGTCGACCTGCTCGAGTACGCGCTGTTCAACATCCCTTGAGCGATTCTCTGTGTGAAGAGGAGCGGCGGGTACTGGGCTTCGGACATCCCAGCGCGGGTGTGAGCACGACAGGGAGGAGTCGCTGCGGCTACTCATCCGTAAGGAAGGCGACGCCGTACTCACGAACGAACCGGTTCGCCTCCGCGACAGAACCGCCCATCGAGCGAAGGTAGAAGACGTAGGCCACAGACTCCACCTGCTCTTCGGTCAGCCACAGCGACCAGCGGTTACCCAGCTGGCGCGCGGCGCGCACCCTCTGCGCCAAACCCTCGGCCGGCGGGACTCGCATCCGCTCACCGATATGCACGTACAGGCGCAAGGCCTCCATCTCCTGCCGGTACAGCTCGACCAGCCGCTCCCCTTCCGCACCCTGCTGCTGGTGCGCGGGCGCCGGGCTGGCATCGATGTAGGTGAGAACGTCGTGACCGTGGGCACTGAGCCGGGCCGCCCAAAGAATCGGCCGCCCCTCGTACACGGACAGCTCCGCACGCATCTCCCGGTCGGCCAGCTCCACCAGGCCCCGGCCCGCCGCAGCATCCACCGCCCGCTGCTCGGCTGAAGCCAGACTGCTCGCCGGCACCCAGCCGTGCTCACGGTCCCGCTCCAGCTCGCGCAGCACCCGAAGCGCCTCCAACCATGCCTTCCTCCCCCGCACGCCTCCCCCACCACCCTTGTTCGCTGCCACTGATCGAACCGACAGTAGGAGCTAACGGCCGGGACACGCGCGCAGACAGAAAGGATCACCGATATGCGAACGGCCGAGCGAGGCCGGGCGGCACGCCGAGCTGGCCGCTTGGGTTCCGGGCCTGCGTGGACAGTCATCGCCAACGTGACAGGCTTCGAGCACGGCGGCTCAGCCACACGAGCCGAGAACAGGTCTCATGAGTGAACCCGACTGATCGTCCTGCCGCCATCTGGCGCGGCAGGCGCTTTGATTCGCCTGCCGGACTGGTCGATGGCCCACCGGTTCGAACACGCAACTGTAAGGCGAGTATGAGGGGGATGCCATACTGGCAACGGCCCCGTCTGCTGAGCTCGCAGATTGAGCTGTCGCGATTCCGCACGGCCGTCACTCTGCGTCAACCGCGGATGCGACTCACCAATCCCGAGGCCGTAGAAGGATGAGGGCCCGTTGAACCCCGGCGGTTCCAGGAACCGCCCCTAGTAGCGCTTCGGCTCCATGCCAAAGGCGCTTTTCGGGGCCGTCCCGTCCTTCTTAGAGTGCCAGGAAGAAGCTGCTTCCAGCGCTGTTCGACAGCCGACCACAGCTACAGGTGCCAGTGAGAGTCCTGAGGGCGGCCGGTTTGTGGTCGCGTCGATGTCAGCAGATGACGTCGCCCGGGCTTACGCCGGTCCCGGGGTCCAGCAGGTGGATCGTGCCGTCCCCGTCCTGGGCGCCGAGGACCAGGAACTCGCTCTTGAAGCCGGCGATGCGCTTAGAGCCGAGGTTGACCGCGCCGACAACGAGACGCTCAAGGAGTTCGTCACGGCTGTAGTTGGTGACCTGTGCACTCGTACGCAGGGCGCCGATCTCAGAGCCGAAGTCGACGGTGAGTTTCCAGGCGGGACGGCGGGCTTCCGGGAACGCCTCGACGTCCGTGATACGGCCCACGCGGATATCGACTGCGAAGAACTGGTCGGGGGCTGCTTGGGGTTTGGCGGGGGGCTGGGTGGTGGCCGGTGCGGTGGTGTTGGTGTTCGGCATGTCCTGATCCTTGAAGGGCAGTCAGCGGTTGTGCAGGAAGTGGCGGTCTGCGTCCGCCAGGGCCTGGCCCAGCAGGTTGACGATGCGGTCGAGTTCCTCCTGTGTGGCGACCAGCGGCGGTGCGATCTGCACGACCGGGTCGCCGCGGTCGTCCGCGCGGGAAAGGAGTCCGAGATCGCGCAGGCGGGCGGGGAGGAACTTCTTGACCAGATTGTTCTTGCGGTCGATGTCGAACCGGCAGCCGTCCGGTCCGTCGACCAGTTCCATGGCCCAGAAGAAGCCGTCGCCGCGTACGTCGCCGACGATGTCCAGTTCGGTCAGCTCCGAGAGTCGCTTGTGGAGGTGGCCGGTCAGGGTCCGTACGTTGTCGAGAACGCCGTCCCGCTCGAAGATGTCAAGGTTAGTCAGGGCGGTGGCGGCGGCGACGGGGTGTCCGGCGAAGGTGAGCCCGTGCAGAAGGGTCACGCCGTCGTCGTAGAAAGGCTCGGCCACCTTGTCTGAGACCAGGACGGCGCCGAGTGTGGCGTAGGACGAGGTGAGGCCCTTCGCTGTGGTGATCATGTCGGGGACGGCGCCGTACTTGGACACAGCGAAGTACTCACCGATGCGGCCGAAGCCGGTGATGACTTCGTCCGCGACCAGCAGGAAGCCGTACCGGTCCGCCATCGCCCGGAGCCCCGCCCAGTAGCCATCCGGAGGCGTGAAGCAGCCGCCGGCGTTCTGCACGGGTTCGGCGATCAGCATCGCCACCTGGTCCGGTCCCGCCTCCAGCACGGCTGCCTCGGTCTCAGCGAGCAGCCGCAAGGTAAAGGTGTCCTCGTCGATATCGGTAGTGCGGTAGCGGTTGGTGTTGGGGGCGTGGGTCACCTCGAAGGCGGGTGTGCCGAAGGGCTCCTTGAGAGCAGGGATGCCCGTCAGCGCGAGGGCCCCCATGGTCAGGCCGTGGTACGCGGTGCGGCGGGCGACGGCCTTGGTGCGCTGGGGCTGTCCCTGGGCCAGGTGGTACATGCGGGCGAGCTTCCATGCGGACTCCACAGACTCCGAGCCGCCGGAAGTGAAGAAGGCGCGGTTGATGCCGTGGGGGGCAAGGGCTGCGAGGCGCTCGGCCAGCTCGATGGCAGCGGGGTGCGCGGTGTTCCACAGGGTGCTGAAGGGCAGGCGGCTGAGCTGTCGTTCCGCCGTCTTGGCGAACTCGGGGCCGTAGGAGTAGCCGAGCTGGGCGCAGAACAGGGCAGACAGGCCGTCGATGTAGCGCTTCCCGGTCGCGTCGTGGAGGTAGACGCCTTCGCCGCGTTCGGGCAGGAAGACGTCCTGGCCGTGGCGCAGGTTGGCGTGCTGACCGAAGTGCAGGAGGAGGTGGTCGCGGGCTGCTGTCTGCAGCTGGGCAGCATTGAGGGTGGTGGAGGGCATGCGGGATCTCTCCAAGGGTATGGGCGGGCACACGCGGAGCGGGTGGTGACGTCAGTTCTGGCCGGCGCGGGTCAGGTCGCGCACGGCCGAATCCAGGTGGGCGTTGACGGCGTCCAGCAGGGCCTGTTCGTCTTCGCCCTGGAGCAGGGCGAGGAGCTGCTGGTGCTCGGCGACGAGCAGGTCCGGCTCCGGGTAGAAGTCCATGAGGCTGGCCAGGCAGATGCGGGTCTCGGCAAGCAGGGTGGTGAACATCCTGCTGAGCCGCGGGCTCTCGGCGGCCTCGACGAGAGCGCTGTGGAAGGCCAGGTCCATCTCGGCGACGAGACGGCTGTCGCCACGGCCCGCCGAGGAACGCATCTCCTCGACCACGGTCGCGAGGCGGTCCAGGTGGGCCTGGGTCTTGCTGCGGTGCAGCTGGGTGGCCGCCTCGCGTTCGATCGCGCGCCGGGCGGTGTAGATGTCCTTGATGTCGGCGGCGTCCAGTTCGACGACGAACACGCCCCGGTTCGGGATGTTGGTCAGCAGCCCTTCTTGCACCAGCCGCTGGAGTGCCTCCCGCACCGGGCCACGGCTGACGCCCAGGCGCGTCGCAAGCTGCGGCTCGATCATCCTGCTGCCCGGCGCGAAGGCGCCGGCGACGATCTTCTCCCGCAGCCGGTCGGCGATGAGGGCGGGAGTGCTCTGCAGGTTGACCGGGGTGAGTTCGTCGAGTCCCGGCTGCGACACGGCTCCTGCCCCCTTGCGCGGTTCCCTCGAGACGGAGCTGGCAGACATGACGCTACTCATCACGCGGACCGGTCCCGCACAGGAGTGGCGATGTACTTGTACTCCAGGAACTCCTCGATGCCCACACGTCCGCCTTCGCGGCCCAGGCCGGACTGCTTGACACCGCCGAAGGGCGCGGCCGGGTTGGAGACCAGGCCGGTGTTCAGGCCGACCATGCCTACCTCCAGGCGCTCGCTGACGTCCAGGGCGCGGTCGAGGTCCTGGGTGAAAACGTAGCCGACAAGTCCCCAGTCGGTGTCGTTGGCCAGGCGTACGGCCTCGTCCTCGTCGTCGAAGGCGATGACCGGGGCCACGGGACCGAAGATCTCGGTGGTCAGCATGGCGCTGTCGGGGCTGACCTGGGCGAGCACGGTCGGCGGGTAGAAGTGGCCGGTGTCCTGCGGCGTCACACCTGCGGCAACGACCTTGGCGCCCTTGGCGAGTGCGTCCTCGACGAGCGAGACGACCTTCTGCTTGCTGGCGGCGTCAATGAGGGGGCCAACGTGGACACCGTCGCGGGTGCCGGGGCCGACGGTGAGGGCGGCCATGCGCGAGGCGAGGCGCTCGGCGAACTCGTCGGCGATGCTGCGGTGGACGAACAGCCGGTTCGCTGCCGTGCACGCCTCGCCCATGTTGCGCATCTTGGCCGTCATGGCGCCTTCGACGGCGACATCGAGGTCTGCGTCCTCGAAGACGATGAAGGGCGCGTTGCCGCCCAGCTCCATGGACGTGCGAACCACCGTGTCCGCGCACTGCGCGAGCAGTAGGCGGCCAACGGCGGTGGAGCCGGTGAAGGACAGCTTGCGGATGCGGCCGCCGCGCAGGGCCGGTTCGACCACGTCCTGTGCGCGGGTGGTGGTGACGACGTTGAGCACGCCGTCGGGCAGCCCTGCCTCCTGCAGGATGCGGGCCAGTGCGAGGCTGGACAGCGGCGTCTGGGGAGCCGGCTTGAGGATCATGGTGCAGCCGGCGGCGACCGCGGGCCCGATCTTGCGGGTGCCCATCGCCAGCGGGAAGTTCCACGGGGTGATCAGCATGCAGGGGCCGACCGGCTGTCGCGTCACCATGATGCGGTTGCGCCCGTCGGGTGTGGTCGACATACCGCCGTCGATACGGACGGCCTCCTCGGAGAACCAGCGGAAGAACTCGGCAGCGTATGCCACCTCACCGCGTGCCTCGGCGAGCGGCTTGCCCATCTCCAGCGTCATCAGCAGCGCCAGCTCGTTGGTGCGCTTCACGATCAGCTCGTAGGCTCGGCGCAGGATCTCGCTGCGCGCCCGCGGAGCGGTCCGGGCCCAGGACTCCTGCGCGGCCACCGCAGCCTCGACCGCGCGGGCGCTGTCGGCGGCACCCGCGTCGGCAATCTCGCACAGCTGGGTCTCGGTGGCGGGGTTCTCCACGCCGAAGGTACGGCCGTCGGACGCCGGGACCCACTGGCCCCCGATGAACAGCTGCCGGGGAACGTTCGCGATGACGTCCGTCTTCGTGTCTGCCATGTGGTTCTCCAAACCTCAGGAATCGGAAAGGGATGAGGGGTTGTCCAGGAGCTGTGCCAGGTGGGTGGCGCCGGGGCCGTCGTCGTTGACGAGATGCTTGATCTGCATCTGGCAGCTGAACCCGTCGGCCAGGACTGGCGTGCCGGGGTCGGCGGCCTCCAGCCGGGGACGCAGTGCCTGGTCGGCGACGGCCATCGACACGTCGTAGTGATCGTGTTCGAAGCCGAAGTTGCCGGCCACGCCGCAGCATCCGGTGGCTTCGGTGATCTTCTGGATGCCGAGGTCGCGCAACAGCTCCCGCTGCTGTCCGGCGCCGAAGACGGCGTACTGGTGGCAGTGGGTCTGCAGGACCACCTCGTCGGGCACGCGCTCGGGGCGCCAGCCTGCGGCCGCTCGCTCGGCGAGCGCCCCGGTAAAGGTCCGCACTCGCGCGGCAACTCGACGTGCCGCCTCGGTGTCGACCAGTTCCGGCAGGTCCTTGGCGAGGGCGGCGGCGCAGCTGGGTTCCGTGACCACAATGGGTCCCTCGGACGCGTCGAGCGCAACGGCGGTGCGCTCCAGCACGCGGCGGGCTATGCCGAGCTGGCCGGTCGTGATCCAGGTCAGGCCGCAGCACACGTCACCGCGGGCCCGAGTGGGCAGTCCCGCCTCGGCCAGGACGCGAGAGGCAGCCCCTGCCAGCTCGGGACGGAACGCCTTGGTGAAGGAGTCCACCAGGAGTACGCCCGAAGGGCAGTTCTCGACCGGCTCGGCCAGACCCTGCTGCCATGCCCGCCGTCCGTGGAAGGCGGGAAGGCTCCGCTTCGTGGTGACCCCGCCCAGGCGGGCGATCCAGGGGCCGAGGCGGCTGTCCATCACCGCGTTGACCAGCTTCGGCATGCGCCCGGCGAGTGCCGTCCACAGCGGCAGCCAGCCCAGCGAGTAGTGCGACAGCGGGCGCAGCCGCCCCTTGTAGTGGTGGTGCAGGAACTCGGACTTGTAGGTCGCCATGTCGACGCCGACCGGGCAGTCGCTGGAGCATGCCTTGCACGACAGGCACAGGTCGAGCGCCTCGCGGGTTTCGCGGGAGCGCCAGCCGCCGGGCAGGGCGCCGCGCAGCATCTCCTGCAGGGTCCGGGCACGGCCGCGGGTGGAGTGCTGTTCGTCGCCGGTGGCCCGGTAGCTGGGGCACATGACGCCGCCGGTGTGGCTGCGGCAACGCCCCACGCCCACACAGCGGTTGGCCGCCGCGGTGATGCCGTCCGGGTCCTCCAGCAGGGCGAACACCGTGGACCGTGCAGCGCTGCGGCCCGTGTTCAAAGCGAGGTCCGCGTCCAGGGGGCGGGGATCGACGAGGATGCCCGGGTTGAGCAGTCCCTCGGGGTCCCAGGCGTGCTTGAACGCGGCGAAGGCGTCCAGGATCGGTCGGTCGTACATCACCGACAGCAGTTCGCTGCGAGCCCGGCCGTCGCCGTGCTCGCCGGAGAGGGTGCCTCCGTGGCGTACGACGAGGCGGGCGGCGTCGGTGAGGAAGGCCCTCATGACGGCGCGGCCGTCCTCGGTGTCGGGGTGGAAGTCGAGCCGCACGTGGACGCATCCCGCGCCGAAGTGTCCGTAGAGCACCCCGGTGAGTCGGTGCTGGGCCATGAGAGCGCGGAAGTCGCGCAGGTAGGCGGCCAGCTGGTCGGGGGCGACCGCCGCGTCTTCCCAGCCGGGCCACGACGCGCTGCCGTCGGTCAGCCGGGCGGCCAGCCCTGCGCCGTCCTCGCGGACCCGCCACAGCGAGGCCCGCTCGGAGCGGTCGGTGATCAGGCGGCCGGAGACCATCCGGCCCGCCGCCTTCAGCTCGTCCAGGAGGCGCTCGGCCTCCGCTGCCACCTGCTGCGGGTCCTCACCGTCGAGATCGACGTACAGCCAGGCCCGCCCTTGGGGCAGTCCGCTCACCGAGGAATCGCCCCGGCGGTGGCGCATGGTGGCCACGATCGCCTCGTCCAGGCCCTCCACCGCGGCGGGGGAGAACTTGAGGATCAGCGGCACGTCCTCGGCCGCGTCGACGACATCGTCGTAGCCCAGTGCGACCAGGAGCGCGGCCGGCGGCTTGGGCATCAGCCGCACGGTGGCGGACACCACCGTGGCGCAGGTGCCCTCGGTGCCGGCGAGGGCGCGGACGACGTCGAAGCCGTTCTCGGGCAGCAGATGCTGCAGCTGGTATCCGGATACCTGGCGGGGGATGCGGCCGAGGGTCAGGCGGATCTCCGCCAGATGGGTGTCGACGATGCCGCGCAGGGCTGCGGTCAGTTCCGCCACCCGCTCCCGGCCCGCCTCGTCCACGGCGCGCAGCCCGTCGCGGTCGGCGACGGCGCGGGTGCCGTCGGCCAGGACCAGGTCGAGAGCGAGAAGGTGCTCGCCAGTGCGGCCGTAGCGCACGGAATGGTTGCCGCACGCGTCATTGCCGATCATGCCGCCGATGGTGCAGCGGCTGTGCGAGGACGGATCCGGGCCGAAGACGAGGCCGAACGGCGCGGCGGCCTCCTGAAGATCGTCCAGGACGATGCCGGCCTCGACGCGCCCAGTCTGTGCGGTCGCGTCGATGTCCAGGACGCGCCGCATGTGACGGGACAGGTCCAGCACGAGGCCGGCACCGATGGCATTACCGGCCATGCTGGTGCCCGCGCCGCGGGAGGTGACCGGCACGCCGAGCCGGTGGCAGACCCGGTGTGCGCCGGCAACCTCGTCGGCGCCGGCGGGGAACGCCACGGCCAGCGGCGGCACCCGATAGTTGGACGCGTCGTAGGCGTACTGGGCACGCCGTCCGCCGGAGGTGTCGACCCTCAGGGACGGCACCTCGCGGCGCAGGGCCTCCACGAGGCCCTCGGCAGTGATCGGAGCGGGGGCGGTGCTGGTCATGACGTTGCGGCCGTGCCCTTGTCGACGGCCGTCCTCCAGGCGGTGAGTCCCTCGTCGACGGCGGTCTCGTCGATAACCAGCGCCGGGATCATGCGCACGACGTTGTTCCACGGGCCGCACAGCAACAGCAGCAGCCCCTCCGCGGCGGCGGCCTGCTGGACCCGGGCGGCGGTGGCCGGGTCGGGGTCGCCGTCGGCGGTGACGAACTCGTTGGCGAGCATCAGGCCAAGGCCGCGGACGTCGGCGATGCCCGGCGTGGTGCGGGCGACGTCCTCCAGGCCGGCGCGCAGCCTCTGTCCCATGGCGTCGGCGTTCTCCACCAGTTTCTCGTCGCGGATCACGTCGAGGGTGGCGACGGCGGCGGCGCAGGCCACGGCGTTGCCGCCGTAGGTGCCGCCCTGGGAGCCGGGGTAGGCCTTGCTCATCAGCTCTCGGGAGGCGGCGATCCCGGACAGCGGGAAGCCGCTGGCCAGTCCCTTGGCGATGGTGATGATGTCGGGGCGGACGTCCTCGGCGTGGTCGTGGCCCCAGAAGCGGCCGGTGCGGCCGAATCCGGTCTGGATCTCATCCAGCACGAGCACGATGCCGTGACGGTCGGCGCGCTCGCGCAGCCCGCGCAGGAAAGCGGGGTCGGCCGGGATGTAGCCGCCCTCACCGAGCACAGGCTCGACCACGAACGCCGCCGTCTCCTGCGGTGCGGTGACGGTCTGCAGGAGGTAGTCGAGCTCGCTGAGCGCGAAGCGCGTCGCGGTCTCCTGGTCCCAGCCGTAGCGGAAGGCCGTGGGGAACGGGGCCACGGCGACGCCTCCCATCAGCGGGGAGAAGCCGGTGCGGAACTTAGTGCCGGACGTGGTCATGGAGGCGGCCGCGACGGTACGTCCGTGGAAGCCGCCGTGGAAGACGACGATGTTGGGGCGGCCGGTGGCCTGCCGGGCCAGGCGCAGCGCCGCCTCAACCGCCTCGCTGCCGGAGTTGGAGAAGAACAGGCTGTCCAGGCCTGCGGGCAGCACGTCCCCGAGCCGCTCGACGAGCTGCTGCAGCGGCTGGTGCATCACGGTCGTGTACTGGCCGTGGATCAGCTTGCCGATCTGCTCCTGCGCGGCGGCTACCACGCGCGGGTGGCAGTGGCCGGTGCTGGTGACGCCGATGCCGGCGGTGAAGTCCAGGAAGCGGCGGCCGTCGGTTCCGTAGAGGTGGACGCCCTCGCCGCGTTCGACGGTGACGGGGGTGGCTTGGCGCAGGTGCGGGGACAGGCTGGTCATGCGCGGACTCCTTGGACGGGGTGGGCTGTGGGACGTGCCGGGCACCGGGGACACGCGAAACGGTGCCCGGCACGGATCGAGGGCGGGGGTCAGCCGTTGAACTTCTGGTGGACCTCGTTGACGGTGGCCGCCAGGTCGGTCAGGTCGTGGCGCACCGCGTGCACGATCGAAGGGTCGTCGCTCTCGTTCAGCCGGTTGATCCACACGCGGGTGATGTCGAGCTCGCTCGCCGGGATCATGTCGTGGAAGTAGCTCTGCGCCACATGCACCCATCGGTCACGGGTGACGCCGAGGGACTTCTCGAAGTACTCGAAGTGGTTGTGGGCCGGCTTGTACGCGCCGGAGTCCTCGGCGGTGACGATCGCGTCGAACTGGATCTGCAGACGGCGCTGGGTCTCGCCGATGAGGACGCGGTCGCAGTTGGTGAGTAGGGCGAGGTTCCAGCCGGACTCCTGCAGCTCGCGCAGGGCCTGCCGCGTGTCGGGGAAGACCCGCCAGAACGGGAAGCCGGCCGTCACGGCCCGGAAGTCCTCTTCCACCAGGTCGAGCTTCACCTCGGCGGCCGTGCGCTTGAGGGACTCCGCCAAGACGTCGCTGTAGTACATGCCGGGGTGCTCGCGCTGCACCTGCGGCTCGTGGCGGTTGTAGACGTCCAGCAGCTCCCAGCCCCTGCCGGGCGCGACCAGTTCGATACCGGTGGCGATGCCGTGGCGCCAGTCCACGAGGGTTCCGAAACAGTCGAAGGTGACCCAACGCTTCTCGCTCATTGATGTTCTCCAGGTTCTCAGAAATGCGGGGTGTCTCAGGGGGCTATGTCGGTCTCTGTCAGAGGAGGCGGGCGGTGTCCCCGGGGTGAACCGCGAGCACCAGCAGCGCCAACAGTCGGATCGTCTACGATTTCGCGCCGCGCGTCTTTCGACAGGGGTCCAGAGAACGCGGCACCTTCTTTCAACAGATGCACATGGTTCGCCGTCACGCGGGCGCTCTACGGTCCTCGGCACCAGCGGCTCCCCGAAGCCGCCTCCCCCTCCTTCCTTACCCCCGTCCCGAACCTGTCGGAGACCTTCGATGCCGCCCCCTGCCCGCTCGCCCGACACCGTCGCATCCGGCGCCTCGTCCTTTCCGCCCTCAGGGCAGCACCCGCACACCGGCCGAGCTGCGGCCGCCACCGCTGGGGGTGCCGTCATCTGGGGCACCCTCGGACCGGTGGCGGCCCTCTTCCCGGCCGGACACCTGCTGCACATGGCGGAGCTGCGTCTCCTCATCGGCGCCGCAGCCCTATACCTGCTGGCCCGGTGGCGACGCTCACCTGATATTCCCTGGAAGCGGCGGGAGTTGATGGCGGTTGCCCTCGGTTCCGTGGCCGTGTCCGGCTTCTCCGTGTGTTACTTCCATGCTGTCGAACTGTCGGGTGTGGCCACCAGCACGGTGATCGCTATCGGAGGCGCCCCGATCCTGGCGGGCCTCACCGCCCGGTTCGTGACGCGGCGGCCCGTCAGCCGCACATGGGCCGTCGCCACCGCCGTGGCCGTCACCGGCATCGCGCTGGTGTCGCTACCCGGCGGCGCCCTCGCCTTCAGCCTGCAGGGCACCGCATTCGCGGCGCTGGCGGCCGCCCTGTATGCCGCGCAGGCCGACACCATCCAGGCCGTCGCCCGTCGGCACGGGCCCGCCACCGCGGTGGCGGCCATCTTCGGCGGAGCAGCGCTGACCCTCACGCCGTGGCTGCCCGGCGCCGTGCCCTGGGCGGCCGCAGACCCCGGGCGTCTGGCCGGCGTGGTGTACCTCGGCGTGTTCACCACCGCCGTCGCCTACGCCCTGTTCGCCCACGGTGTCAGCCGGCTCGGTTCCCCCACCGCGGTCACCATCTCATTGCTGGAGCCTGCCACCGCCGCCGTGCTGGCCGCGGTGTGGCTGAACCAAAGCCTGTCGGTCCTGCGCTGGCTCGGGATCGTGCTGGTCCTGTTCGGACTTGCTCTCATGATGCGGCCACAACGGGACGGCGGGCTTTCGCCCTGACCTCCTGCGGGCTTGCGTCCTGCTCACCCGCTGACATGGTCAGCAACGCCTCGAAAGGGATCACTTATGCAGCAACTGCAGACCGGGCTCAAAGGCCGCCACCTGAGCATGATCGCCATCGGCGGGGTGATCGGCGCCGGCTTGTTCGTGGGATCGGGCGCCGGCATCCGGGCGACCGGTCCCGCCATCCTCCTGTCCTACGCGCTAGCCGGGATCCTGGTCGTGCTGGTGATGCGCATGCTCGGCGAGATGTCCGCGGCCTCCCCGGCGACAGGTTCCTTCTCGTCCTACGCCGACAGGGCCCTGGGCCGCTGGGCCGGCTTCACCATCGGCTGGCTGTACTGGTGGTTCTGGGTGGTGGTTCTCGCCGTCGAGGCGACCGCCGGCGCGGCGATCGTGCACAACTGGATACCCGAGGTGCCTGCCTGGCTCGTCGCGCTGGCGGTCATGGCCGTGCTCACTGGAACCAATCTCTACTCCGTCGGCTCGTACGGGGAGTTCGAGTTCTGGTTCTCGGCCATAAAGGTCGGCGCCATCGTGGTCTTCATCGCCCTGGGCGGCCTGGCCATCTTCGGTCTGCTGCCCGGCACCGAAGCCGTCGGCATGGCCAACCTCACCGGCCACGGCGGGTTCTTCCCGCACGGCGGCGGAGCGGTCGTGACCGGCATGCTGACGGTCGTCTTCGCTTTCATGGGCAGCGAGATCGTCACCATCGCCGCCGCGGAGTCGAAGGATCCAGGTCGTGCCGTCGCCAAGGCCATCGCCAGCGTCATCTGGCGCACCCTGGTGTTCTACCTCGGCTCGATCGCCGTCGTCGTCACCCTGCTGCCCTGGGACAGCAGCAAGACGGGAACGAGTCCGTATGTGGCCGTTCTTCAGCACATCGGCATCCCGGGTGCCGCTCCCGTCATGGACTTCATCGTGCTGACCGCAGTGCTGTCCTGTCTCAACTCCGGTGTATACACCGCGTCCCGGATGGCCTTCTCGCTCGCCGAACGCGGCGACGCGCCGCGCTCGTGGACTCAGGTGACCTCCCGTGGCGTCCCACGCCGCGCGATCTGGGCCTCCGTCGCCTTCAGTTTCCTCGCTGTCGGCCTCAACTACTACTCCCCCGACCTCGCCTTCACGCTTCTGCTCAACTCCTCCGGCGCGGTGGCCCTGTTCGTCTGGCTAGTGGTGGCCGTTTCGCAGCTGCGGCTGCGCCGTCGCTTCGAACAGGAGGCTCCCGAGCGGCTCGTACTGCGCATGTGGGGGTTCCCCGTCCTGACGTGGGTCGCCATCGTCGGCATCCTGGCCGTCCTGGTCACCATGCTGTTCGACACGGCGGCCCGGCCCCAGCTGCTGTGGTCGGTCGGCGTCGCGCTGGTGGTGCTGGTGTGTGCGTGGGCCCGGCAGAAGCGGCATGCAGTCGCGGCTTCCCGGCACGCCCAGTCGGCCGACCCGCAGGAGGAGCCGGTCCACTGACCGGCAGCTGCTCCTCGACACCCAAGGCACTCGGAAGGACCACACAGTGCAGCTTTCCCCCGGTGTCACCTGCGAGCAGCACCAACCCAGACACGCAGGGGCACCTTAAGCAGCGTCATGTACGGATGATCGCCCTCGGCGGGATCGTCGGCGCCAGCCTCTTCGTCGGCAGCGGATCGGTCATCCACACCGTGGGCCCGGCCGCCGTCCTCTCCTACGCCCTCGGCGGTCTCCTGGTCGTCCTCGTCATGCGGATGCTGGGCGAGATGGCGACCGCGCAGCCGACGCTCGGATCGTTCATGGAGTACGCGCGTACCGCGCTGGGGGGCTGGGCCGGCTACACGATCGGCTGGCTCTACTGGTACTTCTGGATCGGCGTCGTGGCCTTCGAAGCGGTAGCCGACGCCAAACTGCTGATGCTGTGGATACCCGGCGTAGCGCAATGGGTCTTCTCGCTGGTGCTGATGACGCTGCTCACCGCGTCGAACCTCGTGTCCACCCGTGCCTTCGGCGAGACCGAGTTCTGGCTGTCCTCCATCAAGGTCGTCACGATCGTAGTCTTCCTGGCCACCGGCACCCTCTTCGCGCTGGGCCTGTGGCCAGGTGCCACCTTGTCCGTGGGCAATGCGGCGCTGGACGGTTTTGCTCCCAACGGAGTCTTCTCGGTCCTGCACGGCATTGTGCTGGTGATCTTCGCCTACGTCGGCACGGAGATCGTCACGATCGCCGCGGCTGAGTCAGCCGACCCGGTGAAGTCGGTGGTCAAGGCGCCGTCCGCGACCGTATGGCGCGTGATCACCTTCTACGTCGGCTCGGTGACCCTGCTGGTGATGATCACGCAGTGGGACCAGGTCCCGACCCGGACCAGCCCTTACGCCGCCGCCTTCGGCAGGCTGGGCATCCCTGGTGCGGCGACAGTCGTCAACCTGGTCGTCCTCACCACGGTGCTGTCGGTCCTCAACTCCGGGCTGTACACCGCATCCCGGATGCTCTTTGCGCTGCAGCGCAACAGGTGGGCGCCCCGCTGGGTCGCTGAACGCAACCGGAAGGGCACTCCCTGGAGGCCATCTTGGCCTGCACCTCTGCCGGCTATGTCGCCGTGGCCATGAGTTACGTCGCCCCGGACATCATCTTCGACTTCATCATCAACTCGGTAAAGGCCGTGGGCCTGTTCATCTATGCGATCATCGCTGGGTCGCAGCTGAGGATGCGCCGACAGCTGGAGTCGGAGGCGCCTGAGCGGCTCAAGCTGCGAATGTGGGGCTACCCGTATCTGAGCTGGATGACTCTCGTGGCCATTGTGGGCGTGGTGAGTTCGATGCTCTTGGTCCCGGACGCACGCTCGCAGCTGTACCTGAGCGTGCTGAGCTTGGCGGCCATCCTCGCGACGTACCTGATCGTGCGATGGCGCCACAAGGCCGTCGCTGTTCGCTAGCAGGTGCGAGCGGCCGCCCGCCCTTGACGGGGTCGGCGGTCAGTCGCCGGTGAGCGCCGTGACTGCGCTGTCCAGGTGGGCCCGCATCCGCTCCCGGGCCACAGGGGCGTCGCCCGCCTCCAGGGCGTCCAGGAGGTGCTCGTGCTCATCGATCAGATCGGCGCGGCGTGGGTAGTGAGCCTCCAACTGGACCAGGCACATCCGCATCTCCTCCATCAGGCCGTGGAAGAGCCGACCCAGCCGCGTGCTGCCGGCTGCCTCGACCAGCGCGGCGTGAAAGGCAAGATCGGCCTCGGCCACCTCCTTCCAGGGGGCGCCATCGGGCAGATCCCGCATACGGTCCATCGCCTGCCGCACCGGCTTCAGGCGTGCCGGTGTCCCGTCGCGTGCGCACAGATGGCCGACCACGTGCAGTTCGACGGCTTCCCGCGCGAAGTACACGTCGCGCACGTCCGTGCGGCTCAGCTCCGGCACCACGGCCGAGCGGCCGGTGTCACGACGCAGAACGCCGCGCTCGACCAGATGCTGCACCGCCGTGCGCACAGTGGGACGCGCCACCTTGAACCGCTCGGCCAGCTCCACCTCCGGCAGTTTCGAGCCCGGTGGCAGGTCGCCGTTGAGGATCTGCCGCCGCAGTTCCTCAGTCAGCGCCTGCACAGCTGTGACGCGTTGCAGCACGGCACATCCCCTCACTCATTACAGTGATGGACGAATTGTCACACAGTCTGACACCGACTGGAGGCCTGTCGGCGGGTCCGGGACATGCGCGATGCGCCCAGGCTGGAGGCATGCCGGGGCGCATCGGGCGACCGCAGGTCAGGGCGATGCCGGGCTCTCCAGCGGGGCGGCCGCACGGTCCGGGTCCGTGGTGCGGCCCCGGCGCTCCGCGCTGAGATCCTCAAGTGTGCGCCCCTTGGTGGCGAGCCCCAGTGACAGGACGGTCAAGGCACCCGCCAGCAGGACGACCGATGTGACGCCGAAGACGGCGTTCAGCCCGCCCTGCGCCGCCGCGGCGGTGAAGGCGAACGGGGCGATGATGCCGCCGATGCGGCCGAAGGCCGAAGCGGTCCCCTGACCGGTGGCGCGTATCTCGGTGGGATAGGTCTCGGGAGTGTACGTGTAGAGCAGGGCGTAGACACCGTTCATGAACAGCGACAGCGCGGCGCCGAACCCGATGATCGCGCTGCTGGAGTCGGACAGCGCCATGCCGAGGGCGGCCAGGGTCGCTCCGGACAGGTACAGGGCGATGGACCGCTTGCGGTCGAGGTACTCGGACAGGAACGCGGCGCTGAAGTAGCCGGGGATCTGCGCGAGGTAGATGTAAAGCACGAAGCTGAAGGACTTCACGACGGTCATGCCGCTGTCGGCCAGCAGCTTGGGCATCATCGTGAAGAAGCCGTAGTAGGCGAAGGTGAGGCAGAACCACATCACCCAGGCCACCAAGGTCCGCTTGGCGAAGGGGCCGCTCCACAGCACGCCGAGCTTCTTCCCCATGGAGGCATGAGCGAGGTGACCGGTCGCTGACACCGTGTCCGTGTCGTCGGGAACGGGCGGCAGGGTCGCACCGGTCTCCTTGCGCACCGCGTCCTCCAGCACGCTCACCACCTGCTCCGCCTCCTCCACGCGGCCCTTGGACAGCAGGTAGCGCGGGGACTCCGGCATGGATCGTCGCCACCAGATCACCGCCAGGATGGGCACGGCCAGGATGAGCTGGGCGTACCGCCACCCGTTGTCGAACGGTGAGATCACGTACCGGCCGATCAGCGCGGACAGAACGTACCCAAAGGAGAAGAAGCCGGCGACCGCGCCGATGAACCGGCCACGGTGGCAGCCTGGCACGAACTCCGACAGGTAGGGAGCGATGATCGCGCTCTCCGCCCCGATACCGGCGCCGGCCAGCACGCGGAAGGTGAACAGCACCCAGTAGTTCGGGCTGAATGCGGCAACCAGCGTCATGCCCGTGTACACGATGAGTGACCCAAGCATCACCCTCTTCCGGCCCAGCTTGTCGCCGAGCGCGCCGGCCGTGAGGGCACCGAACAGGAATCCGATGAGCAGCGCGCTGGCCAGTAGGGAGATCTGCCCGGCGCTCAGGGCCCACTGGTGGGCGACGACCGGCAGGATGAAGGCGATGATCGCGGCGTCGGCACCGTCGAAGGTGTATCCGAGACCACCGATGATCAGGAGTTTGCGATGGATGCGGCTCAGAGGCAGACGTTCGAGCCGTGCGATGTGGTTCATGTCGGTCCTCGGGATCGGGGGCGCTGGGGCTGTGGGGGAGCCGGGCCCGAACGAAGAGGGAGGAGGGCCAGGAGCGGGGAACGCCGCTGGTGGGAAGGACCGTAGGAGCCGTGGAAGGCAGGAGACATGTGCACCGGTTCCGAGTTCGCCTGCATCCCTTTGGGCATCTGACGAAGAACTCCCGGTGGCCTGTGCACTACGTCTTGGCCACGTCGCGCTGAACCGGTGCCGGTACCGCCAGCCAGGCGGTGCTGCACCAGCCGAGCTCCGTGTTCTCGGCTTCCCAGCGCTCCGCCAGCACGTCCACCATCAGCAGCCCGCGGCCGTGTTCGTCGTCCGCCAGGGCGGGCTCTTCAGAGGGCGGGCGGATCTCACCGCAATCGCGAATGGACAGCGCCAGGTGCTGGTCTGACAGGATCATCAGAAGATAGAGCTCGCTACGACCATGCACGACGGCGTTGGCCGTGAACTCGCCCAGGACGGCCATCGCCGCATCGCATGTGGCTGCCGACAGCGGCCATCTGCTAAGCGCGGATCGGGCGAACGAGCGGATCGAGCCGAGCCACCTGGCCTCGGCCGGGCAGGCCGCGAGGGCGGCGTCCTGCAGCAGGACGCCGCCCCCGGGGTGGGAGGTGCGGGTGCGTGCGCTCACGCCGGGACGGGTTGATCCCTGCGCCGGGGCGGGCATCACTGCGGTGGTCATGGCACAACAACTTCCGGTTCCAGCGTCGGCCGCCAGGCCTGCGTTGACGACACGGACGAGAGTGAAGAGGCAGAGGACGGGCCGACCCGGTCGACCACCACCTGGCCGTCCTTGACCACGAGGTGGATGCGGCCGCTGTCCTGCAGGACCGAGATGTCATCGAGGGGATTTCCGTCGACGACGAGCAGGTCGGCGATCTTCCCCGGTGCGAGTGTGCCGAGGTCGTCGGCGAGCCCCAGTAGTTCGGCGTTGGTGCGCGTCGCGGCCACGATCGCGTCCAGCGGGCCCAGCACGGATGCCTTGAGCTGCAGTTCCAGTGCTTTGAAGGGCTGGTGCGCGCCGAGGACGTCGGAGCCGGAGCCGATGCGTACGCCCTTGTCCCGCAGGATGCGCAGGGCCTCGTACGCCCGCTCCAGCACCTGCGCGGCCTGGGCGGCGCTGTCGGGCGTCAGGCCCTGCTCCTGCCCGTCACGAACCAGCAGGTCGAACGTAGCGATGGTGGGAACGGCGAAGGTACCGGCCACGGCCATCGCCTCGGCGGCCTCCTCGTCGACCAGGTTGGCGTGCTCGATACTGCGCACACCGGCCGCGACACAGGTCCGGATCGACTCAGGCGTGTAACCGTGCGCCATGACGTAGGTGTGCCGGGCCCGCGCCTCTTGGACGATGGCCGCGATCTCCTCGGCGGTGAACTGCGTGTGGGTCACGTGGTCGGTCGGGGACGTACAGCCGCCCCCGGCCATGATCTTGATCTGGTCCGCCCCGCGGCGCAGCACCTCTCGGGCGCCCCATTGGCACTGTGCGACACCATCGACGACAACACCAGGGTGGTACAGACCGTCGCTGGGCCGCTGCCGGTCTTGCACCTCCGCTGGCCGAAAGTCGCTGTGCCCGCCGGTCTGGCTCAGGGGGCCGGTCGCAAGAAACATCCGGGGGCCCGGGACAAGGCCGGCCTCCACCGCCTGCTTGAACCCGTAGTCCGTGAACCCGGCGTCCCGCACGGTGGTGAAGCCGGCAGCCAGTGTCTGGCGCATGTTGGCGAAGGTCTTCGCGGCCAGAACGGGTCGAGAGACCGTGTCCACCAGGTTGAGCATCTCGGTGGCCGCGAGGTGGGTGTGGGCGTCGATCAGACCCGGCAGGACGGTGCGGCCGCCGGCGTCGATGACCTGGTTACGGCCGGTGTCGACAACGGACCGGCCCACGCCCGTGATGCGCCGGCCCTCGACACGGATCCAGCCGGTCTCGACGGGGTCGGCCCCGCTGCCGTCGATGATCCGGGCATTGACCAGGTAGAACGTGTCCACGTCGGGCTCCTTCGCGGGTGTGCCAGCAGGCTGCTGCTCACGCTAGAAACCGCCAACGAGCCGAACCATGGACAACCGTTGCGAAGAACGCCCCCCGCCGTACGGCAATCGTTCAGAGGCCGGGTGGCCGCCTGGTCGGCGGCTCAGTCGGCCTTCGACTCGAGCAACCGCAGCAACTTGATCCCCAGGTGCAGGGCGAGCCGGTCCAGACCATCACTCAAATCCATTCCGCACAAAGCGGCCGCCTTCTCCAGGCGGTAGTACACCGTGCCCCTGTGCACATGCAGACGCGCCGCGGTGGCCTGGTTGTCGCAGCCGGAGTCGAGATAGGTCTCGAGGGTGTCGATGAGACCCGCGTGGGAGGGCTGCCCCTCTATGAGCAAAGCCACCCGAGGGTCCATCAGGTACCGCAGCACATGCCCGGGCGTACCGATCAGAACGCGTAGTGCGCCAAGCCGGTCCCAGGAGCACACCGGCCCCGTCTCCGGCCAGACCATCGCCGCCCGCGCCGCCAGGTGGGCGTGCTCGTACGACAGGTGGGCGTCATGCAGGTCGGACTGGGCGTCACCGATTCCGACGATGAGCTCGGGAAGGTCGTGATTACCGGCGAGCAGATGATCGACGATGCGCTGTGCGTGCGCGGGCACCGCGGTCGGCGGCACGGGTGCCAGGATCACGGCGCCTTCCGGGTCGAGACAGCGAAGGGCACCCCTGGGCAGGGCACCGTGGTCACGCCACAGCCAGTGCTCGAGAGCGTCCATACCCGATGTCGCTCCACCCAGGGGTCGCAGGAACAGGACGGTGATCGGCCAGCCGACGGGGAAGCGCCCCTGCTCGCTGAGGCGAGCTGCAGCCTTGCCCCGAACCGCCGCCGACCCCCGCACAAGATCGGCCAACAGGTCGGCGTCGCTGTACCGGGCCTGCTGGTCCAGATACAGCACGCGCCCCAGCTCCTGCGCGGCATCGACGACGGTGCTCAGACGTGTCTCGTCCAGCTCGTGATGGACGTCGAGGAGGCAGATATACCCACAGGTGGTCGAAGCATAGCGGGCGGGGACCACTACGCGGCTGGCCAACCCGCGCTCTGGGTCGGCAGGGATGCGCACCGGGCCGACCGCCTTGTCGATGCCGTAGCGCCCGAACCACTCACGCACCCACTCAGGAGTCGACCGCAGCAGCAGCGCCTGCCGGCGCACCGAGTCGATTCCGGTGTCCTCGTGGGGTCCGAAAACGATGGAGTTCAACCGGGTGTCCGTGAGCGACGTCGGTACGCCGACCTCGGCAGAGATGTCGTTGATGACGTCCTGCAACTCCTGCAACACGGCGGCCTCCCACCTTCCGAGAGCGAGGCAGAACGGCGTCTGCACATCGCACCACTAGGAACATACTGTCAGACAGACAGACACTTCAGGAGTGCCCGCAACACCCCTCCCCGTCCAACCCGGCAAAGCGGCGCACCCGCAACGCCCCACGCGGGAGTCTCACCGGGATATGCCGCGCAAGGACCGCTGTCACGGGATAGCGTCTTGTCGACTATGGCCCGAGCCGGCATGTGGGCGTGGACAGTGGCGGAACGGGCGTCCCGGAAATGCCGGTCTAGGGGTGTGAGGCGGCCTGCCGTAGGCAAGCTTGAGGTCACAGCGGACCCACAGGGCAAAAAGCGCACGAGGAGTAACGCTGCAACCGTGTGCTGGCGGCGGATGCCCAGCACACGTGGTGCGCGGCTTCTTTCCGCGGAGGCCGTTGTACGCCACAGGCGAAAGAGAGACGCGCGGCATCCGTAGCCGAGCAGGAACTGGCTGCGGTCAGCGGGTGGAGATCCGGTACTCGCCCACCTAGAGCGGATCACTCGCGCTGTTGTCGGCGGTCTGCGGCTGCCGGGGCGGGGCTGCGGACCATCGGTCGATCTTGCCCTAGTGGCGGTCGATCTGTCGGCGGGCGCGCTCGCGCAATGGGTACGGGCGATGGGCCATGATCCCCAGCATGGCAGAGCGCTAGGGAGACTGTGGCCAGGTCGTCAACCGGGTGCCGGTCTCTTCGTCGGTGAGGGTAATGCGGACACCTGGGCGGCCTTGTTCGCCCACGAGTTGCGTGAACTTGCCGCGTGCCACCGACAGGCTGTTCCACTAGCCGTGCAGCACGGGCCGCCCGCCGGCCTCCAGAAGGAGGTGGTAGCGGCCGGCGTCAGTCACAGCCGCCTCGTCCCACGGCGATGCGCAGGTGTGGGCCGCAGACGTCGATCCAGCGGTACCCGAGGCCGGGAAACGCGCGGACGGTCGTGTAGGAGGCAGGCGTGGCGCAGGCGATGCAGAGCAGTCCCCGGCGCAGCCTGTCCGCCCAGTCGGGTGGGAGCCGCCCACCGTCGGGTGGCGGCGCCGGCTCAAGGTCGGCGGGGTTGAGGCCGAGGGCGTGGGTGATCGCGGGGCCGTCCACTGGCTGCTCCTCTGCCCTCTGACAATCGATCTTGACCGTTTGCCAAGTGATCTTGACTGCCGACTCGGGGCCAGGAGTGAAATCGCAGGTCACCATAACAACACAGGGTGACGGCCTGGTAGCTGACAGTCGGTAAGAGGGTGAGGGGAGCAGATGCATCGCAAGTCACTTTCCGGTGACAAGATTGATGAACGTCTCGGTGTTCACCAAGAAGCAAATGTTCAGACTCGCAATCCCGAAGGTGCAGCTGCACCGAATCGCGCTCTGCTTCAGCCGGTCCGTCATCCCGACGCAGCCCCATTCCCGCATGAAGAACATAAAGAGGATCAGGGCTACGAAGAGACCTGCCAGGCACCAGACCCTGGGCTCGCTCGGACCCGGAGGGGGGTTCGCGAGGATCGATACCTGGATGGCGATCGCAGCCACGGCCAGGTCGATCCCCCAAGCCAGATCTTCCATGCTGCGGCCACTCGGACGGCTCAGCGCCTTGCCGACCAAGGTGCCGAGGCCGCACGCTACCGTCACGACAACCGCATCGACGAAACTGGGCATACATAGACATTATCGACACGTTGGTCATGTAACCGGACTAGTTACCGCCAACGGAGGACCGAAGCCACTGCTGCACGAAGGACCGACATGAAGCGCGCGGAACAGATCATGTACGTCGTCGACGTTGAATCGCTGCTGAGCCCGGAGCTGACACTGGCCGATGCTGCTAACGTCCTCGCGCATGGTCCAGCAGGTGCCGCGCTCGTCGGAACCGCTATGGAGGTCAGCGGCGGGCTGACCTGGCAGAGCGCGCTGATCGCTGCCAGCTCCCACGACAGGTCCACACAGCTCGCTGAACTCGTCCACCCAGTGCCTGCCGTCTCCTCGGATGCCGACACCCGGCAGCTCCGCGAGGTCTTCGACCGGCACAAGGCCGATCTTGTCGCCGTGGTGGACGCCGACAACCACCCCGTCGGGCTGATCACCGAGGCCGTACTCGTCGAGGTAGAGGAACAACAGGACACCGGGAAGTTCCGGGAGAACGCACAGGTGGTAACGGTGCAACCGCCAGCAGATGAAGGGGGGCAGCAGATGGCCAAACACAAACAGCAGCAGAGCCATAACCAGCGATTGAGCGCCGCCTTCCGCGGAGACGGAAGTCTCGGATCGCGCATGCGCAGGACTGTCGTCCTCATCGCCGGGCCGCTGTTTGTCCTGGCCACCACGGGATACCTCATCTACACGGCCACGCTGGCTCCCTCAGCTCTCCTCATCCCATTCATCGCAGCGACGGCCATCGTCATGTTGCTCGCGCGCCTTATCTGGCCGCTGTACAGCCGTCGCCAGCCCCCCACCGAACCCGACAAAACCGAATGAGTCGATTCCCCAGCTCGTAGCCGCAGGAGCACCGATCAAGATCAAATGCCAGAAGCTCGACGCCGCCAAGATCACCTGGCAAATGGTCAAGGCCATCTGACAGAGAACATCCTCCATGGCCCCCAATGGCACTGCTCACCCACCATCCTAAATCGAACGTACGACCGATCCAGTTCTGACGCGCTTCGCGCTGCTTTGTTTCCTGGAACGCGTGCAGGTGCGGGACCTGGAAACGGACCCGCCGGTGGATCGCCGAGGAGGAGCGCCGCGAGGAAGAGCGTCAGCGTGGGCTGCAGGCGCGGCCGCCCGGGCCGGACTGGCTGATCCAGTACGGCCTGAACCGCAAGAACGTCGACTGTGTTCACACCGGTGGCTGCTGGGCGGCCGTGAAGAGCGGCCGGTGCCAGCCGACCACCCGGGAGCAGGCGGTGGAGGCACTGCGGCAGCAGGTCCCGGCGTGCGTGTACTGCCGCCCCGACACCGCGCTGGGCGTCTTGGACTGAGCGCGGCACACAGGCCCGGCGGCCCAGCCCGACCGGCTGCCGGAGCCCAGGCCGGACCGGGACACGCCCGCCAACGGGGCGGACCGATTCGTGGCTCAGGCGCTGCGGGGTTTGCGGCGCGGGGTCTTCTTTGCGGTTGTCTTCTTCGTCGCGGTCTTCTTGGCGGGCTGCTTCTTCGCTGTCTTCTTCGGTTGGGGCAGCTCGCGCACGTCGGCGTGACCCGTTTGTTCACCGCGCGAGGCCTTGGCCTTCTCCACCGAGGCGCCAAAGCCCTCGGCATAACCGTCGCCCCGCCGCCCGAGCGGCCCGTCCTGGAACCCGACCTGGAAAGGGCCCGGGTCCCCCTGCAAGAAGTCACCCAGTACCGCGCCGAGCAGGCTGCCTTCCAACTCGGCGCACAGAGCCCCACCCCGACTGCGCCGGCGGAACCGCAGCCGCAAGCGGACGAGATCCGCGCCATCGGCGTCTTCGAGCACCCAGAGATCCTCGACGAAGCCCTCACCCACGCCCGGCGCCGCCTGCTGATCATCTCACCGTGGATCAAGAACGCGATCATCACCACCACGTTCCTCAGCAAGCTGGAAACCCGCCTGGCGCGCGGGGTGAAGGTCGACATCGCCTACGGCTACGAGGACCACGACACCAAGACCGACCCGGCCGCCGTCCGCAAGCTACAACCTCACCGCCCGCCATCAGGACAAGTTCACCTTCACCCGCCTCAAGAGCACCCACGCCAAGGTCCTCGTCTACGACGACTTCTGGGTCACCACGTCCTTCAACTGGCTCTCTTTCAAGGGCCATCCCGACCGTACCTACCGCATGGAAGAAGGAAGCCTCGTCCGCAACCGCCAGATCGCCGACGCCCAGTACACCCGCTACCTCGAGCTCATTGAGGAGCAACGCCGATAGCCGCGCTTCGCCGAGGGCTGCTGGCTGCGTTGTCAGTTCCTGATGGGGCTATTTGAATTTCCCCACCCCCCGCTAAGGCATGGGGCAAACCTGCTCTGTTGATCTCCCCACCCTTTGTGTGACCTTGTTCGGTCTCTTCGCGTGATCTTTTCCGGCGTGTCGAGTTGGCCCGGGAGTGTCGTGGAGAGCCTGCGTGAGCCATGAGTTCGGCCTGGTCGGGGGCCTGAATGCTCACGCGGGAGGAAGACGTGGATGCTCACGCTCTGCGTCGCCAGGGATGGACGATCTCGGCGATCGCACGGCACCTGGGCCGGGACCGCAAGACGATCCGTGCCTATCTGAACGGTGAGCGGGTCCCTGATCAGCGTCGTCGGGCACCGGACGCGTTCGTCCCCTTTCTGCCGTACTGCCGGCAAAGACTCGCGGACGACCCTCACCTGTGGGCCTCGACCTTGTTCGATGAGGTGACCGCCCTGGGTTACCAGGGGGCGTACTCGACCTTCACCCGGGCCCTTCGCCGCTACCAGGTCCGACCGCACTGCGAGCCCTGTCATGCGTCGACCGGCCGGAACGTCGCGGTGATCGCTCATCCGCCAGGAGAGGAGATCCAGTTCGACTGGTTGGAACTGCCGGACCCGCCGCAAGAGTGGGCAGTGGGTGAGCATGCCCATCTCCTGGTCGGGGCGCTCGCGCATTCGGGCCGGTGGCGGGCGGTGCTGTCGGAATCCGAGAACTTTCCGCATCTGGTCCAGGCCCTGGACGAGGTCATGCGCAAACTCGGTGGAACCGCGCGGCGCTGGCGGTTCGACCGTATGGCGACGGTCTGCTACCCCTCCAGCGGGCAGGTGACCTCCGCGTTCGCCGCGGTTGCGAAGTACTACGGGGCCGGGGTGGACATCTGCCCGCCCCGTCGTGGCAACCGCAAGGGAGTGGTTGAGAAGGTCAACCACTCTGCCGCGCAACGCTGGTGGCGCACGGTTCCTGACGGACTGACCGTCGCCCAGGCACAGTCCGGCGTCGACAAACTTGCACATCGCATGGACGAGCGACGCCGTCGCATCAGCGGAGTGGCCACTACGGTCGGCGAACTCGCCCAGGCCGAAGTGTTGTTGGACATCCCGGTGCGGCCCTTTCCGGCCGAGCTGGAGGTCGAGCGGACGGTCAGCCCTCAGAGCCTGGTGCAGTTCGACGGGAACTTCTATTCCGTCCCGCCGGGCCTGCCCGGAGTCCAGGTCAAGGTGCTGCACCGCCTCGGCGAGAGCGACCTGCGGATCGCGACCGCCGGCCGGGCAGTGATCGCTCAGCACCGCCGAGCCCCGCGGGGCGCCGGTCAGACCATCCGGGACGACGGCCATGTCATTGCCTTGGAGCGGGCAGTGCTGGCGTCGTTTTCCGACAGGGCCCCCTGCAAGAGCAAGGTCCGCAAGCCGCTGTCGGAGGCCGCGATCGCGGAAGCCGAGCGCCTGCGCGGATCATCCCTGGCCGGTGATCCGGCCGAGCGGGTCGTGATCGACCTGTCCCACTATGCCGCCGTGGCCGACCGGCTGCGGAGTGTTCCGCCGCCGAAGGAGGAGAACCCGGAGTGAGTACGTCGCCTATGCAGATGAGCGAAGCACGACGCTTCCAGCAGCTGCGAAGCCATCTGTCCTACCTCAAACTCAACGACGCAGCCGAAGCACTGAACCGGGTCCTGGACCAGGCCCGCACTGAACGGATGTCGCTGACAGCGGCTCTGGAACGACTGCTGGAGATCGAGGTCGAAGCCACCGAGGCCCGCCGGCTTGCCGCTCGGCTGCGATTCGCCTGTCTCCCCGAGCCCTGGACACTCAACGACTTCGACTTTGCCGCCCAGCCCGGAGTCGACGAGAAGCTCATCCGCGACCTGGCGACGTTGCGTTTCCTTGACGACGCCTCCAACGTCCTGTTCGTCGGTCCGCCTGGAGTCGGTAAAACCATGCTGTCCGTCGCACTCGGCCGGGCCGCAGTCGAAGCAGGACACCGCGTCTACTTCACCACCGCCGCGGAACTGGCGGCCAAGTGCCACAAGGCCGCGCTCGAAGGCCGCTGGAAGACCTGCATGAACTTCTTCGCCGGCCCCAAGCTCCTGATCATCGATGAACTGGGCTACCTCCCACTGCCCGAGGACGGTGCCTCGGCGTTGTTCCAGGTGATCAACCAGCGATATCTGAAATCGAGCACCATCCTGACGACCAACGTTGGGATCGCTAAAGCGCACATGTTCCGGCGAACCCGTGCGAGGTGCTGCCTGAACAGCACGAGTTCAAAACGGATAGGCAGGCCGCCAGGCCGGACGTAATCTGCGGGCTGTGACGGTGAGATACGAGTTGGACGGCAGCAAGGTCAAGACGCTGGAGGACTTCTGGCGGGTCGCTGGCGAGAGCATCGGCTGCGGCGGATACTTCGGCCGGAACCTTGATGCCTTCGCTGACTGCCTCCGCGGCGGCTTCGGGACACCGGACGACGGCGACTTCGTGATCGAGTGGCGTGATCACGAAGCCTCCCGCCAGCATCTGGGATACCCGGAGACTGCTCGGCAGCTCGAGAGGTGGCTCGCCCGCTGTCATCCGACGAACAAGGCACGTATGGCCGCCAGGCTGGCGGAAGCCCGCGCTGGACGTGGCCCGACCGCCTTCGACTGGCTGGTCGAGATCATTGAAGAAGAACTGCCGGGGGGCCTGCGCCTTCGTTAGCCCAGGCGGAGTGGTCACGGAGCCGGCAGACGGCCCTCGTCGATGTGGTCGGCGAGATAGATCAGGGTGGCCTGAGGGTCCATGCCGAAGGCGGCGGCGACGAGCTTGGGGTCCATTGTGTTCACCATGTCGACAAGGCGGGTGCTGCGGATCATCCGGGGCGGGAAGCCACAGTCGTCGAGGACGTGGGAGAGGTATGCGGTGGAGGCCGGGTTCCGCCCGGCCTTTGTTCCTTTGGTGACCACGACGTGAGGGTTGTCGGTCCGCCATGCCTGGCGATGGGCCAGGCAGCGTTGCAGCACCGTCCATGAGGCGGGATCGAGCGGGACAGGATGGGGCCGCTTGCCGAGCCGGACCGTTTGGGCCTGCTGGTCCACGTCGTTGACCTGCAACATTCGGGCCTCTGAGCTGGAGGCGCCATGCAGCAGAGCGAGTATTCCCACGACTGCCTCGTGGGGATGGACCTCCTCGCTGGTCGTCCAGCGGCGGAAGAGATAGCGCTGCTGGTCGAGGGTGAGGGTCCTGCCGCGGAAGCCCTTCGAACTCTTGGAGGTCATGTTCCGGGTCGGATCGATCAGCACGATGTGCTGGGTCCGGGCGAAGCGAAAGAACTGGCCCAGTACGACCAGCTGGCGCTTGCGTGCTTTGGGCAAGGTGGCGAGGAACGCTTCGACGTCGTGAACATCGGTGAGGGCCCAGTCATTCTTGTTCCGCTGGTTGATCAGGAAGAGGGCCAGGTCACGCAGGATGGTCAGGGCTGTTTCCAAGGTGTGGTTGCTACGGGGGCGGGTGCCGGCCCGCCGGGCCCGCTGCTGGGCCCGCATGCGGGAGGCATCGAAGGCGATCACGGCCTGCTTCAGCGGGTCGGGGACCGCGTCGATGCGGCGTCTACGTCGACCGGCCGCGAGCTGTTCGGCCTGGTCAGTGGGCAAGGCCAGGCTATGGAGGGTGAAGAAGTCCTCAAGTGCACGGGCGAAGGAGCCCATCGACCGCCCCGGCCTGCGGGACCGCTCCAGCAGGGCCTGGGGTGAATTGGAGTGCTCGTCTTTCAGGAGTCGGCCCAAGTCGGTGACGAAGCCACAGGCCCTGGAGACGCAGTGGTTGCCCGCGACACGGGCGACGAAGGCATCGAGCCACTCCGGCGGGTCGGTGAGTTGGTCACGGAGGTGTTCACCGCGGATGAAGGGGCGGCCGGGATGCTTTTGCCAGCATGCTGAGCACAGCCCGAGTCCGGCATGTCGTCGCACCTGGCCGCATTCGTGACAGGTCCGCGGCGGTTGTTTGTCCTGGCGGGGCCGGGAACAGTGACCGCACCAGCCGGTGTCCTCGCGCAGATAGCCGGGCCTGCCGCAGCGCGGACAGACCTGCTGGGCTGCGATCTGCCCGGCTTTGCGGCGGCAGTCCCGGCACAGTCGGGTGTCGGCCGAGCGGACTGGATGGCCGCATTCTTCGCAGACGCGGGAGCACGTGACGCACCGGCCGGTGTCCTGCTGCAGCACGCGGTCCTTGCCACAGGCCGGGCATATCGCCTTGGCCGCCTGTTCCTCGATCTGGCGCCGACACCGGCAGCAGTGCAGCCGGTCGAGGAATCCGACGGGAGCCCCGCAGGTGACGCAGTCTCGTTGTTTCTTGCCCATCTCGCTCTCCGCCGATCACAGCGGCGGCATCGACCGGCCCCTTCCGGAGGCCGCCTGCGGAAGGTCGGCGACCGGCCGGGGTGGAGCGATGGGCCGCTCGACGGGGGTGGTGTCGACCTCGATCAGGTCGTTGGGGGTGCACTCAAGCGCGGTGCACAACGCGGCCAGCGTGGTCATCTTCATCTGCGATGGTTCCTTGGTGAACAGTGCGGACACCGATGCCGAGGACAGCTCCAGGCCGGCCTTCTCGGCCAGGAGCCGCCGCAGTTCCGTCCCGGTCCATACCTCTCGCTGGGCAGCGGCCATTCGCAACCGCCACCGGATCTTCATGCCGTGGTGTCCTTCCCCGTCAGCTCGGCCAGGGTGCTGGCGACCGCCCGCTGATAGGCGTCCTCGATGAAGGTCGCGGAGGGACGGACGTATCGCATGGTCGAGCTGACCGTCCAGTGTCCGAGCATTTGCTGGATCGCCACCAGGTCGACGCCGCGTTCGTAATTGTGGGTCGCACAGGCCCGCCGGAGGGCATGCGGGCTGAACCGCTCGTCGGCCGGCCGCCCTTCCAGTTGCATGAGATACCGCAGCCGGTTGCGGATCGTGCCGCGATGCAGAGGGCCGCCGGACTCGTCGGCGAACAGCACTGGCGAGCTGGGGAACTTGGGACGTACGTCTTCCAGGAACCACCGAAGCACGAGGTCGAGACCGTCGAGCATGGGAACCCAGCGAGGGCGGGGCCCGGAGGTGTGGGCGCCCTTACCGAAGCGGACGTGGAGTTTGCCGAATGGGCCACGGGCGAAGTGCGCGTCCGGCTTCTCCAGCAGCGAGGCTTCTTCCGAGCGGAGCCCGGCGTGATACAGCGTCCGGAACATCGCATAGTCCCGGGCGGCGGGTCCGTATTTCCGGGCGGTGGCGATCCTCTGCTTGATGAAATCGAAGAACACGGCCACCCTTTCCGGTGTCGGCGGTGGCAGCAGAGCCGGGGAGTCGTCGCCGACATGCCGGGAAGCGTTGAACTCGTCGACCGGGCAGACCAGCCGGACGCCGAACGCGGCCTCGATCTCGGCCGCCTTGCGGGCCTGCAGGAACCGGTGGAAGCCCTTGAAGATCTGCACGTACTCGCGCCGGGTCGAGGTCTTACGGCCCTGGACCGCGAGGTCGCCGACGACGCGGTCGATGTCCTCGGGCGTCACGTCCCACGCGGGTCGGCCGAGCGCCGTGAGGGTCCGCTCCAGCAGCCCGATGTCGTTGTCGACGGTCACCGGGCAAAACCCACGAGCCCTCCACGAAGCGACGAATGCGTCGACACACGCCGCCTGGAACTGCCACGGATCCGTCGTCAGCGGGGCCTGAGGGACGGCCCCGCCCGCGATGACCTGCAGTCTCGCCTCGGCCACCGGCACACCTTCCTCGCACCTGAACGGTCAAGGCAGCACCTTGAAAGTCAGGTTGCTACCGCGAGAACCAACGAGGACCTCAGGAGAGGGATACGGCCAGGTGGCAGCGGCAACCCGTGTGAGGGAACAAGTGCCAGCCCCAGATGACTGGGCCGGCGCCTTCGGCGACGCCACCGTCGCTGCCGCGATGCTCGACCGGCTCCTGCACCGGGCCGCTGTCGCCGGCATCGACGGCCCCTCCTACCGGCTCCGCGGTCACCAGAACCAGGCCGAATCCATCCGAGCCGGGGTGAACGCCCGTGTCTCCTGACCACGCTCCCGACACCGCCGAGGTCGAACCCGAGATGGCCCGTCGCTGCCCGGTCTGCGAGACCGTCTTCACCGTCGCCTACCGCTACAGCCGACAGGTCTTCTGCTCGCCCACCTGCAAAGCAGCCAACCGCAACAACAAACCGGCCCGGCAGACGTGCCCGGCCTGCGAGAACGAGTTCACCACCACAGTCGCCCGCCGCCGGACCTACTGCTCCGAAGAGTGCCGCAACGCCGCCCGCACCAGCGACGACATCCGGGAACAGCGCGTCTGCCCAGTCTGCGACGGCCCTTTCGCGACCCTCAAAACGACGCGCCAGATCTACTGTTCGCCAGCCTGCCGCAAAGACGCTGAGCGCCGACGCGACCAGGCGAGAGACGAAGACCGTGCCCGTCGCCTCGCCGAAACCACACCTCTGCCATCGCGGGCAGAGCTGCCACCGCCCCCCAGAACCCTCAGCAGGTCTCCCTCACGCCAACCAGTGGCTCCCGAGCGTGACCCGCTGGAACCGACCGCGACCCGGAGCTGCCCCCACTGCAACCAGCCGGTCACCATTGTCGCGCTTCTTGCGACCCCTGAAGCCGCCCGCCCCTCCGTCCCCACCACAAGCCCTGACATCGTCCCGCTAAGAAGGACCCCATGACAGTCGTCCACTGACCGTCACTGATCACCGGGCCCGCCGACCTGACGGTCGGCGGGCCCGCGCACGTGCTCCTCGCTCCCCACCTTCCCCACACCCTTCAACGGTGAACGAAGTGGGGCGAAGAGCATCAGCGGCCGTTTTCAGGAATCGCCATCATTCCACGGCTGCGGTCGGCACGGGCATGCCGCGGCGCAGGGCCTCGCGGGTAAAGGACGCTGGATCAAGCGTCGTCCTGAGAGCTTGACCAACAGTGAAAGCACCCGGTTGGACCGTGTCATGGAGGCCTGCCCCGATCTGAGCGCTGCCCGCGACCTCGCGCATGCCTTCAACGCCATAGCCCGCGAGCGGCGAGGCTCCGAACTCGTTCAATGGATGACCTGAGCGACGGACCGAAGCAGATCCAGTCCTTCGCCACATTCCTCCAACATGACTGGGATGCGGTCGTTAACGGGTTCAGCCTGCCCTGGAGCTCCGGGGCCGTCGAAGGCCAGGTCACACGGATCAAGCTGATCAAACGCCGGTCATACGGGCGAGCGTCCTTCGCTCTCCTCCAGACGCTGGTCCTCGCTCAGCCGCCGTGATCGTCAGAACGGCAGCACCCACTCGTGATCTTCGACCGCCTCGGTTCCTGCTGGCACGGCGGGCGGACAGGCGCCGGGAATGGCTTCAACTGGCTGATGGGGCGGGATGCTGGGCTCGTACGCCTGTGCGCCCGCTACGCCCTCTCCGCGGCCCCGGCTAGCGTCGCGCACCGTCGAACCCATGGGGGCTACCGGTCAAGCGTGTGCACGGCGTGGGGACTGCACAGACTGCCCGAACCGAACGGCGACGCCCTGGTGGAGGGGGTCCGATGCCAGGGCTGCCTCTAATACTGGGAGCTGGACGCGACGGCCCCGGAACGCCGGCTGGTCACGGATGACGGTCTGACCCGGCCGATGGGGGACCCGTGGGAGATCGGGCCGGGTACTGCCGCAAAGGGGCTTATGCCGCCTTTCCTGCACTCCCTTGCGTGTCCTCGTTCTTCCTGCGGCACGAATAGTGCTCCGGTAGCCCTTCCGGCCCCGGCATGCTTGCGGGCATGCCACACCCGAAGCGGCAAAGGGGGATCGGTTGCCCTGATGCATCGACGGAAACCTGGTGTGGCTCCGCTTCCTGGGCGGGTCGGCTCTCAAGGACGATCGTGCGGCTCCCGCACCTCTCCTTCGGCGCGGCACGCACCTCTGACGCCGGACGATCCTCAGTGCACCGGTCCCGCCGGTCGCCCTGCCGAACTGGTGACGCGCGCTCCTTGTCTTCCCAGGCGGGGCCGTTCGCTTCCAGGTACTTCTGCCACTGCTGTGAGGGGAGCCAGCCGTGAAGGCCGTTGTGCACGAACGGGACACGCTCGCCGGCCGCCGCTTCCACGATGAACTGAGTCAGGGTCAGGCGGCCGGTCCCCTCGAAGGTCCTTGACTGGTGAACGGGAACGAGGATGCGGTGCCAGTCTCCGCAGTACCCGGCGTCAGCCGGGTTCTCCGGGTCGTACGGCTTCTACGGGCATCGGGCGATCGCGCCCCTTGGGCTGCACTGGCCTTCCTCGACGACGAAGTTGCCGTCTCGGATCGCGATGGGGTTCTCCTGGACGCGGATGACGGAGGCCGGCAGGTTCGGTGTGCGAACGTAGGGGACAGCGCCGATACCCGAGTGGTCGGGGTCCGTGAAGTCCCACACGGACTGGATCCCACCGCGGCGACGGAACCCTTCTCGTACCCGCATTCCCCGGGCGGTCTGGTCACTCAGCTGAGGCTCGTAGCCCAGGACGATGCCGTTGGCGCCGCGTATGCGAACGTCAAGACGAGCGTGCCCGTCGGCGGCCAACGACTCGATGTCCGCGGAATAACCGTGGTCTTCGGAGTCCTTCGCTACGCGTTCTTTCCGGGCGAGATGCTCGTCCGACTCGTGACTAATGGGCTTCTCGCCAGGCTTGCGGTAGTGGGATGCGAGCAGCACTCCGTCGCGCTGGACGAGGTACATGGGGACGCGCCGGCCCCGGAGAGCCCGGCAGTCGGGGCAGATCAGCCCACGCCTTTCGACGGGAACACGGTTGCGCATCCGAAGGAGTTCGTCCAGAAGGCCCTCGCCCTGAGGAAGGCCGAGGTCCGCCCGGTCCAGGTCGAGGTTGCAACCAGCCGGTTCGAAGAAGACCGGGTTCCGAAAGAGGTCTTCGTCGCTGTCGCGCTCAAAGTCGTCGTCCATCGGCACTCCCCGCAGCCGCTTCGAGTAGGACTTGCTTTGTACGGTACGCGCATGCACTGACAACCCCGGCCTGAAATGCGACAACGCCCCCAGACCGAAGAGCCCAGGGGCGCGCTGTACGACGGTCAGGCTTCCTCGCGGTGGCGGGCGACCTCTTCCACACTCCAGCCCACGAATTGGGCGACGTCCTCGTCTGTCGTTGACGCCAGCCCAAGCCAGTCCTGCAACGCGTCGGCGAGGCTGGCCGGAATCCCGATGGGTTCTACGTCGACCTCAACGCAGTGCAAACCCCCTTACCACCAAGAAGCTCGCCCGCGACTACGGCGTGGCCTTCCGCGTGAACCCCGCCATCGGCCGTCCCGCGGCCATCCGCACGCACTGGCATTCCGCATCACGCTGACGACCGGCTCCTGATGAGGCCAGCACCAAGAGCGACCTTGGAAACGACGGCAGCGTGGATCACCGAGGAGGAGCGTTCGTCCCCTCACGGCGAAGCACGGTGCAGGGGCGGCGACCGCTGAACCGAGAGGTGGACGTGAGATGAATCACGTGCCGATATGCCCGGTAGGGGCTCTTGGGATGTAAGTGGAAAGTAAATCCCACGTGCCGAAAGTGTGCGCGACAGGTAACGTTCCGTGTCTGATTACATGATCTTTACATTCACTTGAACAGGTCGGGGGGCCTTCATGGGGAGGGGAAAACGTCGCCGCAGAGCGACGTACGGGGTCGTCATCGCCACGCTGACGACCGTAACGGCGGCAGGCGTCTCGGCCTTGCCGGCCAGCGCCCAGGACACGGCCACCGCGCTCCGTGCCAGCGCTATTGCCGCCGCAGCCGAATCGGGCGAGGCAGCCAACGAAGAACTGGCCAAGGCGGCCGCCAAGGAGAGCGGCCAGCCGGTGGAGGCCCTCAACCTGCGCGGTGAACGCCGTGACGTGGTAGCCAACGCAGACGGTTCTTTCACGGCGCGGGAGTACACGCAGCCGGTGCGTACCGTGCAGGATGGCAGCTGGGTGCCGGTCGACGACACGCTCGTGAAACAGGGCGACGGCACTTGGGCGCCGAAGGCCGCAACAGTGGGGCTTGAGTTCTCCGACGGCGGCGAGGGTCCGTTCGCCCGGATGAACCGGGTCGGGCGCGAGTACGCGCTGACCTGGCCCGGCGGCGTCCTGCCCGCACCGCACGTGGAGGGCGATACTGCCCGCTACGCGGAAGTCCTTCCCGGTGTCGACCTGGCTGTCCGCGCCGATGTCGAGGGTTTTTCGCACTACCTCGTCGTCAAGACGGCGGAGGCTGCTGCCAATTCGCAGCTTGAGTCGATCGAGCTGGGGCTCACGACGAAGGGCCTGACGGTCACCGAGACCGACAGCGGTGCTCTCGAGGCCGTCGACTCCGCCGTGGGCGGCACGGTTTTCGAGTCGGGCAGCGCGAGTATGTGGGACTCCTCGGCAGCCGCCGGGACGAGCACGGCGCCCGCCGCCCGCACGGCACTGTCCACCGCGGTTTCGGATCCCGCCTTGGATGCGGCCGACGGGGGCCGCAAGGCTCCGTTGGACGTCGATGTGGCGAAGGGCAAGCTGACCCTCAAGCCCGACCTGAAGCTGCTGCGTGGCAAGAGCACCCACTACCCGGTGGTGCTCGACCCGACGCCGCGGACCACGGGGGCGACCGCGTGGACGTCGGTGATGTCGGGGATGCCGAGTGAGCAGGACTGGAAGTACTCCGGTCATGCCGGCATGGGCAAGTGCCCGGCCGACTACAACCCGACGCAGTGCGCGGGGATCGGGGTGCGCCGGCTGATGTTCAGCGTCCCGATGTCCTTCTACAGCGGGAAGAAGATCCTTTCGGCGTCGTTCTCCGCCCGGGTCGGGGCCGTGTACTGGGCGGACGCGCGGGCGGAACCGGTCGATCTGTACCGGATCGGCGGGCAGAACTACACGATCACCTCGTCCAGCAATTGGTCGAACACGTCAAGCTCCTGGTCCGACTACCTGATGACGGTGGACCAGAAGATCTCCCCGACCACCTGCTCGAGCCCGGCCAATCTGCACTTCAGCAACGGCGAGCTCCTCACCGATGTCCAGGACGCGGCGTATGGCGGCTGGTCGACGATGTCGCTGGGCCTACGGGCGAAGGATGAGTCGACGTACGGCGGCTGGAAGAGGATCTGCGGCAACAGCTACCTGTCCATCACGTACAACACTCCACCGGCGCAGGTCGCGACGTCGCTGATGTCGTCGAACCCGGGCGGCAAGTGCGTCGTCGACGCCAACAAGGCTCCCTACATCGACTCGCTTCCGCAGCTGCGGACCGAGGCGAGGGATGCGGACAACTCCAGCTCTTACACCGACCAGGTGAAGGTGCAGTTCCAGGTCTTCTACAAGGACAAGGGCGGTGTTGAGCGCAGCTATTTCGCGGACACCCTGTACAAGTCCCCGAACCCTGGCACGGTCTTCTCCCACCAGGTGGTCCAGCCGGCGCTCGGCGCCGGGGTGGGCATGTGGGAGCCTTCGACGCGTACCTTCCACCTGCGCAACACGGCGACGGCAGGCTTCCCAGACTCCAAGCCGGCTTTCCCCGAAGCTGGAACGGTTCCGCTCACCGGTGACTGGGACGGTGACGGTGTCGAAACGATCGGCATGTTCGACCCCGCAACTCGTATCTTCCACTTGCGCAATAAGAACGATGGCCCCGACAGCTGGGCTGTCCAGTTCGGCACCGTCGGTGACATCCCTGTGGTCGGCGACTGGAACGGCGATGGCACTGACACGGTCGGTGTCTGGCGGCCGAGCAACCACTACTTCTACCTGAACAACGAGCACACCAATACGACCACGGACGTGTCCTTCGTCTACGGTGCCACCGGCATGACGCCCATCACGGGTGACTGGAACGGCGACGGCTACGACACGATCGGGATGTACGACTCGTCGAACATCATGATCTACCTGCGCAACTCCAACAGCGGTGGCGGCAACAGCAACGAGATCCGCTACGGCAGCGCGGGCGACAAGCCTGTCGTGGGCGACTGGGACAAGGACAAGATCGACACCGTCGGCGTGTGGCGGCCCGACACGCACTACTTCTACCTGAACAACGAGCTCACCAATAACGTCGCTGACCTGTCCTTCGTCTACGGCGCGGACGGCATGCTTCCCCTGAGCGGGAACTGGAGCACGGACAGCGGTATCCCCGCCGAGACGACGATCTCTTACCAGGCCCGCGCCTTCGACGGGGACCAGTGGGGGCCATGGAGCTCCGCGAATGGGGTGGGTCGCTGCTACGTCAAGCGCGACGCCGTCACGCCGAAGGCGCCGACGGTGGCCGGTGCGCCGTACAAGGACGACGAGGTGTGGCGCAGCGGCGTGGGCAAGTCCGGCACATTCAGCTTCGACGCCGCTGACACCGACGTCGTCGGCTACCGGTGGACCATCGACGACGAAGTCCAGGATCCCGTGCCTACCTCGGGAGGAGCGTCGAAGTCCGTGACCTGGACGCCGACCTGGCAAGGCCGACACACCCTGTCCGCCGAGGCCTACGACGCTGCCGGCAGAACAAGCGCCAGGGCCGAGTACTCGTTCAAGGTCGTCGACGACGGTCCCGTCGGCCAATGGAACCTCGGCGACCTGCCGGGTTCCGTCAAGGCCGTTGAAGAGATGGATCGCGCGCCCGCCATGGCGGGTTCAGGCGTCACCTTCGGCGTCCCGGGCCCGGCTTCCAGGACCGACTCCGCAGCACGGTTGGATGGTACGGCGGACGGTTACCTCACGGTGCAGGCCGCGGACACGGACACCGACCCGCTCAAGCGGGCCGCTGTCATCGATCCGACGCAGAGTTTCTCCGTCAGTGCTTGGGTAAAGCCTGCCACCCTTGACCACGACATGGCTCTCCTGAGCCAGGACAGTCTGAACGACGCTGGTTTCGTCCTCGGATACAGCGCGAGCGACAAGGGGTGGTTCTTCGAAGCGCCGGGCACCGACGCGGGAACGACCACCCGCTGGCGGGTGAAGGCCGCCGGCAGTGTCACAGCGAACCAGTGGGTTCACCTGACGGCCATGTTCGATGGCAAGGCCGCCACCGGACCGCGCTTGTCCCTGCAGGTCAACAACAATGCGGCCACCACGGCCGCGCGCACCTCGACCATGACGGTGGGCGGTGACTTCCAGATCGGCCGGGCCAAGACCGGCCAGACCGAGACCGGGGCGTTGTACGGAAGCCAGTTCGTGGGCGACATCGCAGATGTCCGCGCCTTTACGCGGACGGTTTCCGCTGCGGAAGTGGCGCAGTTCCAGCGCACCATTCCCGACCGTAAGGCGTACTGGCAGTTCGATGCGGCGGCCGACACCAGCGTCACGAACGTTCAGGCCGACGGCCAGCCGCTGACGCTGCAAGGTGCCAAGGTCCACGTCGCCACCGACGCGTTGGACGACTTTCAGGCGCTGACCGGGCAGGGACACCTGGAGCTGGACGGTGTGAACGACTGGGCGGCCACCTCCGCGCCTGTTGTCTCTGAGACGGGCAGTTACACGATAGCCCTGCGGGCTCGCCTCACCTCCTTGGACCCTGACAAGTCGCAGACGGTTCTGGCCCTCCCGGGCCAGAACACCGACCGTCTCGTCGTCAGGTATGACGCGCCCACCCAGCGCTGGCAGGCCGTGGTGACCGCATCGGACACGGTTGGTGCGCCGGCCACGGTCGTCACGTCGACGGCGCAGGCCGAGCCGACGCGGGACGGGTTCGGTGACCATCTCGCCGTGGTGTATGACGCCGTGACACGTCAGGTGCGCCTCTACGTCAACGGCGCAAGCGCCCCCGATGATGCGCGCCTCAACATTTCGCCGTGGAACTCGGTCGGCGCCGTCCAGGTGGGCCGTTCCGCCAAGGCTGCAGGCGGCGAGTACTTCGCCGGCGCCGTCGACGAGGTTCGCTTCTACGCAGGTGCCCTTGACCGTAACGGGCTGAGGCTCCTCAAGGGCCTCCAGGCCGACCCCGGCATCTAGAACTCCTGCAGGTTGGGCAGCTGTCGCATCTGACGGCTGCCCAACCCAGCTCCCTTCTTTTCACACGCGACCTGCGCGCACGCACTCGTCGCACTCTTCCATCCGTTCCCTCGTGGAGACCTTCATGCCCATACGCGGCCATTTGCTCGCCGCCCGTATGCCCAGGCGCTTGGTCACCGGTACCGTCCTTGCTCTGTCGCTGGCCCTGTCGGCCAGCGCAGCCGAGGCGGTGCCCGTCCAGCCCAAGGCAGCCGGGCTGCCGGGATTGCCCGACAACCCCGACCCCGTGACCGGTAAGGACGCGGCGAAAGCGAAGCTTCGTCTCAAAGACCATGCACGCAAGTCCGCAGTCAAGACCCTCGCCCCCGCGGCCTGGCCGGGTGCGGGCAGCGCTGAGCTGACCCTTTCGTCGGCCGCGCCGCGCTCCGCCAGGAGCGCCCTCTCGTCGGCCGTTGCGAAGGCGGACATCGGTGGTCTCCCGGTCACGGTTGCCCCCGCCTCCGGAAAGAAGGCCGCGAAGGCAGCGCCGCCTGGGAAGGTGAAGATCGCCTCCCTCGGCTCGGCGAAGGCCACGCGCTGGGGCAGCGCCGCACTGCTGACCGTGCAGCGTCAGGACGCCGCCTCCGCCCCGGCTCCGCTGCGGATCTCGCTCGACTACTCGAAGTTCGCGGACGGTGCGGGCGGTGCCTACGGTTCCCGGCTGCGCCTGCTGGAGCTGCCGGCCTGCGCCCTCACCAAGGCCCCCGGCAGCGCGGGCTGCACCGCGGTCCCGAAGGCCGTGGAGTCGGTGAACAACCCAGGCGCCCGTACGGTCACTGCCGACGTGAGTGCCACGTCATCGAGCAGCGGCCCCACCGTGTACGGGCTGTCGGCCGGCGACTCCTCCTCCAAGGGGGACTACAAGGCCACCTCGCTCGCGCCGTCGGCGAGCTGGTCGGTGGCCAACTCCTCGGGTGGTTTCTCGTGGGACTACCCCCTGCGCACGGTGCCCACTCCGGGCGGGCTGGTGCCAACCATCGGACTGGGCTACTCCTCTCAGTCGGCGGACGGCCGTACCTCGGCCACCAACAACCAGGGCTCCTGGATCGGTGAGGGCTTCAGCTACGAGCCGGGTTATATCGAGCGCACGTACAAGCCGTGCTCGGACGACGGTCACGCCGACTCCAGCGAGCAGTGCTGGGCGTTCGACAACGCCACCGTCATGCTCAACGGCAGCGCCAGCACCCTGGTCAAGGACAACGCGAGCGGCAAGTGGCACTTCGCCTCGGAGAACGGCGCGAAGATCGAGCAGCTGACCAGCGCCGACTACGTCACCGGCAACGGTGACAACGACGGCGAGCACTGGAAGATCACCACGACGGACGGCACGGAGTACTACTTCGGCCTGAACCGTCTGCCCGGTTGGACCACGGGCAAGGAGGTGACCGCCTCCACCTGGACCGCGCCCGTCTTCGGTGACGACTCCGGTGAGCCCTGCTACAACGCGACCTTCACCAGCGCGTACTGCAAGCAGGCCTGGCGGTGGAACCTCGACTACGTCAAGGACCTCCACGGCAACGTCATGTCGTACTTCTATGCCGCGGAAACCAACTACTACGCGCTCAACGGCAAGACGGACGTCAACGGCACCGCCTACCACCGCGGCGGCTACCTCAAGCGCATCGACTACGGCCAGCGCGACAATGCCGTCTACACCACCAAGGCCCCAGCGCGGGTCTGGTTCACCACCGCCGAGCGGTGCATTCCGGAAACCACCACGGACGACCCCCCAATCGTCACCTTCGACTGCGCCCCGTCGAAGATGACGATGGCGAACGCCACGCACTGGCCCGACACCCCTGTCGACCGTGCCTGCGCCGCAAATACCAAGTGCACGGCCAGCCAGTCCACGCAGACCTTCTGGACGACCAAGCGGCTGGTGCGCATCACCACACAGATGAGCACCAGTTCCGTCGCCGGCGAATACGCCAACGTCGACGCCTGGACCCTGACGCACCTCTTCACCGACAACGGTGACGACACCAAGACCCTGTGGCTGTCCAAGATCGACCACGAAGGCAAGGTAGGCGGCAGCCTCACGATGCCCTCGGTCGAACTCGGCGGCACCCACCTGATGAACCGGGTCGACAGCGACACCGACAACACCGACCCCTTCCGGCGGCTGCGCCTGGCCACCGTGGTCAGCGAGACCGGCGCGCAGCTGGACATCACCTACGCGCCGCGGGAATGCACCCCGACGTCTTTGCCGAAGCCGGGTGAGTCCACCAAGCGGTGCTATCCGGTGATCTGGTCCCCGCCGGGCTCCATCGCGCCGAAGACGGACTGGTTCCACAAGTACGTCGTCCAGGACATCGTCCAGACCGACCGCACCGGCGGCGGGGACGACCTGGTCACCCACTACGCCTACCAGGGGGCGGCCGGCTGGCGGCACGCCGAGCCCGACGGCATCACCGACCCCAAATACCTGACCTGGAGCGAGTGGCAGGGCTACGGCAAGGTCACCGTCACCAGCGGCAACGGACAGACCAACGCCACCCGCATCGACTACACCTACCTGCAGGGCCTCAACGGCGACGAGCTGCCCGACGGCACCACCCGCACCGAGACCGTGACCGACTCCACCGGCAAGACATACACCGGGCACAAGGAGTTCACCGGCTTCCAGATCGAGGCCCAGACCTACAACAACGCCACCGGCGGCAAGGTCGTCGCCAAGACAATCAGCGAGCCGTGGAAGGGCAACACCGCCACCCAGACGCGGACCTGGAAAGACCCGGCCACCAACAAGGACGTCTCGGTCACCACCTACGCCACACGGGTCCTGTCGACGGTCAGCCGCGGCTACACCATCAAGCCCGACAACACCTGGATCGCCACCAAGACGAGGTACGCCTACGACCTGACGGCGCCCAACGGCCGGCTGACCAAGACCGAAGACCTCGGAGACGTCTCCACCCCGAGCGACGACACCTGCACCGCGCTGTGGTACGCCGACGACCCCACGCACAACCTCTACGACCTCCCCGCGCGCAGCGAGGCGCTCACCGTCGACTGCTCCACAACGCCGGACCGCGCAACGCAGGTCATGGCCGATGAGCGCACCACGTATGACGACTACGGCAACGCGGTCAAGACGGAGCGGCTGACCGCCCACGACGGCACCACCGGCACCTACCAGGTGACCGGCACCACGGAGTACGACATCTACGGCCGGCCCACGCTGCAAAAGGACGCGGAGCAGAACCCGACCACGATCGAGTACACCGACGTCAACGGCCTGCTGTCCCAGGCCAGAAGCACCAACGCTCTCGGTCACGTCACCACGACCGACTACAACCCGGCCTGGGGCATCTCAGCCGGCCAGACCGACCCCAACGGCAAGCGCACGGATCTGGCGTACGACGCGCTCGGCCGGCTGACCTCCGTCTGGCTCGCCGACCGCAGCAAGAGTTCCTCGCCTACGACGCCGAGCATCAAGTACTCCTACAACGTCCGCCGTGACCTGACCACCGTCGTCAAGACCGAAAAGCTGCAGAACGACGGCACCTACGGCGCGGAGTACCAGCACTACGACAGCCTGCTGCGCGCGCGCCAGCTGCAGACCGAAGGTGCGAACGGCAGCCGCATGGTCGCCGATGTCTTCTACGACGGCACCGGCAAGCCGAAGAAGACCAACGCCACCTACAACGCGGCCGGCGCCCCCTCCGACCAGCTGCTGACCGTCACCGACGGCCAGGTCGGCGCCCAGACCGCATACACCTACGACGGCCTGGGCCGCACCACCGCCGAGATATCCCTCATCGGGGGCGACGAGCAGTGGCGCACCACCACCATCTACGACGGCAACCAGACCCACGTCGACCCGCCCACCGGCAGCGTGCCCACCACCACGATCACCGACGCCCAGGGCCGGGTCAGCGAGCTGAGGCACTACCGTTCGGCCTCGCCCCAGCCCACCGGCCCCGCCCAGTACGACACCACCAAGTACACCTACACCCGGCGCGGCCAGCTGGAGACCGTCACCGACGCCAAGGGCAACGTCTGGCGCAACGAGTACGACCTGCTCGGCCGCAAGACCAAGAGCATCGACCCGGACGCCGGAACCTCGCAGACCGCCTACGACGCCCTCGACCGTCCCAAGTGGACGATCAACGGCAACAACAAGAAGATCTCCTACCAGTACGACAAGCTCGGCCGCCCCACCTTCACCTGGGAAGGAGAGGCCAACACCGGCACCAAGCTCACCGAGACCCGCTACGACCGGCCCGGATACCTCGGCGAGGCCTACGCCGAACTCCGCTACACCAGCCCCACCGAGTACTTCGCCAGCGTCGTACAGGGCCGGGATGCCATGTACCGGCCGCTGCGCACGGACTATGTGGTGCCGGCCTCTGAGGGCAATCTGAAGGGCACCTACACCTTCACGACCACCTACCAGCTGGACGGCACCGTCGACACGACCGGCATGCCGGCCGCGGGCGGCCTGCCCGTTGAGACGTTCGCCTACGACTACGACAGTCTGCAGCGTCCCGTCTCCATGACCAGCACGGTCTCCGACTACGTCACCGACACCCTCTACACCGAGAAAAGCCAGCTCAAGAGCCTGATGCTGTCCACAGGCAGCGGCAAGAAGGTCCAGCAGTCCTTCCTGTACGAGAAGGGCACCGACCGGCTCACCAACTCCACTATCGACATTGAGGGCATCACCACTCCGGCGAAGAAGTCGCAGTACTCCTACGACCAGGCCGGCAACATTCTCTCGATCTCCGACCTCGGCGGCACCACGCCGGACGTGCAGTGCTTCGCCTACGACTCCGGCCAGCGCCTGGCCGAGGCCTGGACCCCGGCAGCCACCCAGACCGAAGCCACCGGCTCCGGCACGGTCGGCGCCACCATGAACGGCAAGACCCCCAGCGCCTGCACCAACGCCCCCGGCACCAAGGCACTGGGCGGACCGGCACCGTACTGGAAGTCCTACACGGCCGACGCGATCGGCAACCGCACCCAGGACATCGTTCACGACACCGGCCTGGACGCGTCGAAGAACATCACGCGGACCTACAGCTACGGCGACAACGCTGGCCCGCACGCCCTCACCAAGGTCGTGGAGAACACCCCGACCGGCGACCGCCAGTCCCTCTACACCTACGACAAGGCCGGCAACACCGACACCCGCACCATCGGCGGCAACACCCAAACCCTCCAGTGGGACGCCGAGGGCAAGCTAGCCAAGACCACGGAAGCAGACGGCAAGGAGACGACGTACCTGTACGACGCCTCTGGCGACCGCGTCATACGCCGCGACGCCACCGCGACCACCGTCTACCTGCCTGGCATGGAGCTCAAGCTCCCCAAGGGCGGCACCGAAGTCCAGGCCACGCGCTACTACACCTTCGCCGGCCAGACCATCGCCGTCCGCGAAACCAACGGCACGCTGTCCTGGCTCGGATCCGACCATCAAGGCACCAGCAGCCTCGCCATCAACGCCACGACCGGAGCGGTCTCCCAGCGGCGCTTCGACCCCTACGGCGCCGAACGCGGCAAGCCCACCGGCACCTTCCCCGGAGAGAAGGGCTTCGTCGGCGGCACCCTCGACCTGCAAACCGGTCTGACACACATCGGGGCGCGTGAATACGACCCGGGCATCGGCAAATTCATCTCCGTCGACCCCATCATCGACTACACCAAGCCACAACAGATCAACGGCTACGCCTACGCGGGCAACAGCCCCGTTACGCTGTCTGATCCGTCGGGCCTGATGTACGACGAGTGCACGAAATATTACCGGCAGTGCTCCGGCGGACTCCCCGTCAACACCACGCCCGCGGAGAAGGCAAAGGACGACGAGGACAAGGCCGCTCGTGAGGTCGAGGGCGCCCAGCAGAACATCAATCACACCAAGCAGCGTCTCCAGAAGACGGTCAAGACCCTTGCCAAGATCGCCATGGAGGAACTGGGCGTCGATGCAGCCCTGGACTGTTTCTCCAGCGGTGACCTGGGAGCATGCGGCGAAACCGCACTCAACATCGCCGGCAGCTTCGCCGGCGGAATCGCCGGCAAACTCCTGCGTAAATACGGCAAGCCCTGGGACTGGGCCAAGGGCTGGAAACTCGTCAAACGCATCACCAGACTCGTCAACAAACTGATCAAGGGCGTCAAGGAACTCTGGGAAGACTCCAAAGCCCTCGGCAAGGCGAAAGACGCTCTAGCCGCAGCCCGTGCCAAGGTGAAGGACCTAGCCGGTAAAGGCTCGTGCACAGTCCCGCACAGCTTCCTGCCAGGCACCAAAATCCTACTCGTAGACGGCTCCACCAAAAACATCGAAGACATCGCCCTCGGCGACAAGGTCATAGTCACCGACCCCAAAACCGGCGAAACCACCGTCCGCGAGGTCGCCGGCACCATCGTCACCAAGGACGACAAGCACTTCGTCGACCTCACCATCACGACCAAGGCTGGCAAGCCTGCCGCACTGGTCTCCACCACGACCCACCCATTCTGGATCCCCTCCGAACACCGGTGGGTCGAAGCCGGCGACCTCAAGCCCGGCATGACGCTGCAGACGCCGTCCGGCGACAGCGTCACCCTCACCGCAACCCGCCACTTCGACGAGCACCAGCGCACCCACGACCTCACCATCACCGGCATCCACACGTACTATGTGCTCGCGGGAGCCACACCGGTCCTGGTTCACAACTGCGATGGCGTCCCTGACGTTGTGATCAGTAGGAGCGACTACCCGGAAACAGCGCAGCACGTCGAAGATGCACAAGCGGCTGGATATCCTGACCACTTGACAATCGATCGAAGCGGCGCAAAGCAGAGGCGCAAAGAATCGATGCGAGGTCACAAGACAGTGCCAGGAAAAGATCGCGACGAGTATCCGCCCGCGATGTTTGAAGAGGGTGGTACAGGCTCGAGCGTCCGGCCAATTGATCGCAGCGACAACAGAGGGGCCGGATCATCCATGGGGCACCAGTGTTCAGGATTGCCTGACGGAACCGTCGTTCACGTGGTGGTGTGTTAATGCGAGACTCGACCAGGAAACTCCTCGCGCTTGCCACGCCGCCACTGTCATCAGACAACCGCCCGTTTGAGCTGAGCAGCACTCTTGGCCGTCTGGGCGATGAGCTGTCAGAAGTACTGGAGACAGTGAACGGTTTCTACGCTTTCGAGTCGGCATTGCATGTATTTCCAACGCGCTCGACAACGGGCGCAATGGACCTCGAAAGATGGAACCATTCAGAGCTTTGGCGTTCCAGGTACAGAGGCATGGCAGATAGCTACCTCTTCTTCGCTGAAGACATCTTCGGTGGGCAGTTCGCAGCGAAGGACGGAACCGTCTTTTCGTTCGATCCGGAGACGGGCGAGGGACTTCCCATGGCTTCCAGTATCGACGAATGGGCAAGCCGCCTACTTGCCGACTTCGAAGTCGAGACCGGGTTCCCCTTGGCGCACGACTGGCAGGTCAGGAATGGGCCCATTCTTGAGGGGTTCCGCCTCCTACCCAAGACTCCATTCGTACTTGGAGGAGAGTACGAGGTAGAAAACCTCCATGCACTGGAATCCTCAAAAGGGATGAGACTGCGCGCGGAACTCGCTGTCCAGATCCGAGATCTCCCGGATGGGGCGATGATCAAGTATTCCGTCACCGATTGACGAGCCCTAGAGCATGACTGGATTGGAGGTCGGTGGCCGATGGTCTCCGACCTCCACGTAGGACGCATCCAAGCGTGCGACGTCCTGGGCTTCAAGGCTCCGTTTTCTACGGCGCAATCGTTAGTTGCGCCCGGCAGGTAACCGCGCCTGCGCGACGCAATGCACGCACGGGTTTCCCCGCGAGAGAGTAAGACTCTGGGCAGCGCACCACTACAGAGCTATGTTCAGACCACGCCAAGTCCTCTGTCCCAGGCGGATAACCGCTTGCCCGTCCGAGTACGAACGGCGGGCAAGCGGCATACCTCGAACGGCCTATAGGCCCCACATTCCCCGCCTAATCGGGCAACTTCAGGCGCTGCTTGCGCGGCTGCGGGAGCGGCGAGCGGAAGCCGTAAAGATCACAACCGAGGTCCTGCGGGTCCTCGGCCAGCGCACGGGAGAAGCCGCGGACTTGGCTGCTCGATTGGCCCAACCATGACGCAGGCAGGTGACGGTTGACGGCAAGCAGACGGGGTTGCCTTCGAAGTCGAGAAGTTCTGCCGGAGGGGCGCCCAGCGCGCTGGCGTCAATGAGTGGAACGCTAGCGCGCTGCTGTCCGCGCCCCGGGCGCCATCTCCGGCAAACTAAACCAAATCCTCAGCCCACTACCCTTGGCTACTGACCAGGACCAGGCGCAGTGCCGGACACCGCCGGCGCCGAGGACATCGACCCCCTGCAGCCGACGCTCAAGTACAACGGCGCAGGCCACCCAACGGGCACCACTCGCATGGGCGCCGACCGAGCTACCGCCGTCGTCAACGCCGACGGCCTCTCCCACGCCCATTCCAACCTCTGGGTCGTCGGCTCCGCGGTCTTCCCCACTGCTGGCACCGCCAACCCCACCCTCACCCTGGCCGCCCTCACCCTGCACACGGCGGACAAGCTCGCCGCCACCCTCTGAGAGCAACGCGGTGACTGTCACGGCGCGGCTGGTCATTGCCCGCCACAGCCAAGCCCGGTGCAACGTCGAAGGACGCGTCGGCGGCCCCAAAACTTGCACCGGACTCACCAGCACCGGCCACCACCAGGCGCATCTGTTGGCCGCCCACCTCGCCGCAGAGGCACAGGGCGGCGGGTCGGTCTTCGACGCCGTGCGTGCTGGGACCCGGCCACGCGTCCATGAGACCGGCACCATCCTCGCTGAAGCGCTCGACTTGCCGCTAATCACCGATCCCGGACTCGACGGGCCCGAGCACGGGGACGCCGACGGCCGGTCCTGGCGCGAAGTCGAAGACGCCTTCCAAGGCTCGCCCGACGCCCAACCCCAACCTCCGATCCTGTGGCCACCCGGCAGACCATGGCTCGTGGCTGGATGTCCACTACTTCCTGGTGGCCGCCGCTGCCGGGTCATGGGGAGGGCGTGCTGTACGCCTGGCAGGCAGTGCTGGTCCGGGGGTGCGGGATGGCCTGGTGTGTCTCGGCCAGGGCAGTGTGGCAGTCAAGAGCCATTCGACGCGGTCGGCGAAGCGGGGCTCGGGGATGGGGAGCTCCACGTTGGGATGGCGCCTGTAGTGGCGGGTGACAGTCTCCGCGACGTAGTTTGTCAGGGCGATGATGCGGTGGCGGCGGCGCCGGGGAGTGGCTCCGGGAGCCGTGGCGAGCCGGCTGAGGGTGCGCAGGAGCGTGGGGAGGCTGGCGTCGAAGCGGATCTCCTGGGGTGGGCAGGTGCCGGCCACCGTGAGCGTGTCGGTGTGGATGGTGGTCTCCAGTTGGGTCTGGCAGCGGTAGAAGTCCGCCGCGTGCTGTTCAGCGCGGGCTTGGTGGTAGAGGAACAGGGAGTAGCAGGCCAGGGCGTGGCCGTCGCCTGCGGCGTATTGCCACCAGAATCGGGCGCCGTCTTCGATGCCGGCGACGTGCAGGGCGCAGCCCAGTAGCCAGGCTGAGTGCAGGTCGGGGATCTGGTCGGTGAGGAAGTCCAGTGTGTTCGGGGTGAGGGTGGCGATGGCTGTCTCGCACAGCGCACGTAGGTGGTCAGCTGCGGCCTGGTCGGGGAGTTCGGTGGTGCTGGGCCGGGGGCTGGCCGGTGGCAGGTCGGTGGGGTAGGGGGTGTCTTCGTAGGGGACGGTGTCGTCGGGGACGTTGGGCTGGGGGTGGAGACGGGCGCGGGCGAGGAGCTGGTCGATGGCAGGCATGGCGCGCGGTTACTCCGGGTTCGGGGTGCTGATGATGGTTTCGATGGTGGCGCGGGCGTGGTGGTCGACGGCGTGGGTGAGGGCGGGGGTGATGCCGAGGGTGTGGGCGATCTGGTCGTCGGGCATTCCGCACAGGTAGCGCAGGACGGCAAGGTCCATCTGGTCGGTGGGCAGGCGGGTGATGGCGCTGAACAGGTCGATGAGCTCGGTCAGGCCGACGAAGTGGCCGGGGTCTGTGGTGTGGTCGTGGACCTCGCTGGTGGAGAAGACGGCGGCGCGCAGGTCGGGACGGCCGTCGGTGTGGCGGGCGGCGCGGATCATGACGCGGGAGCGGAACAGGCGCCAGGTGTAGCGGTAGACGTTTGCGCTGGCGGCGGCCTGGTTCCAGTACAGCCAGAGGATGTCGAAGGCTTCGGCGACCACCCACCGGGCGCGTTGGTCTGTGAGGAGGAAGGCGCGCGCGTAGGAGGTGTAGGTGTCCTGGACGTCCTCGGTGAGTGCCCGGTAAGGCAGGGGCGGGGCTTCGCCGTCGTGGGCGACCTGCTTTATGGAACGGCGGATCCAGTCGTTGTCCTTGTGGGCTTCGCGGGCAGCTGCGGTCCACAGTCGGCGCAGGGGCTGGGTGGGCAGACCCAGGGCGCGAGTGACGCTGAAGGTGATCTCCCATGGTGGGTAGTAGCCGTTGCCCCGAAGGAGTTCGCTGATGCGGGTCTTGGAGTACCCGGAGCGGTCGACGAGGTCGTCGAGGGTCAGGCCGCTGGCGAACAGGACACTGCGTACGGGTTCGAGCCAGGCGCGGTGGGATGGGCCGGCGGCTGGGGAGATGGGTGCTGGAGGCCGGCCACGTCTGGCCGTGGGTACTGGCGGGGGTTGTGCCTCTTGGGAGTGCGTCACCGTGCCGCCTCCTCGCCGTCGTGTCCGGCGGGGGCGGCGTCGATGGGGTCAGCGGCGGTGCGACCAGGGCGGTCGTATGCCGTGATGGCCTGGACGATCTGCTGAACGAGCAGGCCCAGGGAGGGCAGTAGGACCGCGGCCGCAGCCGCATGTCCCAGCACGATCATGACCGTGCTCCATGTGAGGACCACCGCCAGGACGGCGGCGGTCACCACCTTCTTCGACATGCGCTCAAGGTTTCTGTGATGACGGTAGGCAGTAACTTCCCTTCCTGCAGGCGGTGCTGAAGCGCCATCAGGAAGGACCGCCAGAATGACCCCACCTTGGCTTGCCACGCCACGTGATCAAGGAGTTACGGAACAATGGCCTGATGCGCCACGGTGCGCTACCCCCCGCCACCCTGATCACGGAGCCAGAACTCAGCAAATTCAGCACTTTGGGGCGGATACATCACTTTCACCCCTTGGCGCTACGGCATCAGTCATCATGGAAGGCATAGGCGCCCTTCGACGCCGCGCTCCCGTGCGGCCCCCTGTGCTGAGAACCAACCAAGAGGGGGCCGCACGGTTGGAGGGTGTCCGGCTGATCATGGGCGGAGCCGGATCGAGGCGAGGGTGGCGGTCCCGTGGACGATGCAGGGCGCGGGACGCGGGTATCGCGGCGCATTGCGAGGCTGAACAGACCGGCTCTCGTCCGCTGACGGTGGTAAGTGCAGGGCCTCGATGGCGGGGACGATCAGGGCGCGAGCGTCCGCGCCCTACACGGCCACGGTGCGCAGCTCCTCGAAGACACGCAGGTAGAGGGCGATTTCGGAGGGCTGGGTGATTCGCACCCGGGCCGAGACGAGTTCGACCGAGACGAGCTGGTCGTCGTAGATGTGGAAGGTCTCCCGGGGCCACTGCGTGCGCTCGGCGGTACGGCTCGGGATGATACCGAGGGACACCTGCGGTAGGGCGCCGGCCGTCGGCAGGTGGCCGAGCTGGGCGGCCATCCCATCGGCGTTGCAGACCTGGTAGTGCGGGGCCGCCTCCTCGATGACGACGACGAACCGGTGGCCTGGCTGGCGGATGATGTGGGACTGCTCCACTCGGGCGCGGGCGGCGTCGGCGCTGTCGTCGACGGAACTCGCCCGGCTGCTCGGGGTGTACGCGTCGCGGGTGATGACGCCGCGCGGATCGACCGCGATGACGGGCCGGGAGCTGATGACCGCGCTGCATCGGCCGACCCGATCTCACCGCGCGCCTGGAGCGCGAGGTGAAGAGGCGGTGGCAGCCGCAGATCCGGGCCAAGGCCAGGGCGGCGAGCACGGGCGGCATCGTCATCGACACGCGGGCCCGCTTGGGCTACACCGCGCTGATCGAGTCGACGGACGAGGACCGCATCCGGCATCTGACCGTCGCCCTGCCGCCCGTCTACGCCGCACGCCTCTTCGAGCCCCAGGAGGCCGGCGCCAGCGACGCCCGGCTCCAGGAGATCGCGGCCGAAGCGCTCAGGGAGGTGTACTTCCAGGACGGCGGCCGCCGTGCCGGCCAGCTGGAGGAGGTCCGCTTCACGGACATCGAGCACCTCGAGTTCGACCTGTAGCAGCCGCGCGCCCCGAGCAGCCCGCGAGCCCGGTGTGACTGAGCGCTTCGGTTGGCGAGTGAGCGCTTTGCTTGGCGGGCTGTGCGCTGGGTGATCGAGGACTTCGGTGTGACGCTCGGCGTAGGTGTCGAGGTACCTCGTCACCCTCACAACTGAGGTCGTGACGTGAGCGGAGCAGGCGCCTTGGCGACCCTGTGAAGGCTCCTTGGACGAGAGGTATGCCTCTCCGGTAGGTCTCTCACTACCAGCCTTCCCCCTGCGGCAAGATCGAGTGGGACCGGACGGCGCGGAGTAAAGGACCTGGGGCATGGGCGGGGGAACGCGGTGGCTGAGTCGGTTGTACGTGGCGGTGGTGCTGCTGGCCGTGACCGGAGTCCTGTGGGCTTGGGGCGTGGACCGGGTCGACGCCGTGGGCAAGGTGATCGGTGTGGTGACCGCGCTGCTGGGCCTGCCGCCGCTGGTGTTTACAGCCTTCCGGCTGCGGTGGGGAACACCGGGACCCGGCAGTGTCTCACTCGGGGAAGCCGCTGACATGCTGGCAGAAGCGGCGCGGCGCCAGTGGGAGGCGGAGACCCGGGTCCGGCGACTGAACGATCCGTACCCGCTGCCCGTTGCATGGGAGGCGGCCGATCCCGACTCGGCGGAAGACTGGGCCCTGTTGCGCGCCGCTGCTGAGCAAGCCCCCGGCGGCCCGTCGAACGATCCCAGCCGCTGGGCCGACGGCCCCGAGGGGCTCAACGGCTCAGGGAACGACATCGAGGAGGTCTTCCTCCAGCGCATCCCGACACGCAGACTTGTGGTTCTTGGGGAGCCGGGCGCCGGCAAGACGATGCTGTTGATCCGGCTCCTGCTTGCGTTGCTCAGCCCTGCTCACCGCGAGCCAGGCGGCCCCCTGCCGTTTCTGTTCCCCTTGGCTACCTTCGACCCGACGCGCCAGGACCTGCGCGCCTGGATGACCCACCAGCTGATCCGGGAGTATCCGATGCTTGGATCCCCCGCCGCAGGCATCGGCGCGGGATCCGGGCTGCGGGACGACTCCCTGGCCCGCGCCTTGATCGACAACGGGTTAGTGATCCCTCTCTTCGACGGTCTGGACGAGCTGCCCCGTGCTGTCCGTCCCCACGCCCTGCAGTCGCTCAACGAGGCGCTTCCTGCCCAGCACCCACTCGTTCTGTCCAGCCGCACCGCAGAATACGGGCAGGCCCTCGCACCGGCACGGAACGCCACCGTCGTACGGCTGAACGGCGTTGCCGGGATCGTCCTCAAGCCCCTCAACGCCGCCGTGGCCACCGCTTACCTGAGCCGGGACGCCGGGGAGGGAACCGGCCGGAACGCCGGCCGCTGGTCCAGGACAGCGAACGCGCTGCAGGACGACCCCGGCTCGCCGCTGGCGCAGGCACTGAGCACCCCGCTCGGACTCTTCCTGGCCCGTACCATCTACAACCCGCGTCCGGGCGAATCAACCGCTGAGATCCCCCACCCCGACGCCCTCCTCGACATCGACCGGTCCTCCCGGGCCGCTGTTGAACATCACCTTTTCCGCGCGTTCCTTCCGGCTGCCTACCGCCCCCACCCCTCCCACCCCTGCCCCTGGAGTCTGGAGCAGGCCGAGCGATATCTGGCCTTCCTCGCCCGTCACTTGGAGGACACTCTGGCCGGCAGTCCTCACATCGCCTGGTGGCAGCTTTCGGCGTCCTTCCCGACCCGCCGTCTGATACTCGCACTCGGTTTCGCCGGCCTGCTCACCAGCCTGCTCGCCGGTCTCCTCCTTGGCTGGCCGGTGCTGGGCGGCGGCATCCTGGTGGTGGCCCTCCTCTGCGCCAGCGCCACGGCAGGCGCCCTGTTCACCCCTGTGCACGAGCACTCGGGGCCCAACATCCGCATTGGCTGGCTGCCCAACATCTTCGTCGTTGTGGGAGCCGGCTCCGGGCTCGTGGCTGGGCTGGTACTCGGCCTGCCGTTCGGCCTGTGGAACGCGGTCACGACCGCGGTGGGTGCCGCCCTGGTCGGTGGTCTCGCGGGCGGGTTGAGCGCCGGCGTCCCTACAACTTCCGCCGCGCTCAGTCCGCATGATCTCCTGACCGTCGACCGCCGGGTGTTCATCGGCCTGTGGATCACCGGCGCCCTCGCTGCCGGCTCCGTCGTCGGACTCGGTACCCGTTGGCAGCTTGGAGTCCTGTGCGGCCTGGCCTTCGGTACTTTTCTGGCCACAGGCGGTGCAATGTGGTGGCGATACTCAACGGCACGCATGCTGCTGGCCGCCCAACGGCGTCTCCCATGGCGTCTGATGCGCTTCCTGGCAGACGCTCACGTACGCCGGGGAGTCCTGCGCCGTGTAGGTACCGTCTACCAATTCCGCCACCTCACCCTGCAACGCCATCTGGCCCGCCGGGACGTCTCCTAGGCGCACGGGCGGATCGGCTAAAACGGCCAACTCAAGCGCCCAGTAACACCCGGACCGACTGATCGGTCCGGGCTCGCTTGCGTATCCGTGAGGGGTTGGATGTTCATGAACGCGATGCCATGCTCAGCGTCGCCGCCAGCCTTCGGTCATCCGCTGGTGGCGGGGCCGGGAGAGGGCAGGTCCTGACATGTTGATCTTGTAGCTGTCCGAGTAGTGGCTGGTGACCAGGTAGCCCTGGCCGGCGTCGTCCCAGAACGGGCATGGGTCTCCTAGCCGGAGGTCCGCCACACCACCGTCAGCGGATGCCACGGCCCGGACGGCGAGGGGGCCGACGTCATGAAGAAGCCCCCGCCTGGGTGTTGAAGTACACCCAGTACCGGCCCGCGTGATAGCGGATGGCCCCGGCCCACACACCACGGACGAAGCGGTTCATCTGCTCCCAGTTCAGATCGCACGTTCGTCACGCCATGCTCGGTATTGGCCGCTTCTGCAACGTCCCCTCTGCGGGCAGAGCCCCAGAAAAAGTTGACCGACTCGGCAATTCGATCATTTAAGAGACAATCCGGGCGAGACCCTGACACCATACAACCCATTTGCCAGCAAATTACCTACGGGAGGTCAGTCACCGTGAAGCCGGAAACGCCTACGTCGCGAAGACAGGGCACAACTCTGGACAAATACCATTCGAAGTCCACGAAGCCACTTCCGTCTCCGCGAAGAACTGTGTTTCTTATCGGCTCAAGGCTCACCGATTCACCGAAGGAGTGCACGAGAAACGATCCACCTACACCCGAATCCCCCAAGGTGAAAATTACTGCACAGGAGCCGTGTCCGACGCGCGCGGCCTCCAAGGCCTGCACGACAGTTTCAAGATCGCCGATATCCGCAGTCACCCAGTCGAACATGTCAGGATCGGTCAAGTAGCTAATAGCGTCGCCGTCTTCCTACCGATCGCCAGCTCCGCGAGATCGACCAGTCCTCATCGGGGCCGAAACGTGCCATTTGGAGCCCGGCCGGAAGGACTTCCGGCCGGGCTCCAAAATTCATTGCACGGAGAAGCTGAGGTGTGGTGCGGGCTAAGAAGAACCCGCACCACAGGATCTCAGCCTGTCACCCTCCAGGGAGGATCACATCGGTCGGCGGCCAGCAATCACATGCAGTTGAAGGAGCCACCATCGGAACTGCGCTGTGCTCGGGTTCAACCAAGAACTACTCTCTTGAAACGAAGACACGAACCTGTTTTGGGCGTCCGACTGTAAACGTCTCATCGGCTAGAGACTCGGCGACTTCAGCCAGTACCGAACATGCGTCCTCAAATCCCTCCGGAGAATCCTCGAAAAAATGCAACGAGTCTTCCCAAATGATCGCCAGTTTCTGGTCATCGGTTGAGTAGATCCCGCCCCAGAGCGAATCAGAAAGCGCGTCCAAGCTTTGCGAGCCTACCACCGGGGGATCCAACGGAAGTACCGCGCGAACGGCGTTGAAGAATGCCGCGCGACCCGTACCACCGGCAGTGGTCATGGAGTACACGCAATAACCCTGCCGGGCGACACTACTCGCAAGAGAATAGATTTCATCACCACGGACCCACGTAAGCCCTGACTTAAAACCCGTCATGCCCGATCACCGAACCTGAACAAATGCCGGATCTCCGGAATCACCATAGTGCGTCCATGTGTCGTACGTCTCACCCGTCTGATCGTTGCGGACCACGCGAAGAGGGCCAGCCCCTGGAGTGCCGGGTGGCGGCTCCACACGATACTCGCGGTAGGGAGAGCTGGCCCCCTGCCCACCAGGCAACTTTCCTTCTCGATTCCTAAATGGAATGCCCCATCTCCTTGCGGTCGGACCAGTAGGGACTGTTCCCGTGGCGGCGAGGCCGAGGAAGGCTTCGTGGATGTCGTCGCGTCTCTCCCAGCGGATACGCAGGCGGCGGCAGACGTGCAGCCAGGAGATCGTCCGCTCGACGACCCAGCGCAAGATGCCCAGGCCGGGACTGTGCGGCTGCCCGCGCTCGTCGATCACGGGCCAGATGCCCCGCTGCCAGAGCAGGCGCCGGTACTTGTCGTGGTCGTAGCCTCGGTCGGCGAAGAGTATGTCAGGCCGTCTGCGTGGCCGCCCGACGGCGCTGGCAACCGGCGGGGACCTTGTCCAGCAAGGGCAGGAGCTGAGTGACGTCGTTGCGGTTGCCGCCGGTCAGCGACACCGCGAGCGGGACGCCCTGCCCATCGGTCAGGACGTGGTGCTTGCTGCCCGGCCGTGCGCGGTCGACCGGGCTGGGACCGCTTTTGGGCCCCGCCGCGCCGCCCGCACATGCGAGGAGTCGATCACCGCCCGAGACTAGTCCAGCTTCTTCGCCGACCGCAGCTTCTTCAGCAGCACCACGTGCAGTTCGTCCCACACACCGGCCTCGTTCCAGGCGGCCGGGCGCCGCCAGCAGGTCATGCCCGAACCGAAGCCCAACTCCTGCGGCAGGTACTCCCACTGGATCCCGGTGTGCAGCACGAACAAGATCCCGCACAATGCTTGCCGGTCCGGCACCCGAGGCCGGCCTGCGACCAGCTTCGGGCCTGGCTCGGGCAGCAACGGCTCGATCAACGACCACAGTTCATCCGAGACGATCCACGGCCTCGGCTGGTGCTTCCCCACGGCTACACCAACGAACAACCGAACCGGCAGTCACATGATCATCAGCTTCTGTTAGGACCTCTAAGACGGAGCAGGCCTCGCCATGAGGCGGTTTCGCTTGGGTCACGGCGGGGCGAGTGATGGCGGCCGTTCCCGGGTGCCACCCTGGTGCGATGCGATCTGGAACCCTGGGTACGGAGTTTCGGGTGCGAGGCGGTAGTCGACGCTGACGACCAGAGCCGGTCCTCCTGGGCACCGTCGTCGACGAAGGAGCCCGGCGACACCAGCGCCTTCTCCACCAGGACGTGGAAGGCGTCCGTGTCGGTCGCGGCCAGCAGCGCCGAATGGTCCGTCCAGGCGAGATGCGCGATCTGGTGGGCGACGCTCCAACCGGGCGCCGGGGTGGCGAGCGCCCACTGCGCGGCTTTCAACTCGGCCACCAGCCGGTCGAGTTCCTCGCTCTTCTCTCGCAGGTCGTCGAACACGGGCGTCGGATCGGACACGGGACGCTCCCCTCGGGCATGGCAGCGCCGAAGAAAACAAGCAAGCAAGCATGCTTGCATAATTGTGGCCGTTCGGTGCACAACCCGGGGCGAAGGCTGCGCGGAACCTGTGTGCTCAATACACTCGGCGATCGCGGCCATCGCGGCGCACACTCGCATATCGGGGGACGAACGATGAGCAACTGGAACCCGGGCGGACAGCCGCCCCAGGGGCCGCAGCCCTACCAGCCGCAGCCACCTCAGCCCTATCCGCCCCAGCCCTACGTGCCGCCACAGCCCCAGCCGCCCTACCCGGGGCCGCCGGTGCCGCCGCCGGGCGGGCCGATCACCCGGCTGCGGCGGCGGATCGGCCCCATCCACACCGCGCGCAGGGTCTTCACCCCGTCACGGCCGGGCATCGTCTCGGATCCCGAGGTGGCGCGGATGCGAAAGATCAGGACCCTGGTCGGCGTCGGCGCGTTCCTGTGGATGTCCTACGCCTACAAGCTCGCCCCCAAGCTCAGCGATGCGGCGGACGAGCAGGTCGACAAGTCGTGGACCAGCGCCCTCGTGCTGGCGGCGACCCTCCCGGTCGTCGTCGGCATCCTGTACGGCCTGGCCGCTCCGGCGGCGCGACGGGACCTGCTGCGCCGGGCGGGGCGGTGCTTCGGCGCGATCGTGGCCATGATGGCGGCGGCCTCCGTCTTCCCGATCATCGTGCTCTCAGGGTTCTTCGAGGGCCAGGAACCCCTCGTGGAGGGCCATTTCACCGTGACGAAGGGCCTCATCCTCGCGTTCACCCTCTTCATCCTCTTCTGGGTGACGCCGTTCGTCGTCTGGGGCGTGGGACTCGCCGTCCAGCACGTGTTCCGCACCGCGGACATCCACGAGACGGTGCCGCCGCTGCTGGTCATGGCGTTGGCGTGGGAGATGGCACTGATCGACATGTTCACCGGCGCCCACGAGGGCGTGCCGACGGTGATCCGGTACGTGTTCATCCTGGGCGCCCCGCTCTCCGTCACGGCGGTGGGCCTGTGGGAGCTGCACCGGCTGCGCGTGCACTATGGGCTGGGGATGCGGGGACTGCTGATGCGCTAGGAACGGCGCCTCGCAGGACGTACTAAGGGCTGTCCCGCCATGGCCAGGGAGGCTCGTTGCCCTGCCGTCCTGCAAGTTGGCAGCGTGGCTGTGGGAACAGTTGAATGCCCTCGTGACGGACTGGACGCAGGTGGTCGATGCTCACGGGGCGGTTGGGCGCGTGCCACTGCTCCTGGATCAGGTGGAGCGAGAGGAAGTTCCGGAGGCCTGGGACGAGCTGTGGGACCGTCTCTGCCTCCACGGTGAGACAGTCTCCACGGCGAGCTTCGCAGCTCTACCGCGCCTGGCAGCTCTAGCTCCCGCATGTGCCCAGGCACTCGAACTGGCCAGTGCCATCGTGCGTGGCACGCTGCGACATCCCGACGGTGAAGCCCTGCTCGCGGGCTGTCCGAACGAGGTCGACCGGTTGCGGGAACTCGTAGACCAGAGGCTTCGGACGCGTCCGGCCGACTACAGCCGCCTCTTCGGTGATCTGCTCGCCCTTGCAGGGCAGTACCACTGGAGCGCCTCCTTGGGGGACTTCACCGACGACTTCTACACCATGTCCTGCCCCGGCTGCGAAGCGGAGGTGACCATCGCCGTCGGCGACTACGGCTGCTACGCGGCCATTCGAGACTGGGATCAGGGCGACATCGAGCGGCGGTCGCTGAGGCCCGCCCCGGCCGAGGAGCTTCGCGACCCGGGCCGATGGATGCACGCCACAGCTGGCTGGGACGGGCAGCAGCGGCTCGCCGAGGGGATCAGATACGTCTTTGGCCGGGCAGAGTGTCCGGCTTGCGCGAGTGTGTTCAACATTGCGGAGACGCACACGGCCGCGAACCTTCCCCCAGCCCTCGAAGCGTACTGAACAGGGAGAGGCGGTCCGGTCGCTTGCGATGATCTTGAAATGGCTGGCGTCATCACGGCTTCGGATCCCGCGTGGATACCCCCGTTCAGCGGGCTGAGCCCGAGGCAATTCGGCAAGCTGATCACCGCGCTCCGGCGCGAGGGCGCCGACCCGGTCCGCAGGGGCCGGCCGTGGGGCCTGCCGCTGGAGGACCGGGTGCTGCTGGTCGCCGCCTACTGGCGCACCAACCTCACCCTGCGCCAACTGGCACCGCTGTTCGGGGTGTCCAAGTCCGCGGCCGACCGCATCATCGACCACCTCGGACCCGCGCTCGCCCCCCCCCAGCAGCGCAAACGGTTCCGCACAGACCCCGTCCTGATCGTGGGCGGCACCCTGGTCGCCACCCGCGACCACAGCATCGCCGAGCAGTCCAAGAACTACCGGTACTCCACCAACCACCAGGTCGTCATCGACGCCGACACCCGACTCGTCGTCGCCGTCGGCCGGCCGCTGCCCGGCAACCGCAACGACTGCAAGGCGTGGTATCTGTCCGGCGCCAAGGCCGCCGTCGGCCGCACCACGGTAATCGCCGACGGCGGCTATCGGGGCACCGGCCTGGTCATCCCGCACCGCCGCGCACCCGGCCAGGATGGCCTTCCGGCCTGGAAAGAGGAGCACAACCGCTCACACCGCAAGGTCCGCGCCCGCATTGAGCACACCTTCGCCCGCATGAAGACCTGGAAGATCCTCCGCGACTGCCGCCTCAAAGGTGACGGCGTCCACCACGCCATGCTCGGCATCGCCCGCCTGCACAACCTCACCCTCGCCAGGTGACCGGGGAACGGCGATGGTCAACCAGCATGCCGTAGATCATTTACGGGACAACGCTTAGGTGCAGCGTACCTTCATGCACCTTACCGTCGCGGGTTTGATATGAGGGATGGTTGTCCGGATTGAACCCCTCAGCTTCCGAGGCTCGCTGTCCCTTAAGAAGTCCTAACAGAAGTTGTTGATCAAGTGACCGTCGGCTTGTCTGCTCGTTGGTCCCATCGTGGGGAAACGCCAGTCGCGGCCGTGGATCGTGTCGGACGAACTGTGGTCGCTCATCGAGCCGTTGCTGCCGGAGCCGGGTCCGAAGCTGGTAGCGGGCCGCCCGCGGGTGCCGGACCGGCAGGCCCTGTGCGGGATTCTGTTCGTGCTGCATACCGGGATCCAGTGGGAGTACCTGCCGCAGGACCTGGGCTTTGGATCCGGCATGACCTGCTGGCGGCGCCCGGCGACCTGGAACGAGGCCGGCGTGTGGGAGGAACTGCACCGGGTGCTGCTGAAGAAGCTGCGGTCGGCGAAGAAGCTCGACTGGTCGCGGGCGGTGATCGACTCCTCGCATGTGCGGGCAGCCCGGCGGGGCCCAAAAGCGGTCCCAGCCCGGTCGACCGCGCACGGCCGGGCAGCAAGCACCACGTCCTTGTCGACGGCCAGGGCGTCCCGCTCGCGGTGTCGCTGACCGGCGGCAACCGCAACGACGTCACTCAGCTCCTGCCCTTGCTGGACAAGGTCCCCGTGGTTGCCGGCGCCGTCGGGCGGCCACGCAGACGGCCTGACATACTCTTCGCCGACCGAGGCTACGACCACGACAAGTACCGGCGCCTGCTCTGGCAGCGGGGCATCCGGCCCGTGATCGCCGAGCGCGGGCAGCCGCACAGTCCCGGCCTGGGCATCTTGCGCTGGGTCGTCGAGCGGACGATCTCCTGGCTGCACGGCTTCCGCCGCCTGCGTATCCGCTGGGAGAGACACGACGACATCCACGAAGCCTTCCTCAGCCTCGCCACCTGCCTCATCACCCACCGCCACGTCCAACGCCTTTGTTAGGACCTCTAAGGCCAGCGACGGCTTCGGCAAGACGCTCCGTCACGATGGCATACGACGCGGCAGCGGACGGCTGGGAAACCGTCCGCTGCCGCGGGCGTGAGCGTGGTCGTGAACGGCCGTCGCCTACAGGACCGGGGCGCTTTACCGGGCGAGCGTGACGGTGATCGGCGCGTTGGGGCAGCGGCTGAGGTTCTCCGCCAGGGCGGCCTCTTCGCTGGGGTCGATGCTCAGGCTCCACCGCAGCTTGTCGGCGATCCAGTCGGTGACGTACTGGCAGCGGTATCCCTCGGCCGGCGGCAGCCACGTGGTGGGATCCTGGTCCGCCTTCGACCGGTTCGACGCCGCCGACACCGCGATCAGCGCCCGGTCGTCACCCAGGTCGTTGGCGTAGGCCTCCCGCTCCGCGGCCGACCAGGCCGAGGCGCCGGAGTCCCAGGCCTCGGCGAGCGGGACGAGGTGGTCGATGTCCAGGCCGCGCGGGCCCTGGATGTAGCGGTCGTCATAAGGGCTGTACCACTCTCCCCCGGACAGTGCGCAGCGCGGGCCCTGCTCGGGTGCGATGACGGCCTCGGCCTTGAGGACCTCGGCGCGGGTGTTGCAGCCGTCCTTGTCGGCGTCGACCCAGTGCTTGAACGCCTCGCGCTGGTAGCCGGTGCGGTCCTCGTCCACGATCGGCAGCTGGGCCAGGGCGTCACGCACCGGTTCGGTGATCGTCTGGCCGGGATCACGCATTGCGGCGCCGGCCGGGGCGGCGTGGGCGCTGGCGGGAAGCAGCAGGGCCGCAAGCGTGGCGGCCGCGGCGGCGGTACGGGCGAAGCGCACGAAGGGGGGTCCTCTCGAAGATCACCGACTGGTCGTGATCTTCGTAGCGGGCCCGGCAAGCGGCACGCCCGGGAAGCGGCAGGGGCTCTACCCGATCGGGGGTTAAGTGCGATGGTCGGCCCGGTCGCTGTGCCCTGACAGCACCTGGTGGTCTGACAGGCCGCTACACCGCCGCTGCCCGCAGACGGACTACCCGGTCGGGTGAACCAGGCCCGAGTCGCAGAACCACGACGAGCCTGAGGACGTACTGCCGGTCATGAAGCCGATCAACGAAGTTCACGTTGCCGAACCGGGCCTGGTCGTGGTGGAGGTGGCGGCCGCCGATGACGAGACCGCCTTCGCTTTCCAGGAGGCACTCGCCGCGCGGTGGGCGACCGCGACAGCGGAGCGCACGAGTCGGGTGCCCGGTGAACCCGGCGTGCGGCTCCGCTGCTACCTGGACCTACGCCAGCCAAGCGGTTCGGACGACATGCACGAACAATCGAACACGTGATTGAATCCGGTCATGGGACCGATTCCTGACGACCTCCACCAGGCCCTTGAGGAGTGGCACACCACCTATCGCCGGCTCGCCGTGCAGCCGCGCACCGCGCTGCGGCGACGTCTCATCCAGCTGTCGGCCGAGGTGCTGTTCCACCCCCACTGGGCCGGGGAACGGACGCCAGCCGCGTCGGCGCTGTACGCGGCTGGGCGTGGGGCGCGGTGCCGTGCCGCAGCTAACTCCTGACGCGGAGCGGCTGAAGGCGATCCTGGCCTACCTCGACCGGCAGATCGCCGAGACAGACACGATCGGCACCTACCTGCGCCTCCAGCGCACCGAAGTGGAGACAGCCCTCGCCCGGGCGGAAGCCCCCGCGGAGCGTCGGCCCCGGCGCCTGCCGAAGGGCGGCGGGAACCTCCCCGATCTCGCCCCCACGCCCGCCCGTACGGGCTACGTCGTCCAGCAGCAGCGCAGAGTCTCCACGTCCGAGCCCGCCGTGATCCACGTCACTTTTCCTGTCTGCACGAGAAGCCGGCGCCGTGTGCCTTCGCCTCATGTCGCTTCGGCCGGTGGCTCGGAACCGATGCCGGTGGTGAGAAGGATCTGCTGCGCGGAGTCCGTTCCGCCGGCCCGGGCCGCACGGGCCATCGCCGCCAGGGCCGCCTCCTGGCTCGCATGCGGGGGGACGACGAGCAGACTGAAGTGATCGCGGTCGCCGCGGGTGATGATCACGGTGTCGTCGCCGACCGGAAACTTGTCGACGTGCACGGGCCGGCCGTCGATGACCAGCCTGGACGGGATGTTGTCCCATGCGTCGGCATCCAGACCCACGCTCGCGACCGGGCCGAGGTGTTCGGTCAAGGCCCTGACCAGACCGGGCAGCTCGGCGGCTACGTCCCGGGAATGCGGCCACCACGCGCCATCGAGCGTGCCCTCGCGCGACTGTGTGGTCTCCAGGCGCAACAGGACCGTCCCCGGCCTCGCCGCCTGCTCGAACCGGTCGGGCAGGAACCCGTAGTGGGAGGCCCTTGTTTCGTCCGACATGGCTGCCACCTGTCCATTGGCAGAGACCGGGCCGCCGAGTGAGCGCCAGCCCTCGGAAGCGCCAGCTCGGGCTGCCACCGGTACTCCCACCGTACTCCGCCCGCACCGGCGGATCCGACCGATCACGGGAACCCCAGGAGGGGTGGCGGTGTCTCAGTACCACTCGATCAGGAACAGAGTGGCATCGTCGCTCGTACGCCCACCGCGCTTCTCCTTCAAGACATGGGAGAGCGCGCGCACCACAGCTCGCACCCCGTCCTGCGAGCGTTCGACGCGGTTGACCCAGTCGATGAACTGATCCTCCCCGAACTGCTCCCCGCCAGCCTCGCGCTCCTCGACCAGGCCGTCGGTGAAGCACAGGACCCGATCACCGTGCCGAAGCACCCGCTCGCTGATCACCGGCTCCTCGCCGCCGAACCCGACCGGCAGGGTGGTGGCGCTCTCCAGCCGCTCGAGGACAACGTGGTCACGAATCAGCAGCGGCTGCGGATGACCGGCGTTAACCCACTGCAGATGGCCGCTCACCGTGTCCAGGCGCATCATCTGCGCGGTGACGAAGTGGTCGGGCCCGAACTGCTCGGCGATGGCCCGGTCCATGAACGCGTAGATCTCCGCCAGCCCGATGTCGGCTCGCCGGGCGTGCCGGTACGCGCCGATGGCAACGGTCGCCATGGTCGCGGCGTCCAGCCCGTGCCCCATCGCGTCGATCGTTGCCACGTGCAGGACATCGTCGTTGAGCGCGTAGTCGAAGCTGTCGCCGGCCACCTGGTACGCGGGTTCGAGGATTCCTGCCACGGCGACCCGGGCGACGGTCATCGAAAGCGGTGGCAGCAGCGACCACTGGATCTCGGCGGCCACACTCATCGGTTCCAGGCGGCGGGCCTGGAAGATCCGGTCGGTGTAGCCGCTCTTGGTGATCAGCAGATCCGCGACCAGGGCAGCGAACCGGCGAAGGAACCGCCGGTCCTCGTCGACCACGGCGTCCAGAGTGAAGGTCAGCACCCCGACCTCATCGCCGCCGTCCAGCAACGGCAGGTACACCCGCACGCCATCGGCCTGCGGCACCTCGACGGGGACGCCTCGCAGGAAGGCCGAACCCGCAGGTGAGCCGTCGATCGGCACCGGCTCCCCCGCCGCCAGCCCCAGCCCCGACAGCGGCACCAGTGCCAGCTGGCCGTAGTCCTGCAGCAGGAGCGCCAGGTCACGACCGCCGAGCCTACCCACCTCGGCAACGATCAGCGGGCCGATCAGCGCGGGTGAAAGCCCATGTGCCATGTCCAGCAGCGCGCCCAGCAGGCGTTCACTGGGCCCATCCGACCGGTCGGGCCCCGGTGCGGCAGACCGCCGCTCACCGTACCTGCTCACCGCCGTATCCTCCCGCCGCGTGCAATCGGCCCGGGCGCGATCAGCCCCGGCCCTCTGGTGCGGTTCCCCGAGCCGGTCCTTCCATTACGCCCGACGGCAGCTCGTAACGCCCCCGGTCACGCTCCACCCCGCCAGTCGACACCGCCGAGAGGCCGGCCTGCAGACCGTTCGGCACGACCACGAGCCGTCGCGAAGCAAGCCGACCTACTGGCGCTGGACGCCGGCCGAGCGGGTGCCCTTCTTGAGGAAGCCTGTGTCGTCGCCGATCAGCACCGCGCTCTTGTCACCGATGCTCTCGACCACGAAGTCCCGCACGTCGTCACGCACCGCATCAGCGTCCCAGTCAGCCGAGTTCAGCAGGCGCTGCATTCCGTCCGGGCAGCCCTCGCCGGCTCGTTCCGCCAGCGACCACCCGTTCTTGCGTTCCAGCGGGATCAATCATTCGCCAAGTCAACCATGATCAAGTCGGGTGCAGTACTAGACGCCACCGTCACGTCGTGGGCGTACCGGCAGCGCCCGGGGTGGGCTCGTCGTGCTTGACGGTGGCGGGGTCGCTGGGGTGCCTGGTGAGAGGCACGGTCTCCGAAGTCAGCCAGTCGGCCGCCGTCATCGGCAGCGAGCCCAAGGCCTTTTGGAGCACGTCGACTGCTGGCGCTTGCCAGAGACTGAGGTTGCGGCCATGTCCTGGCAGTGTCCAAAGGCGGACGAGGCGGCCTTCCGCGGCCAACTCCTGCGCGCGTCGGGCCTCACCTGATTCCATCTCTTCAACGGCCTGCAAGTCCGTGCCTTCCGGTATGGCGACGTTGAACGTGACCAGGTATTCCCCTTCGTCCGCCGCTGACGGCACGGTGCCGCTCCCGGGGTCGTTGGCGTGCGCGCCGAGTGGGGTGGGCTTATCTGTTCGCCAAATCCGCAGGGGCATGGATGCCAGCGTCCGTTCGAGATCATCAGGTCCGTCCGCCGCGAACAGCCCGATCGTGCGCCACTCTCCCGGCCCCAGAGGTGGACGCCACAGGCGCAGGACCCGCCCCTGAGCTGCGAGCTCGCGGGTGTGCGCGGCCTCGCGGGCCCGGATTCCGTCAACCTCGGCCTCTGAAGTTCCTTCGGGAACTCGGGTGGTCATCGTCACGAGGTATTCCATGGAACATTTCCTTAGGAGGTCGGTACCGATCAGTTGCCTGTCGTTTTGGGTCAGCCGACTTGTGCGCTCAGTCGAGTTTGGAGACCTGGTAGTGCGGGACCCTGTTGCCGTCCAGCGTGGCGACCGCGAGCACGGCGAGTAACACCGGCAGTGGTGGCCGGTCGGTGACGGAGCCATCGCCTGGTCAACGATCTTGGCGCCGGTACCCGGCTGCGACAGGTCGCCGGAGACAGCGAGGACGTCCGGATCATCCGACGCCGGGATGGACCGCGCGACTGCGACGAGCGCGTATCCTCGTTTGCGATATGCCTCGGCGACACCTGCACCAATGCCTTGGATGCGCCGGTGACGATAACAACCTTCTTCGTCGAGCCCATGTCGTTATCCAAACTGCGGAGCAAGCCGACTGGTCAGGGCCGACAGTCCGGTGTCTCGGGCCAGTTCCCAAATACGTTACGTCCCGACCGGCTCCGGCGCCGCCCGAACAATTCCGGATACGGTCGGCGAGGCCGTCCAGGCCGCCGAGCCGGAACGGACCGGGGCGGCGCGGGCCGGACGGAATGGCAGGACAAGGCTCGCGAACGGGTGCGGCAGAAGAAGGCCCAGGGGGTGCAGCTGGCAGCGGACAACCGCAAGGTGCTCTTGGTGGCAGTGGCCGTGGCCGTCGTGACGTGGGTGACCTGCCGCCGCAAGCGTTGAGCCCTAAGAGGGCATCCGCGATGACGCTCTAGGCGCGACGTCCGACCTGTCGATGATGGCAGTGCTGCTTGGTCGCAGGCGCTGTCCAGAGCCGGCCGGACGGCCCCTTCGGCGGCTTGGTCTCGGCGCTTGGCTTGGGGCCATGATGTCCGGCTCGCCATTGGCCAGCATCCTGTGCCCGAGGCGGCCCCGGCCTGCGCACAGCCTGAGAGCAGGCACAATCTGAGAGCAAAGCCAATCAGCCGGAGCAGGGCAGACAACGTGCCGGGCCCCGCGGCGGTGCCGTGGCGGGAGGGGATGGTGGGGCATGACGCAGATGGACTACGCGGGCTGTTCGCCGCCACACCGAGCCCCTACCTGGTGCTCACCCGGACCTACCCTGTCGTTGAAAGTTGTCCAGGGCGGTGCGCCCTTTGAAGCAGATTGGCCCCGTCACGTGGCGACGGCGGCTCGTTCGCGGGCTGCGCGAACGGCGGCGGTGAGGCTGGGGAGGTCGTAGGCGCCGTGGTGTCTGCGGCCGTTGATGAAGAAGGTGGGAGTGCCGGCCACGCTGCTGAGGTCGGCTGACTCGACGTGCTCGGCGATGCGGGCTGCGCCGGTGTGAGCGCGCATGTCTCGTTCGAAGCGCTCGGTGTCCAGGCCGATAGCGGCCGCGTGGGCGTGCAGGTCTTCGATGCGGAGGGCTTGTTGATGGCTGAGCAGCAGGTCGTGCATGTCCCAGAAGCGGCCCTGGTGTGCGGCGGCTTCGGAGGCTTCGGCGGCGAGTTGGGCGTGGATGTGCACGTCGGTGAGGGGGAGGTGGCGCCATACGTAGCGCAGGTCTCCGAAGTCGGCGAGGAGTTCGCGGACGATGGGTTCGGCCTGCCCGCAGTAGGGGCATTCGTAGTCGCCGTATTCCACGACGGTGACCGCGGCGTGGTGTGGTCCTCGGATGTGATCGTGTTCGGGGTCCACGGGCACGGCCATGTCGACGATCGTCTCCGCCTTCCCGAGCAGGGCCCGGAGTCGCAGCGCAGGTGGCAGAAGGCCGATCGCCGCGGTGACGAGCCGGGCTGTCAGGTAGGAGCAGACGAGTGTGGCGAGGATGCCGATCTTGGCCTCGTTGAGGCGTGCACCGTGGAAGGCGAGGGTCGCGATGAGCAGGGAAACGGTGAACCCGACCCCGTACAGCGCGCCGCCGGCGGTTGCCGCGCCCCAGCCGACCGGGAGGCGTAGCCGCCCGCGGGAGGCGAGCGTGGTGAGGGCACAGGCCCCGACGATGCCCAGCGGCTTGCCCAGGATGTAGGCGATGAGGATGCCCAGGGTGACGGGCGAGGTGAAGGCTCGTGACAGTTGGTCGCTGCTGATCTCGATGCCGGCGTTGGCGAGGGCGAACAGCGGGACCACTGCGTAGCTGGTCCAGGGGTGGTAGATGCGTTGCAGGCGGTCGTTGGGGGAGAGTGCCGAGGCGATGCCGACGCGGACGGACCGCTCCAGTTCCGGGGTGGGCTGCTCGCGGAACAGCCGGAAAAGTCCGCTGGCGTGTTCCAGGTCGGCGCGCGAGGCGGGGTAGGCGTAGGTGAGCAGCCCCAGGACGAGACCGATCACGACCGGGTCCACACCCGACTCGAGCAGGGCGACCCAGGCGACGACCCCCAGCAGCGCGTACACGCTACCGTGGTGTACGCCGAGTCGCCGGGTGAGCAGGACGAGTGCAAGGGTGCCGATGGCCGCGACGAGTGCGGGTACGGCGATGCGGTTGCTGTAGGCGAAGGCGATGACGCCGAGGGAGAAGAAGTCATCGACCACGCTCAGCAGGAGAATGAAGACGCGCAGTCCGGGCGGCATGCCGCGGCCCGCGACGGCCAGCACGCCCAGGGCGAACGCGGTGTCGGTGGACATCGCCGCTCCCCAGCCCTGCTCGCTGCCGTGGCCGGCATTGACGGCAAGGTAGAGGGCGACGGGCACGATCATGCCGCTGAGTCCCGCGACGAGCGGCAGTGTGAGCCGCTTGCGCTCGCGCAGTTCGCCCATGTCGAACTCGCGGCGTGCCTCCAGACCGACGACGAAGAAGAAGAGAGTCATCAGGCCGCTGTTGACCCACTCACGCAGGCCGAGGGAGATCCCGTACGCCCCGAAGCGGACAGACAGGCGGGTGTGCCAGAACGACGTGTATGCCGAGGGTGCCGCGTTGGCCCAGAGGAGTGCGGCGAGCGCGGCGGCGACCAGGACGGCGGCGCCGCCGGTCTCGGTGCGCAAGAAGGTACGCAGCGGGGAACGCGATCCGCTGCTGCACAGCGTCTGCCCGGTGTAAGCCTCTGGGTCAGGGGACATGGGTCAGATTCTCGTTCGAGGCCTGGCGGGCCGGCGTGTGGACGGAAAGACCGGTGCGTCGGAGTGGGTCGTTTCGCAGGCTGGTGGGCTCGTGGGTCATGGCAGCGGCGCCGGCCAGGTACACGGGGGCCTCGTCGGCTGGGTCCAGGCGCTGGAGCACGCGGCCCCGCATGCGCCGTACGTCACGCTCCCCGAGCTTGGAGTACGTCGGCGTCGGGAGACGTCGCGAAGGTCTGCACGTGGTCGATGGCTGACTGCAACGCGTCTTTAAGCGGAGCGATGTCGCGCGCGACCTGGGCGAGGAATATGCCGCCCTGGAAGGCAGCAAGGAGCAGATTGGCCAGTTGGGTGGGATCTGCCTGAGCGCTGATGCGGCCGAGTTGCTGCATGCGCTCGATTCCCTCGCGGAATATGCCCGTCCACTGGTCGAACACACTGGCGAGCTCGTCGTGCACGTCGAGGTCCGTCTTGATCATCTCGCTCGCCAGGGAGCCGAGGGTGCAACCTTCCTGGTAGGCGCGCTCGTAGCCGACGCAGGAATCCGCCCATGCCCGGAGCGCGACGAGGTTGTCGAAGCCGGCGAATCGCTCGTCGCGATGGAAGGCGAGGATGCGCTCGGCCTGCCAGGCGATCACGGCCAGGACGAGGCTCTTCTTGGTCGGGAAGTAGTGGTTGAGCTGCGATCCACTGACGCTGGCGGCGCGGCGGAGCTGCTCGTTGTTCGTCGCGTGGACTCCGTTTGTGTAGATGAGTTCCGCAGCGTGCTCCAGGATGCGGGCCCGTGTGGCCTGCCCCTTTGACGTCAGCTTGTGAGGCACCGGAGCCGCCGTAGTGGTGGGCATTCCTTAACGATACCCCGAATTGGGCTTGCCAGCCCAGAAACGGCATCTGCCCGACACCCACCTCAAGGCGGTGTTCACCAAGGAGGGGGCCGACGGCCGGTTCCCCGACCCGGCCAAGCAGGAGCTGTGGGAATCCATAACCCGGGACTTCCTCGGCCTGCGCACCTACGGCTACAAGGACCTGAACCACTGGATGGATAAGCAGACCCACCTCGCGATGGGCCTGACCATGATGGCGGCCGCCGAGCTCGGCGTCGAGGCCACGTCGCTGGAGGGGTTCGACTCGACCAGTGTCGACAAGGCCTTCAAGATCCGCGAGAGCGGACACACCACGACAGTGCTGCTCGCCCTCGGCTATCCGGACCCGGCGCGGGTGCACACCACCTCGATCTCGCGTTTCGAAGCCGACCAGCTGTTCACCTTCATGTAAAACCCACCTGGAAACCAAAACCACCACACATCCGAGGAAGAAGTATTTCGATGAAAGCCATTGTGGTCACCGACCAGGCCGCGGGAGTAGCCGGAATGACGCTGACGGAGCGACCCGAACCGCTCGCAGCGATCAACGACGCCATCGTTCAGATCCACGCATCCGGCTTCGTCCCCTCAGAGATGGAGTGGCCCTCGACCTGGACCGATCGCGCCGGCCGTGACAAGACACCGTCGATCCCCGGCCACGAGCTGGCCGGAGTGGTCACCGCCCTCGGCTACGGCACGACGGGGCTCTCGATCGGGCAGCGGGTGTTCGGCCTCGCCGACTGGCACCGCGACGGCACCCTCGCCCAGTACGTGGCGATCGAAGCACGCAACCTCGCCCCCCTGCCCGGCGACGTCGACTTCACCGTAGGCGCATCCCTGCCCATCTCAGGCCTGACCGCGTGGCAGGGGCTGTTCCAGCACGGCCGCCTCCAGGCCGGCCAGACCGTCCTCGCGCACGGCGCAGCCGGGGCGGTCGGGACGATGGTCACCCAGCTCGCACGTGAAGCCGGCGCCTACGTCATCGGCACGGGACGCGCCGCCGACCGCGAGAAGGCACTCGACTTCGGCACGCACGAGTTCGTCGACCTCGACAACGACACACTCAAAGACATCGGCAGCGTCGACCTGGTCTTTGACGTCATCGGCGGCAACGTCCAAAAGCAGTCTGCCGCCCTGATCAAGCCCGGAGGAACCCTGGTGTCCGTCGTCGGCCCGGTCGAAGCGCGGCCCGCTGACGGCCTGGCCATCGACTTCGTCGTCGAAGCCGACCGCTCCCAACTCGGCGAGATCGTGCAGCGGGTGCGCGACGGACGGCTGCGGACCAACATCGGTCGCGTCGCAAGCCTCGACAACGCGGTCGCAACCCTCAACTCAACCGAGCGACGCAAGGGGAAGACAGTCATCCGCGTCCTGCCGTAGACGGCCGTGTCGGAGATCAGGACCATGACCCGCAGGCCGGTCGGTCGTCCACTGCCAGCCACCGAAAGTCGATCACCTTGGACGGACAGGAACTGCAGAAGATCGCACGCGACCACACCGCGGAACTGCCGGGCACCGACCAGGAGCATCGTTTCGACCCGACTGGGAGATCCACAAGGTGGGCGGCATGGTCTTCATACTCATGACCGACATGCCGGGACGCCCCGTCGTGATCCTCAAAGCCGACCCGGACGACGCCACAGCCCTGCGCAAGCAGTACGCAGACATCGTCCGCTCCGATGCCGCGGCTACGGCCGTCGCCGCCGCCGGCGGAACGCAGCTCCGCGGTGACCTCACCGACCTCGACAGCCTCCGCGCCGGAGCCGCGCAGGCCGACGGTGTCATCAACCTGGCCTACAGCAACGACTGGAACAACCTGGAACAGGGCATCGACGAGGAAGCGCGTGCCGTGCACACCCTCGCGGCCGCGCTCGCAGGCAGCGGCAAGCGTTCGTACATGCCGGCCCCACCCCGATGATCCCAGGCCACACCTCCACCGAGGACCACCCCAACACCACCGACGGTCCGGTCGGCGGCAACCACACTCCCAGATGGTGCTGACCCTGGCCGACCAGGGCATCCGCTCCTCTGTCGTGCGGCTGCCGCGCTCCGTGCACCAGCGCGGGTCGCAATACGGCTTCTTCTCAGTACTCATCGCCGCCGCGCAAAAACCGGCGTGTCAGCGTACGTCGGCGACGGCACACAGCGATGGCCAGCAGTCAACCGGCTTGACGCCGCCCGGCTGTTCCGCACCGCACTCGAGGACGCCGCGCCGGGCACGGTCCTGCACGCCGTAGCCGACGAGGGCGCCACCATGAAGACACTGGACGAGACAATCGGCGGCGTTCTCGCAGTGCCGGTCGAATCGGTACCGCCCGCGCGCTTCGGCGTCATCAGCCGCGTGTTCGCCCTCGACATGCCATCGTCCAGTGCACTGACTCAGGAATGGCAGTCCACCCACCCAAGCCTGATCGACGACCTCGCCGCCGGCGGCTACCCCGCCACTCGGCTGAAATCCCCGGGCCAGCGGGGTCCACCACAGCGACCGCGGTTCGCAAGCCGTGTCCATTCGCTACACCGAGCGGCTCGCCGACATCGGTGCCGCCGCCCCGGTCGGACCCGTAACGGACTCGTACGACAACGCGATGGCCTCGGCCCTCAACAGCACCTTCGGGACCGAGCTGATCGAAATTCAAGGACACTGGCGGGACGTCGAACAGGTCGAGCGGGCAATCTTTCAATTGGTCACGTGGTACAACGAGGAACGGCTCCACTCCGCCCTCGGCTACCTACTGCCCGCCGAGTACAAACGCGACTGGCAGTCGACCCCAGGAGCCCACCCCGCAGTTTGCCTGAACCAATCAAGATCGGACTCTACGAAACTCGGGGCAGCTCACCTTGGCCTTCTTGTAGCGGGCCGGCGTGCAGGCTTCGGGCCGTGCTCCGTCCATCCGGATGCCCCTGGTGATGTCTGATCGGCAACCATCAACCCCATGCGCGGCCCTACGATTCGGGGACTCGTGTACGGGTGCCCGTTCCCTGGCGCTCAGGATTCCTGGAACCCGTGCGCCTTCCCCTGCGGGGTGCCGAAGGTGCTGTCGGTGCTCGATGAGGCTGCCGAGGGCACCAAACTGTGGTGCGGCGCGGCCGGGGTGATGGCGTGGCTGGGTGGCTGGCGAGGTCGCAGAGCGGCAGCCGCCGGTGTGGCGGCTGTCGTGGTGGCGCAGCTGGTGTCCAACGGCGTGTGCAAGCAGGCGGCCGGCCGGCGCCGGCCGCCCAGGGACTGGATTCCGCACGATGAGGTCGAGGACCGCCCGGACTCCTCTTCCTTCCCTTCCGGGCATACGGCGGCCGCCGTGGCGTTCACTGCAGCCGTCGCACCGGCGTGGCCGCTGGCCGGCGCGCTGTGCGCAGTGCCGACGGCCGCGGTCGCGGTCGAGGGGGCGCAAAGCGGCCCCACTACAGCGCCATCCAAGAAAGGCGAGCACCTATGGGTGGCAGTTGAGTCTGGCGGCGACTACCTGTGGTGGCCGCGCTGCCCGTGTCAGTCCGGATACGGACGGGCGGCATGGTGGATTGGGCATCCGGCGGAGCAGCGTGGCGGGTCTGGAACCGCTCTGCGTTGAGCTGGTAGACGTGCTCCCAACCCTCTGCGTCGTCCTCGGCGACATGGACCGGCTGTTTGGCCGCCATCCCCTCCGGGTCGGTGACGATGTACACGTACTTCGTCGGCGTGCTCATCGCGTTCCGCCTTTCGCTGCGGGGGCTCTTCCTCCACCGCTCCCCGAGCCCGTACCGGCGCGGCGCTCCTCGACTTCCAGCGTCACCCGACCGGCCCGGGCGCCCATGGGCCGCCAGGTCCGCCGCGGGGCCGTTCGGCCCCTGTCCGGGCGGCGCCTTGTGCGGCACTGTCGGGACCATGGACAGGCGCGGGCGCATCGCCGTCATCGGGGTCGGCAACGACTTCCGGCGCGGGGCTGGGCTGGGCCGTGACGGCTGCGCGAGCGTGCCGGTGCCCGGCCGCTGCCGCCCGGCACCGTGTTGTCATGCTGCCCTGATCCTTCGGGGCGTGCGCAGTCATGACAACCACCATGCTGCGTAGTTCGGATACGCATTTCGCGAACCGCATGTGCGTGCCGGACCGCTACCGGTTCGGCCGTCGCGCTGATGTACCGATGGCCGGGCTGTCAAGGTGGGCGGCCAACCGCAGCCGGCCGGGTCGGATCTCCGCCAGAACCAGGCCCGCCACGGCGGCGCGGTGCACGGCACCCTACAGACTCCAGCCGGTGTCACCGGCCTGAACGAGCGGGACGTTGGTGGTCGTGAGTACGCGACCGGCGAGCGGACCACCCAGAACGTGACGGCTTTCGTGGTGCGGCGGTTCGTCAACCGCGGCCTGCTGGTCGACCTGAGCGCGAACCCGGACGGGACGCTGCCCCCGGCCAGGTCGCGGAGATGTGCCGGCGCAAGGAGCTGTGGAGAAAGGCCGGCGCTCCCCGCTCAGCAGCCCACCCCCGGCCTGACCGGCTCCGCGGGAGGGTGGGGAAGCCGGGCGAGCCGGCCAAGGTCCACGTCGGCGCCAACGCCCCGCGAACGGCTCACAGGCTGCGCACCCCGTCGCACGCGAAGCCTTCGACTGACTCACCGAGCGGCACGCGGCACCCGATCCCCATGCGGTCCAGTGCGGCTGACACGGCGGCGTTCGGCGAGCAGGCCCGGCTGCGGCCACTGGTACATGCGGACGCTGACCCTGGTGTCGCCGAGCAGGTCGCCATGCACCTCAAGACGCGGCCGTGGCGGCCCATGACCGAGGCGTGCCGCCAGCGCTCGTGGGACCACACCATTAGGGTCCGTCTGGCGGATCATGACGTCGTAAGCTGCAGCGCATGCACAGGACGCTGACCGAGCACGCCCGGTGTCTTTACGGAGACGAGTTCCGTCAGACTCCGGCGTGCGGTCAGGAGCATCGCGAGCACTACTTCGTGGAAGAGCTGACGTTCGCTGACGCGGACACGATCCTCTCGATGCTGCGGGAGCTCTGCCCGAACCTGGTCGACGGCCGGCTCCCCGTGTGGATCCGCAACCTCGCGTACCGGCTCGTACTGCTGCAGAGGCCCGACGAGCCGGCTCTCCTGCGGGAGGCCGCGCAGAACCTGTGGCTGCACGGTCCGGACTGGGACGACATCGCGGCGGAACTCACAAAGAGAGCCGAAGAACTGGAAGCCCGCTGACCGAACCCATTCGTCAGGGCTTGAGCCACAGACGGATCGAGGCCAACGTCACGGTGCCCGTGAAGACGTAGGCGCGCTTGTCGTAGCGCGTGGCCACGACCCTGGCGACAACCACGCTTCCGCTGCGTGCACCGACGCCCATTGCACCTGGAGCCGATACGCCCCTGGCGACCACGATCGATGAACGCCGAGGACGGAAACCTAGGCAACCGACGCCCTGAAAGGATCGGTGGGGATGATCTCTGCCTCGTCGAAGAGCTGCTCCAACGCCTCGTGTCCGTGGCGCCTGCGGAACTCGATCTCGGCTGTCGTCACGGGCAGGGTCCACACGATGCGGGCGTGGCCCTCGGGAACGGGACAGTGTTCAAGGCCTGGTCCGTGGAGATAGGGCAGGCTGATCAGCAGGTGATCGCAGGTTGACCCAGGCACCCACGGTTCACCGATCGGCATGCTGTGCTCCAGGTCGAGCTGATGTCCTCCGCAGTGGTAGTAGGCGATCATCGCCATGAGGTCGATGAACCGCTGGTCGCGGACGTGGGCGGTCATGACGAACTCAAGGCCGTAACCGTCCTTCTCCATCGCGGCCCAGCACCCGGCGGTCACATAGGCCCAGCTGTCACTGCGGGGACCGGGCCCCACAACGAGAACTCGCAGATCGGGCACCACCTCTCGCCGTTTTGGCCCGAGGTCGTAGTCGACGGCCTCCACTGAGTGCCCTTCGAAGAACGCCCGGACATGTGACTCAACGGCCTCCGCGGCCCAGACGCTCGCATCGCTCACCGCGCGATCATCCCACTGCGATCGACCGCCCCTGACGGCTCTGCACGAGCTCGGTCCCGCCGGTCAGCTCGGTCGGCAGCAGGCAGCGCGCGAAGCTTCTCGGTGCTGCCGACCGGGTCCCGGGGTGCTCAGCTGGTCGACACCGCGCCGGCGGGGGCGACCTGGGCCCAGGTCGTGCCGTACACCCCGCTGCCGTTGCTGGTCTCGGCGGTTCCGGCCACGCCTCCGTTGCTCTGGACGACCAGGGCGGTGACACGGCCGTCCCCGAGGCGGGCGGTGTTCACCGAGACGGCGGCACCGGCCGGGGCCAGGGTGCGCCAGCCCTCGCTCCACGGGCCGTTGGCAGAGGTTTCGACGCGGCTCATGACACCGCCGTTCGACTGCACGATCACCACGCTGAGCACGCCGCTCGTGTGGCGGGCCATGGCGATGCTCTGTGCCGCGCCGGCAGGCGCGAGGCTGCCCCAGCTGTCGTTCCAGGGCCCGTTGGGAGAGGTCTGGTAGCGGGTGCTGACCCCGCCGTTGGACTGGACGATGGCGACGGTCAGGGCACCGTCGGCGAGATTGCCGACAGCTATGGAGCTGCCCTGGGCGGCGGGCAGGTCGGTGGAGAGCGCTCCGGCGGGAGCGAAGCCGCTGCTCCATCCGCGCCAGGTGCCCGCACCGGGCGAGGTCTCGGTTGTCTCCGCGATGCCACCGTTGGTCTGCAGGGCGAAGAGATGGATCCGCCCGTCGGCCTCGACGCCGGCCGTGACGCTCTTGATCCCGGAGCTGCTGAGGAACGTCCATCCGCCCCAGCTGCCGCTGCCGGGGCTGGTCTCCGCACGGACGGCGACGCCGCCGCTGGACTGCACCACGACCAGGCCGAGACGGCCGTCGGCGAACCGTACGGACTGGGCCTGCACGGCTGACGAGGCATCGGCGAGGAACGACCACCCGCCGAAGGAGTGGCTGCCCGCGCTGGTCTCGGTTCGGGTCGCCACACCTCCGTTGGACTGGAGCACGAACACGACGGTCCGGCCCTTGGCGTCCAGCACCGCCGAGACGGCTTTGGCGGTGCCGGCTTCGGCGAAGCCCGACAGGGCCGCCCAGCCGCCGCCGGACTCGGCGGACGTCATGATGCCCCCGTTGCCCTGGACCAGGTAGGCCTCAGCGCGGTCGTCCCAGTGGACCGCCGCCGCGGGGTTGCCCGCGTCACCGGCCGCGGCGCCGGTGAACTCCGGGTACGGGTCGGCTGTGTCGGTGCTCAGCCCGGTGCCCGGCGCGCACGTCCACGCCCCGGCGCCCTGATCGGCGAGGATCTTCTCGGCGATCAGTATCTGTTCCTTCTTGGAGGCGAGGTCGGGGCGGGAGGCGTAGACCGTGCCGCCGTAGTGCTGCCAGTTGGTGAGGCTGATCTGGAGGCCGCCGTAGTACCCGTTCGCGGTGTTGATGCTCCAGTTGCCGCCGCTCTCGCATGCGGCGACCTTGTCCCACGTCTCGACGGAGGCGGCATCCGACGGGTGTGCCGTGGTCATCGTCAGTGTGAGACCGGCGGCAAGGGGGAGGAGAAGCGTGCCGGCGCGGCGGGTGAACGAGTGCATGGTCGGTTTCCTTCGGTGGAGCAGGGCGAGGGCGAGGGGCGGCGGACGTGGAAGCCGGGGCCCGGCGCGTGCGCAGCCGGGCCCCGACGGTCAGTGGGCGTTCGGTGGTGCTTGCGGCGCGGTCAGTAGGTCTTCACCGCGCCGGCCGGGGCGAAGCCCTTCCAGCCGGAGAGGGAGCCGCCGGGGCTGGTCTCGTAATTGCGCGAGATCCCGCCGCTCGTCTGGGTGACGAAGATGTCGAAGCGGCCGTCGGAGTGGGACGTGGCCTCCACCGAGGCGGCGCTGCCGGCGTCGGCCAGTACCTCCCAGCCGCTGAACGAGCCGCCGGGGCTGGTCTCGTAGGCGCGAGCGACCCCGCCGTTGGACTGCAGGATGACCACGTCCAGGCGCCCGTCGTCGTGCGCGCCCACCGAGATGTTGCTGCCGCTGATCGGGGTCACACCGGCGCGCGGGGCCGCGGCCAGCACGGCACCGGCCGAGGCGAAGTTCTTCCAGCCACTCCACGAACCGTTCACGCTGGTCTCGTAGTTGCGAGAGACACCGCCGTTGGACTGCACGATGAAGACGTTCAGCCGCCCGTCCTTCTGGTTGGCCACGGCGATGTTGCTGCTCGCCCCGGCCGACAGGGCGGTGTTCGCGGCGCCGGCGTCGGCGAGGCCGGTCCACTCGCCCCATCCGCGGGACGGCTCGGTCTCGGCGATGTGGGTGACGCCACCGTTGGTCTGCACCGCGAAGACGTCCATCCGGCCGTCCGCGTGTGTGCCGACAGCGAAGGAGGACGCCGCGTTGGCCGGAGCGAAGGAGGCCCAGTCGCTCCAGGATCCGCCCGCGCTGGTTTCGTACTTGCGGGCGATGCCACCGTTGGTCTGCAGCATGAAGACGCTGAGACGGCCGTCGGAGTGACGGGCCACCTTGATCTGGGCAGCCGAGTTCGCCGGCGCGAAGGTCTCCCAGTCGCTCCAGGCCCCGTAAGGGCTGGTCTGGTACCGGCGGGAGACACCACCATTGGTCTGCAGCGCGAACACCTCGACCCGGCCGTCCGGATGGACCCCGGTGACGACGCTCTTGGCGGCGTTCTCGGGGGCGAAGCCCGCGGCCCAGCCGCTCCAGCCGCCGGACGGCGTCGTCTCCATGTTGCGTGCGATGGCACCGTTGGACTGGGTGATGAAGGTGTCCAGCTGCCCGTCACGGGTGTGCGCGACGGAGAGCGTGCCCTGTCCGTCGGCGAAGCCGGTGGCCGCCGGCTTCGCCGGGTCGTCGACGGTGTGGTTGTAGCGGATGGCCTGGTAGGAGCTCGTGGGCCAGCCGGCCAGCGAGCTGCCGTTGATGTTGGCGCTGTACTTGTTGGTCAGCACCGAGGAGTTGTTCTCGGCGAAGTACGTGAACGTACCCGCTGCCTTGTCCTCCCAGCCGCCGAACAGGACGACATGCTCGGCTTCGTAGTTGAGGGCGTCACCGGGCAGCAGCTGGGAGTTGCTGATGTCGGTGGAAATGCTCGGCAGCGTCCATGTCGTGTAGGACTGGTCGGCGTGCCAGGCCATGGAGACGTAACCAGAGCAGTCCATACGGTAGTTGGTGCCCTGCGGGTCGGCGTAGTAGCTGGTCTTGCTGTACGGGACACCCTCGTCCACCCAGTACTGGGCTCTGGAGAGGATCTCGCTGCGGGTGATGTTCCCGCCGATGGACGACCCCGCCAGAGCGGGAGTGGCGGTGACCGCCGACAGCACGGTGGCGGTGAGGCCGACGGTGAGCAGGGCGGTGGTGCAGCGCATGACGGTGCTACGGCGAATGGACATGGATGTCTCCTGGGATGGGGTGGTGGCGAAGAGTCTGGGATCGAGCGGGGTGTGTGGCACGCTGCCGATCGCCTGTGATGCGGGAGCGCCGGGGCGGCGCGGTCAGCGGGTCAGGCCCGCCAGAACCGCGGCGTCGCCCGCGGTGTCGTAGGAACGCGGTGCGACAAAGTCCCACTCGTCGAAGTGCAGCAGGACGAGGAGGGAGCCGCGCCGCACGGCGTAGATGTGGTTGGCCTGGGCCCCGGAGGCCGAGAGGCCTTCGACGGCCGTCCACGAGCGGGACCAGGCGACGCCGTCGGACGTGGCGGCGGTCTGCCGCACCTCGGCGTCCTGGGGCAGTCCGTACTGCTTCTGCAGGGCCCGGCTCGTGGCCTGGCAGGACTTCATGTCGGCGAGCAGGTCACGGAAGGCCGAGCGGGCCGTGGCCTCGTCGGCGAAGGCGAGGGAATCCTGCACGGCGGGCGTCCTGCGAGCGCTGATGAAACCCTGCTGCTGCCAGGCCGTCGCTCCGTGCACCCTCACGCACTCGTTGAGCTGGAAGTCCTGGCTCAGCTTCCGGACGCTGGCAGGCGCGAGCTCCTTCCACTTCTGCGCCGCGGTGTCCGGCAACTGGGATGCCGCCACACGGCTCGCCGACAGCGGGCTCCTGCCCGCCGGTTCCTCGGTTTCGGCCCGGGTGGGGGCGGACGCGGGGGCGTGCCGTGCCCCTTCGGGCTTCGGCCCGGGGGCCCGTGTCGTGGGCGGTGGGGTGGTCGCAACGGCAGCCTGCCGACCGATGGGGGACGCTGCGGCTTTGACGGGCGGTGCGGGCACCTCCGAGGCGTCGGCGTGCTGGGTCGCCGTGTAGAGGGCAGTGGCGGCGAGCGCTGCGGCGCCGGCCATGACGGTGAGTCGGACGGAGCGCGGTCGTGCGGTGCGGGGCATGGCGGGTCTCCGGGAGACAGATGGAAAGCGGAACTGGGCTGGGTGCGCGCAGAGGCCGTGCTGGTCGGCCGACAACTCACGGGTCGCGGACGCGGTACCCCTGGCAACGAAGCGGGTGGTGGGCCCGGTCGAGCAGTGCGCACACCTGCCTCAGGGCGTCGGAGTCGGAAGGGGCGCGCATGAAGAGGAAGACGTCCATGCCGTGGTCGGCCGACTTCACCCGGATGTGCTCCAGGCCGTCGGTGGGCACGGCGTGGGCCCATAACAGGTCGTGCACGACGGACACGGGGCCCTTCGGTGCGGGACGGCGGGCGTCACCGACCAGGCTCGCTCGGATCACGCGCACGGCGGGCTCAGTCCCAGCTGATGCTGTCGGGAGCGATCACCGGTGCCGGCGTGTCCCAGCTGATGCTCGCGGTCGTGGTCGTCGCCGAGTCACCCGTGACCGAGTCGGCGGACGCTGTGACGGCCGAAGCGGCGGACAGCACGGCGGTCAGGACGGCGGCAGCGGCGATACGCATCGTGCGGGACATGGGAAACCCCCGGAACAGGCTTGGACGGACGGGATGGACAGAACGGGTGCGGACACCCGCTGTGCGCGCTGCACCGGAACGTCCTTGCGGACCTGGCCCGGGTCGGGGTGGTTGCCCCCGCCGTTCCGGTGATCACCATCCTGCTGGCGCGCTGACCTGCCGAAAAGGGGTTCCAGGTGGCACCACAGTGCCTGGCACCTTGGTGCCAGGATGCGTCTATGATCACCGGGCGGCCGCGTGCCGCCATGCGTTGCATCCACGACCTGGGGGGGTTGTAAGTGTTTGAGACGCTCGGGCTGGAATCCCATGTGGAGGCCGTCTACCGAGGAATGCTCGCCGAACCGTCGTACGGCGTGGCCGAGTTGTGCGCACATCTCGGCCTGGAGGAGTCGGCGGTGCGCGAGGGACTCGACCAGTTGGTCGACCTGGGACTGCTGCGAGATTCCCGCGAGTACAGCGGCGGACTGCGGCCCGTGAGTCCCCAATTGGGGCTTGAGCTGATCCTGAGACGCCAGGAGGAGGAGCTGGCCAGACGCCAGCAGCAGCTCGCCGAGAGCAGGGCGGCGGCGGCCGCCGCCGTCGCGGAGTACGCCTCGCTGCGCCCCAACACCGAGGTGGACGGGGCGGAGCGGCTGGTGGGTCTGGACGCCATTCAGAACCGGCTGGAGGTGCTGGCCGCCGAACTGGCCTCGGAGTGCATGTCCATCATTCCGGGCGGCCCCCAGTCGGCGGCGAGCCGCCAGGCCTCACGCCCGCTCGATGCGGACGCGCTACGCCGCGGAGTGCGGATGAAGACCGTCTACCAGGACAGCGTGCGCAACGATCCGGACATGCTCGCCTACGCGCGCTGGCTGACCGAGGAGGGGGCACAGGTGCGCACGAGTCCGGTCCTTCCCTCCCGACTGCTCATCTTCGACCGTACCGTCGCGGTGGTGCCCATCGACCCCGAGAACTCCCGGGCGGGTGCCTTGTGCACCCGGTCTCCCGGCATCGTCGCCTCATTGATCAGCCTCTTCAAACAGACCTGGCATTCCGCCGTGCCCCTGGGCGCGGACCGCCCCCGCCAGGACGAGCGCGGACTTTCCGCACAGGAACAGGAGCTGCTCAAGCTCCTCGCCTCCGGCCTCACCGACGAGGCCGCCGGCAAGCGCCTCGGCGTTTCCCTGCGGACGGTGCGCCGGCAGATGGCCGCCCTGATGGAACGCCTCAACGCCACAAGCAGGTTCGAGGCGGGGCTCAAGGCGGCCCAGCGGGGGTGGCTCTGACGGCGATTACGTCTGGACCGCCGGCCGGCCCGCCGTGCCTCCTGGTACGGCCGGCCGGCCCACCAGGCCTCCTGGGACTGTCGGCGGCTCCTGCACCGACGCCCATCGGCGCCGCTCCTGGGACAAGGCCGTGTGACCGGCCCGTCAAGGACCAGGAATTACTGCGACAAATTGCGCGGGGAGGCTGACAGCCACTGCAGGCGCCCGGCTCGGAGGCCGGGCGCCTGTTCTTTCGCCGAAGCCCCTGCCGATCATGGCGGGGCACAGGGTGAACGGCGCGGTGAGAGTCCTTCGGGCCAACCCGTCTTCGAGGACCGCTCGGCGATGCCGGCAGGGACAGAAAAGGACCATGCCCGTAGCTTGGGCCAAGGCCGACCTCCCCAGGAACCTGCCCGTCCCCTCCTAGCGAGCAAGCGGTACGGTGATCGGCACGTTGGGGCAGCGGCTGAGGTTCTCCGACAGGGCGGCCGCTTCGCTGGGGTCGATGCTCAGGCTCCAGCGCAGCTTGTCGGCGATCCAGCCGGTGACGCACTGGCAGCGATATCCCTCCGCCGGCGGCAGCCACGTGGTCGGATCCTGGTCCGCCTTCGACCCGTTCGACGCCGCCGACACCGCGATCAGCGCGCGGTCGTCGCCCAGGTCGTTGGCGTAGGCCTCCCGCTCCGCGGCCGACCACGCGGAAGTCCCGGAATCCCAGGCCTCGGCGAGCGGCACGAGGTGGTCGATGTCCAGGCCGCGCCCGGGCCCTTGGATGTAGCCGTCGCCATACGGGCTGTACCACTCTCCCCCGCTCAGCGCGCAGCGCGGGCGCGTCACCCTCGCTGATCACATCCATGCCACGGATCGTCCGGCTTCCCTCGCGCGAGGGAAGCCGAATGGGGGGTGTCAGCCCGGTGGGGGGCGGCGCGATCGTGCGAGCTGCCGTGGTTACGGGCCAGTTCGTCCATGGCCATGTGCAGGGCGAGTTCCAGGGCCGCTGGTGCGTTCAGGATGCCACTGCCGTCGGGGGGACAGATCCAGCTCAGATCGCCCCAGCGGCAGTGGGGCGCAGGCGTGGCGATCCAGCTGCCCGTGGTGAGGTAGCGGATGTTGTGTCCGGCCCAGATGCTCGCGGGGTCGGGCGGCAGGAAGAAGCCGACGTGCTGCCGCCTGCTGTCCAGCAGTACCGGGCCGGGTTCGAGGCGAGGCAGGCCGGCCAGGATGTCGGCTGTCCGCAAGCCGAGGCAGGCGGGGACTATCAGGACGTCCCAGAATCGTCCAGCGGCCAGGAGGTGGATGCCGGTGGTGCTGTACTGCCAGTCCCGCTTGCACAACCGGGGCTCCCGAGCGGCGGCGGCCAGCCACTCGACCGCTTTCGTCCACTGCGTCAGTGCCATCACAAACCTCCTGCGTCCACGTCGGACCCACAGCCCGGCAGACCACACCTGATCTGATCGTTCACCTTGCTCATTGCGGCAGGACAGGACTGGGACGGCAGGCCACCGCCGGGTGGCACCACCCAACCGATACGCCGCCGTCACGTGCAGTCGCGGGGCGCATTGACCCTTTCGTGCCCCAATCAGCCAGTGCGAGCGACTCGGTGCCGAGCGCACCACAGCCAACCGGGACTGGCTGGATTCCTGCGTCTGCCCCCGACGCACCGGCTGATCACTTATGGCTGTTCTTGCTTGTTGGTGACATGTGTTGAGAGCGAGCGCCCAGTCAACGGGGTGTTTCGAAGTTCGGCCAGGCAAGGCGCGCGCAGTTCACCGCATGGAGCGAGCGCCAGCGCACAGAAGGGCAGGTATATGCATTCAAGCGCTCCCGGGCGCCCTCTTGCACCCGCCGCCTTCGGGCGGCCTTTGGTGGACGCGGGCAGCCTCCGCGGGCTGCAGCCTCATCACCATCTGTCCAGCAGCGCGCCGCTTTCTCAGCGGACCGGCGGCCTGCTAGGCGCACTGCGGTCGATGAGCCGTCATGCGCATCCCTGCCCCCCTCAGGCGCTTCGTCGATACTGGGCCGCGCTGGTCACGGTTCGCCCTTCATCGCCTACCGCATCTTTGAAAATGGCTCTGTCCGCAGTTCCGTGGACTTCATGGTCGGGTGAGGGTCCGGATGCGGAGGAGACGGACGGATGCGCCGTATATGGCCCGCATGAGGGTCTTCACGCGGTGGACGTGACCTTCCACCAAACTCCAAGCGTGGGTGAGGCCAGCGGTGACGGCGTCGAGGTCCTGGCGGAGGAATCCGGCGAAGGACCGCATGGGCCCTTGGCCGTCGCCTTCAGCCTGGCGGATACATTCCAGCAGGAGGTGACCTCGGCGGTTGCGGACCATGTCCTGGAAGACGCGGGCCAGGTCGCAGGCGCGGGCGATGTCCGGGCAGGCGAGGCGGGCCTGGTCACGCTGCTCGGTCTCGCTCTCGGTGAGCTTCGCTCCGGGCCTCATGATCGAGCTTGTGATCTTGCCGTTCCGTGCGTACCAGGCCCGAACTGTACGGACCCCGTCGGCGCCACAGGAGACCGCGCACATGACCGCCTACCACCTCGGCCTCGTCATGGACGCGCGAAGCCTTCGACTCCGTCACCAAGCTCACCATCAACAGCAACCTCAACATCGCCCCGCCGCCCAATAGGGTCGACATGGCCTCTCCACTTGGAGTGCGGAATGCTGGCTGTTGGCAGAGCTGGAGGTGGGGATGTTCAAGCAGTGGCGCTGGCGCTGGCGCGGTCGGTTACGGACGATCAGCTTCTCGTTCTTCGGTCAGAGCGCCAGCGTGGAGTTCAGCCAGAGTGAGCGCGAGCGGGCAAGATCGATCCTGCTCCGCTTGGAGGACCACCGGGTGCTCCATGCGCCTTATGATCTCGAAGAGGAAAATGGGTCCTGGGGATCCATCGAGGCGCTGCGTACCTATCTGAACGAGCAGGTCGAGCAGTGCGAGTCCGAGGAACTGCGGGAGCAAGTGCGCGCGATGCGCGCCGCTGTGAGGCAATGGCTGACAGATATGGAGTCAGCACGCAGGTTGACCGAGAGAACCTTCCCGGAGGCCCCGCCCAGCGGTCGGGATCCGATCCGGTGGGCCAGGGATCGGGATCGGGTCCAATGGGCGTATGGGCTCCAGGCGCTGGGTGTGCTGCGCGGCCGGGTTGGAGTTGCCATCGCGGAGATCGGCCGGAAGTTCGACATCCCGATCGACGGTGACCTCGCCCACGTCACGCCGCCTGACGTTGATGATGCGGAGCGGGGAGCCAGGCTGTCGCCGTTGTACTTCGACGAGGCGTAGTAGTGCCAGAGACAGCGAGGAGGGCCCGGCCCGCTTGCCCGCCGCCCCTTGCGCCATCTCTGTCTGAAGCATCATGCGGCCCAGAGGAAAGAGCCCGCGATGCAGAGTCCGGCCAGACATCATCGCGGTCTTCTCCTAGCGGGTGGCGAGGCCTGGCGGAGCAGGCTGCCGTCAAGAGCGACGAACTGAAGGCCAAGGCAACCGGTTCGCGCACCAAGCGCAGGAAAAGGTGCCCGCTCCGGTCAAGGACAAGGCCGCCGAAGCCGCCGAGCAGGCACGGACCAGGGCGGCGCGGGCCGGGGCGGATCTGGCAGGACAAGGCTCGCGAACCGGTGCGGCAGAAGACGGCCCAGGGGGTGCAGCTGGCAGCGGACAACCGCAAGGTGCTGCCCCTTTCGGCAGCGGCCGTGGCCGTCGTGACGTGGATGACCTGCATCCGCGATGACGCTCTAGGCGCGATGTCCGACCTGTCGATGATGGCGCGGGCGCTGCCTAGGGCCGGTCGGACAGCCCCTTCGGCGGCTTGGTCTCGGCGCTTTAGCCCGGTCACACGAGCCCGCTCGCGGGCGGGGCCGCGGTCCCGAGGGTCGGCGGCGGACAGCCGTAGGCTGCGGTTTTCCTCGGGTGGTGCTGCCGGCTGGGGTAGTCGGACGGTGGAGTTCCATACTTCGGCCACTGCCGCGAGGGCTGCCCGGCAGCGGTCGGCGGCCTGTGCACACGCAGGACGTACGGGGGTGGCGTTGATCCGGCTGGAGTACGTCGGCGTGCGCTGGGGAGGGACGCCCCCGGAGGGTGGGCATGTCGGACACCACACGGATCCCTGAACTACCCCGTCCGGAGGACCACATGGCCCCCAACCTGCCACCGCTTGTCGGCGCGGAAGTGCCCTTCACCCTGGGTGACCTGCTTACCAGGCTGGCCATCACGTGGCCGTGCAGCAAAAAGGATCTGCTGGAGAAGGTACAGCAGGCGCCGGACCCGGATGCGGACCTCATCGACCGGTCGGCCATGCTTCCGCTGCTGTCCAAGATCCCTGACCGTGAGTATCAGGACGGCGCGGACGTGGAGCCAACTTCTGCAAGGCCCTGTCCAAGGAGGTCGGGCCGCGCGGCATCCGCGTCAACACCGTCAGCCCTGGCCCGGTCGCCACCCCGTTGTGGCTCGGCGCCACGGGCGTCGCGGCCACGGTTGCCCAGGCGTCGGGCCTGGCTGCCGACGAAGTGGCCAAGCGGGCCGCCGCCGAGTCTGCCACTGGCCGTTTCACCCGGCCCGAAGAAGTCGCCGACCTCGTCCTGTTCCTGGCAGGCGAGCGTGCCGGCAACATCACCGGCGCAGACTTCGTCATCGATGGCGGCCTCATCAAAACCCTGTGATCGCCGGCATCGACAATCCTGACTTCCAGACGCACCTTGGGCGTCGCGTCCGACCACCGCGCGTTCCCGGTGCCGGCCTCGCTGCGGTACAGGGTTACGCCGTAGCCGTACTCGGCCAGCGCCGCGAGGGACTCCGGGGTGTCCCCCGGCCTTCTCGGTACGCGGCCACCACGGCCGTGTTCGGCACCGCGGCGACCAACGGCAGCACCTGATGTGCCGCGGCTTGGTGATGCTCCTCGACGATGCCCTCCGTCAGGCTGCGCGCCGGCGACGGCCTCGGGCGCGACCGCCGCCAACCCGGTCGTGCGCTGCTCGTCGCAGACGGTCGCCGGTGGCCGGTACCTCCTCGCCGCCAAGCAACTCCCTCAGCGGCCCCAGCAGCGTCCGCTCGAACGGTGCATGGAGCTGACCGGGCTTCTGGAGAACCCGGCGTACAGCGAGGCAGGGCCGAGGTTCTCGGCCGGCCTCAGCTCGCGAAGGGCACCTGTGCCGCCTGCTGCGGCCGTGGGGTGTGCGGGTGGTGCCACAGGCCCTGGGCCGCGAGCCGCGGCAGCACACCCTCCCCGAACCAGTACGCCTCCTCCAGGTGCGGATAACCGGAGAGCACGAACTCCTCGATGCCGAGGGCGTGGTACTCCCGGATCCGTTCGGCGACCTCCTCGTGGCTGCCCACCAGCGCGGTGCCCGCGCCGCCGCGGACCAGGCCGATGCCGGCCCAGAGATTGGGGTGGATCTCCAGACCGTCCCGGCTCCCTTGGTGCAGGGCGAGCATGCGCCGCTGCCCCTCCGACTCGCTGCGGGCGAGCCCGGCCTGCACGGATCGCACCGTCTGCGGGTCGAAGCCCGCCAGCAGACGGTCCGCCTCGGCCCACGCCTGTGCGGAGGTGTCGCGGGTGATGACGTGCAGGCGGATGCCGAAACGGACGGTACGGCCCTCCTCGGCGGCCAGTTCCCGGATCCAGGTGATCTTCTCGGCGACCTGGGCGGGCGGCTCGCCCCACGTGAGGTACACGTCGGCGTACCGGGCGGCGACCTCGCCCGCCACCGGGGAGGAGCCTCCGAAGTACACCTGCGGCACCGGGTCGGGCACCCGTGCGAGCCGGGCCTCCTCCACTCTCAGATGCTCGCCCGCCAGATCGACCGTCGCGCCCTCCCACAAGGCCCGCACGATGTGCAGGAACTCGCCGGTACGGCGGTAGCGGGCGTCCTTGTCGAGGAAGTCGCCGTAGGCGCGCTGCTCGTGGCTCTCGCCGCCCGTGACGACGTTCAGCAGGAGCCGTCCGCCGCTCTGCCGCTGGAAGGTGGACGCCATCTGCGCGGCGAGCGTCGGGGAGACGAAGCCGGGGCGAAAGGCGACGAGGAATTTCAGGCGCTCGCTGTGCTGGGACACCATCGCCGTGGTCAGCCACGCGTCCTCGCACCAGGCGCCCGTCGGGGTGAGCGCACCGACGAACCCCAGATCCTCGGCCGCGCGGGCGATCTGGCTCAGGTACGCCACCGTCGGCGGCCGGTCCCGTCCAGACGGGGATGCCGGGGTGCCGTGGCCGCCGCCGACGACATGACGGCTGTCGCCGTTGGTGGGGAGGAACCAGTGGAAGGTGAGGGACACGAAAACTCCGATCTGCAGGTCCGCCGCGGGCAGCCGGCTCGCTAGAGCAGGCCGTGGCGTGGCGGTCGGGTGCCGTTCAGCACGTACCGGCCGATGTGCTGGATCTTCCAGCGCGCCGGGTCGTGCAGGGTGTGGGTGCGGGCGTCGCGCCAGTGACGGTGGAGGTTGAGCGAGTCGAGGGCGGCCCGGGTGCCGGCCACCTCGAACAGGGCGCCGGCCACTTCCACCGCGGTGTCGGCCGCGTGGGCCTTCGCGGCGGCCACGGCGATCGACGCCTCGGCCGCGGAGTCGTCGGTCAGGCCGGTGAGTGCCGCGTCCACCGTGCGGGCGGCTTCGCGCAGCAGCGCCTCGGAGGCCCGCACCCGCAGGGCGAGTTCACCGAACCGCTGGATGAGCAGCGGGTCCTCGGCCGCCGTTTGGGTGCCGCTTTCGAACCAGGGCCGGCTCTTGGTGCGGACGAACGCGGCGGCTTCGGCCAGGGCACCCCCGGCGATCCCCGTGTCGATCGCGGCGTGCAGCAACTGGGCCACCGCGCCGTGCAGCTGGGGTCCGCGGAAGGTGAGGTGATGGGGCAGGACACGGTCGGCCGGTACGGGCACGGCGTCGAGCCGCACGGTGCCGCTGGCCGTCGTGCGCTGACCCATGCCGTCCCAGTCGTCGATCACGGTGAGGCCGGGCGCGTCCCGCGGGACGTACGCCACGTGCAGCTCGTCGTCCTCGGCGCGGGCGAGGACCGGGATCCAGTCGGCGAACAGCGCACCGGTGGCGTAGTGCTTGACGCCGGTGAGGACGTAGGAGCCGTCAGGGCGTGGTGTCAGGCGGGTGCGGATGTCCTGGACGTGCCGGGTGCCCGCCTCCGACTGGGCGTTGCCGAAGCGGCGCCCGGCGAGGACCTCGGCGAAGAAGAACTTCCGCTGTTCCTCGGTGCCCTGGCGGCGGACGACGTTGACGTAGACGAAGTGGCTCTGCGGGATCTGGGCGAGGCTGCCGTCGGCCGACGCCAGCAGCCGGAAGATCTCGGCGAGGGTGAGCGCGCCGACGTCGGCGCCGCCGTGTGCGGCGGGGACGGTGACGGCGAGCAGGCCCGACGCGGAGAGCTTGTCCACCTCGGCGTGCGGCAGGCGGCGTTCGGCGTCGCGGGCGGAGGCACCGGCGCGGAACTCCTTCGCCAGCGCGGCGGCGACGGCGAGGGCTTCGGCGTCGTCGGCGATCACATGCGCGGTCATAGGGCTCAGCCCGCCGCTGCGAGGACCAGGCTGCTGCCCAGAGCCGCCGAGAACTGGTCGACCACCCGGGCCAGGCCCTCGTCGGCTTGGGCGGCGACGGCGAGGGAGCCGTCGTCGCGGACGGTGATGTCCTTGTCGAGGGTGAACCAGCCCTGCACGATGTGCGCCGCACCCATCGAGCTGAGGACCGGACGCAGCGCGTAGTCGATGGCCAGGACGTGGGCGGTCGATCCGCCGGTGGCCAGCGGCAGCACGGTCTTGCCGGCGAGGGCGTACTGCGGGAGCAGGTCGAGCAGTGCCTTGAGGACGCCGGAGTACGACGCCTTGTAGACGGGCGTGGCGACGACGACGCCGTCCGCGCGGGCGAACAGCTCGGCGGCCTCGACGATGGCGGGATGCCGAAAGTCGGCACCCAGCAGGGCCTCGGCGGGAACAGTGCGCACGTCCAGCGCGATCACGTCATGGCCCTGCGCGAGGAGCCGGTCGTCGAGGTGGCGCAGCAGGCGCTGGGTGCGGGAGGAGACGGAGGGGCTGCCGGAGACGGACAGGACGGTGGCCATGGGTCCTCTTTCGGGGCGGGCGGGGCGCCCGTGAGGCGGGCGCCCCGGGGGAGGGTCAGGAGTACCAGGTCGGTTCGGGCAGTTCGCCCTCCAGGACCCAGCGGCCGACCTCGCGGCGCTTGTAGGCGACGGGGTCGTGCAGGGTGTGGGTGCGGACGTTGCGCCAGAAGCGGTCCAGTCCCTCGGCGGTGGTCGTGGAGCGGGCGCCCGTCACCTCGAAGATGCGGCTGGTGACTTCCAGGGCGACGTCGGTGGCGCGCGCCTTGACCGCGGCGACCCGCACCTCGAACTCGCCGCGCGCCCGCTCGGTGACGGCGTCGGGGTCGTCGTGCAGCTTCTGGCCCTCGGCGGCGACGGCGTCGGCGAGCGCCTCGGCCGCCCAGAGCTTCGCGGTGAGATCGCCGTAGGTGTCGATGACGTACGGCTCGTCGACCGCCCGCTCGTGGCCGCCGTGCAGCCAGGGCCGGGTCTTGCTCCGGGTGTAGGTGGCCGCCGTCTCCAGCGCGCCGCCCGCGATGCCGAGGTAGAAGTTGACGAAGACTAGCTGGATGGTGGGCACGTTGAGGGTGTTGTAGGTGCGCGCCTGGAACTGCTTGTCGACGTAGCCGGCCGCCGAGGACCACGGGGTGCGCACGCCGTCGATGGTGACGCTTCCGCTCTCGGTCAGCCGCTGGCCGATGTTGTCCCAGTCGTCGTGGAAGGTCAGGCCCTCGCTGTCGGAGGGCACGATCGCGAAGACGTGCTGGTCGGTGCCCTCCAGGACGCCTTCGAGGACGGTGACGTCGGAGACCTTGCTGCCGGTGGAGAAGGTCTTGCGGCCGGTGAAGACGAGGTCGTCGCCGTCTTCCGTGACGACGACGTCGTTGTCGCGCGGGTTGACGGCCCCGCCGAAGAACCAGCGGTTGCGCGCGGCCTCGGCCTCGACGTGCTCCCACTGCTCGCGGGTGCCGACCAGGCGGGCGGCCCAGTTCCACAGGTAGTGGTAGCCGAGGAGCTGGCCGATGGACCCGTCGGCCTTGGCGACCTCGCGGACGACGCGGTAGGCGGTGGGCCAGTCCTGGCCGGCGCCGCCGTGCTCCACGGGCCCGAGCAGAGTGACCAGGCCCGCGTCCTTCAGCAGCTGCACCTCGGCGTACGGGGTGGCTCCAGCGCGGTCCCGGGCGGCGGCGTCGGTGGCGAGAACGGCGGCGACCTCGGCGGCGCGCGCGATCCAGTCCTGGGCGGTTGTCGGGGCGGGGCGGTTCTGCCAGGCGGTGGCCGTGGGGGTGCTCATGGGGGTGACCTCTTTCGTGGTGCGTGCGGTGGGGTGCGCGGCGGTGCGGGTGTGGCGTCGGTAAGGGGAGGGGGTGAGGCGGGAGCCGGGCAGGAGATCAGGCATGCGCGGGCGCAGGGCGGGGCTCGTCCTCGGGGAGTTGCGCCTCCAGTTCGCGGACGAGGGGCAGCACGCGCTTGCCGAAGTAGGCGACCTCCTCGTGGTAGTGCAGGAAGCCGAGGAGCAGGAGGTCGACGCCGAGGCGGCGGTAGGCGACGATGCGTTCCGCGATCTGTTCGGGGGTGCCGATCAGGCCGGTGCGGAAACCGTCGTTGTACTGGACCAGGTCCTCGAAGGTGGAGTCCTGCCACATGCCCTTGCCGTCGGCGGTGGACCGGCCCGCCTGCCGTACGGCGGCGCCGAAGCCCTCGACGGCCTCGGAGTCGGCCTTGGCGACGATCTCGCGGAGGGTGTCGCGGGCCTCGGCCTCGGTGTCGCGGGCGATGAGGAAGCCGTTGAGGCCGAACCGGGGCGCCGTACGGCCCGCCCGGTCCGCCGCGGCGCGTACGTCCTGGATCTGCTCGACGACTCCGTCGAAGTCCTTGCCGTTGGAGAAGTACCAGTCGGAGACCCGGCCGGCCATCCTGCGGGCGGCGGTGGAGTTGCCGCCCTGGAAGATCTCCGGGTGCGGTCGCCCGGGAGAGCTGAGGGGCTTCGGCTTGAGGGAGAAGTCCCGCAACCGGTAGAAGTCCCCGGCGAGTTCGGTGTGGTCCTCGGTCCAGATCTGGCGCAGGGCGCGAATGAACTCCTCGGAGCGGCGGTAGCGTTCGTCGTGCTCCAGCCAGGGCTCGCCGAGCGCGGTGAACTCGTCCTTGAACCAGCCGCTGACGACGTTGACGGCGAAACGGCCGCCGGACAGGTGGTCGGCGGTGGCGCCCAGTTTGGCGAGGACGCCCGGGTGCCACAGGCCGGGATGAACGGCGGCGATCACCTTCAGACGCTCGGTGGCGAGGAGCAGGGCGAGGCTGAAGCTGGTCGACTCGTGCTGGTACTCGGCACCGTAGCTGGCCATGTAGCGAACCTGGCTGAGCGCGTACTCGAAGCCGTTGTTCTCGGCGAGGACGGCGAGTTCGCGGTTGTAGTCGTACCCCCAGTCCGTGCGCTGTTCGATCGTGCTGGTGACCAGTCCCCCGCTGACATTGGGGACCCAATAGGCGAATTTCACGGGCGCGGGCATGCGGAACTCCTGTTGCTGAATTCTGTGTGATCCGGGACGTCATATCCCGGCGAAAGGAAACGCCACATCACTCACATGAGCAGGTGCATACGAGAACCGCTTTGTTGCAACGGCGCTGACGGGAACGCGGCAGCGAACTGTGCGACGAAAGCCGTGGCGTGATAGGGAGCGGCAGATCTCTGGGGGGTCAGGCCGCTGAGCGACAGGAGGCGCTGGAAACGCGCGCGAGGTCGACATGGCGTCGCCGCGTGAGGTCCAGTCGCATCGTCATGCCGCCGATCGTGGCAGTCGCCGGTCGAGGCCGTCAAGGGAAACCCGACCGGTTTTACGGCGCACCCCACTGAATTTCACGAAGGTGTGACAGGGAAACCCTTGAACAGCTCCGTCCGTGAGGGGAATTCTGCTGCCGTGCGAACGGAACAGCTGGAATACATCGCCGCGGTGACCCGGCTGGGCTCGCTGCGCCGGGCCGCGGAGGAACTGCGCCTGTCCCAGCCGGCGTTGAGCGAGACCGTCAGGAACCTGGAACGCGAACTCGGCGTCGTCCTCCTGGAACGCAAACGCTCCGGGGCGACGATGAGCGCGGAGGGCCGCGAACTGCTGCCGCACATCGTCGGCGTCCTGGAGGCGGTGGACCGGCTGCGGGCCGCGGCGGGCGAGCAGCACCGCGTCAGCCGCATGGTGCGGGTGGCAACGGTGAACGCGGCGACCGTGCCGCTGCTCATTCCGGTGGTGCGCGCCTTCCGCGCCGCACACCCCCTCACCCAGGTCGAGGTGGTCGCCGCGCAGCAGACGGAGATCCACCGGGCCCTGACCGAGGGCGGCTTCGACCTCGGCCTGGTCAATCACCTGGAAGGGGACGACATGCCGGCCGCACTGGAGTCGACGCAACTCCTGCACGGCCGGCCGGTGGTGTGCGTACGGCCCGACAGCCCGCTCGCCTCCCGCCCCGAGGTGACCGTGGACGACCTGCTGAGCCAGCCCCTGATCGCGATGCGCTCCGGTTACGTCATGCACCGGTACGTGCACCGGCTGCTGAACGGCCGTACCCCGTCCTTCTCGTACTCCACCGACGGGGCGGAGATGGGCAAGCTGATGGTGGCGGAGGGGCTCGGGGCCACGGTGCTGCCGGACTTCAGCGTCGTCGGGGATCCGCTGGAGCGGCTGGGTGCCATCACCTACCGGCCGCTGGCGGGCGCCGGGACGCGGGTGCTGCTGATGCTGCAACTGCGCAGGGCCGTGTCCGTGCCGCAGGCGGCGCGCGGACTGCGGGAGGAGTTCCTGCGCCGGGCGCAGGAACTGGGCGGCACGCTGAGCCCGCCGGGAGGCCGGTCGTCCGACGGGGCGGACTGAGCGGCCCGTCCGGAGCCCACCGACGGTGGCCCCCTCTTCCTCACCGACCGCAAGGCCCCGGCCGGAACACTGACCTGCGACGTGTCGAGACCGACCGCGTTCGGTTCTCCTACCGTCCTTACCACGCTGGCTCGGCAAACGTCTCCGTCGGACAAAGACACAGGTCAAAGCCGTGCGCGAGGCAGACGCTCGCCTGCCCGTGCGACTTTAAGTGCTCAGAAACCAGTTCGCTCTGGGAGGCCGCTAGGAATTTAAATTCCTGACTGATGCACCTCGGCGGTGAACGCCTCGGTCTCCTCAAGACCCTGGCGCTTCAGGGCCGCCTGGCGGGCCGCAGAGTTCACTGGCGCTTCTCGTGGTCGGCGGGCTCACCCTCGGGCTCGTCATTGATCAGTTTCCACTCGGGCTGGAAGTCGGGGTGGTCTTCATACGCCGTGAGGAGTCTGTAGATCACCGGGCTACGGAAATACTCAGGGACATCGGCGATCACATCCACGATCGCCTTCTGCCAGAAGGGGAGGTCCTCGGCCTCCGCGTTCGCCTTCCATCTCGTCCCAGGATTGGCCTCCACCCAGGCCACGAGGCGACGCTTGGCCTCGACGTCGGCCAGGACTCGGGCCTGCAACCCTGCCACGCCCTCGTTCTTGCCGGGCTTCACCGCGCGAGCAGCAGCTTCGTCCTCGCGAAGACTGGCCTTGAGGAACACCACCGCGGTTGCGAGATCTCTCATCGCCTTACCCCCCTTGTCGGTGCTGAAGGGCTCATCATCCACCTGGGTCCCAGCCTTTCGAAATTTCTGCCCAGAGGGTTGCTGTCCGTTGCGGGCCCTGGAGCGACAGGGGATGAAGGAAGACCAACCCCCTGGAGGCACCGATGCCCATCGCTGAGCACACCTGGCCCGTCTCGTACCCGGACTCCAACGAGCCGGTGCTGCCCGAGCTGCTGGACGAGGTCCGCCAAGCCGTGGAGGAGGGCGGTGTCGTCACCCTCCTCCGCTGCGAGGACTCCTGGCACGTCGGCCCCTAAGGATTCCTGAGCCAGAGCAGCTATTCGGCGGCCATCGCCCACCGCACGATCCTCGTGCGGCAGGATCCCGCTGGGTCGGTGCCCAGGATTCCGACATCACTGTCTTCTTCATGCAGTGCATTTCGTTACGTACTCCAGTAAACCTGAATGCACCCGCAGTGAACTTCCGGAAAACACGTGCGCCTCTTGTCCGTTATCAGCAGTCGGAGGCGGTCGGAGCAGGCGTGCCCTCACCCGGGACGGTGTGGGCCTCATGGGCATTCTGTTTCGTCCCCAGGGGGCCATCCCGACCACGTCACCTGCGAGCGCTCATCTGATCCCTCAGCCACGGCTCGGCGCTGGCACCAGCAGGGCCTTTCGGAGATCACCGCAGGTCCGGCCGGTGCTGCACCTTCCTGCGCAGGCGTTGTGCCTCCGCTCCCGCAAGCAGATCCTTGAAGGAAGCGCGCGGACTGCCTCGGCAGCCGCTGGTACAGCGAGGACGGACATGTGGTGACCACATCGGCAACTGCCCCGGGAGCGGACGATCGGGGCGACCCACTGAGTGTCACGCGCGCAGCCGTCGTCACGCTGGACAGCCGGAAATGGGTGACCGGCTGGAGCCCGCGGGCCGAGCAGCTGCTTGGTTATCACGCGAAAGAAATGCTCGGCCAACCGATCGGCGCGCTGGCGGCGCAGGCCGAGGGAACCCGTGAGGACTGGCTCCGCCCGAATCCGGACGGCGGACCGACCGATCACACGGTTCTACGTCACCGGTCCGGCCACTTCCTCCGGGCCGTGACGTCGCTGTACGAGCTTCCGGCCATGGCGTCGGGCACCGCCTTCCTCCTGTTCCTGGCGGACGCCGAGGAACATGCGGATTGGCAGCTTCGGCAGGCCATGCTCCACGGCCTTGCCGCCGAGTCCCCGGTGGCGCTGACCATCTACGGACCTGACCTGCGGGTGTCATGGGCCAACGCCGCGGCGCGAGATGAGTTGCCGGGAGAGTTCACGCAGTATCTGGGGCGCAGTGAAGGTGAGCTGTACCCCGGCAGCCAGGTGCTCTCGGCTGGACACCCGCCCTCGGTGACGCAGCTGATGAGCGAGGTGCTCGTTACCGGGCGGACCGTCGTCGATCTCCGGTACAAAGGACGTACCCTCGCGGATCCCGACCGTGAACACGTGTGGTCGCTCTCCTACTACCGATTGCAAGATGAAGCGGGTCGGACGCTGGGGGTATGTGAGGAATCGGTCGACGTCACAGATCTGTACCGGGCCCAGCACAGACTGGCGCTGCTGAATGAGGCCGCTGTCCTCATCGGCAGCACACTGGACCTCGGCCGCACGGTGGAGGAATTCGCCGAAGTCCTGGTGCCCGAGATCACCGACTTCATCGCTGTCGACTTGCTCGGTGCCGTTCTGGACGGCGGAGAGCCCGACGTCCGCTTGTTTGATCAGACAGGGGACATGCGCCGGGCCGTCCACCGGTCCGTCCGAGAGGACCTGCCCGAAGCCGTCGTCCCACCTGGCGGCAAGGTCGGATACACGGAGGGGTCCCCGCAGTGGCAATGTCTGGCAAGCGGGAACCCAGTGCTGAACGCCGTGCTGGCACGGTCCAGTCCTTGGCTGGCGGAAGACGCCGTGCGCAGCGCGCGCATGCGGGAGTTGGGCATCCACTCCCACATGGTGGTTCCGCTCCGTGCGCGAGGGGTGACCATGGGAGTGGCAACCTTGCTGCGGTGGCGTAATCGCGAGCCTTTCACCGCTGAGGACCTGCTACTCGTTGAGGAACTCGCTGCCCGTGCCGCCGTCTGTATCGACAACGCACGCCGGTTCACCAGGGAGCGCCACTCCGGTCTCATGCTGCAGCGCAGCTTGCTGCCGCACGAAATGCCCGCCCACGCCGCCGTAGAAGCCGCCTACCGCTATCTGCCCGCCGACACGGAGGCCGGCGTGGGCGGTGACTGGTTCGATGTCCTGCCTCTCTCCTGCGGCCGGGTGGGGCTGGTGGTCGGCGACGTCATCGGTCATGGCCTGCGTGCCGCAGCCACCATGGGCCGGCTTCGCACAGCCGTGCACACGCTGGCCGACCTGGATCTGCCGCCGGAGGAACTGCTGGCCCACCTCGACGACCTGGTCCAGCGTCTGGCCGAGGAGGCTGAGACTGCGCACCCCTTCGGCGTGGAGGGAGTGGTCGGCGCCACCTGTCTTTACGGCGTCTACGATTCGGTCACGCGCCGTGCGACGTTCGCCAGCGCCGGGCATCCGCCCCTCGCCCTCGCGCACAGGAACAAGCCGGTGGAGTTCTGCGACATCCCGACCGGCCCCCCGCTCGGGGTGGGCGGCATCCCTTTCGAATCGGTGGAGATGACAATCCCGGACGACTGCGTCCTGGCGCTGTACACCGACGGTCTGATCATGGCCTCCGAGTCCGATACGGACATCGGTCTGGCACGACTCGCCTTCGCGCTCGCCCATCCGGACCGCCCCCTGGAAGAGATCACCGGCACCATGGAGCGCATCCTGCTGCCCGATCACCCCCCAGACGATGTCGCCTTTCTGGTCGCCCGGCCGCGCCCACTGCCGGCCGACAACGTCGCTTCCTTGGAGCTGGCCTTCGAACCGGAAAGCGCTGCGCGAGCCCGGTCCCTGACCAGCGAGCGCCTTGCTCATTGGCGGCTTGAGGATCTGACCTTCTCTGCGGAACTGATCGTTAGCGAACTGGTCACCAACGCTATCCGGCATGCCCGCGGCCCCGTGTCCCTGCGCCTGATCCGGACCCAGAACCGTCTCATCTGCGCGGTCTCGGACGGCAGCAGCACGTCACCCCACCCACGCCGGGCGAAACTCGGCGAGGAAGGAGGGCGGGGTCTCTTCCTGGTGGCACAGTTCGCCGCGCGCTGGGGCACGCGCCATACCGCAGACGGCAAGATCATCTGGGCAGAAATGCCGGCCCCGGCGGCTTCGCCATCCAGCAATCCATAGTGGCGAAGGCGAACGCAATGCCTTCCTGCCGTGGACTTCGCGCAGCGTGCCCTCATGTTCGGTGAACACAGCACGGCCCTCAAACAGGCACAGCGCGACCTCATCCGAGGAGCCAGGGATGTGCTCGACGCTCCGGGGAAATAGCCGGGCCGCCCTTACGGCCGCGGGGGCCGCGATTCCCGCTTCGAGGTCCCGGCCCAAAGCGAGGCGCAAGCCGTCTCACCACTGTTCAAGGCGAGTGCCGACGTGGCTGCGCTGGCAGTCACGACATCCCCCGCCCTTGCCGCGCCCGCCAACTGGGGCGTCGGTCTTACGCTGCGGCGCCTTGAGCTCAGAGACCACCGTGACACCCGACGGCGACGGTGGCGGCATCGGAAAGATCGACAGGCATTCCGGCGAGGTGGTGCTCGTCGTGCTGGTCGTCTCGTGATCGCGGTCCCGTACTGGGCCAGCCCGAAAGCGAAGGTGAAGGGCGTCAAGTGGATCACCCCGGGCAGCTTCCTGGCCCTGGTGATCTGGCTGGTCGCCTCCGCCGCGTTCGCTTTCTACGTCGCCAACTTCGCCTCGTACGACAAAGACGTACGGCACGATGGCCGTCGCCGCGGTCGTGGGCGCCCCACCGCCCCGAAGAGCTGCCATCAACCACTCAAGCAGTGGCGCGAACCGGCCATGCGAACAGACAAGCTCGCCATCGCTGACCAGGGCGCACTCACCTCGCCGTCATTCTCATCCGGGCACGGCGGTGGCTTTGACGAGACCGTCCTTTTGCCTGTCGAGGGGCGCTCCGAATACTGCTGGGTCTTACCAGCTGCTCTAGCGTGGATGCATGGGCATCAGAGTGCGAACTCTGGCTTCTCCTTGGGCTTCAGTCCCTTCATGAGGTTGCGCCGGAACCACTTGCTCATGGGTTTCTCAACCCAGCGGTAGATGCCATACGACAGCAGCAGCATGGCGGCCATGGTCACGATAAGGGTGCCCCAAGGACCGAGTTCCGGTACGCGCCAGGTCAGACCCTTCGCCAGAGGAATGCCGATGCTCATGTGGACGAGGTAGAAGGGGTATGTGAGGGCTCCGGCTGTGACCAGCCAGCGCCAGCGGATCCTCCTCAAAGGCCCGAGCGACGCCGTCATCAGTACAGTGAGGAATCCTGTCACCAAAAGGGCGCACAGAGTCCAGGAGACGGTCTTGTGAGTATGGGACGTGGCGGGGTGGAAGTTCACCCGTAGCTGGAGCACAGACAGTTGATAGGCCCAGGCCATGCCGAGCAGGAACCACAACATCATGTTTTGCCCGAACCGGCACATGAGGTAGACGGCGATACCCGCGATGAAGTAGCCCGCGTAGGCACTGAGGGTGAACTGGTCCAGCAGTTTGTTCTGCGTGGAGTGAGTGATGAAGGCTGCCACCAGCCACACAGTGCAGAAGGTCATCATCCGGTGGTACGTCGCGCCGAACTTCAGGATGACGGCCATGAGGAGGTAGAAGCGAGCTTCGACGTCCAACGTCCAGGCGACACCGTCGAGCAGGCCGACCTTGAGTGGCCCGGGGAACATGGTGAGATTCGAAAGGACGACTCGGGGATGGATGACGGAATAGATGTCCCCGGTCTGCATGGGAATGATCGCGATACGTGCGACGATCAGCAGGATGACGAACCAGTACGCGGGGAACAGTCGGCAGATACGGGAGACCGCGAACTGGCCCGGACTGCGACCCCATGCACTCATACAGATGACGTACCCGCTGATCAGGAAGAACATTTCGACACCGAGCCAGCCGTAAAGGGCGGCGCGATGTACGAGATAGGAGAATTCCTTAGGCGATTCCCCCAGGATGGCCGGGTTCGTCGTGCCGAGGAAGTGGAAAGCGGCGACGAAGAGCGCGGCGGCGAGCCGTAATCCGTCCACGAGCGCCAGGCGCGGTGGCTGGGCGGCCTTGGCGACGGGCACGGCTGGCGTATGAGCGTTGCTGCCGGCGGGCTCGGACACGTCCGTGGGCGCCGGCAGCAGCTCGGCGGGGTTGCGGATCTCATCCGGCCAGCGCATGGCGTGGAGCACGAGCGCGTCCTCGCGGACCCGGAGCATGCCCAGGCGCTCGCGCCCGCTCCACGCGTATTTCGCGATGGCCACCTTGGACGAGCGGCCCAGGGCCTGGACCAGCAGCTTGTACGGCTTGGCCGCGACCTGGCCGCTGGCCTGCAGGTAGTAGCCCTCGCCGATCTGGATCGGATCAATCTCCTCGGCCGGCATGAACGCGACGATCTCGACCGCCTTGGCCGTCGGCAGCGGAAGATCACGCAGCTCCTCGTCCGAGATCGGGATGATGTGCTCGGGCCTGGTCTTGGTGCCGCGCGCCGGCTCATAACCCTTGCCGATCTCGGCGCTCGTGACCTCCCGGTCCTCCAGCTCACAGAACTTGCGGGTCCGGATCCGGCCCATGTCCTCCGGGTGGTACTGGTGGAAACGGATCGAGTGGTCCTCGGTCGCGCTGACCACGTTGATCGGCACGGTGACCAGGCCGAAGCTGATGGCGCCGGACCAGATGCTGCGGGGCATGCGGTGTCCTCCGTCTGTCGCCCCGAGCACCACCAGACTATGAGCGCCACCCAACTCGCGCAGCCTCCCGCCCGCCCCAGCAGGCCCAACGGGCGAAGGCCGCCAGACGGTGTCTTGATGCGCAGGGGGCGAGAGCCACGGCCGACAGAACCTCTGGCGGAAGGCTGGCGCCAGCCGGGCCACGAGGAACCGGGCAACCGCGGTACTCGCCAGACACTGACATCCCTGGTACGGCAATGGGGAGCTCACGGCGGCGTGCTCTGCCTCGATACGGCGCCGGGCTCCCTGGGGAGAAGGGCCGCCGCTGTCAGGCCGCCGAGTCCGATCACAGCGAGGACGATCATCGCGGCGGCATAGGCGCCTGTGGTCAGCCCGGAGACCAGGATGGTGCCGGCGATGGCCGTACCGAAGGAGGAGCCGAGGTTGGACACGCTGCGGGAGAGTCCTGAAATCTCCCCTTGCTGCTCTTCGGGAAAGTTCGACTGCACCAGGTTGACCGACGGCGTCAGCATGATGCCCAGCCCGAGTCCGATCAGCAGGAGTCCGGGGACGAACGCCCAGGCGGTGGAGAACCCGGCGGCCAGGACGACCAGAACGACGATGCCGACGATGCAGACGGCGAAGCCGGCCATGATCAGCGTGCGCTGAGAACGCCGTTTGGCCAGTCGCTCGGCGGACAGGGAAGTGATCAGCAGTCCCAGTGTGGCCGCCGTGAAGATGACCCCGGTCTGGATGGCGTCGTAGTGACGCACGACTTGCAGGTAGGCCGCCACCGTGAACGACGCACCCAGAAGCATCAGCCACTGGACGTTCTGGGTCACGAGCCCCAGGTTGGACGTGCGATTGCGAAACAGGCTGAGCGACAGAAGCGGTTCTTCGCCTGAGGCCTCCTTGGCGCGTACGGCGCGGAAGAACCACCAGAGCACGAGTACCCCGAGGGCCAGGAGCGCGATCGTGAGCCAGATGTTGTTGTCCGCGGCAAGAATGCCCATGACGACGAGAACGAGACCCGTGGCGGACAGGACCGCCCCGGCGGTGTCGAAGGAGCGTGCCGGGTCCGGTGGAAGCGGATCGTCAATGCGCCGGCTGAGCATGACGATCACTGCGATGACCAGGGCCTGGAATACGAAGGCTGCACGCCAACTGATGCCTGTGGTGATGAGTCCGCCGATCAGCGGTCCGGCAGCAGCGCCGACGCCGCCCAGCGCCATGATGACCCCGAAGGCGCGGGCGCGAGAGGTCACGTCCGGGTAGAGGAGGGTGGTGAGGATGTAGACGGGCGGGATGAGAAGGGCGGTTCCGACGCCTTCGAGGATCGAGTTACCGAGGATCAGGACACCGAGGCCGGGCGAGGCCGCGCTGAGCAAGGCGCCGATCGCGTAGACGACGAGACCGGTCAGGAAGCAGCGCTTGCGGCCGTAACGGTCGGTGAGCTTGCCGCCGGGGATCATGAGTGCCGCCATCACCAGCAGAAAGACCGTGATCGCCACCTGCACGCCCTGGACGGTCGTGTCGAGGTCCTCACTGATGTCGTTGATCATCACGTTCATGTTGGAGCCGGCGAAGCTGCAAATGAACTGGGCAAGAGCCAGGGCGGCCAGCGCACGTCTCTTGCCCGTCGGCCGGCGGCGCTCGACTGTCTCAACCACGTCCGCCGTCCCCTGGAGCACTCTCTGCGGGCGCCGTGAGGCGATGGGCCGAGGGGCGGATGTGATCGCCGGTTCGGTGCCTGGTCGCCTTGCTCAGTTCGTCATCGATCGCCATGGCCGCGTTGACCAGGGCCAGATGGGTGAACGCCTGCGGGAAGTTCCCCAGCTGCTCTCCTGAGGGTCCGATCTCCTCGGCGAAGAGCCCGACGTGGTTGGCGTAGGTGAGCATCTTGTCGAAAGCGTGTCGGGCCTGGTTGACCCTGCCACTGCGGGCGAGTGCCTCCACATAGAAGAAGCTGCACAGGTTGAAGGTGCCTTCCGAGCCGATCAGGCCGTCCGGGGACGCCGCGGGGTCGTACCGGTAGACCAGGCTGTCACTGACCAGTTCTTCGTCCATGGCATCGAGGGTGCTGAGCCAGTCGGGATCGCGGGGCGAGAGGAAGCCGAACTCCGGCATGAGCAGGAGGGAGGCGTCCAGGACGTCGGTGTCGTAGTGCTGCACGAACGCCTTCCGCTTCTCGCGCCAGCCGCGCTCGACGATCTGCCGGAAGACGGTGTCGCGCTCCTTGGTCCAGCGCATGAGGTCTGCGGGACGGGAGAACTCGCGGGCCGCGTGGATCCCGCGGTCGAACGCCACCCAGGTCATCAGTCGGCTGTAGGTGAAGTTCTGCCGGCCGCCGCGGGTCTCCCATATGCCCTCGTCCGGCTGGTCCCAGTGGTCGGCCAGCCAGTCCAGCACATCGCTGAGCGCCTTCCATCCGCGGATGGCACCGATGTCGCCTCCCACGATCAAGGCGTCCGAGGCCTCGCCGTATATGTCGAGCTGGAGCTGGTCGGCGGCCGCGTTGCCGGCGCGCACCGGCCGCGAGCCCCGGTAGCCCTCCAGGTGGTCGAGGATTTCCTCTGTCAGGTGGGGGTCGCCGTCCACGCGGTACATGATTTGCAGGGGATCGCCGGAGACGGTGCCGCCGGCCTCGATACGGTCCCGCAGCCAGCGGCGGAATGCCTGCGCTTCATCATGGAAGCCCAGGTCGATCAGTGTCCGGACGGAAAGGGCCGCGTCGCGGATCCAGGTGTAACGGTAGTCCCAGTTCCGCTCACCGCCGATCTGTTCGGGCAGCCCCATGGTGGCAGCGGCGATGGGCGCACCGGTGGGGGCGTAGGTGAGCAGCTTGAGCGTGATCGCCGAACGGTTCACGATGTCCTGCCAGCGGCCTTGGTAGGTGCACGACCGCAGCCATTCGAGCCAGAAGGACCGACATGCCTCGAAGTCGTCGGCGATGCCTTCCAGAGTGGGACGCGGTGAAGCGGGACCGCCGCTGACCGTGCTCGTCAGCACGACCGCCGCCGCCTGGCCGGCCGACAGGGTGAAGTGGGAGGCGATGTCGTTGCCGCTGCCGCGAAGCGGGAATCCGGTGGTGGACCGCAGGTGCAGGTCCGTCCCCGGGCCGCGGAAGATCGCGGCGTGATCATCGGTCTGCGAGAGGGTGTGCGGGGCGCGGCCGTAGTCGAAGCGCGGGCGGCAGGTGAAGGTGAACGGCAGGGTGCCCCTTACGACCCGGACAAGCCGCACCAGGCGGTGCTCGTCCTGAGGAGCCGAGGAGTCGAGGGGCGCCATGAAGTCAGCCACTTCGCCGACTCCGCCGGGTGCCATGAAGCGAGTGACCAGGATGGCCGTGTCGGACAGGTACAGCTGCCGAACGGTCATGTCGCTTTCGTCCGAGAGGTCCACAGCGAGACGGCAGTGCCCTCCGCCTTCACTGTCCAGGAGCGAGGCGAAGACGCTCGGAGAGTCGAACCGCGGCGTGCACCACCACGGAGGAGGACACCAGAGCGGCCGTGTGAAGGTCGCCGACCAGGCCGTGCTCGGCAATGGGCGCATACGGGTTCACGTGGCCTCCTCGGCTGGCTGAAGCACCTCGTGGGCAGGCCCCCTGCCACCGGTCTGCTTACGAAGAGAGTCCGGCAGCCCACGCCGTGAGGCCTCACCCGGCGGGGGTGAATGCAGCATCTTCATCCGGTTGCCTCTGACCGTGCAGGTTCGAACCGAGGCCCTGATGTGGCCCATGGCCGAGCCTGGGCCAGATCGGCGTCAGGAAGGCGCGATGGGCAGACGGCCGTCGCTGATGGCCTGGTGAAGGTGGCGTAGTCGCTGCGGGTCTGCTGGGCGTAGCTGAGGGCGAAGTCAGCGATGGCCTGGTCGAAGGTCGCGTCGTGGCCGAGGTAGGCGGCGATGGCGACGCGGTTTCCTGAGCGGGCGTGACCGCGGGCCAGTGCTCTGCCGCAGAGTCCGGCGTACTGGTGCAGCAGGCTCTCCGACATGTCCTGGATGGAGGCGGAGCCCTTCATGTCGAGCAGCTGCCTCCAGTAGAAGTGGCGTCCGGTGGGTCCGGTGGACCAGCCGAGGAAGATGTCGCCGAAGGCCTGGAGCAGCTTTTGCCCTTCCACCACTCGCTGCCCCTCGTGGGTGACGGACACGTTCACGTACTGTGCGAGAACCGAGGGCTCAGCCTCCTTGGCCTGGAGCAGCAGGAGCTCGCCCGCAGCCTGTCCTTGCAGCAGAAGGACGTAGCAGCGGGTGCCGACACTTCCGATGCCGACCACCTTGCGAGCCGCATCCACGATCCTGTACCGGTCCAGCAGCCGCCTTTGCGCAGACGGCAGACTCGTACGGTAGTCATGGAAGACCTGCTCGACGACGGCGCGGCCCTGTTCGTCAAACGGGGTGAGCAGTGGCGGGGAGTGCAGGAACCGGGGCGTGCCGTCGGGACCGGGCTCGGTCAGTTTCGCGATCGCTTTGCTGCTGTCGGTCTGGCGTGCCTGGTCCAGAGTGCGGTGAAGTCGTGCGCGGTGCAGCGAGTCGCCGACCTCCTGGAGCAGGTCGTCGGCCGCGATGTGCTCGTACCAGACGGCGAGCTCGGTGGCGGCGGACAGTTCGCTCATGTGGGTGCGGTAGCTGCGGGCTGCCTCGATGGCGAGGGCGCCGGCCTTGTTCGCCGGAAGGCCATTCTCATCGGCGGCGATGACAAGGCTGGCGGCAAGGCGCTTGATGTCCCACTCGAAGGGACCCGGCAGGGTTTCGTCGAAGTCGTCGAGATCGAAGACGAGGTGGCGCTCTGGAGAGGCGAACAGTCCGAAGTTGGACAGGTGTGCATCTCCGGAAAGCTGAACGATCAGTCCGCTGTTCGGCCCGCAGGCCAGGTCGGACGCCATGACTGCCGGAGTACCGCGGTAAAAGGCGGAATGGGAGCCGGCCATGCGGGCATAGCGGATCGGCATCAGTTCGGCGATGCGCGGCTCGGCCTCTCTGTTCAAGAGGACCACAAGGTCGGTTCGGTGAGAAGGTGGGGTCCACTCGCTCTGCTTGATCAGGGGAAGACGCCTGCGGGCGGCCAGACCCGACGCGGCCAGTGCGTCGGACACCACTCCCCCGGCCGAAGATCCGTCAGCGGGAAAAGGGACGGTGGGCACGCGGCGGCTCCTGGGTGGTGCGCTTGAGGCGAGGCATGGTGCGTCACCTCATATCCGGCCCGATCACTGGGGCTGCATGATTCGTCCCGGTCATCCCGGAAGACGGTTTCCGTGCGCACTCCCGGCCACGATCCGGCGAACCTGACAGCGCTGTCGTTGTCGACTTGGCCTGCCCCCTACCTCACCCCAAGCCTGACACACCGGTGACCGGCTGTCCCTTCGGCAGAGTAATGCTCGCACTGTGCGGTCCCGCAGCGTTCCATGAGCAAGGAAAGACGGCCAAGAGAAGCTGACGCAAGGCGCCGGTGCGAGAAGCGATGGGGCGACGAAAGGCGGAGGGCTGCGCACACACCGTCGCGTCGCAACACCGCGAGGCCTGCTCCACAGGGCCGACGAAGGCGCGCGGCGTAAGAATGGGAAGGGAATGTCCTCCTGATTCCCGTCGGCCGCGGAGGCTTTCGTGAAAGATCTTGAGTTCGAACAGAAGCGAACGATGTCACGCGCCGAGGTCGCCGACCAGCTCGATGCCCTTGCGGCAGCGCTCCGGCGCGGCGGCCAGGCCGAACTGGACCTCGGACCCGGAACGCTGACTCTGCGGATCCCCGACGAATTGAGCACCGAGATGGAGGTCGAGCTGGAGGATGGCGAGATCGATCTGGAGATCGAGCTGTCATGGAGCACCGAGCAACCGGATCGGTCTTCAGACACCAGCGACTGACAGGTGCGCGCCGCGCCTCGCCTCCTGTGGCCGCGCGCGGCGCGGCTGTGAATGCCAGCAAGTGTTCTGCCCTGACGTTCATATCGGCGGTGCACGCGGCGCCGGCAGCCGCCGCATCAGGTAGGTGGGATGTCCGGGCGGCAGGTCGCAGCGGCCGGTGCTGATGTGTTGTCGCCGTGCCCGTTGAGCTGTGCTTGTTGAAGTTGCTCAGCCCGGTACGGCTGAACGTATTCGCCTCGGCGGTCGGCAACCTGTCGACCATGTGGCGGAGATCCTGGAGAAGGAGCTCCCTGTGTCCCTCAGCCGTGCGGCCGGGGCCGTCGCTGGGGCTCGCGCCGATGGAGACGGGGGGAGTGGGAATGGACACCGCAACCCGCGGCCTTCCCTGGCAAGCAGCCGTGGACGCCGATCATCCTCGGCGGAGATGTCATTGAGCACGCAGCCAGGGACGATCAGCTGGAGGTCCCGCTTCAGGTGGTGTGCACAGACCTAGGCCGGTTCGCAGTCGATGCGGCGGTGAACGTGGCATGCTGGTGCGACACTGATCACGCCACCCATGACGCCGACGCTCTCAGGCTTGTCGTCGGCGAGGTCGCAGCCCGCTGTTCCCACTTCTCGTCACCATTTCCCGGGGCACACGCGCGTGGTCGTTCCCAACCCACCGACAAGCGTTCCAGCTTCTGACCCAGGCAGCCCCCCTCACTGGCCGGCGTGCGCTCAGGAGTGGGCGTGGCAGAAGTCGCGCACGGCTTGGTTGAACTCCTTGGGCCGTTCCAGGTTGCTGACGTGCCCCGCGCCTGGGATCACAATGAGCTCGGTATCCGGGATCGCGTCCTGGAACTGCTCTGCGACGGTCAGTGGTGACCGTACGTCCTGCTCTCCCCAGATCAGGAGGGTGGGCACCGAGACGGTGGGCAGGAGGTCCCGTTGGTCTGTCTCGGCCATGAGGGCCAGCTGTGTGCGCAGGGTCTCCGGGCGGACGGCGGCCGCCATCGCGTCCAGCAGCGGTCCGTGCGCGGCGGGCGGCTTGCCGGCGAACAGTCCGGGCAGGGTCGGATCGAACCTGGCGCGCGGCGCGGCCAGCATGCGGCGCACGCCCTCGACCCGGGCCTGCACTTCCGGCTCCGGCAAAGAGCCCCTCCAGCCCGCGTAGGTGTCGGCGAGGATCAGTGTCCTGACGAGGTCGGCGTGGTGGCGGTAGAACTCCAGGGCGAGCGTGCCGCCCCAGGAGATACCGGCGATGTGCGCCGCTCCCAGCCGCAGCGACTCCACGACCGCGGCCAGGCAATCGGCGTAGTCCGCGAGCCCGAAGGACTTGGGTATGTCGGAGGAGCGGCCTGCTCCTGGCTCATCCCAGGCCACGACCGTGAACGCGTCCGTCAGCGCCGCGACTTGCGGCTGCCACAGGCGGGCGTCGTCCCCCGCGCCGTGCAGGAACACCACAGGCGGCCCCTCGCCCGCGCGGTCGTAAGCGACCTCCAGCCCGTTGACCTGCGCCGTCGCCATGACTTCAGGGTAGGACCGTCCACCACCGCTGTCGCAGTGGTGGCCAACCCGTATGAATTGGCGTGTGGGAGCCCTTCCAGACCGGGCAACCCTGGTCCAATAGACGAGCCGCGCCGGCGCCAACGCCGGAGCGTCCATCAGCGGACACGGCGCCCATTGGGCGCAGATCCTCGATCCAGGGCTGATTCAAAGTCTTTGTGATCATGTGGACGCCCAAGTCACGGCGGTGTGATGGGGTGGCGTCGGGCCGTTGCCGATGCACCGAGGATCCGGGTGGTGGGGTGACCGAGCTCGCCCGCTCGCAGTGGACCATCGAGAGCAAGCTCCACTTCGTCCGCGACACCGCCTTCAGCGGACGCCTCCCGGGTCCGCACCGACCACGGCCTGGAGAACATGGCCACCCTGCGCAACCAGGCAATCAACACCCTCCGCGACCACGGCCACACCAGCTGACCGCCGGCCTCCGCCCTTCACTCGCCCCCTCGACCTCCTCGACATCCCGTGACCAGGACACATGCAAGATCATGAAGAGAATCAGCCCTGGGCAATGGACCCGGGACGGAGGAAGGGAGACGCAAATGGGCGGGCGCGCATGAATGCCCCTGGGTGCGCGCGCTAACGCCGTCGTGTTCTAGAATAAAATGACAAACCTCGTGAAGGAGGAGAAATGCGCGGATTTCACTGCATAGACCCTTCGCACGGCAGGATCGATTTCACCGGCGCGGATGACGAGGAGCTGTTCGGACGCATCAAGGCGCACGCCGCCGAGGCTCATCCTGACCTCTCCGACACCCAGCTCAGGGAGATGATGGCTGGCGCCGACTGGTGGCGGTCGATGGCGACATCTGGAAACAACGCAGGATCATCGCCGTCCGCCTACGACAAGTAGTGCGACCGAGCGTCGCCCGTCCTCCCGACGCAATCTCCGGGCAGCCGGCGACGTCGAGATGCTCCAGGCCAAAGTCCTGATGATCTCTCATCTGTCCTGGCCACGGGATGTCGAGGCGGTCTAGGGGGCGGGTGAAGGCTCGTCGGAGCGCAGGGTGGCCATGTTCTCTCGGCCGGGGTCGGGGCGGACCCGGGAGGCGTCCTCGCCGAGGGAGGTGTCGCGGACAAGTGGAGCCTGTTCTCGATGGTCCACTGCGAGCGGGCCGAGCTCGCCTCTGTGCTTCGGTGAGGCCTGCAGGTGGGACAGATCGGTGAGCGCGTAGACGGTCTGCCCGGTCCGTTTCCCGCTCTTGAGGTCGGTGCGGTAGCGGTGATCTTCGCGGCCTGGACGGCGTAGGGTAAGTCCAGTGCCAGGCCGGTGACCGGTCAGCACGCGCGTCACCCGGGTCTTCGCGGTGGCCCTGTCCGCTTCCGCGCTGGTAATTGCACTTTTTCCAGCAAAGACTTCCCAGTCGAGTGGGACGGCCCCGCGCCGGACGCGCAGGTGACACGCTATTCATCCGACGGTAAATGGCATGGAGCCAACAAAGGTCCTGGGCTGTCACCCTATCTAGTACTTCGTTTCACGAATCACAACGACATCCAGATTCTGCAATTCTTTTTGGAGCAGGGAGAGCTGCAGATGGATGGGACTGTCTACGCGGACGGCGGGGAGCCCTATCCCTACCCATGTCACTACAAACGCACTTCTGCCGACCCTGAGGCCTAGTGCTGCAGCCGCAGTTGGTGTGACCGGTGATGAGTACGTGCGCGGTTTGCTTGGGCCGTTGGAGCGGAAGAATGGCTGGACGCTGGCCGAGCAAGCAGGCGACGCGTGCTCGGCGCCGACGACGGCGTGTTGATCGTGGATGAGACCGGCTTCATCAAGAAGGGTGTCGGCTCGGCCGGGGTGCAAGGGGTGGATCGGCAGCTCGGGTGGGTTCAAGGTTGTCGCCGTGACCGAGCCCCGGGGGCGGTACACGGAGGAGCACGTCGGCTTCTCGGGGCCTCTGGGCGGGAGAAGAGCGCACATTCTCCTTGAGCCCGGCCAGTGCGAATCGGTGCGGATCATGCAGGGGCTGGAAGATGTCGGGGCGATGGAAGATCCGGTTCTTGGACGCGATGTCCGTGGGGCCGCTGCCGCCGAAGGCCAAGGGCAGTGCCTCGCGGTTCTTCCAGTGCCCGGCGCCGGGGACCCGGCTCACCGCCGAGTTCGGTGATGCCGGCGGGCGGTTGGGCATTTACAACGAGATGGGGCGGTGCATCCGCGTGCTCGCGGGGCGCAGCCACCGGTTCGACGACGTCATCGTCGTACCCGACGTGAACGGCGTGCTTGCAATCGAGGGGCCGGAGTTGAAGGGGGGCCCAATGACGACTTGGTCACTGCGGATCGAGAACTCAACCGCCCTGAGTTGAAACGCACTTCATCGCTTCAGCAGTCAGCCGAACCACCAGTCACACCAACTGCGGCTGCAGTACTAGGACACTTCTTTCGGTCATCTCGCTGACCAAGATGGCAGCGAGGTGGAGTCCGGCGGAGTAGACGGTGGCGGTCTTGTCGTAGCGGGTGGCCAGGCCGCGCCACTGCTTGAGTTCATTGATGCAGTGCCCGACCGTGTTGCGTTGTGTGTAGGCATCACGATCGAAGACCAGCGGCCCGCCGCCGCGGCTGCGAGGGCGTCTGCGGTTAGCGGCATGGCGTCCGGGAGGAGTGGTCCGCCGGTGGCGCGTCCTGCCGCTTCGCCCGCCTGACCTGCAGCCGCGCTAGTGCGGGTCAATGCACGCCATGGCCGCTGGGATCGGTTCACCCGCCCAGCTCGAACTCCAGGGCTCGCCGTTGCTGTCCTGCGTGAACGGCACCGCCGGCGAGCCGTGTTCGATGTCGTGAGAGCGGGCAGCACCACGGCGAGGCTGCCGTGAGATCGGCGAACGCTGCACGTGCCGCGCGGAGTTCGGCCCGCGCGGCGCCTGCTGGGTCAGATGCCGAACGCAGCGGCGTAGTGGACAGTCCCGCTGGGGAGGGGACGGTCGGCGTCGAGGCTGAGTGCCATCAAGGCGTCATCGGGAACGTCGATGGCCAGCCCGATGCCGTGGGTCGAGGCACGGGTGAACCCGAACCGGGGGTAGTAGGCCGGGTGCCCGAGAACGACCACGTGGTGCTCCCCCAGGGAGCGTGCTGCGGCCAGAGCGGCACGGATCGCCGCGGTACCGGCACCGGTGCGCTGTTGTTCCGGTCGGACGGCGCACGGGGCCAGGCACAGGGCCGGAGCCGTGTCGATGTGGCAGCGGGTCAGCAGCGCGTGACTCACGGGATGGCCGGTCTCGTCCGCTGCGAGGAGGGAAAGACCCTCGATCCAGGCGGTCGGGTCGGCGCGCAGGCTGTCAACGAGGTCGGCCTCGGTGGGGGTTGGGAAGGCGGCGAGGTTGATTTCGCGGATGGCGGGGATGTCGGCGCTGGTTTCGGCGCGCGTGATCCAGGTGTTGCCCATGGTGATGGTGATCCGTTTCGGGAGGTGTTCGTGTGGTGGCCCCGCGAGCTCACGCTCTCAGCGAAGGCAGGACAAGGGAGTCAGGCCACGGCCCGGGACGTGAGGGAGACCCGGACACTCCGCATGGTGGCCATGGGCGCGGTCATCAACCTCACCTCCTATCCTCAACTCCTGGTCAATCACGAACACAGCAAGCGTACACCGGACGCGATCGCTCCCTCACGGTGATGCCGGCTTTGCTGATGTCGAAACTCGTGTACATCCGCACCCGGTTCATGAATCCGCGTGCCTTCGAAGGCGAGGGACAGGACCATGCTCGCCTGCCGACGCCGCGACTACCCAGAAGCGGCGCGTCCGCGCAGCCACCCGGGCCACGGCGCCGCCCGCCCCCTGCACGCCTCACTCCCCCACGAGGGCGAAGCCCGCGCGGCGCTGAGCTTCCTCGGCCGCGCCGAGAACGCCTGGCCAAGGCGCACCTGGCACAGCCGTGCTCCACCTGGATCGCCCTCTAAGGCCCGGCGGATCTGTACTCGCTGAGCGCGATCGTGCAAGACGTCGTGGGACGCCCGGAACAGACCGAGGCGGCCTTCCACCGAGTCCTGGCGGCCCTTCCGGACTCCCCCGGCGGCACTCCGTGACCGCGGAACGAGGAGAAACGCCGGAGACGGACCCTGACCTTCGCCGACATCGACCTCGCCACCCCCGACGACGGATCACACTCCCGCATGTGGGTCTGCGTGACCGCCACCGACGACACCCCCGGCCCCACCAGCCCGCAGCTCAGCGTGGCGACCGCACCTCACCGTCCACACCATCATCACCATCATCTGAGGCACGCGACGCCATCATGGCTACCACCGCCACGGCACCAGCAGACCCCGTGAGCGCCGGGCTGCACCGCAACCAACGCCGCTGCATCGCACAGACGGCGGTCATCGTTGCCGCTCGTCAGGGAGGGCCTCCCCGGGCGCAGGAGCCACGCCCCGGCACCACCGGCATCTGACACATGGCGTGCACACGCTCAGTCGACGCAGCCGTCCGCCTCGATCGCGTACGCCACCGTTTTGCCACGCGACTCACAGCCGCCGGTGGCCGGCCGTCTCGCGCCGGCTACCGGCGGCGTCGCGTGCCGCGCACAGTTTGGCGGAACAGCCTGCGGACCGCCCGCAGTGAGGGACGGGCCGCTACGGAAGGGGTGGAGTCGGATCGGGCCAGTGCCACCTCGGGCATGGGATGCCTGCGTCCAGCGATCTCCAGCACACACGTGGGGGCACCCTCCGCACTCTCACTGGCGTGGAGCATGACGGAGAAGGGCCGCGGCGGATCACCAGCCAGCTCGGCGGTGAGTGCGCTCGCAGGTTCGCGGTGTCCTAGGGCGTGCAGGTAGCCGACCACCTTCCCGTCCACGAGCAGCTCGGCCTCGCGTGTGGCGTGGCGGGTCTGGACCGTCACCGAGTGGCCTTCCATATCAAGGTGGAAGCGGTAGTCGCGGGTCACGACACACCTCGCAGGCTCTGGGTGGCGCGTACCTCCACAGTAGGCGGCATCGCACAGCAGCGGCGGAATGGCACCAGCAATTCACCGGCTGTTCAGGCGCAGCGCCGCGAGGGTCATCCTCCCAGGCACCGCTGGACCGGTCATGGCGACCACCGTAACGACCGCGTCGCCGGCCCAGAACCGGAGGTCCCCGTCCGGCCCCCGGCTGAGCTGCGGCCGACGGGGGCCTCTGGTTCTGGCCGGGTGAGGGGAGACCCGTCTCGGCCTGGCTGCAGTGGTAGCCGCCACGCCATTCACCGGCAAGCGGCGAGAGGCCCGGCGTCGCCTGCCCGGTCGGACGCGCCGAAGCTGTACCCGGCTCAGCGCGAGACGGTGTCGAACCGTTGCCGATATTGGCCGCGATGGCCACGGCCGTGACCGCTGCCGCAGCGGTGATGGCGCCCCATACAAGGCGCCTGGAACCCCGCCGTGGCTGCTCGCGCGGGGCTCGGCGGGCTCGGGTCCGCGCTCTACGACCGCCGCCGTCCTCCTCCTGGCGATGACGTCCGTCACGGCATCCAGGACCGACAACCGCCGGGTCGAGGCGGCCGCGCGCCGCCGCCCAGGGTGGCGATCCAGATCGTCCGGCATCCAAACTGCCCGCCCGGGAGCATGCATGCGAGTCGTTGTGACGCCCGCCCCGAAGACGCCACAACAAGTGGGACGCCAGGACCCCGCGGGACGCAACGAGGTGACCAGGGCGGTCGAATGTGCTGGCGCCGTCAATCCTCGTCGCCCTAGTACTCCAGTGCGACTTCGTGAGCTATCCGGTCGCGAGTCGTCGGCGGTAGTGGCTGCGGCGGGCTGTGGCCTGATGGTGTCTGCGCCAGTTCGACCAGTGCAGCAGCCTGTTCGGGGACATGGTTGGTGGGTTCAGCAGGGCGCCGAGCAGGTGGCGGATCTCCGGGACGGTCAGGTCGATCTGGTCGGTTCTGCGGGCGGGCCGGTTGGGCTGTGCGGTCGTGGTCAGCGTCGCGTCGGCGGCGAGTGCGGTCAGGAAGGCCAGGGCGAGCATGGCCAGAGTGATGTGCCGGTGCCAGGCCGTCCAGTGGCGGACCTGGTAGTGGTCCAGTCCGACCTGGCCTTTCGCTGCTTGGAAGCACTCCTCTATGCACCATCTGGTCCCGGCCACCCGGACCAGCTCGGACAGCGGCACTTGTCCGGGGGACGAGCACAGGTAGTAGGCGAGTTCGCCGCTGGTGGGGTTGCGGCGGATCAACACGTGCCGATGGCCGTCGGTGCCGGTCTCGATCCAGGCCCAGTCGTAGTAGCGCGGCCCCTTCGCTCCGGCTCCGGCGCTTTGCCGGTGCCAGGCTGAGGCGGGCAGGCGGTCAGCGACAGCGTCCGCGCGGATGGCGGTTCGCCCCTGGTTGATCCGCACCCGCGTGCTGCAGGCGACGGCCAGGACGTAGCTGATCCGGCGGGACTCCAACAGATCACGCAGGCTGGCGTCTTGGCCGTAAGCCTCATCCGCGGTCACCCAGGAGGCGCTGATCCCGGCGTCCAGGGCTGCCTCGATCATCTGCCCGGCCAGAACGGGTTTGGTCGCGAACTCCGCCTGGTCGGGCACCCCGGCCCGGGTGCGTCGCTCAGCGTCCTGGCACCACGCGCGCTCGGGCAGGTAGAGCCGACGGTCGATCAGCGCCCGTCCCCTGCTGGAGGCGCAGGCGAGGAACACGCTACCTGACTGTTCTCGATCCGGCCCGCCGTGCCGGTGTATTGCCGCTGCACGCCCGCCGAGGCGGTGCCCTTCTTCAGGAATCCCGTCTCGTCTGCGATCAGCACGCCGTCGTCGGAGCGCAGGTGCTCGAAAACGTAGGCGCGCACGTCGTCACGGACCGCGTCGGCGTCCCAGCGGGCACTTCGCAGCAGCCTCTGCATCGGCCCGGGGCGGGCGTGGCCGGCCTGTTCGGCCAGCCGCCAGCAGTTCTTCCGCTCGACGCCGGACAGTAGGCCGAGCACGAAGGCGCGGGCCGCAGCACGCTCCACCCGCCTAAACCGACCCGCAATCCGGGCCATGGCCTGGTCGAACATCGACCGCCAGCGGGCGGCATCTATGCTGTGACCTGCGGCCACAGCGCGATCTTCAAGTGTCCACACAACCCTTATGATCACGCGGTGGCCGTTCCCGTTCGCTCCGGGGTCCGACGAAAGATCGTGAATTCACGCCCGGAGTGCCAGCGGTCGCCACCGGCCGCCGGGCTCGCCCGGCGGCCGGTGGCGGGGTCAGCTCCAGCGGCCTGCGGCGGCGGCCTCGGCGACGAAGTCCTTGAACGACCTGGGCGGCCGGCCGAGCGCCCGCTCCACGCCGTCGCGGACATCCGCGCCCCGGCCGTCGCGGATGTCCACGAGCAGGCCGGTGAGCAGACGAGCGACGTCGGCGGGCACGCCTTCGGCGACCATGCGGTCAACGAAGGCATCGGGTTCTACGTCGAGGTGACGGACCGTCCGGCCGGTGGCGGCGGCGATCAGGTCAGCCGCCTCGCCGAAGCCGATCGCCTGCGGGCCGGTCAGCTGGTAGGTCTGTCCGCTGTGGCGGTCCTCGGTCAGCGCTGCGGCGGCGACCTCGGCGATGTCCTCGGCGTCGATGAACGGTGTGCGCCCGTCACCGGTGGGCAGGGCGAGGGTTCCGGCCAGGACGCCTGGCAGCCAGAAGGACTCGCTGAAGTTCTGCGCGAACCAGTCGGGTTGCAGGATGGTCCAGTCGACGCCGGAGTCGCGGACGGCCTGTTCGGCGGCCTTGAGCGGGTGGTTGTCGTCGGCCCGGCCGACGCCGTGGGCGGATAGCAGCACCAGCCGCCGCGCGCCCGCGGCGACCGCGTCGGCCACCAGGCGGGGGATGCGCGCCTGCCGGTCCACGCCGGGCTGCAGGTTGGGCTCCACGAGGTAGACGGCGGCGGCGCCGTCGAGGGCGGGCGCCCAGGTCGCCGGGTTGTCCAGGTCGAAGTGGGCGTCGCCGCCGGTGCGGGACGCCGTGCGGACCGGTCGGCCCTTGGCCGTCAGGCGGCGGGCGATGCGGCGGCCGGTCGTGCCGGTGCCGCCGAGGACGAGGATGTTCTTCATGCTCTCCAGACAACCCCGGTGGAGACAGACGGTCCATGGGAGAACGTCGCCGATTCCTTTGTGATCGTCTAGCGTGGCTGGCATGGACGTCCTGAGTGATCTGCTGCACCGGGCCCGCGCCAGGAACGCGCAGGTTCGGCAGCTGATCCAGCGGCCACCGTGGTCGATGGCCTTCGCCGACGCCCCTTCGCTCACGGTCGTGGCCACCCTTGGCGGCCACGCGTCGGTCCGGCTCGACGACGACCCGCAGGCCGCGCCGGTGCGGTTGGCCGCCGGGGACATCGCCCTGATCAGCAGCACCAGCCGGTACACGATCGCCGACGCCCCGGACACCCCGCCGCAGGTGGTGATCCGCGGTGGTAGGAAGCACGTGATCGACAGCGGGACGGCGGCCCGACAGAACCTGGCACCCCGCACGTACGGCGACGGACTGCCCGGCGCCACCACCTTGCTCCGGGGAGCCTACGAACTCCGCGGCGACGTCGGCGAGCGCCTGCTGGACATACTCCCGCCGCTGGCCGTCGTGCCCGCCGGGCCGCGCACCCGGGCGGCGCTGGACCTGCTCGCCACCGAGGCAGCCCACGACGAGCCCGGCCAGGACGCCGTCCTGAACCGGCTGCTGGGCCTCGTACTGGTGCTGGCGCTGCGCGCCTGGTGCGCCCGGCCGCAGACCCAACCCCCCTCCTGGTACCGGGCACTGGCCACCCCGGCCGTTGGCGACGCGCTGCGCCTACTGCACGAGGACCCGGCACACCGGTGGACGGTCGCCGAGCTGGCCGCACGGGTCGGCCAGTCCCGGGCCACCTTCGCCGCGCGCTTCACTGGCGCGGTCGGCGAGCCGCCGCTCACATACCTCACCGGCTGGCGTATGGCTCTGGCGGCGGATCTGCTGCGCGACACAAAAGAGACCGTCGCCGCGGTGGCGCGCGAGGTGGGGTACGCGGACGCGTTCGCGTTCAGTGTGGCGTTCAAGCGGGCTGCGGGGTCAGCCCGTCGGACTGGCGGCGACAGGTGCGGTCGGGATGGCGGGTCAGTTCGTAACGAATGATCGTACGGGCCGGCCAATCCGCAGTCTGCCCAGTGCCTTGCCGACCTCGCCGACTACGTCTGCGCACAGGCCGCTGCACTGGGTGAACTGACGCAGACACCGCCAGGCCACAGCCTGCCGCAGCCACTGGCGGCGACGCCCCACCGATCCCTCAACCGGATAGCTCACGAAGTCGCACTGGAGTACTAGGCGGCGCGTGCCACGTCCCGCCGCAACCGGAGGGCCGCCGGCTTGTCCGTACCGGCGCGCTGCTAATCCACTGCCGTACCCCTGCGTGTGATGACGTAGCAGGTGGCGTGGCCTCCGTCGCGGTTCCATGCGTTCTCGGTCGGCCACATGGACCAGATGCGGCCGGGCACCGCCGACTCGGCGGTCCATCTGCCAGGGGCCCGGTGGTAGGCGGTGAGGCAGGCGTCACCAGCCCTCTGCCGTGCCGCCTTTGCCCCCGGGTAGGTCCTTCCACCGAGCTTCTCCTGGCCGAAGATCCTCCCGTCGTGCGGACCCGTGCACGGCACGTCCACGACGGTGGGCATGGAGCGCTGGCCCGTGCTGAAGTCGATGCAACCGCCGCGCTTGACCAACTCGACCCGGCGGACCGCGTCGTGGGCCGCCCGGACGGGCCCGTCGGCCTTCATGCCCGGTCGCGAGGTGCCGTGTCCGGCGAGTCGCAGGTCGATGGTCAAGGAGGTCATGTCCTTGAAGGCGCTGTCCTGGTGGCGCAGCGTTTTGGAGAAGTCGGCGCGCACGTGCGTGACACGGCCCTGGCCGTCCACCGATACGCTCGCCGGTAGCGGGAAACTCTCGCGGTAGGACATGATCCCTTCCTGCTCCGCGGACAGGTGGCGTCTGAGGTCCTCGGGGAAGACGTCCCACGCGGTGGAACTCGGCATACGGGCCTGGTAGACGCGCCCAGGGCCCTCGCCTCGCTGGGACGTGGCCTGCGTCGCTCCGAGCCCCTCCAGGAGCGTGCCGCCGATCGGCGCCTCGGACCCGCGAAGGGTGTTGATGTTGTCCTGCACGGACCACGTTTCGGCGTCACCCATCCGATACTCCAGCCAGTAGGCGGCCGACCCGGCACGGTAGCGGATGGTCCAGCGGTCCACGAGCATGCTGCCCGAGGCATCGGCGTTGCCCTTGCCGGGGGTCAGCCCGAGGACGGTGTCCCGTACGTCCTTCGAGAGACCTGGGGACAACTCCCACTTCGCCGTCGCCGCGCCCATTCCCTGCGCGAAGTCCAGCCGTCCGCTGAGCGTCTGCACCGCCCGGCCCTTCTTCGACACGAAGGTGATCGTCTGGGTGAAGGCGGCATTGCCCGCCTGTTGGGTCCGGCGCATAGCGAGGAAGATCTGACGGTCAAGCTTCTGGCCGAAGACGGGGTGCGCGGTGGGCGTGGGGGCCGGGGTGTCGGGTGTACCGGAGGCGCCGGAGCAGGCGGTCAGCAGCAGGGATGCGGCGGCGAGCACCGCACCGGCACGGGCAAGGCATCTGATCATGTCCACGTGACCCGGCCGGGCCCCGGGAGGTTGCCCTCCCCGCAGGTCACGTCTTGGTCACCCATGCCAATGCGGGCGAACGTGAGGCCTCGTGCACGGCATGGGTTCAAGGGCTCGCACGAGCCGGTGAAGCGTCCGGGCTCGTATCCCCATGTACGCGACCAGGGAGATGGCCAAGGACCGCGTCAGTCAGGCGGATTGGGAACTATTGGTCGAGAAACTCCGCAAGGCTGCCCTGATCAGGCAATAATGATCAACAGTCGCCTGTGCGGATTACCTGGGGGTCTTATGAGTCTGAGTCCGCGTGAAGTATTTCTCCGGCTTGTTCATGGGGTCGCAAGCGGGAACTTCCATGAGTTGCCTTACCTGTATGGCGAGGTCACCGATGTCCGCCATCCCATGGCGACGCCGGAGTCCGAGCCGTTGACGACCCGGCGCGCACTCCAGGAGCATTTCGCGGTGCCGCCGGAAGCGCGGGAGTCCTTGCCGAAGAGGCGGGTCACCGATGTCGTCGTTCATGAGACCGCCGATCCTGAAGTGATCGTCGCCGAGTTCGCCTACGAGTTCACGTCGCCGGACGACTCCACAAGCAAGGTGCCCTGCATCTTTGTCATGCGGGTCCGGGACGGTCAGATCATCGAGTCACGCGATTACATCGACTCGATCCGTACGTACACGGCCCGCGGGGACCTTGACCTCCTCATCGCGTCGCTGCGGAAGGGTGCTTCCTGACTTCCGGTACGCCACAGGCGTCCACGTGCGGTCACCATCTGGCTGGACTCCAACGATTCACCGACGGCTGAAGCTCAGCTCGTGTCTCGGGTCGGCTGCGGGTAGCCGATCTCGGCGATGTCCACGGCCAGGTCTGCGAGGGTGATCTCCGAGTTCAGCGATGACACGAGCTTCTGGCTCAGGGGTCGCAAGGCATACACGTCACGTACCACTTCCAGGTCCACGGGAATCTCGTAGTAGTCCTCGGCGAAGCGCTGGAACGCTTCCGGTGAGCGGTCGACCAGGAGCTTGAACAGACCCGTTGCCCCGTCGGGGTCGGGACACCCGGCGGGGAAGTCGATCACCCCGTGTCGCCACCGATCATCCGTCGCCTCCCGCCACAGGCAGGCCGTTACGACGGGAACGCCGCCCTCGTCCGTGAACGCCGGCTCTTCGACGAAGGGCTTGAAGGCCTCCGGAACCTCGTCGATCACTCCCGGCCAGGGCTCGCCATCATTGCCGTACGGGCTCATCGGTGCTTCGTGGTCGAAGCCGCGGACATAGGCACCGGCCGCCGAGAACACGATGGAGTACTCGGCCCCGGAACCGTTGCGCATCGACGCCATCTCTTCGCCGTCGCCCCAGCCTGCATTGAAGGAGTGGTACCGGCCTTCCCAGTCCGGGCTCAAGATCGCATCGAGCATCGCGAGTGAGCGGCATAGGTTCCGCAGGTCGGCGATGGAAGGGAACCGACGAGCTACGTCATGGACAGTCACATGCTCATCCAACCGGATGCCCCCGACACCCAGGATCCCCCCTCCCCCAAGGCTGTCCAAACTGGCTCCGCTCATCAGGCCCCTTGGAGTCGATCATCTAGGCTGGCGCGGTGACTGATGGGCAGGAGCGGGTGCAGCCGTCGGGAGTGTGGGCCACGGCGGTGGGGGTGGCCAGGGTACGGGCGCTGGAGACCGAGCGGGAGAACGCGCTGTTCCGCGACCCACTGGCGCAGGCCTTCGCCGCCGCCGGCGGCCTGTGGCCCTCCTCGCCGCCGCCCGATGACGAGGCCGCGCGACACCGCCGGCTGGCTGTGTCGTTCTCCATCGTCATCAGGACGAAGTTCCTCGACGACGTGTTGCAGCAGGCCTCCGCGTCCGGGGTCCGGCAGGTCGTGCTGCTCGGCGCCGGCATGGACAGCCGGGCCTTCCGGATGGACTGGCCCGAGGGCACCAGGCTGTTCGAGGTCGACACCGCCGCGCCACTGGAGTTCAAGGCTTCGGTGCTGCGCCAGGAGCGGGCCGTCGCGCGCTGCGAGCGGATCACCGTCGCGGTGGATCTGCGGGAGGACTGGCCAGGCGCACTGGCCGCCGCAGGCCACGACGCGGCCGTGCCGACCGCGTGGATCGCCGAAGGGCTGCTGATCTATCTGCCCCAGGATGCGGTGGAGCTGCTGATGGCCAGGGTCAGCGCGCATTCGGCGGCTGGCAGTCGGATGGGGCTGACGTTGGGCTCGCGCGGTGTGATCGAGCGCTTCGGCGCGGACGCCGTGCCGGGATCGGCGGCGTCCATGTGGGTCTCGGAGATGCCCGACGACCCGGTGGGCTGGCTGGCCGGGCACGGCTGGAAGGCCAGCTGCCACACCCTGCGCGAGCGCGCTGCCGCCTATGGCCGGCCGATCAGCACCCCGGCGCAGGGCGAGGAGCGGCCCGGCGGGCTGATCTCGGCGGTCCGCCGGTAGCGCGCCTCCCGGTTCCCTAGACGATTGATTCCTAGGGGGCCTGATGAGTGCAGGCAGGTTCATGCGCACACTGACTGCCTGCGACCACTAAGTTCGCCTGAATCGCCGGGCTGGACGGTGGTGTGGCTGATTCCCTCGGTCGAGGGCATGTTGTTGGCATCAGTCGAGGTGATCGACAGGATCTCAACACGATCTTGCGATTCTCCCCTCAATCAGCGTTCGTATAAGGCTGAACCAGCGCTGGAGCTGGCAGAACCGGCGTGGCGGGTGGGACTGCGCGGCTGCCCCGTCTGACTGCGGGCGAGCGGCATGCAGGCCGATGCCCCGGCTCTTTCAATCCACGGCCAAGGACCGGACTGATTGCAGTCCGAGCGGGATGGCCGCTCCTGTCCGACGTCGTGGCGAGGCTTACCGAAGGCGCCAACTGCCCCGTTTCGCGGCGCTCTTGCTGTATCCGAACCCGGGGTAACCGGCCAAGCATTAGTTGACTATCGGTCAACAAGCCGCCACCGGAGGGCTGAACTCTTCCCTCGCCGTAGGATCTTCGACTTGGGCGCGACTCGTACAAACGTTTGAAGGATCCTACGGGAAGGACACGAGTCATCGTGCAAAGCTCCAGACGGTGGATGACCAACCGCCGCTTAACCCGCGCCGCGCTCGGCGCGGCGCTCCTGGCCATCGTCCCGTTTGCCGCGACAACGAACGCAGCTGCCACCTCCCCCGCGAGGGACGTGAGTCCGGGGATCACCGCGCCGCCGTCGGCGACTCCGGCCGCCGGGCCCGAAGCCAACTCCCTCCTGGCTGGCGGCAGTCGGCCCGTATCGGGCAAGAACCTCCAGGCAGGTCCCCCGTCCACCAAGGACTCCGCCGGGGTCTGGCAGGTCAATCGCACCACTGTCACCCTGCGCAACACGGTGACGGATGCGGACGGCGACAAGGCTGACCTCTCCTTCCAGGTCTACACCACGGACGCCAGCGGCAACCCGAAGGACCAGGTCCAGCTCACCGACCCGGACACCGGCAAACCGGCCGCGTACGGCGTGCTGGTGTCCGACTACGTGACGTCCGGCGGATGGGCCAACGTCACCATCCGGTACGGCGACCTGAAGCCGAACACCACCTACGCGTTCCGCACCAGCGCCTATGACGGCAGCCTGTACGAGACGACTTGGTCGTCCTGGGCCAAGTTCCACACCCGCGGCCGGGCCGTGGACATCAAGCTGCCCGAGCCGAACAAGGACGCTGCGGCGCTCAACCAGGACAACTTCCAGGAGCCCCAGAAGATTGCTCAGCCGAGCATCGTCTCGGTGCCACCGGCTACACCGCCCACCGGCCTCAGTGCGTCCTCCGGCTGGAACTGCGGCAAGGTCAACACGAAGACCGGGATCCAGCCGTGCTCGCGGATCGTTCCCGGCGTCAGCAAGAGTGCCCGCCAGTCTCTGCTGAAGCAGGCGACTTCGGGCCTGCCCCACCTCGTCGACTGGTGCGAGACCTACACCGACTCGCACATCAAACGCTACGAGGCCTGCATCTCGGGCTTCACGTACGAGTACGAGGGCATCGTCGTGAAGGACGGCAAGCCCACCGGTGAGATCCTCAACGCCTCATGGGCCGTCGGCCAGGAGGTGAGGCTCTCGGGCAACTCGGGAACCTTCACGCAGCAGCTCATCCTCGTGCCGGTGGAAGTCGACCCCAAGTTCATCTCCGTGACGCTCGACGTGCGGTTCGACTGCCTGATGGCCGATGACTGCTCGAACGGCCCGCAGTCCTGGGACGGCGCCCTGGAGTGGACCGGCGCCAACCCGTTCTCGCACAACGCGATCGGCAAGCTCGACCACACGTGGACGCCGACGGACAACATGGACCTGCTGGACCTGTCCACGAAGATCACGGCCTACTCCCCTGTGGCCAACCCTGCCGCCTCCCGGTGGCAGGCCGACGGCGCCCAGATCCGCTGCGAGACGATCGCCTCCACCACACCGGGCTGCACCTTCTACAAGTACGTCCCGACATGGGTGATGAACTTCGCGAAGACTCCGCCGGCCGTTGCGCACGCCTGGCTGATCCAGTCGAAGCTGCCCAACCATCCCGGCAGCAGGGCCGCCAACAAGCCGATGTTCTTCCTTCCCTCCAAGGACAAGAACGCCCCCGGCCGCGACCCCGACGACAACCGCAAGGTGATATGCCCCGACGGCTGGGCAGCCACCTACGGCAACCCGGACGCCACAACCGTTCCCGAGATCAGCACCGGCGACAAGGCGTCCTGCGACGAGTTCGCCTATGCCTCCAGCTACAACTCCGGCGGCATGCCCGGCGGCACGATGGGCGGCCTGAACGAGGTCGACACCGGCAACGACTGCGTGCAGTCCTACGCCACCCGCGTCAAGCAGGGCGAGTGGCACCTGTACGACGACATCCGTACGGCAGCCCCCACCTGGAAGGAAGTCTGCGGCCGCTCCGCCATGTCGGGCTGGATCAACTCCACCTCGATGGGCGGAGCCTTCAGCTCGGGCTTCTCCGGCAAGTACCGACTGCTGGACAAGGACCCGTACTGGGTGGACTTCCCCCAGTTCACGCACTGTGACGCAACCAAGGCAACCGTGACCTGCACCGTACCCAAGCCCTGACCGGCTGCCGACAACCGGTGGGGCACAGCACGGGACCTAGGCTGTGCCCCACCACCCTTGACTCCGCCAACAGAGGGGAGAAACAACCGTGCCCGAGAGCCTTGCCTGGATCGCCGACGCCTGGGGCGGCACCAACCTCAACCCCGGCGACCTCTACATCACCTGCGCCCGCGGCCTGAGCCCCGAGCAGCTCGCCGAACGCATGGCCGACCACCAACCCGTCGAGATCGGCCCCGCCCTCACCGGCCGGGAAGCGTCCGCCCTCGTCGACCTCGCACAGACCTACTGCGTCGGCCGCCTGGGCCGAAGCGACGACTGGTCGTTCATCGTGGAGTCCGGCGGCAGCGAAGGCTGGGCTCTCGACCCGGCAGTCTCCCGGGACGGAGCCGAGGTACTGATCTTCGACCCGCGGCCGGACGACCCGCCTTCCTTCTTCCGGTACCTCGCCAACGGTGAACTGCAGCTGCACTTCGAGCTCGGCGCCGGCTACTACCCCAGCGGCGCCCAACCCGACCTCCTGCGCCCAGCCCTGGAAGCCGCAGGAGCCATCGCACCGGAAGACTCCCTCGACGACCTGCTCGACGACGATCAGGAACTGACGCCTCTCGAAGCCAAGCGCAAGGCCCTCGACGTCATCGGTGAGCACTTCGGACTGACCCTCCCCCGGCACGTGCTGGAGAGCGAGCCCCTTCCCTCCGTGGTCACCCGCACCTCACCGCCCTCATCCTGGTAACCAACCGCGTGCCAGGCCTGAACTCCAGTGGCGCGGCGGTGTCGACCTCGAACAGCCGGGTGCCCTCGGGCCGGTCCATCCGGAAGGCCCGGCTGTCCCTGCCGACGCCGAGCAGCACGACCTGCCGGACCCCCGACGCAGACGCCTGCTGCAACACGTCGTCGAGGAACCCCGTCCTGATGAGGAACGACACGGCCAGCCGGCGGCGTCGCGCCGCCTCGTCCGCCAATCAGTCTTCTGCAACATCCTTAGAAGGGTTGCGCGGCCCGCAGGAGGCTCTGCGGAAGGTAGGGGGACTCGACGCGGATGGCCCAGCCGCGACGGCGGGCGTGACAGGCCAGCGCGAGGATGTCGAGGTTGATGGAGGCGTCCGTATGGTCGGCTCGACCATGTGGACGACGGGGGGCGGATTGCTCTTGGCTCGCTCGCCGTCCCGCCGGGTGAGCGGGGCTACGACCTCACACATGTGGCCACCCTCTGCCCCCCGGAAGCCAGCCACGCTCCGGTCCGGGCAGGGCTTCCTGAAGCAGCGCTGGCCGTCCGACCGGAACAGTCTTGAGTTCCTCCCGGGGCAGCTCGACGTCCTGTGAGTGATCGATGAATACGCGGTCGGCCAAAACCGCCAGGGGCCGGGTCCGGGCCCTGCCCGAGCCGGCGCGGGGCATGCGGATGCGGGACATCACCGTCTCGAAAGCAGGAGCATCGGCGCCTGCTCTACGCGGGACGGGGCGGCCCCGGTCAGCGGCGCAAGAACACCCGTGTGACCGTCCGGAGCGCCTCGGCCACTCTCAGCTGTCCTCGGCCGGGGCCGTCATCCGCATGCTGCGATAAACTGAGGCAAAACCGCGTGCGCCCGCCCTCCCCTCGCGGCTCGGCCGCCCGACAGTGCGGCACGGTGGTACCTGCTCGGTCAGCGGGAAATCCACGCCAACAGCTCCAGGGGACGGTCGCCTTCCCGTAGGTCCGTTCTCCCGTAGGTCGGTTTTCATGGACCTCAACACCATCACCGAAGTAAACCGGCAGCCGTCCGAGCAGCCAGGCATGGACTGGCACGAGGGCGACGCCTGGCTCGCCGGCGGAACATGGCTCTATTCCACGGAGCAGCCGGACCTGCGACGGCTGATCGACCTGACGGCGTTGCGTTGGGAGCCTATTGTTCCGACGGACGAGGGTCTGGAGATCAGCGCCACCTGCACCATTCGCGACCTGTACGCCTTTCCATGGCCGAAGACCTGGACCGCCGGAATTCTCTTCCGGGAGAGCTGCGAGGCATTCCTGTCCTCGTTCAAGGTCTGGAACGCGGCGACCGTCGGCGGAAACATTTGCATGTCCTTGCCAGCCGGCCCGATGATCACGATGACGGTCGCGCTTGAGGCACGGTACGAGCTGTGGGCGCCCGACGGCTCCGTACGCTTCGTCGACGCCCTCGATTTCGTCACGGGCGACCACCGCAACATTCTCGCCCCTGGGGAGATCCTCCGGCGCATCACCATTCCGGAGTACGCGCTGCGCAAACGCACCGCGCACCGTCGCTTCACGCTGACCCGGCTCGGCCGCTCGACGGTGTTCCTCGTCGGCACGCAACGTCCGGGAGCGAATGACCTGCTGCTCACCGTCACCGCCGGCACCACACGGCCGGTCCGCATCGCCTTCGTGTCCCTGCCCGATGCCCGAACCCTGCGGCAGAGCATCGACGCCGTGCCTGCCGACGTCTGGTTCGCCGATCCCAACGGGACCCCCGACCACCGTCTGCACCTGTCACGGCACTTCGCCGAAGAGATCCGCCGCGAACTCACGGCTGGGGACTTGCCATGACCTACATCGTGAACGGCCGGAGATTTGACCGGGAACCGGCGCCCGGCCAGTGTCTGCGCACGTTCCTGCGCGCACTCGGCCACTTCGGCGTCAAAAAGGGGTGTGACGCGGGCGACTGCGGCGCCTGCACGGTGTGGCTGGACGGCGTACCGGTACACAGCTGCATCACCCCCGCCTTCCGCGCGAACGGCCGTGAGGTGACCACGATCGAGGGCCTTGGGCGACCAGGCGCCCTGCATCCCATGCAGCGGCAGTTCGAGGACGCCCCGGGATTCCAGTGCGGGTTCTGCACCGCGGGGATGATCATGACGTCGGCGACCTTCACCGAGGACCAGAAGGCAGATCTGCCACGGGCGTTGAAGGGTAACCTCTGCCGCTGTACCGGATACCGGGCGATCGAGGACGCCGTGAAGGGCGTCAGTGCGGTGGAGACGGCAGCACCGGGAAAGGCCGTCGGGACGAGCGTCGGCGTGCCCGCGGCCCATGACGTGGTAACCGGTCACGCCGAGTTCACCATGGACACGCGGATCGACGGCATGCTGCACCTCAAGGTGCTGCACTCGCCCCACGCCCACGCCCGGATCCTCTCGATCGACAAGAGCGCCGCCCTCGCGGTGCCCGGCGTGCATCGGGTCTACACCTGGGAAGACGTACCCCGCAGACGCTTCACCACCGCGATCCACACCGACCACCTGGTCGACCCGGACGACACCTACATCCTCGACGACACGGTCCGCTTCGCCGGTCAGCGCGTCGCCGCGGTCCTGGCCGACACGATCGGGGCGGCGGAGGAGGGCTGCCGGCGTCTCGCGGTCGAGTACGAGGTGCTGCCGGCGGTGTTCGACCCGGAGGCGGCGATGGCCGACGGCGCACCCCAGCTGCACGGCTCCCACGATCCGTTCGTCCGCGACCCCGGCCACAACATCCTGGTCGAACTCCACTCGCACATCGGTGACGTCGACGTGGGGTTCGCCGCGGCCGACGTGATCCACGAAGGCACGTACTTCTCACCGCGGGTGCAGCACGCGCATCTGGAGACCCACGGTTCGATCGCCTGGATGGAGGACGGCCGGCTGAACGTCCGCACCAGTTCCCAGTCACCGTCGATCGCGAAAGTCAAGCTGGAGTACCTGTTCGCGCTGCGCCCAGACCAGGTGAGGGTGTTCTGCAAGCGCGTCGGCGGCGGATTCGGCGGCAAGCAGGAGGTGATCTCGGAGGACCTGGTCGCGCTCGCCACCCTGGACACCGGACGGCCCACCTGTTTCGAGTACACCCGTGAGGAGGAGTTCACCACGGCCTCGCCGCGGCATCCGATGAGCCTGACGGTCAAGCTCGGCGCGAAGGCTGACGGAACGCTCACAGCCCTCCAGGTACGCAACGTGTCGAACACCGGCGCCTACGGGAACCACGGCGGCGAAACGCTGTACGCGGGCGGAGCCGCCGTCATGATCTACCGCTGCCCCAACAAGAAGTACGACGCGTACTCCGTCTACACGAACACCGTGCCGAGCGGGGCGCTGCGCGGTTACGGCATGACGCAGCCAGCGTTCGCCGTGGAGTCGGCGATGGACGAACTGGCCCGCGTCCTGCACATCGACCCGCTCGAACTGCGCCGGCGCAACATCGTGCGGCCGGGTGAGCCCCTGCTCGCGATGCACGAGGGCCCCGACGACGTGATCTTCACCGAGGACGGCCTCGCCCGGTGCATCGACCTGGTGGGCGACGCCCTGGCTCGTACGGCCGACCAGCCGCCCCCCGGCCCCGAGTGGCTCGTCGGAGCCGGCGTGGCGAGTTCCCTCCACGAGACCGCGCCCCCGACGGACCACCTCTCCGAGGCATGGGTCACGCTGGGCGACGATCTCATCTACGAACTGGCCGTCGGCACCGTCGAGTTCGGGGAGGGAACCTCCACGGCCCATGTCCAGATCGCAGCCAACCAGCTGGGCACGACACCGTCACGGATCCGTCTGGTGCAGTCCGACACCGACCGCACGGGATTCGACACCGGCGCCTTCGCCAGCGCGGGCCTCTTCGTGGCGGGCAATGCGGTCCTGCGGGCGGCCAATGCCGTGCGCGACCGCATTCTGCAATTCGCCGCCGCGCACACGGGCATCCATGTCGTGATGTGCACGATGGACGACGACGGTGTCGTCTGCGGGGACCGGCGGGTGTCGCTGGCCGAACTCGTCGCGCTGGCCCGGAGACGTGGAATCCGCTTCACCGCCGCCCGCAAGGCATACGGCTCACCCCGGAGCGTCACCTCCAACACGCAGGGGTTCCGGGTCGCCGTGCACCGGGTGACGGGTGAGATACGGATCCTGTACAGCGTGCAGGCGGCCGACGCCGGGTTGATCATCAACCCGGCGCAGGTCCGGGGACAGGTGGAGGGCGGTGTGGCCCAGGGAATCGGCTTCGCGCTGACCGAGAACCATCAGGTCGACGGCAACGGCGTCATGGTCAACCCGAACCTCCGAAACTACCGCATCCCCACCTACGCCGACATCCCCCGTACCGAGGTCCTCCTGGTGGGCTCGGCGGATTCGGTCGGGCCCCTGCGGGCGAAGGGGATGGCGGAGTGCTGCATCAACCCAGTGGCCCCCGCGCTCGCGAACGCGGTGCATGACGCCACGGGTGTCCGCTACCGTGCGCTGCCGCTGACTCCGGAACGCATTTACGGCCGACTCCCCGCGGAGCAGTCGGTGTCGACAGGTTGAGCCACCATGAACACCGAAAGAAACGTAGCCGCCGCGGCTACGGCAATCATCGGCCAGAAGGTCCTGCCCGGGATGGAGCGGGAGTTCGAGTCATGGCAGGAGGATCTCAACGCCGCGGCCGCCTACTACCCCGGTTTCCTCGGCGCCGAGATCTCCCCGCCGACGGCGCTGCAGTCCGATTGGGTCGTGGTGTACCGGTTCGACTCGGTGGCGCATCTGCAGGCGTGGATCAACAGCGCGACCAGGCAGACGTATCTCGACGTCGGCGCCAAGTACTTCGACGGTCCAGCGACCCAGCAGGTGGTCAGCAGCGGCACCCAGTCACTGGATCCGCTGGTCACCGTGGTGGTCACTCACCGCGTCTCCCCGAACCAGGTCGACGACTTCCTCGCCTGGCAGCACCACATGGTCCAGGAGGAGAGCAAGTTCGAGGGGTTTCGCGGGACCGAGCTCTTCCGCCCCATCGAGGGGCTTCAGGAGGAATGGACCACGCTGTACCGCTACGACACTGCGGAACACCTCGACGCGTGGCTGACGTCGCCCCAACGGCAGAGGATCCTGGCCGAGGGCGAGAAGTTCAGCGACTTCCAACTGCGTACGATCGACAACTCGTTCGGCAGTTGGTTCGCCTTCGAGGGCAACGGCAAGGAGGCACCGTCGCCACCCTCCGAGACCAGGACCTCCCTCGCGGTCTGGGTCGGCCTCTACCCGACTGTCGTGCTGCTGACGCTTGCTCTGTCCCCGCTGCACATGCCGCTCTGGATCGGCCTGCTCGTGGGCAACCTGCTGTCGAGTTTCCTCATGAGCTTCCTGACCATGCCCTACTACGTGAACCCGATGCTCGGGCGATGGCTGCGGCCAGCACCGGACGAACCGGCCAGAGCCAATCTCCGTGGTCTCGGTATCGTCGCGGTGGCGATGGCCTTCTGGGTCGTCGTCTTCTACCTCGTCACAGTCCGGTTCTGGACGCTGCCCTGACCGGTGACATCGGTAGCCTGCGGTCCTGAAGCCGAGCGACTTCTTCACGAGGCAGTGCTGGTCGTCCGCGCGAAGGGGGTTCACCGTCCACACCCCGAACGGCACGTTCGTCACGCTCGGGGCACCGAAGTGGCCACTCGCGCGCGTGGCTGGCGCGGCACTCGGACGTGCGGCGATCGTCAACGGCCGCCCCGGCGGCATCTCCTGGAGCGAAGACGGCACCCCGCTTTCCCTCCTCGTCTTCACGGTCACCGAGCATCACATCACCGACATCACCGCAGTGGTCGACCCTGCCAAGGCAGGGCGTGTCCACCGGAGGCGTGCGTCCGGCCAGCGGGGGGCCACCCGCCCGACACCGGCCTGGTGTCGGCAAGCGCCGGCCTAGACGCACGCCCGCCAGAACTCGCGCATCAGTGGGTTCGGGGTCGGGCCGCGCATGGCCACCTGGGTCAGCAGGATCGTGACCGTGTTCGTCGCCGGGATCACATGGGCCGTCGTCCCCGTGCCGCCGACCCAGCCGTAGCGGCCGGGGACGTTCCACGGGTCGATCGGTTCGACGTCGACCTGGCCGCCGTAGCCCCAGCCCTGGCCTTCCAGGAAGAGCGTCACGTTCTCGCGTTGCGCCGCGGTGAGGTGATTGCTCGTCATCCGGCTCACCGAGCTCGGAGACAGCAGGTCACCGCCCCCGGACAGCAGCATGCGGGCGAAGGCCAGCCAGTCGTCGGCTGTCGAGACCAGCCCGCCGCCGCCCGAAGGGAAGCGCGGAGGGCTGCTGAAATCGCCGTCCGGGGTGTCCGTGAGTTGCAGTTCGCCGGTTTCCGAGGGGGCGTAGGACCAGGTGAACCGGTCCCGTTTCGCCGTCGGGACCTCGAACGCGGTGTCCTTCATCCCCAGTGGCTCGAAGATCCGCACGCTCAGGAACTCCGGCAGGGTCAGCCCGGTCACACGGGCAGCCAGCAGCCCCTGCAGGGCGGACGCCGTGCCGTACAGCCAGGCCTCGCCGGGCTGGTGGAGCAGCGGTACCTCTGCGAGCCGGGCCAGCCATTCGTCCGGGCCGGGCCAGCTCTGCAGGGGGCGACTGTGATCCTGCACCTGCAACAGCGCCTTGGCAGCCGGCAGCGAGAAATCGGAGGGCAGGCCCCAGCCGGGGCGGGAGGTGAGCAGGTCCTCCACCCTGATCGAACGGGCCGCCGGGACCACGTCGTCGACGGGGCTCTGCGGTGTGCGGACCACGTGCGGCTTCGCCAGCTCCGGCAGCCACTCGTCGATCGGGTCCTCCAGCGCGATGCGGCCCTCATCAAGCAGAGTCAGCACCGCCGCCGCCATGATCGGCTTGGTGATCGAGGCGATCCTGAAGATCGACTCCCGGGTCATCGGGACGCTGCCACCGGCGTCGGCCGACCCCACGGCGACCACCTCGACGTCGTCGCCGCGGGCGACCAGGGCGACGGCACCGGGGACGGTTCCGTCGTCGACACGTCGCCGCAGTGTCTCGTACAGCGTGCTGCTCATCCTTCGGCCTTCCGGTGGGCGGGAAGCTACACCGGGTACGACCGTGCCCGGCACCCGAAGTCATCGGTACCGGGCACTCGGGCGGCTGCGGGATCTTGCTGCAGGCCACCGGAGTCGCCGCAGGTGCGTCACGGGGCCTGCGGCGGACGTCGTCTTGTTCGCTCAGTGGACGTCAAGGACGGCTTTGCCCGGCACGCGCCGGCCTGCGAGTTCGGCTGCCGCCCGCGCCGCCTGTGTCCAGTCGGCGCGGAGGGCGACTTGCGGGTCCAGTTCGCCGCGGGCGGTGAGTGCGGCCAGCCAGGTGAGGTCGGCGCCCAGTCCAACGGCGTCGTCCAGCAGGTAGTAGGTGACGATCTGGCGGTTGTGGCGACGGCCGTTGCCGAAGAGGGCTCCGTAGGGAAACTGCTCGCCGTCGCCGGATATGTGACCTGCGGCCACCAGCACGCCATTGTCGGTCAGCGCGCCGTGTGCGGCGACCATGTGGGCGCCGCCGACCAGTTCGACCACGCCGTGTACCGGTTCGATGTGCTGGAGCGCGGCCAGGTCGGTGACGATCTCATCAGCGCCGAGTGCGCGAAGTGCGTCCGCTTTCGCCGGATCGCTGGTCACTGCGGTGACATGTGCGCCGCCTCGGGCCGCGAGCTGCAGCGTGAAGCGGCCCACGCCGCCGCCCGCGCCGGTCACCAGGACCCGCCGTCCGAGGATCGGGCCGATGCGGTGCAGGGCACGCAGGGCTGTGCCCGCTGCGACCGGCAGTGTGCTGATCGGACCGAGGTCGGCTCCCTCCGGCACGGTGCCTATCAGATTGGTGTCCACGGCGCGCAGTTCGGCCCAGGCGCCGTCCGGCCCCAGGGTGACGACGGGGGTGCCGACTGCGGGACCGGAGCCGTCGGCGGCTGCGCGGACGACGACGCCCGCGGCGTCCCAGCCGGGCACCGTGCCGGCTTCGCCCTCGGGGACCACGTGGTGGACCTCGCCGGCGTTGAGGGAGAACGAGTGGACCTGAATCAGGGCCTGGTGGGTGGCGGGTTCGGGGTCAGCGACCTCGGTGAGCGAGAGGTGTCCCGGGGCCGAGTGGTCGATCGTTAATGCCTTCACAGCGAGAGATATTGCCACTGAGTGGCATAAGCCTACAAGGGGCAAACGCGGCTGCTAGGCTTTGCCTCGTGCCCAAGGACCCGGAAGAACTGCCGCTGCGCGAGCGCAAGAAACTGCGCACCCGTCAGGCTCTGGTCGATACCGCCCTTGAGCTGTTCACCGCGCGGGACTTCACCACCGTCACGCTGGACGAGATCGTCGAAGCGGTGGAAGTCTCCAAGCGCACCTTCTTCCGCACGTTCGCCTCGAAGGAAGACGTGGCCCTGGCCCCGGAGAAGGAACTGTGGGCCGCCTACGTCACCGATATCGAGAGCCGGCCCCTGACCGGCGAGCACCTCCTCGGCGCCTACAAAGACGCGCTGTTCGCGGCACTTGAGCGGATGACGGACGGATGGGAACGGCGCTTCCAGGCCAGCCGCAACCTGGCCGACCGCACCCCCGCGCTGACCGCGCACAGCCTGCGCCACTGCTCAGAGGTCTCCGCGAACGTGGTTCGGATCGTGGAACACCGGTTGGCCGGGAAGTCCCCTGGCCACACCGAACTGCGCCTTCTGCTCGACCTCATGCTGGCTGCGTGGCACCGCGCGCTGGAGGCATGGGCCTCGTCGGACGCAGCACAGCAGGACCGTACGGCACTCATCCGGCACATGCGCCAGGCTTTCGCAGCGATCCCTGCGGTCGCGGCACTGGCGGCGCAGGACCCGGTTTGATCACTTGGCGTCCAAGGCGGCAGAAGGTCATGTGTAGCGGGCCGCTCCACCCAGGAGATGAGCGGCCGAGTCCCCTGCTAGTGTGCGCCGATGTCAGCGATCAAGAAGTTTCAGGTCACCTTCGACTGCGCAGAGCCTGAGCGTCTCGCTCGTTTCTGGTGCGAGGTGTTGGGGTACGTCGTGCCGCCGCCACCGGAGGGGTTTGACACGTGGGACGCCTACAAGCGTTCACAGCCGCCTGAGCAGCGGGATTCCTGGTTCGCCTGCGTAGATCCCTCAGGGGTCGGCCCGCGACTGTACTTCCAGCGCGTTCCCGAAGGGAAGGCCGTCAAGAACCGGGTGCATCTTGATGTGCGGGTCGGCACCGGACTTGTGGGTGAAGCGCGCCTCGCCGCGCTTGAGGCCGAATGTGCGCGACTGGTCCCGCTTGGCGCGGTACATGTACGAACCCTGTATGACGGCAACGATGCGTGCATCCCGATGCTGGACATCGAGGGCAACGAGTTCTGTATCGACTGAGCGATCTCCGAGCCGAAGAGGTGGGAAGCCGCCTTCCTGGGCTGTGTCGGTTGCGGGGCTGTAGTTGGCCCGTGAGGGCGATTCACGCTGCCGGCTCGATGCGGAGTTCGGTGAGCAGGTGGCGGACGCGCTGCTCGATCTCGTCGCGGATCGGTCGGACGGCCTCGATGCCCTGGCCTGCCGGGTCGGCGAGCTGCCAGTCGAGGTATCGCTTGCCGGGGAAGTAGGGGCAGGCGTCGCCGCAGCCCATGGTGATCACGACATCGGAGGTCTGCACCGCCTCGGTGGTGAGGACCTTGGGGGTCTCGGCGGAGATGTCGATGCCGACCTCTTTCATGGCCTCCGCCACGGCCGGGTTCACGGCATTGGCGGGGGCGGATCCTGCCGAGCGGACCTGGACGCGGGCGCCGCCTAGGTGGGTGAGGAAGGCGGCTGCCATCTGGGAGCGTCCGGCGTTGTGCACGCAGACGAACAGGACGGAGGGGCGGGCGGGAGTGCTCATCGGGCCAGAGTGCTTTCTGCGGTGGTACGGGTGGGTGCGGCGGGCTGCTGACTGTCGTCGGGAATGATGATGTCGTCCTCGCTCACGGGGGTCGGGCGGCCGAAGCAGACGGTGACCAGGCCGAGGCCTGCGGCGGCGCCGATCAGCTGGGCAGCCACAAACGGCAGCACGGAGGTGGGGGCGATGCCGGCGAAGGTGTCGGTGAAGGCGCGGCCGATCGTGACGGCCGGGTTGGCGAAGCTGGTGGAGGAGGTGAACCAGTACGCCGCGCCGATGTAGGAGGCGACCAGCAGCGGCGCCAGGTGCGCGCGGCCGACGCGGGCCAGGCCGAAGATGAGCCAGACCAGTCCGGCGGTGGCTATGACCTCCCCCAGCCACAGAGGGCTGGAGAACCGGTCGTGGGTGGAGAAGCGCACCAGTGGTTTGCCGAACATGGCGTCGGCCAGCACCGCGCCGCCGATCGCCCCGGTGATCTGGGCGGGCAGGTACGCGGCGACGTCCCGCAGAGTGGGGGCCTCGCCGGTGCGGCGGCCGCTGGACCAGGCTGCGAGGGTGACCACCGGGTTGAAGTGCGCCCCGGACACCCCTCCGAGCAGGGCGATCAGCACGCCGAGGTCGAACACGGTGGCGAGGGAGTTGGCCAGCAGCTGCGTCCCGACATCGCGTGTCAGTTCGGTGGCCTGGATCCCGGAGCCGACCACCACCGTGACCAGCGCGGCCGTGCCCAGTCCCTCGACGGCCGCTCGCCGCAGCAGCGGGGCCGGCGCGCTCACGCGGGGGCCTTCGTGGAGGCGGCGGGGATCTGGAGCAGGGCGGACAGCTTCGCCAGCGCCTCGGGCAGCACCCAGTAGTACACCCAGGTCCCGCGCCGCTCGGAGCCGACCAGCCCGGCCTCCCGCAACACCTTCAGGTGGTGGGAGATCGTCGGCTGGGACACGTCGAACGGACCGACGAGGTCGCACACGCACGCCTCGCCGCCCTCGTGGGAGGCAATCAGGGACAGCAGCCGCAGTCGGATCGGGTCCGACAGCGCTTTGAACATCCGCGACAGCTCGGCCGCTGCCTCCTCGCCGAGGGGCTCGCGGACCATCGGCGCGCAGCACGCCGTCTCGTCGTCTTGCCCGAGCACCGGCAGACCAGGTTGTTTCGACATTCCTCAATATTGACAGTCGTCGATCCCGGTGGCAAGGTCGACTGTATCGACAGATGTCGAAACAAGCCCTTTGATGGGAGACCGCCATGTCCCGTGTTCAGCTCGCCCTGCGCGTCGCCGACCTCGACGCCTCGATCACCTTCTACTCCAAGTTGTTCGGGGCCGAGCCCGCCAAGCGCCGCGAGGGCTACGCCAACTTCGCCATCGCCGAGCCCCCGCTCAAGCTCGTCCTCATCGAGGGCGAGACCGGCGAGGACACCCGTCTGGACCATCTCGGCGTCGAGGTCGCGTCCACCGAGGACGTCACCGCGGCCACCGCCCGGCTCAAGGACGCGGGCCTGGCGACCTTCGAGGAGAGCGACACCGCCTGCTGCTACGCCCTCCAGGACAAGGTGTGGGTCACCGGCCCCGGCAAGGAACCATGGGAGGTCTACGTCGTGAAGGCCGACGCCGACACCCTGCAGAAGGCCGCCACCGCTCCGGGCGACTGCTGCGGCACGTCGGAGTTCCGTCAGCCCGCGCCGGACGCCGGCCGCCTGTGACGATCCTGCCCTTCGTCCGTGCTCGTCAATGCGTCTGGTGGCGGTGCAGCCGTCCGTGGTTGCGCCACCAGGCCACCTTCCCGTCGGGTCCACGTACGAAGTCGGAGCGGGTGCCGACCGGTCTGCCCTCGTCGTCGAGGTCGAGTCCGAAGTCCTTTCGGTAGAAGGCGACTCCGGGGTCGGTGATCTGCTTCTGGGTCGTCTGGGTGCCCTTCAACTGTCCGTTGTGCCGGTGGAGTTCGATGACGGTGTCCTCCACGGCGCCCTTGTCGTTGATCCGCTGCGCGATGTAGCGGCCCTCGTAGGGCGCCAGCTCCTCGCTGGTCAAGACCTTGGGTGTGGCCGGCAGGTTGGTCACCCCGGCGAACCGGCTGAGGGCCCAGTCATCGGTGAACAGCTCGTCCCTGAGCCGGGTCCCGCCTTCCGAGTTGGTCAGCAGGGTGAGAGCGAAGCCGCGGCGGGGAACCATCAGGAAGCCCGAGATCTGGCCCGGCCAGGTCCCGCCGTGTTGCACGATCCGTGGTCCTTGGGCCGTCGGGCGCAGCATCCAGGTGACTCCCATGCCGTCGAGTTCCACGACGAGCGTGCCACCGGGGCCGGGTTTGGAGCGCATCTGTTCCAGCGATGACCTGCTCAGCAGTCGCGTGCCGTCAGGGGCCGTACCGTCTCCGAGGTGGAAGCGGGCCCAGCTCAGCTGGTCGCGCACGCTGGAGATCAGGCCGCCGGTCGGCGCGAGGCTGCGGGGCTGGGTCCAGAAGGAGGGCTCCAGCACGGCCTTGCCGTCGACGACGTCGTGTGACGCCGCGACGTTGAAGCCCACGATCTCGTCACTGGAGAAGCGGCTGTGGTCGAGCCCGAGCGGATCGATGACCAGTTTGCGCACCGCGGCCTCGTAGGTCGTGCCCATCACCACCTCGATGATCCGGCCGGCCACGCACAGCGCCGCGTTGTTGTAGGCGAACACCTCCCCGGGGTCGGTGAGTTGGGGAAGCCGGGCCATGGATGCCACGAAGCGGGCCAGCGCGTCGTCGCCGGGGCCGAAGTCCTGGTAGTCGTCGCCCAGCCACCCGGCACTGTGGTTGAGCAGCTGCCGCACGGTGACCTGCGCCGACGCGTACGGGTCGGCCACCGAGAAATCCGGGAGGTAGCGGCGCACGGGGGCGTCCAGCTCGACCTCGCCCCGCTCGACCAGCCGCATGAGTGTCGTGCCGGTGAAGGTCTTGGTGGTCGAGCCGACCCGGAAGACGGTGTCACCGTCGACCGGCACCGGATGGTCGACATTGGTGATCCCGTACCCCTTGACGTACTCCTGACCGTTCCAGAGCACGCCGACGGCCGCTCCCGGTATCGCGTACGCCTTCATGCCCTCCTCGATCTTGGCGTCGAGCTCGGCGAACAATGAGCTCCCCGTGCCGCCCGTGCCGCCGCCGTGGACAGCGGATCGCGGTGACGCGGCCGCCGTCGCCGCCGGTCCCAGTGAGACGGTCGCGCAGCCCACCGCTGCCGCAGCGTTCAGAAAGCCACGTCGAGACCACCGCGTGGGACCGGGGAGTTCGGGCGGCGCGGAGCGCGCGGTGTCGGAGCCGGCCGACAGCAGGTCGTCATTCACCGGTACCGGCTCCCTCGCTGCCGATGACGAACGGCGCCGGTTTCACGGAGCTCACGCACCGGGTGTCGGGGTGCTCGGGGTCGTCGAAGAAGGAGGTGATCACCTCTGCCCCGCACGGATGGTCGAACGTCCCGTGGGCGACACCGGCCAGGGTCACCACCGTCGAGCGGGAGAGCGTCCGTGCCACGTACTGCCCCCACTGAGCCCCGGTCTGAGCGTCGAAACTGCCGGAGATGGCCAGGGTGGGGATGCTGCTCCGGGTGACCTCGCGAACGGAGTCGGGTGCCTTCGGGACGTCCCAGGCCTGGCACGCCTGCCGCAGGAACGGCAGCTGAGGCGCCTGAGCCAGGACCGAACGGGGGAGCTCGGGGAAAGCTCGCTGCCCCTTGGCGAGCTGTTCGGCGGGCGTCTCGAACGGAACCCATTCGCTGCACCACACGCTCAGCGACAACCCGTGAGCGAACATCCCCTGCGAGCCGGGAAGCCAGGCGGCCGCCCACTGCTCCGCGATGCGCTCCGGGTGACCGTGGGCCAACTCGTCCACGCCCACCGGGAAGGTCTGGGGGGCGTGACTGGCACGCACCATCCAGTTCAGCAGCGCCCCGCCGTCGAGGACCACCTTCACCCTGCCAACCTGCGGCACCGTCACGTGCGTGGTGACCGGGTGAGCCTCCAGCTGGCGCACCATGCGCAGGTAGGTGGCACCGATGTCCGGGTAGCGCTGCCGGCAGGAGGTCTGTGCCGCACAGGCGCTCACGATGTTGTCGAACGATTCGCGCATGCTGCTCCACGTCCACCCGGGCGTCGCCACCGACGGCGGTACGACGCCGTCGACGGTCACGGAGCGGATCCCTTCGGGGAACATGCGCATGTAGGTCAGCGCCAGTTGCGTGCCGTAGGAATGCGACAGGACGTTCCACTCGCGGATTCCCAGGGCCTTGCGCAGATCCGCCACGTCAGCTGCGTTCTCGCTGGTGTTGTAGTCGGCCGGATCGGCTCCCTGGGCTGTCAGGCGCTCGCGGCACCGGGCGGCCGCCTGGGCGTACCGGTCTCCGGTGGAAGGTGCGTCGTAGAGGAGGTGGACGCGCTCACCGTAGAACCGGTCGATCTCGGGACACGTCAGTGGCCGCTGGGACGAGAGCGTGCCGCGCTGGGACAGGACGACCAGATCGCGGTCGCGGTTCAGCCCGGCCTCGGTGAGTTCGGATATGTTCCCCAGGCCGTCCGCGCCGGGCCCGCCGGAGAGGAACACGATCGGGTCGGGGTGCGGCTTCGGCGATGACGAGCCGACGAGCGCGACGGCCAGGCGAAGGGTTCGCGTGGACGGGTGGGCCCGGTTCTCCGGTACGACGAGGAAGCCGCAGCGGGTGTCCTTGAGTTCTCCGTAAGTGGTCGGGCACGGAGCGGGCTCGAACCGCGACGTCCCCTGCGTCTGCGCCGTCGAGGCCTGGGGCAGGGTGAGCACGGTTCCCGGAAAGATCCAGTGGCCCCGGTCACTGGAGGCGTATCCGTGCTGACGGGCCTCGTCCTCGATGGTCTGCTGGTTGAGGGTGTAGACGCTGCCCCACCGCAGTGCGTCGCCGAGGGTCTGCTGGGCGATGTCCCACAGCGTGTTTCCGGAGGCGACGGTGTGCGTGGCGGCCTTCGAGCGTGCGGGTATGGACTCGCCGGCCGGCCGTCCCGGTGACAGGCCGGGCCGTGAGTAGCTGAGGCGCGGTGGGGAGTCCTCCCCCGCTACTGGCTTCTGGCGGGTGGTCGACACGCCGGACGTGGCGTCGGCCGGGGCCGCGGACAGCACCGTCAGGCCGGTCAGGAACATGGCGGCTGCGGCAGCTGTGCCGCGGTTGCGTATGGGCATGTCGTCCTTCCGCATCGGTGCCGTGACAGGCCCTCGGCACCGATCGAACTCGTCACCATTTGGCTGGGGTCGTCAGACGCCATGCTGCGAAGACCACTCGTACCTCGCACTCCGGCAGGTCCAATGGGGTCATGGACGCGCCACCCGATGGCGACGGTGCCCTGTTGGACTGCGATCAGATGTGCTGATGGGTCTCGTACATCCGTACCGCGACGACGATGCCCGCGGTGGCGGTGAGGCCTGCGACGGCCCAGATGGCGGTGGTGAGACCGTAGGCGTCGGCGAGGGCTCCGGCCAGGAGGGCGCCGACGGCGAAGCCGCCGTCGCGCCAGAGGCGGTAGACGCCGACGGCGCGGGCACGCCAGGCGGGGTGGGCGACGTCGCCGATGACGGCGAGCAGGGTCGGGTAGACGAGGGCGGTGCCCGCACCGAGCAGGATCTGGGCGAGTGCCCAGACACCGAAGGTCGTGCCGGTGGCGACCAGGCCTATGGCAGCGGCTTGGAGGAGCATGCCGGCGGTGATGAGGTGCTTGCGGCCGGTGCGGTCGGACCACCAGCCGGTGAGGATCTGCCCGAGACCCCAGACGGCGGGGTAGAGGGCGGCGAGCAGGCCGACCTGTCCGATCGTCAGGCCGTGGGCGGCGAAGAGCAGGGGGAAGATGCCCCAGGCGAGGGCGTCGTTGAGGTTGTTGACCAGGCCCGCCCAGCTGGCGGAGGACAGGGCTTTGTCGGTGAGGCTGGTGGTACGGGCTATCTGACCGGTCGTGAGTTCAGCGTGGTGGCCGGGGTCCGCCGGGGCGGGGTGGAGGGCCGCTTCGGCTCGGGCGTGCTCGCGGGTCTCGCGGACGGTGAGGACCGAGAGGCCGAGGCCGAGGGCGGCGTAGGCGATGCCGACGAAGAACGGCTGCGGCCGGAGCCCCCAGTGGGCGGCGATGGCGCCGGTGGCCATCGCGGTGCCTGCCACCGCCAGGTAGCCGGCGGCCTCGTTGCAGCCCATCGCGAGTCCGCGCCGGGCGGGGCCGACGAGGTCGATCTTCATGATGACGGTGGTGGACCAGGTCAGGCCCTGGTTGACGCCGAGCAGCACGTTGGCCAGGACGACCCAACCCCAGGAGGGGGCCCAGATCAGCAGCAGCGGCACCGGCAGGGCGACGATCCAGCCCGCCACCAGGATGGGTTTGCGGCCGTGGCGGTCGGAGAGGGTTCCGGCGAAGAAGTTGGTGACCGCCTTGGTCGCGCCGAACGCGACGATGTAGGTGAGCGCGGCGGTGTAGGCGGACAGATGGAAGGTACGGTCGGCCAGCAGCGGCAGGACGGAGCGTTCCTGGCCGAGCATGCCGCCCACCAGCGCATTGACCGCGACCAGCAGTGAGAACTGCGCCAGGTTGGCCCGCAGGCCGAGCCGGATGCCGTCGTGACCGGGGCTGGTGCTGCCGGGGCTGGTGCCGGGGTCGGTGGTGGTCACGAGCCGTCCGCCAAGCGGCCGCCGGTGGCCTTGGCCCAGTCGGCGGCGCCGCCGACCAGCACTGCCAGGTCGCGGGTGCCGTGGCGGGCCAGGATGCTGGCGGCCGTCATGGCGCGTTCGCCGTGCCCGCACATCACCACTGCCCCGTCGGCGGCGGCCTGCCCGTCGGCGCCGAGGTCGCCGAGCTCGCGGTGGGCGGCTCCGGGGATGTGCCCGGCGGTGAACTCGGCGTCCTGTCGCACGTCCAGCACCGGCCGGGTGCCGATCCGGTCGGCCGTCACGAGCTCGATCGTGTCGATCGAGCCGCCGTCGGCACGCCAGGCGTCCATGCCGCCGTCGAGCTGTCCCGCCAGCCGGTCGTAGCCGATCTTCGCGGCCTGCCAGGCCAGGTCCGCGCCGTCCTGGTCTGGTTCGAGCAGGAAGACGAGCGGCACGTCCGGTGGCAGCAGCCAGCCGATCCACGTCGCGAACGCGGGCCGCAGCGGGTTGGAGAGGGCGCCGGGGATGTGCCCCGCGGCGAAGGCGGCGGCCGATCTGGCATCGACCAGGTGGGCGCCGTCGGCCAGCAGGGCGCGCACCTGCTGTGGGGTCAGCGGGTCGAGGCCCGGTGCGGTGGTCAGCAGAGCGGGCCCGCGGCGGTTGATTTCACTGAGGCGCTCGAAGTACGCGGGGTAGGAGCCGAGCGAGCCGAGGAGGCGGGCCACGAAGGCGTCCTCGTCCGGAGCTGCGAACAGGTCGTTCGCGGCCTTCTGAGCACCGACGGTGGTGGTGCGCTCGGCTCCGGACGGGGCCGAGCAGAACGAGCCGGCGCCGTGGGTCGGCCACACCGCGGTCGCGTCCGGCAGCATGCTCAAGCGTTGCAGCGACCGGTACTGGGCGCGGGCCAGTTCCTCCGCGCGGTCGGCGCCGAGCAGGTCGGTGCGGGCGGCGGAGCCGACGATCAGCGACCCGCCGGTGAACACGCCGAGCTCCCGGGTGCCGTCGAGGAGCAGGAAGGACAGGTGCTCGTCGGTGTGGCCGGGTGTGGCGAGCGCCCGCAGGGTCAGTCCGCCCAGGTCCACCTCGTCGCCGTCGTCGAGCGCGGTGTGCGAGAAGGTGCGGTGGCCGGCGGCGGAGGCCAGCACCGTGGCACCGTCGTCGTGCGCGAGCTGGAGCGCGCCGGTGAGGAAGTCGGCGTGCAGGTGGGTGTCGGCGGCGAACGCCACGGTGAGGCCGCGCTCGGCAGCGGCGGCCCGCAGTGCCCGCAGGTCGCGTGCGGGGTCGACGGCGAGGGCGCGGCCGTCGCCGAGGTCGACCAGGTAGGCGCTGTTGCCCAGACCTTCGTCGACCAGCGGTATCAGGTGCTCGTCACAGCCCATGGCGCTCTCCAGCTTCACGGCGAGGCGGGTGGTGTTCCACCCGGGCCACCCATACACTATTCCATGGATTTATGGAGGATGCCATGGGAGACCCCACCCGCAAGGCCGCCCTGTACGACGCCCTCGCGACCACGGGCAAGGCGCTGGCCAACGGCAAACGCCTGGAACTGCTCGACCTCCTCGCCCAGGGCGAGCGCAGCGTCGACGCCCTGGCCAAGGCCGCCGGTCTCGGCATGACCACTGCATCGGCGCACCTGCAGACCCTCAAGCAGGCCGGACTCGTCGCCACACGCCGTGACGGGGTGCGCATTTACTACCGGCTCGCCGGCGACGACGTCGCCGCCCTGTACGCGCTGCTGCAGCAGGTCGCCCGCACCCACCTCGCCGCCACCGAGCAGGCCCGCGCCGCCTACCTGGGCCCCGAGGACACCGACCACCTCACCCGCGAGGAACTGCTGGAGCGGGTCAAGGCCGGCACCGCCACCCTGATCGACGTGCGCCCGGCCGAGGAGTACGCCGCCGGTCACATCCCCGGCGCGCTGTCCATCCCCCTCGACCAGCTGGAAGCGCGCCTGGCCGAACTTCCCGCCGACACCGAGGTCGTGGCCTACTGCCGGGGGTCCAACTGCGTCTTCGCCCACGACGCCGTCCGCCTGCTGACCGCGCACGGCCGCGAGGCGAAACGGCTGGCCGACGGCATGCTCGAATGGCGCCTGGCGTCCCTGCCCGTCGAGGCAGACGCCGCATGACCGACACCGACGGCTCCGACCGGCGCTCGGGCCACTGCGCTGCCATGCTGGACACCGGGTGACGGGCTGCTTCCGAGCGAGGTGACGATCATGATCGATCTGGCATCACGGCTCTCCCGCTCGCCGCATCTGGGATCACGGCTTTCCCGCCCGCCGCAGTCGCCCGGAAGCGCGCCGTGGCCGGGGCACGAGTACGTCAAGGGCTGGGGTGTCTTCGCGCTGCCCTTCGACTCCGGCCACGTCCTCGCGCTACGGGTCTTCCCCGAAGGCTCCTTCGGTCCCTACCGGACGGTGTGGCACCGCACCCCCGACGGCCGGTGGTCCATCCACGTCGACGGCCCCCGCCTCGATACCGCCTGCCCCCGCTACTACGGGGCAGCCTGTGAGCGCACCGGCTTCGCCCGCATCCAGCTCACCTGGACCGGACCCGCCTCACTGCGGGTGACGATGGACTCGCCCTCCCTCGACTGGACGCTGACCGCCCGCTCCACGCCCGTCCTCGCCGCGATGAACGCCGTCAGTTCGGCGTTGCCGCTCGCGAGTTGGCGCGTGAGGCCGCTGGTGCGAAGCCGGGAGCTGATGGCCCGCGCGCTCGGGCTGGGCCGCGTGCAGATGACCGGCGTGATGCCGAGCGGGCACGTCGGCACCTTGATGCCCGAGCAGATGTACTACATCGCCGACGCCCGGGCCGTTCTCGACGACACCGACCTCGGACGTCCGGTCCGGCTGAAGCGCAACCCCCGCATCGGCGAAGTGCCACTCCCCGCGCGCGGCATCCTGGCCGTCGGCCAGGCGGCCTGGCAGATCCGGTCTGCGTGATCGAACATGCACGTCCACGCGCGGAGGTGCGGATCTCTTCGTCGTCCAACTTGTGCATGGACCGGCGACGATTCCACCTGATCAGCCGTTTGTGCGGAGGACCGGATCGCCCGCAGCAGCGGATCGATCCGGTCCCACATCGCATCAGTGATCACTGATCGGGCCTACGCATCCGATCAACTGACAACCGGCCAAGACACGCGCCAGCCCCGCACTTCCGGGCCGCCGTGCGTTT